>NZ_VEGP01000188.1 GCF_007679495.1 Paenibacillus sp. 32O-W | reverse complement strand
CGCATCCGTTTCTGACTTTCGGTACACATCCGAACGGCAATCTTTATCCGCGTTTCTAGGCAAAAATGACCCCAAGCCAAAACTCTTGTCCGACTCTTCATCCCGCTTCGAACCGAAACTTCCAGTCCATTTTCGATATAAACTCGAATGGAAGCCAGTACGCCGCTCTAACTCCATAACCTCCGAAGCAAATGAGGACATAATAATCACTCCAAAACGAACATTTGTTTGCGTTTATTATACCGAATACACGTTCCCTTTTCAATGATTTTTAAATGAAAAGCGATGTTTAAATCGAAGTAAAATGCACTTTTATAAAGAGTTTTTTGGCAAAAATTCAAACCAATCAGTCTTGAATTTTGA
>NZ_VEGP01000187.1 GCF_007679495.1 Paenibacillus sp. 32O-W | reverse complement strand
GCACTGCGATTGAAACGGTAAACGGTCTCGCAGCATGGCGAAAGCGACTTTGAGCATCTTATTACCCATTGCAACAAAGATGGCTCGTTCATGTTTTCCTTTTTCCTTCAGACGATCATAGAAAGGCTTAAGGTCCTTATTATGCATGCAGAGACTCTTACCTGCTAGATATACCGCATAACGAAGGTGATCGTTTCCCTGTTTGGAAATCTTGCGGTAGGAGCCTTTGCCGCCACCTGTTTGCTTAACAATGGGGTTTGTGCCAGCTTTCTTAATTAACTGGTTTGCGTTCGAGTACTGAGATACATCGCCGATTTCAGCATAAAGCTCAGCCGCGGTAGTCACTCCTAAGCCCGGGACGGTAAGAAGCAGTCG
>NZ_VEGP01000186.1 GCF_007679495.1 Paenibacillus sp. 32O-W | reverse complement strand
GAAGGGCAAAGAGATTCGGACTTTCAGTACAATGACCGATGATTTGATCCAAATGGCCGATTGGATCAAAAGCCATCACTGCACCCACGTCGCAATGGAAAGTACGGGTGTCTACTGGAAACCGATTTTCAACCTTTTGGAACTGGAAGAACTTCACATCATGGTTGTCAACGCTCAGCACATCAAAGCAGTGCCGGGACGAAAAACGGATGTAAAAGATGCTGAATGGATCGCCGATCTTTTACGACATGGTCTATTGCAAGGCAGCTTTATTCCCAAACGGGAACAGCGCGAATTACGTGAATTGGTTCGCTATCGCCGAAGTCTAATCGATGAACGCTCCCGTGAAGTGAGCCGCATTCAAAAGGTGTTGGAAGGAGCCAATATTAAAC
>NZ_VEGP01000185.1 GCF_007679495.1 Paenibacillus sp. 32O-W | reverse complement strand
TGATGCTAGACTGAATAGTGGACACCGAGAATCGAGAATGCGACAATAAATTCAGCAAAATCGAGGTGTCCGAAGATGAGTCAAAAGTATGACAAAGACTTCAAAATCCAAACCGTGAGGATGATCCAGGAACAGGGAAAACCGGTGGCGCAAGTCGCTCGGGAACTGGGTGTATCCGACAATACCTTGTACCGTTGGATCAGCGAATTCAAACAGGATCCGGTCAACGCTTTTCGCGGCAGCGGCAATCTGAAAATGGAGGAAAAGACCTTCCTCGACATGCAGAAACGAATTCGCCAACTTGAGATGGAGAATGAGATTCTAAAAAAAGCGATGCACATCTTCGCAAAAGACCGGAACTGATCTTTTCGTTTATTCACAAGCACCGCTCCA
>NZ_VEGP01000184.1 GCF_007679495.1 Paenibacillus sp. 32O-W | reverse complement strand
TAGACCCCCATGCTGCTGACCGCGGCACCATCAGATGATGAAAATAGGGTTGTACGCTATAATTATTTTACGGCTGGCGAAGGTAGGTCGTACAACTATGGTGTTTCGAACCCGTCAGGTAGACTGATCACAACGACCAGGTGCACCACAGATTGTCGCTGCCGTTTGGCAAGCACGCAAGGTAGATTAACCCGAATATGGTTGTTGCACCAGCCTCGAATTTTACAGCCGTAGAAGGGATGTACGTTTATGCAAGTAGTTTATCCACACTGCTGCGGGCTTGACGTACACAAAAAAACCGTTACAGCCTGCGCTATCACACCGAAGGGCAAAGAGATTCGGACTTTCAGTACAATGACCGATGATTTGATCCAAATGGCCGATTGGATCAAAAGCCATC
>NZ_VEGP01000183.1 GCF_007679495.1 Paenibacillus sp. 32O-W | reverse complement strand
TGGATACGGTCCGAAAACCGTATACGCACTGGCTTCATTCATTCACTCGTTGTTCAGTTTTCAAAGGGCAATGCTGATTCTAACAGCCTCTCGGCAATTATCGCATCTCTCAAGCGCGACCTTCTTATAATATCACGCTTTTCCGCTTTTGGCAAGAGCATAAATATTTCCAAACCGGCTCTCTTCGTAATTTATATAAGAAACAAGTCGGCGCTTATAAAGCTCTTCACCAAAATTGGTTAGAGATCGATCGGCTGTCGAGATGATTGCTCAAACCATTATCGGCATTCAATGATGCTCAGATAATTTAAGACAGCGAAAAATAATGTAACTTGAGTCTTGCGAATCGCGGTACTTTACGCCTGAAAAGGGCAGACCTGTAGCGTGAACGGTAAAGTAACGGTTT
>NZ_VEGP01000182.1 GCF_007679495.1 Paenibacillus sp. 32O-W | reverse complement strand
ACTGGACAGTGAAAAGTTCTTGTCGAAAAATTCATGGGAATAAAGGTTAAAGGTGCATACAGGAAAAGTAACCCAATCTGGCGAATGATATCCTTAAGGTTCCTAAGCCAGAAAGGAGATCAGATCGCAGAAAGGGTTACTCTATTAGTTTACCCGATTTCGTCGCGATTGACCATACGATGCTGAAATTTCTGAATGAAGTCCTGTCTGCATTCCGAGCTTGCTTTTCCCGAACCGCCACTTTCGAGTGGTTCGTTGTCATCATTGTCGGTTTGATGCTGCGCACCGATCATCTGGGGATGACGACCCTGATCCGGGATCTCTCCTTGCATCCGCGTGGCTACGAGACGCTGATCCATTTCTTCCGTTCCTCCGCTTGGTCGCTGGAATCCCTTCGGCTCACGTGG
>NZ_VEGP01000181.1 GCF_007679495.1 Paenibacillus sp. 32O-W | reverse complement strand
CCATACTCAGTTCATAAATAGAAAGGAGCCAATGAATATGTACGATATTGCCGTTATTGGATCCGGACCTGCGGGAGCAAGCGCTGCCATATTCGCTGCCAAATCCGGCAAGAAAACACTGGTGATCGATAATGATCAAGGGGTCACGCGGCGGGCCTGGGTCAAGAATCATTACGGTGTGGAAGACATTAAGGGACCCGATCTAGTTGAAGTGGGTAACAAGCAAGCCGCAGCATTCGGAGCCGAATATGTTCGCGACAAAGCCGTCGAAATTGCCAAATCGGAGGAAGGCTTCATCATTCATTCCGAAAACGGTTCCTATCCGGCCAAGCACGTCATACTGGCTACCGGCTTCTTAACCGACCTCGCGGAAAAAAGCGGAATCAAGACGGTGCCCGGTACGGAGCC
>NZ_VEGP01000180.1 GCF_007679495.1 Paenibacillus sp. 32O-W | reverse complement strand
TCTGTGCGAAGCCGAAAGGCGAAGTATACGGGCTGACGCCTGCCCGGTGCTGGAAGGTTAAGGGGAGTGGTTAGGGGTAACCCGAAGCTATGAACCGAAGCCCCAGTAAACGGCGGCCGTAACTATAACGGTCCTAAGGTAGCGAAATTCCTTGTCAGGTAAGTTCTGACCCGCACGAATGGCGTAACGACTTGGGCGCTGTCTCAACGAGAGATCCGGTGAAATTTTAATACCTGTGAAGATGCAGGTTACCCGCGACAAGACGGAAAGACCCCATGGAGCTTTACTGTAGCTTGATATTGGACTTGGGTACGATCTGTACAGGATAGGTGGGAGCCTTTGAAGCATGTGCGCCAGCATGTGTGGAGGCGACGTTGGGATACCACCCTGATCGTATCTAGGTTCTAACCCGCGACCC
>NZ_VEGP01000179.1 GCF_007679495.1 Paenibacillus sp. 32O-W | reverse complement strand
GATATCGATCTGGAGAATCCGTTATCGTCGGACGATCTGGCGAAGATTGAAGCGGAAATGGAGAAGATCGTAAAGGAAAATCTGCCGATAGAGCGGCGGGTAGTGAGCCGTGAGGAAGCGCTGCGGATTTACGAAGAGCTGGAGGATCCGCTGAAGCTGGAGCTGATCCGGGATTTGCCGGAGGATTCGGTCATTACGATCTATGATCAGGGAGAATTTTTCGACCTGTGCCGGGGTCCGCATCTGCCTTCGACAGGTAGAATCAAGGCGTTCAAGCTGCTGAGCGTGGCGGGGGCATACTGGCGGGGCGATTCGAAGAACAAAATGCTGCAGCGCATATACGGCACGGCATTTCCGAAGAAGGCGCAGCTTGATGAGCATCTGCACCTGCTGGAGGAAGCCAAGAAGCGCGATCACCG
>NZ_VEGP01000017.1 GCF_007679495.1 Paenibacillus sp. 32O-W | reverse complement strand
AGTAATCAGATGGAGACTCTACTCCACCTGATTTAGAGCCCACCTATAGAGGTGGGGGTCTTAACCCGATAATACAACATCGGGGTAAAGAGAGAGTTAGGAGATAAGCGGAAATCTGGTTTCGAACACCGTTTGTGCCCGGCTGCTTTCAACCGTTATTTTGCCGCCGTTCATCTCTACAATGCTTTTGGTAATGGCCAACCCCAGGCCGGAGCCTCCGGACCGGGAGGATCTGGACTTCTCAGCCCGGTAGAACCTGTCGAATATACGGGGGAGGTCCTTCTCGGGAATCGGTTTCCCGTAATTAATGATTTGTACGACGGCTTCTTCCCCGTCCATACTGAGCCGGATATCGACATATTTCCCGTCACGGCCATAACGAATGGCATTCGATATCAGATTCTCGAAGGCCCGCACCAACTGATTGCCGTCCGCCTGGACAGACAGCTTCTCGCTGCTCGCCATCATGCGGTAGGTCATCCCGGCCTTGGTCAGGAGCGGGTTGAATTCTTCCGCGAGCTGTTTTAACAACCCGTTAAGATTTATGACCTGGGTCTCAAGCTGCGGACCTTTATCATGAATGGACGTATATTCAAACAAGTCGTCGATCAGCTTTTTCAATCTTAATGCTTTATCATACGCAATATTGGTGTAATAACGAAATTCGACTTCATCCTTGTAGCGGTCATTCTCAATCAATTCCAGATAACCGAGAATCGAGGTAAGCGGCGTGCGTAGATCATGGGAAACCCCCGTAATCAACTCATTCTTCGTCTTCTCGGCCAACCTTTCCTCTTCAATCGATTTCTTCAGCTGCTTGGTCATAGTGTTGATGGTTTCCGCGACCATCCCCAATTCATCCGATGATTTGGCGACAATCTCGTAAGACAAATTTCCCTTGGCTATCTCTTGCAATCCTTGAGTAATTTCCTCCAGATAACGGATAATTCTCTGGCTTAGGAGGAAGAAGAAGAACAGGAAGAGAATCCCGCCGCAGACTACCATAACGGGGATAGAGCCAATATTGTGCACCACCCACCTAACCGTGGAGTTATGAATAAGCAGGAGGGCCAGTTGATAGCATAAGAAAACAGTAATAGCCGAGAATGCCACGCTGAGGATGAATACAAATATAAACTTCCAGCGAACGGTGCGAATAAATTTATTTCTCATCTTGATCGCCTCCGGACCCTCCCCTCTTCCGCTATTCGATGGTGTAACCTATCCCCCAAACCGTCTTGATGTACTGCGGTTTGCTCGGGTCCTTCTCAATTTTCTCGCGAATTTTGCGAATATGAACCATCAGCGTATTATTGGCCTCAAAAAAGGGCTCGTTCCACACTTCCTCATAAATTTGCTCCATGCTCAATACGATTCCCCGGTTTCTGGCCAGCACCTCCAGAATGGAAAATTCTCTGGGGGTTAATCTCACTTCATTATGGTCAACGGTCACCTTATGCGTGGCAATATTGATGACTAAATCATCGATGATCATTTCGTTATCGTTCTTGGACGGCGACACATTGAGCTGCCTGTACCGGCGGAGCTGCGACTTGACCCTGGCCAGTATCTCTAGAGGACTGAAAGGCTTGGTCACATAATCGTCCGCCCCTATGCTCAGTCCGGTAATTTTATCGATTTCCCGGCCTTTGGCAGACAGCATTATGATAGGCATATGCTTCTCTTCCCGGATTTTCATACAGGCTTGAATCCCGTCCATGTTCGGCATCATGACATCCAGAATAATCAGATCGACATCATTCGTATTTAATAGCTCCAGAGCCTCTGCCCCGTCGCTGGCCTTCAACAGGCGATATCCTTCATTTTTCAAATATATCTCCAAGAGGTCTATAATTTCTTTCTCGTCATCCACAAGAAGAATCGTCCCTCCGAACATACTAAACCCTCCTCAGTTCCGGCCATTTATCCGTCTAGGCGTCAGGCGGATTCTCCCACTAATATAGCATTCCCATTATACGATATCTCTTAAAATATTCTTAAGGAGATAGCTGGAAATCGAATCGGGGCCAATTTCGAAAAACTCGGATGCCCATTATCTGGAAACGATATAGACTCCAACCAGAATAATGGCGATCCCCACCCAGCGCGTAATCGTGATCGTTTCTCCGAAAACCGGACCGGCCACAAGCAGCGCGAGGACATAGGCTATACTCTGAAGCGGATAAGCAACGCTTAAAGGTAATCGTGACAGCACGACAAACCATAACACCGTTGCCGTGCCGTAAAGCGCCAATCCTCCGTAGATGTAGAACGAGGTCGCTAATTTGGTCCAGATCAGCCCGCCTGCTTTTTGAAGTCCAAGCTTGAATAAGGTTTGACCCAGGACCAGCAGGACAATGTTGCCTAACAATATCCCGTAGCTCGTGAGATTTTTCATGCGAATCACCCGTTTCAATAATCTGTGAAATCTCACTTAATATAGCACTCTAGCTGCAAGGGATCCCTTAAAATATTCTTAAGGGAGACTGTTAATATAATTGTCCAACGCCAAAAAGGCCGCCTGTTAAAGTCAGCCCTCTTGGTCATCCGATTGTTAAATTATGTGCCTATATTACACCCGGAATCGCCCGTAACCTTCCGTTCCGGCAATATTCGCTCATGGAATCATACCGTCAGGCTGTCCGGCCGTATAATTTCCTCGAGAAATTGAAACGTTCTGCGCAAATATTCCTCAGGATGGGTGCGGAAAATCATCTCATGAGGGGCATCCGGCAGCAGCCAGAGCTTGGTCCTGGGCTCATCCTTCTGATTCTCATAAAACCGGGTTATCGTTTCATAAGGGGCCTTATCGTCCTGTTCGCTATGAACCAATAAGATCGGTATGGGATAGGACGTCTGATTCACCGTCCGATAGGGCACTTCCTTGAAGCTATGTCCATTAAACACGGGAAGAAACATGCTGACCAAAGCAATGGATGGGAAACGGGGAAGCAGGCTGGCCTGCTGCTTGATATTGAAAAACATCGTTTCCGGGTCCAGAATAAAGGTGCTGTCCAATATCATTCCATCAATCAAGTCGGTATTAAGAGCCGCTTGAAGGGCTGTACCGGCTCCCATGGAGAAGCCCCATATAAAAACGTGCTCGGCCCCCCTTTGTTTCACATAGTTAACCGCTCCGAGAAGCTCCTGAGTCTCAACGATCCCTCCGGTAAATGGCCGGTCCGGGTGGACAAACCCATAGTCAAACATCAGCACATTATATTGGTGCCGATTGATTTCGGCCGCCAATTCGTAGCTTGGAACCCAAGGCTCTTCCCGGTTCGTTCCGTACCCATGGGACAAAATGACGGTGGTCGCGGAGGAGCCCGGAATAAACCAGCCATCGACTATCCGCGATTCATTGGCACTGGGGAATTGAACTTCCTCATAAGGCAAGCCGACGGCCTGCAGGGGATTTGACTGTAGCGGAGGGATAACCGGTCTGGCCAGAACCCATGCAATATAAGCGTAGAAACCAAGTACTGCACTAACAATGACTATACCAATCAAGGACAGGCTCAAATATAGCCACTTAAACCGATTAAAGCGATTAGACCGATTAGACGAAACCGTCGGACTGGTAGCGCTTTCAGGAAACAGGGGTGTTGATGAAATAACCGGTGTCGAGTTCATGTTGTCGCCTCCCGTAGTATGACATGATGAAAAATTATGCGAATAATGAATTTATTTCATTATACTATTTAATATTTTCGACAAATAGTACTTTTGGATTACATGATTATTAAGCTTATATTACAGGGACGTAACAAACACAAACGGACACTGATGGAATAAGACAGCCCGCATAGGCAGGGATTTAAGGGAATCTCGTCCATAAACCTATAGTTCATCTTGGTTTAATAGAGGTATGTGCCATGTAAATGAGATAAGATTATATGCGGAAAATGTACCATGTATTACTAATTAACCCATTAAAATCTAAACTTTAGTCTAAGTATTTTGTCCTACTCCGGTTTTGTCCGGGGAACAGCCCGTATCTTCCGTATCCGGAGGATGACTTGACAAGAACATCACTTTGCGGCCCGCCTGACGGTACCGCTTGAAGGTACCGGTGACATCTTTTCCGGAAGGGAAAATTCGTCTATTTTACCGTCTGCAGGCATCGTTACAAGCGGAGCGGCACATCTAACTGTATTTTGTACAGGTAGATTCAAGCGAATGGGCGAAAATGATCAAACTAACTGGATAAACTACAGTTAAAATGGGCAACTTTGGGCGAAACGGCTGTTTTGGCGCAAACTAACTGTAGGTTTTCCAGTTAGTTTCCATATTTCTTCCGAATATAGAAATCTAACTGTATGAAAGAGGCTGTCGATTTAATGTGGACACATTTTATTAATTACAAAATCGCCTCTAAATCGCCCTCTTATACGGATTTTTAATGCAGGTAAATCTCTTGTCGAAAAGAAAATCGATCTGAGGGCATTTGAGAAGCAAGTTAGAAAACTGTCCACAGTTAATAGACAGCCTCAAAACTGCAGTTAGTTTGTACAAAAAAGGCGATTTCAGCAAAAAACCTTGATTCTAAATGTATTTTCTCCATTTACTTCAATGACTTTCCACCCTTCGCTTGAATTTACCTACATAAAATACAGTTAAATCATCTTTACCAATCAAAAAAACAGCCGCTGCCGGACGATCTCCGACAGCAGCCGCTGTATATACCCAAGCGATCTCGATCTGAAGCTATAAGCTGCCTATACACAGCCTAGCAGAAATATCAAGTAATCCCGGTCATTACTTGGCATCATCACACGCCTACAGCCAGGATTCAATATCCTCCTCATCGATTTCGTCATCGATCGGCACTTCCGCGTTTTCTCCGCTCGCAGCCGGATCGACATCAACCTGAGGCGGAACCGCCGATGCATCGGCCGGTTCGGAAGCGATCTCCTCCGGAGTCCGCTTGCCCCCTAACGATTCCCCTGAGGGCGATTCTCCGGAAGGCGCCCCGTCGTGCTCCGCTTCGACCGGCATCGCCTCCTCTACCGCCTGCCCGACAGGCGGATACACCGTCTCCGCCGCCGCGGCTGTCTCCATGCTGGCACCGGGATGGAGAGCCCCCATGGAAACGGCCATCGCAGAGGGCGCCGGAATAACGCCTAACGCCCTCTCGGCGGGAATATAATTTTGCAGATTGCGGACCCCGTTCTCTCTGATCTCGTTCTCTATCAAATAACGGATTGAATCCATCAGATTCGTCTGGCTGTTTATCCAGTCGATAATCGCGGGCGCCTCGTTCTTCTTCGTCTTCAAGCTGATATTGTCGCCGGGCTTCTTCAGCTTCTTCATAGATGATCACCCCTTTGGAGCGCCATACATCATGCAGTGCAGAGCCTCCGCATGGGATTAGACGGCTTTTTTCGCTTTACTCTTTAAGGCATCGTAGATTTTGCCGCGGACGAATGCATCCAGTCCCTGAGCATTCATGGTCACGGCATACTGTGCGGGAATATACAGAAGCTGAATTTCCCGCTCGTCACACAGCTCCTTCAGCATGGGATAGAGAATGGAGCGCATAAGAATGCTGCCTCCGCCATAGACACAGATGATATCTATTTCGTTCCTCGCCTTCGTAAGCTGCTTGCGGATATTCTGGATAATGTGGCGGGATTGCCCTTCCAGCGGTCTCTTCAGCGTCTTCATCGCGCGGGCATGATACTTGTGTCTCGGATTTTTGATCACATCGCTGAAGAATTGGCGGGGACTGTCCGGAAGATGGATTAGCCGGTTGAACTCGTCCAACGCCTCTTCGATGGCATAACCCGCTCCATGGTTGCTTCCATGAATAAATTGACGCAGAAATTTATTGCCTTCTGTTATCGGGTACTCGGTCGATCCGTCTCCGATATCGATATGGAGAATTCTCTTATCCTTGAAATAAGAGCCGTTGAACTTCTTGTCCAATCCGTAGGTTTCAACAAATTCTTTGAAAATGTCGCCTTCACGCCAGTTGCCTTCCGTATCCTTCTGAAGCGCGAACGTTACCGGAGTCGCTTCCGGAATAGCTTTCGCATAGACGAAGACAAGCTTGACCGCCACCCGCTGCTTGCCCAGATGAACCGTGACATGATGCGGACCGTTCGTAAACCTTTTCTCAAACTTGGAGGAGCTTTCGTCCGTATGCTGCGTAATCGGCAGCGCCGTCGCCATGTCTACCTGCACTTCCAGATTTTCGACGATCTTCTTCTCTTCCTCGTAAGCCCTCTGTACGGCTACGGCAGCAATCTGTCCCAGAGTATTCACCAGCGGAAGATCGACATCGCTCTTGCGGTCGAGTCCTACCTGCATATTCTCGATCAATTCGCCGCTCTCCAGAGCGAATTTGCCTATGTAATACATTCCCGGACGGGCGGATGGGGAATCGATCGTTACGATCAGCTGATCCTGAAGATTCTTGATAAAGCTTTCCGGAGCCTGCTCCTCACTCCACGGCAGCCGATCTACGGTGCAGTTTACGTTGGGCTGCTGAATCAGTTTCCCGTCGACGATAATATCATGCTCGCTGTTCCCGTTGTCATTTCCTACGAAAAAATGAAATTGCATGTTTGCTGCTCCTCCTCTTCTCTTCTTACCGATCCGCCTTCCGGGCGAATCGCAGTTTTATGAATGTATAGAGTGCTTCCACCAACACTGTCCCTCGGGGACCCGTTAACTGTTCATTTCGACATTACGACCATTACATAATCATCTGAACTCTGGTGACTGGACAAAGCGGCGTACCATAAATATTCGATTTCCGTATCGAATTTCCTGCCGTCATCCTCATTTCAGTCAATTTGTACTATTTGGTAATACCAAAAGAGGCGTTTTTCAGTCACCATTATACAGCAGCGGTCAGAATGTTGCATCTTTCGCGTCCGTTCGCCCTGCGGCGCTCCTCGAACTTGCGAATTCTGTCTCCCAAACTGGACATTTTCGGGGCGGGAGCCTACAATTCTTGTAGTATACGATAACGAAGGGGGAGCTGAACGATGACCACCATACCGTCAAGACGAACGGAGATTCTCCGTCTTGCGGCGGAAACCGCCTTAACACTGCCCGTTCTGCCATCCGGATTCTGGTTTCATAAAGATATTCGCGACAACCTGTTCTACGCTCTGCATCTGCATCTGGCTGCCTGCAGGGAGGACATCCCTCTTGCCGCAGACCGCCAAACGGCCAAAGATACAGCGGAAAATATGCTGCTTCGGGTATTAAGGCTGCAGCAGCGCGATCCGGAAGCCGAGCGGTACGGACATTGGCCGCTGAATTTAGGGAACGATCCCCAGTCAGCCCCGGCGCATCCCTTGCCGGCGGAGCTTGTCGGAAACATATTAAGCCTGTATTATGTGAAGTTTCAGGCCTATCTAAGCGATGCCTTGAAGGATGAGCTGAAGACCAGCCTGACCCATCTTCACCGCAGCAAAATATACGACGTTCCTCAGCAGGCCTTCCATCACCATGAAGCCAAGCTGTTTAACATGAAAGTTACGCTGGGAGCCGGCCTCGGAGATTCCGAATTAGCAGAAGACGGACATCGGAATCTGCAGGCTATTCTCCATAGGCTGACCAGCCGGGGATTTCAGGAGTACGGCTGTCTGCCCTGGTTCTGGCATTGGGTCCAGGCTTTCACATGCACATGGGAAATCACCGAGGATCCGCAAATCCGGCAAACGGCCGCCCGCGTCCTGGAATGGCTGTGGACCTACCGGGCCAAATGCTACCTGCAAGGGGCATGGATCGGTCCCCGCTCCCGTTCCTTGGCTAACGATGCTCCGGCGGACCGAAATTATATTGCCGATTACATACAATTCGGCGATTTCTCCCTGCCATCCGCCATCTATCGTCTCGAAGGCTTCGCCTTGTTCGATTATGAGGTGCCCGCGGAGATTGCAGCGGCGGCCCGCAGCGGGGAGACGTCGGAATGGAACTTCACCGTTCCTCCGCATCCCCATACGGCCAACGATCAGCCTCTGCATCAGTTCATCTATCGGACAGAGCAGTTCGCTGTCGGCGGCGTCTACGAAAGAGTCGAGGAATTCGACAACGAACAGATCCGCTGGGCCGTTTCTTTGCCGATCCGCAAGGATGCCTCCGCCAATCAGCTCTACTTCTTCCATCCCGGCAAGCATTATAAGCCGGGCGATCTGCGGCATGCGAGCGATTTCGGCGAAATCCTGCTTCACCGCCAGACTGCAGCCGCACTATACCCGGTTCCGGCCGGAGAAGACGGAACGATCGTCGGCGCCCTGCCTTTAGGCGAGTGGACCACCCGCGGCAACGATTGGTTCGGATCGGTGGACGATGTTTACTTCGCCGTTTTCCTGGCCCGTCCCGCTACTGCCACGATCGGTTCGGACAAGCTTGCCCTGACGTGCTCCGGGTCCGACAACGGCGTTGTTGTGGAAGTCGCAAGCCGGGAAGAAGCCGCGGCCCAGGAGATCACTACCCTGGAGCAATGGGCGGAACGGCTCGCCGCCCGGCGCCCGCAGTTTGCCGGCCGCGGGGAGCAGGGCTGCTCGGTCTCTTACCGCACCTTCCAGGGAACAGAGCTTCTGCTGAATGTTCCGGCCGGTGGCGGTACCCCGGAGCGCAAAATCAACAGCAGCGATTTGTCCTTCGATCGGTTCGAGCCGATCGCACGAATGGCAGTCACTTGCTCTTCCTAGGAAATAACCCATTAAAGCTGGAGAAGGTCAGCATTTATGCTCCCCTCTCCAGCTTTTCGTTTAACGAGCATTGTAGATAAATACAAGTGCGGCAATCTTCCCTTTACTGTTCGTACAGATCGCTTAAATTGAACAGTCAGCACAGCGCAACGGGTTTCACCGAACCTTCAAAAAATATTGACATGTATGGTACATGTCCTATAATAAAGGTGAAAGTTCTTCATAATTTTTACAAACGAAGGGGGCACCCACCCCCTTTTTCTCCCCTACATAGTGAAGCGCTTTCAAATACAGAGAGAAAAGGAGGCGTTCTTTGTCCTAATCGGGCTGCAGACCCTTTTGGCAATACACATAAAAGGAGGTATGAACATGAAACTGTTTTTTCTTCGAAAGCCGGTAATCCTTATCTTGACCGCCCTGATCATCGGGACTATACCAACACACGGATTCGCAGCGGAAGACAATCCTCCCGCCGGGGATACTTTGACCTATTCCTTCAAGCAGCTCGGGCTTCCCGGACAAACGACGCAGCCTGGATGGAATGTGGTCGGAGATGCCAACGCCGCCCCCAAGCTGGTCCCCCAAATCTATGGAGTACAGATGCAATCTTCACTGAATTATCCGACCCGTTCCTTCGAATTCGAAGTTCCGGAGGACGGAAAGTACTGGATCCGCTTTAGCGGTTATTGGAGCCCCAACGGGGGAACTGCCGACCTTTCGGTGGACGGAGACTCAATCGGCCGATACAGCTTCTACAGTGTAACCGGCGGCTATGGACCGCTCGTCTCCATGGACACCATACCCCTTACTTCCGGCAAGCATGTGTTTACCCTGAAGGTAACGGACAAGGGCAATGGCCTGGGGAACGGAAACGGCTATTACCTATACCCCAGCGAGTTGATTCTGCTGAATACCGACCGGGTGACGAGCAGCAAGACCCGCAGCACCGTCTATACGCCCGAGAAAATGGCTGCCGCCCGTCAGAACGTCGAACGATTCGCCTGGGCGAAAAGTGCAAGAGACGCGGCCGTCAGCCGTGCCGAAGAATACTTGAAGCTCGGTTACGAGCGATTATGGGAGCTGGTCCCTCCCCAATCACTGCCCAGAAGCTACAATACGAATCAATTCGAGGGCAACTTGAGTCCGGTAACGGGAGAGGCTCTGAAAGAGCTGGGCAACTATCCCTGGGGCGGCGACCCGGTGAATGAACCGTGGAAAATTACCGATCCGACAAGCGGTTACAAGTTCCCCACGAACGATTTCGGGGCCTACTACAGAAGCGGGCTGGACGAGCATGGCATCTTTGATCCGAAGAAAGCCGACCGCAGTCTCCTTGTTAACACGCTGTATCCCGAGAAAGGCCCGGATTGGGGAGTAGACGACGGATTCGGGTGGGTAGATCCGGAAACCGGAAAGCGCTATACGTTCATTGCTTATTATACCCATTGGTTTTTATGGATGGGCGGCAACGGCACGGCAGTTATTCCGAACGCCTTGAATTCATTCCGGGACGCTTATATTTATACCGGAGATATGAAGTATGCCCGGGCCGGCATCATTCTGCTGGACCGGATTGCGGACATCTATCCGAGTATGGATCTGTCCGCTCACGACAGTAACGTCTATTTGAACTCGCATGGCGGGGTTGTGGCCGGCAAAGCTACCGGCTCCATCTGGGAAACCGCGGTGATCAAAGATTATGTTAACGCTTATGATGCTTTCTTCAGCGCGATCGATGATCCCGAGACGATCTCTTTCTTGAGAGCCAAAGGGGAACAATACCGGCTTCCGCTCAAGACGAGCGCCGTCGGCATAAGGAGAAATATCGAGGACGGCATTCTAAGACAGGTTTACCCGGCTGTCCAGAGATCGCAAATTCGCGGCAACAACGGTTACCATCAGAGCGCACTGGCGCTGGCGGCAGTCGTTCATGACACACTTCCGGAAACGAAAGAATGGCTGGATTTCACCTTCCAGGCCGGAGGCTTGGTCAATAGAATTCCGTACACAGTAACCGGCGGCAACATTCTGGTGAGCATGGTTAACGATGTCGACCGCGACGGCCACGGCAACGAAGCCGCACCCGGCTATAATGCATCATGGATCAATCCTTACATGCTCGTCGCGGATATTTTGCGCGGATATGACAAATATCCGGCTGCGGATTTATATCAGAACGTCAAATTTCAGAAAATGTACTCTTCCATGATCCCTCTCACCATGATCGAAAGATACACGCCACAAATCGGGGATTCGGGAACGACGGGCAATCCGGGCTTGAATCTGAGCCGGATTCTGGCGCTTAAAGCCTTCGAAGTATACGGCGATCCCATCTTCGCACAAGTGGTCTATTTTCTTAATAATAATCGGACGGAAGGAATCCATGGCGATATTTTCTCGGCCGACCCCGAGAAGATTGCCGCAGATATTGAAGCAGTCATCGCCCAGCACGGACCTCTGAATTTGGACAGCGTCAACTTGACCGGGTACGGATTTACGGCTCTCCGGGACGGCATCAAGGCCAAATTCGACTTCGGCGTGCCGTATTCGTTCCCGCTGATGCCGGTTTCGGAAACCAACAAAGATTACAAGCTGTTTGAAGCGACCAACGTGCTGCAGTTTGAAGCTACCGCTCCGGGGGACTATATCACCTTTGACTTTGAAGTAACCGAAGACGATGAATATGAACTTAGCCTTAAGCCGCTTCATGGAGCCACCTATGGAAAATATGCCGTTAAAATCGATGGAAGCCGGGTTGCAGAATTCGACTTCTTCGGTTCCGGAAGCGAGCATGAAGCGATAGCCAAAATTCCTCTGACGGCCGGAACGCACACGATCACTTTTGAATGCATCGGCAAGAACGAAGCGGCTACGGGGTACAAGGCCGGGCTGATCGAAATGTCACTGCTGGACGCCGAAGAACAAGCCCGCCGGGACGATACCTACAAGGATACTTCCCGGGACACATGGATGTACTACGGCCGGAATGGCGGACACGGCCATAGAGATACGCTCAACCTGGGACTTCATGCGTTCGGACTGGACCTGCTGCCGGAACTGGGTTACCCGGAGCAAGCGAACGCTACCGACAAGCACCGTCATGAATGGATGAATAATACGATCAGCCACAACACGGTCATGGTCGACAGATCCAAGCAGAACGTCCAATGGGTATCTCAACCCAAGCATTATGACGATGCGGATAGGATCCAGTTAATAGATGTGGAAGCTCCCAAAGTTTATCCGCAAACCGAGCTGTACAGACGGACAACCGCGATGATTCGCGTGGATGATGAGAACTCTTATGCGATCGATTTCTTCCGCGTCAAGGGCGGCAGCGAGCATCACTTCAGCTTCCACGCGGCAGAAGGCCCGGTATCGACCGAGGGGTTGAACTTGACCGCTCAACCGTCCGGCACTTATGCGGGACCCGATGTACCGTTCGGCGAAAGACCCGCCGACGACAGCGTCCCCGGGACACAGTATATGGGACCTGGCTTTCACTGGCTTAAAAATGTGGAGCGGGACAACAATCCTTCCGCTCAATTCAGTCTCGATTGGGATGTCACAGATACATGGAAGGTACTCCAAACGGAGGAAGACATCCATCTCCGCCTGACGATGCTCGGCGAGATCGACGATGTCGCACTTGCGGACGGCGTGCCGCCCCGGAATAAACCGGGCAACCCCAAATCGCTGAAATATATGATCGCCCACCGGAGCGGCGAACAGTTGAGCAGCCTATTCACATCGGTTATCGAGCCTTATAAGGACAACCGGTTTATCCGATCCATATCCCCGGTTTCCGTCCATGCCGACGGCGTCCCCGCAGATGATCCGAACGGTATCGAAGTTAAAGCCGTTAAAGTGGAACTGGCGAACGGCCGTACCGATTACATCGTCAGCGCTCTGGATTCGGGCACAAGGTACACAATAGACGGCAAGCTGGAGTTCCAGGGCTTCTTCGGAGTATACTCCGAACAGGACGGCCGGCATATATACTCTTATGTGAACGACGGAACCGCCTTCCATCCCATCGGTAAGACCGATTTGACCACGGATGTCGGCGCTGTCTCCGGAACGGTCACCGACTTTACCAAAGAGATGTCGCTGCAGAACAGCATCACCGTACAGCTTGATAGAGCGGATGCCCGGGCGGAGGAATGGGTGGGACGGACTATTTTCATCGAAAATGACGGAACCCGCAATGCCGCTTATACCATTAAAGGAGTGATCCCGCTCGGCGGCCCGTCTTACCGGTTGGACATCGGAGATGCGACGACTATCCGCTCCTTCGTCGACAATAGCGATTTCAGCAAAGGGTACGTATATGATCTTGAAGCCGGAGCCTCCTTCCGGATTCCGCTGTCGGCTTCCTGGGAGCTTCCGTCGGCTACGGTCGATTCCATGATACGGCTGACGGATGAGTATATTGCCGAGGAAGCGGTAAGAGGGCCGCTTGCGAATCAACTGCGGAACAGCCTTCGGCAGGCGCAGCATCATCAGCTTAAGGGGGATACCGTGCAAGCGGCCAAGCATATGGAAAATTTCTTGAAACATATAAACAACGAGCCTATGCAGGAACACATAACTCCCCAAGCTAAGAGTGCGCTGGTACGAGACGCCCAAGAGGTAATCGCCTCGCTCCTGCCGTCTTGAACCACTACTCGACACAAAGAACCCGAGACTGTTCTCGGGTTCTTTACTAATTATGTGTAAATTAAGGATTGCACAGGAATTCTCTAGGCCTCTCCCTGTCGAATAGGTTTTGAATGCCGACCTGCAGCTTCCTTGGCTTCAGAGCAGCGGAGACAGCAGACGCGCCGCCGATTCCATAAATCGGACGAGCCATTTTTTCGAGAACTTTTCTTTAACGATTCGGGTTGAATCTTGAAGATCGGCTTGAAAATCAGAGACGAGCGTACGCGTGCTTTCCGTTTGATAAATAAACGCATTGACTTCAAAGTTCAGATGGAAGCTCCGCATATCCATGTTGGCCGTGCCGATCGAAGCCATTTCCCCGTCGATGATCAAGATTTTGGAATGCATGAACCCTTTCTCGTACTCGTAAATTTGCACTCCGGCCTCCAACAGCTCCGGGAAGTAGGAATGTGAAGCAAGATAAGGAATCCACTTGTCCGGCTTCTTCGGGAACAGAATCTTGACGTCGATCTTGGACAAGGCCGCCACCTGCAAAGCCGTATAGATGTCGTCATCCGGTATAAAATAAGGGGTGGCAATCCAAATCGACCGCTTCGCAGATGTAATCATCGCGAAGAACAGGCTCTTCATCGTCTTCCACTCACTATCCGGCCCGCTGGCAATCATCTGAACGGCGCCGTCCCCCGGCCTCTCCGTCAGCGTAGGCGATAGATACTCGGGGTTCATATGCGCTTCTCCCGTCATGTAGAGCCAATCCTGGAGAAAGATGATCTGCAGCGTGCGCACCGCTTCCCCCCGGACGAGCATATGAGTATCCCGCCAAAATCCGTACGTCGCGCTGCGGCTTAAATATTCATCCCCGACGTTTAAACCGCCGGTAAACCCGACCTCTCCATCGATGACTACGATTTTACGATGATTTCGGAAGTTCACCTTATTCGACAGCAGCGGGAAGTAAACCGGAGAGAAGGCGACAACCTGTACCCCGGCCCGTCTCATTTCGTCGAGAAAAGATTCCGGCAGCTTCAAGCTTCCCACCGCGTCATACAGAAAGCGCACCTCCACCCCGGCCTTCGCTTTCTCGATCAGAATCTGCTGGATTTGCGTTCCGATTTCATCGTCCCTATAAATATAGTATTCCATATGTATATGATGGACAGCCTTGTTCAGCTCTCTTAAAATGGCGGAAAAGGTCGCTTCTCCGTTAGTCAGAATCTCCGTCCGGGTAGAGAAAGAGATAGGGCTCTTCGCCATCGTCTGGGACAAGCGAAACAGCCTCTGCAGACTCTCCGGAAATTCGGACAGCTTATGATGATTGGCCAGTGCGCGGTTTTCTATGAACGCATAGGCTTGTGCGTCTCGCAGCGCCTTTTGGTTATAGTTCTTACGTTTCCTATAGTTCTGACCGAACAATAAATAGAAAAGAAACCCTACAATAGGGACCAGCGCCAGCACCAGTATCCATGCTACCGTACTGGACGGGTGTCTGTTCTCCATAAAAATAACGAGTCCGACGAATAGAACCGCGAGTGACATCGTCACGCTGAAAAAAGTGGCGAAAAATTGACTGAACCGCAGCAGGGCGCTGCCAAAATATAAATTCAAATAATAAAGCAGAACCAAAACAATAATCATCAGAATAATGATTTGAATAGAACGCTTCATTCGCTTCCCCCGTCTTCCGGTGCACCAGTAATATATGCTTCTTAATTATAACCCAACTTGTCGAGAAATAACGTAATTTGGCAAAAATACCGGGGCTTTCGGACAAGTCGGGAAGGCTGCGGTCTTATATGCCTTAACCGAAACAAAGCCTGTCTCCTTTCCATTTAAGAGGAGGAGCCTCCTTTCAATGCTTGGAGCACGATTCTCTCCAGCCAGCGCCACGGCAGCAGCATTCGCCCTGCACGAAGCAGCAGCGAGCCTCTGCCTATCGGGTAGCGAAGCCTCGGGCTGCGCTTGCGGGCTGCCTTGACGACCGCTCTGGCGACCTGCTCGGGACCCGGTGCCGTCTCGGCTGTCCGGCGAGAGAAGCGCAGCACGGCTTCCATCCATGGCCTGTATGGCGATTCGGGCCGAATGTTGATGGCCTCGAATCCTTTGTTCCAAATGGCCGTCCGGTAAGCACCCGGCTCGATCAGCACGACATGGACGCCATACGGGAGCATCTCCAGCCTTAACGCTTCGCTGAACCCTTCCAAGGCGAACTTGGATGCGGCATACGGTGCGTATCCCGGCAATCCGAACCGTCCGCTTATGCTGCTCATGTTTATGATCTTTCCCCGGCCCCGTTCGCGCATTGAGGGAAGGACCGCTTTCGTTAACGAGAGGGCTCCGAAGAAATTCGTTTCGAACTGGCTGCGCCATTCCTCCAGCGGAACCTCCTCGGCGTATCCCCCACATGCGTATCCGGCATTATTGACCAGCAAATCTATACACCCGTACTGGCGAACCGTCTCTCCAACGACCGCTTCGGCCTGGATGGCATCCGTTACGTCCAGAGTGCGGATATGAATGGCTGAGGACACCTCTTCCCCCGCTTCCTCCGCCTTCCGCAGCAGCTCGCTTCCCCTGGACGGGTCTCTCATCGTGGCGATCACCGTGTACCCTTCCTTAGCCAGCAGGATACAGGTATGCAATCCGAAGCCGCTGGAGCTTCCCGTCACTATCGCCACCGGACGCTCGTCCGCACCCTTCCTGTTCATCCCGACACCGCCTTTCTCCCATGCTTTCCTAAAATCCGGTCGTTAGCCGCCCCTACAATTTCCGCTTCTGCATCATGGGGATGCCTACTCGCCGGGTAATCTCCGCCAGCACCGTCCACCGCCGTCTGCGGTAAGCCGGCAAATGCTTGTCATATACGGCCGTGTACTCTATCTGCGGAAGCGCGCCCCGGCATCGCTTGAAGCCCGCCGCTCCCGAGCTCTCGTTGAGCAGCAGCCCCTGCCGCTCGGCCTCGCGGACTAGCACAACGGACAGCATCCGGTAGAGACCGGTATCTGCCGGCAGGCTTGTGTCATAACCGAAAATGGGTGTGGTCATGATTCCATTCCGGCGATAATAGCCGAGCACGGCATCGATCCGGCCTTCGTTGCGCAGAACCATCAACCGCAGAGTGCCCTCGCGAAGCGCCGTTTCAAAAAAACGTTCGCTGAATTGGGGATTGCACAGCGAATATTTTTGCAAATACAAGGCATTGTACAATTCCAGCATGCGCGGCACATCATCCGATGTGAGCCCTTCCGGGCCGACCACTTCATATCCGCTCTGCGCAAGCAGCTTTCCGTCCCTCTTCATCAGCCAGCGGGCTTTGGAAGGAAGCGTCTCCGGCTGCACGGTATTGAGCAGGTAGACTTGGCGGCTGCCGACCATCTTGTAGCCCTCGCGAAGCAGCGCCTCATACCAATCCGGGTCGGTGGCCGGATTGACCGACCGGAAGACCAAGGCGTGCTCGGGGAAGGCTTCGCGCAAACTGGCGGTCAGTTCGCTTACTGCGCCCTCCTGCCATTTCGGATACAAATTGGTGGACAGCAGCCAATTGTTGATATGGACCGCCTGGTTGATCCGGCCCTGCCGCAGCCAGTATCCCATCGAGCGGATAACGCTCCGGAGCACCGTCTCCAATCCCGGACTCCGGAGCAATGCCAGCTCCTGCAAAGTATACGTAACATAATGGGTGTAGGGAGAGCAGACGTAGGAATTGTCGTACTCCGCCTCGTTAACCGTTACCGGCAGCAGCATTTCGTTCACCTTGGCCAGGAGACATCGGGTACTCACATTACCAATA
This sequence comes from Paenibacillus sp. 32O-W, assembly GCF_007679495.1. Taxonomy (GTDB): domain Bacteria; phylum Bacillota; class Bacilli; order Paenibacillales; family NBRC-103111; genus Paenibacillus_L; species Paenibacillus_L residui. Next base: position 77,607 of record NZ_VEGP01000017.1, on the reverse strand, counting down.
AAATTCCCGCTCCCGAAGCGAAGCATCGGCAGCCAATAGCTGCGGGTGTATCGCGCATCCTCCGTATCCGGCCATTCCATCCGGTCGGCATCGGCCCGGTCATACAGCTTGACAGACATCAGAGAGCGAACCTCCTCTCCACCCTCCTCAGCTTTCGTTCGCGCGGTCCCCGAACGTACTCGCTGTAACGAATATTGGGAGCATGGCAATGCAGCCTGCTGCAGAGCTCCGTCAGCGCCCGGCTTACCTGCTCCCGGCAAGCGGCTTCCAGCTCCGGCCGCACCTTCAGCGAACATTCTACGAGCCGTTCGGAATGCTGGATGATGAGGTATTCCTCGATCTCGGGCGAAGCGGACAGGACCGCCCTGCGGATGAAGTCCGGAAATACCGGCTTCCTGCGGCCGTCGGCAACCGAGTGCAGATAGAACAGATCATCGCTCCGGCCCTCTATCTGCTCCAGGGCAAGCAGCTTGGAGCCGCACGGGCAGGGCTCCTTCCTTTCGGTCAGAATATCGTTGAGCCGGTAGCGGATAATCGGCTGCGTTCTTCTGCGGAAATCGGTCAGAATCGGCACGAATTTCCGCTCCGCCCCTTCCAGGTATTCCTTCTCGACAACCAGCAGATCCTCGTTCAGATGAAGAGTTCCGTGAGAGCAGGTAAAGCCGAGGAATCCTTCCGTACACTGGTAAATCTGATGCACCTGACGGCCAAAGCACTCTCCGATATACCGCTCGTCTAACGGGTCCAGCACTTCCGCTACGGAGACGATCTTGTCCGGGCGAATATGCAGAGCCCCCGTCTTCACCGCTTCGGCCAGCAGCCTCAGAACCGAGGCGGGAGCGACAAGCAGGGTCGGACGGTAAGTGTTCAATTGGGACACGTGCTTCTCAATCGGCTCCAACAGATCGAAGTATTGAAACTCAATCCTTCCCTTGCGGACCGAGGCGTACAAGTTGCTGTTCGCCCGAAGGAAGAACGCCACCCGATGCTTCTGCAGCAGGCCTCCGGGCAGCACCTTGGCCATAATGGTTCCGGCCCAGGCCATCTGCTCCTGCCGGCTGACCAGAAACACTCCCCGATGCCCTGACGTTCCCGAGGACAGACCGACCGTGATTCCGCGAACCGTCGGGGAGAAATCGCGGCATTTTTCCGCCTCCCAGGCAGCCTCCAGCGCTTCCTCCAGGCCGATTCCTTCCGTGTTCAAACGGTCAAAATGCGCCATCATTTCCCGCTTATCTATAACCGGGAACTCCCGCCACTGCTCCAGAGGCAGTCCCCCCGCCGCTTCCCGGTAGTACGGCGACCTCGCCAGCACGTACCGGAGATGCCTCCTCACCTGCCATTCCTGCCACAGGAGCAGCTCTCTGCGGCTGCCCCAGCTCCGTCCGTATTTGGTCGATATATAGTTTCCGAGAAGCGTTAACGGCTCCTTGATCCGACTAAAGTTGTTCATCCGTTCGCTTCCTCCACCATTTCACAAATTCATGCAAACCTTCCTCCAAGGAAACTCTCGGACGATAGCCCAGCTTCTGCTGCGCAGCCCCTATATCCAGCGTCTGACTCGTTCCCAGCACTCCCGCCGAATACCGGGTAATCAGAGGCTCCCTGCCTCCGGCAAAAACCTTCGCAGACCATTCCAATATTCCGGCCAACCGGTAGATCGTACGTAAGGATATAGGCTTCGCCCGCAGCGGCTCATCCAGAAGCGAGAAAACCTTGTTCAGCAAATCCAGCAGCCGGACCGGCTCTCCATTGGTAATATTAAATTTCCGGCCGAGGGCCGAAGGGCCGGCTTCCGCACAGAGCAGCAGAGCATCCACCACATTCTCAACATAAGTGACATCCATCAGTGCCTGGCCGCCATTAATAAGCGGAACTTTGCCGCGTTCATTGGCTCTGAGAAGACGGGGAAGAATGGCCCGGTCCCCCGGTCCGAACACCGCGCGGGGACGGATCGTGACAACCTCCAGCCCGGCTTCGTAAGCCCGGTCCGCTTCCTGCTCCGCCAGCAGCTTGGTGGCCGCGTACGCGTTGACCGGCTTGGCCGGCAGAGCATCGTCCTCTTTAATTCCGAGCCGGTCCGTGTAATCGAAATAGATGCTTGGCGTAGATACATGTACCAGTCTCTTTACCTTATGCTCCAAAGAGCCTTGGGCTATATTTCGCGTTCCAATCACATTGCTGTTATAAAAATGCTCGTACTTCCCCCAGGGAGAGGACAGAGCTCCGCAGTGAAATACGATATCCTGCCCGTCGCAAGCCTTCCTGATCGCTGCCTCATCCGCCAAATCTGCGGGGACAAAAAGAATTCCGTCAGCAGCAAGGCTCCTGCCCTCCTGTAAGTTACGTCCTACGGCCGTTACCTGCCAGCCCATGGCTTCCAGCCGTCTCGCCAGCTTGCCTCCGATGAAACCGGTCGCTCCGGTAACTAATGCTCTCATCGTTCCCCATTCCACTCCATATCTATGGTAGTCGCTTCCGCAATCGATATTCCGTGCTTCCTGCTTTTCCGCCAGAAATGCAGCAGCATTGGCCATTGGGCGGCCAAAGGCGCCGGATCGTCCCAGCGAAAGACCGCATCCCGTCCCCGAAATACTGCTCTCATCCAGTCCCGGGCACGGGGCAGGCTGCTCATCCCCTTCCATGCATACAGCAGCATCGCTCCTTTCAGCACCGTTGGCCGATTTCCCGACGGGGTGAGAATGGAGTCGGACGCAGTATCGAGGAAGGCCCGATCCAATCTGTCCTCCGCCCGGAACAGATGAATACCGCTGGTTGCCCGCGGGTTACATTCCAGCGGGTAGAGGGTCCCCTCCTCCGTCTCGATAAAATCGAAGGCGATCTGCCCCGTGAACCGGATCGCCGAAACCATACGGGCCACCCATTCCTGCAATCCGGAATGCTCCTCCCGCTCGAAGCAGACGCAGGCCCCTTGCCCCGCTGTAAATTTTGACGCATAGACCGCATGGGCGGTCAGCCTTCCATCATGGGCAATCCCGTAGGTGCAGTAAGGCTTACCCTCTATGAACTGCTGACCTACCCATGGATATCTGCCAGAGGCCGGAATATCCCCGGCGGCTTCGCCCCCTCTGACGATACGGACCTTGGAGGCAAACCGCGAATAGACGGGCTTCAATACATAACACCGCAGTGGATCGCCTTCTTCCAGGAAGGCCTGAACCTCCCCCGCCGAGGTCAGAAGACGTGTTTCGGGTACCCGAAAGCCGAGCCGCTTCGCCGTGTCTATAAATTCCCATTTATTATGAAGAAGGCTCAGCTTGGAAGCTTCGTCGACCAGAACCTGACATAGAGGAAGCAGCCTCTCGCGGAACCGCGAGACCGCGAACACCTCCTCGCAGGTCGGAATGAGCATATGCACCCGTTCGCGTTGAATAACATCTGCCAAAGCTTCTATATATTGCTGCGGGCCATCATTGACTTCCGGAAGCACATAGTTTCCGGCCACCCGCCTCGACGCCCCGCACAGCGTTCGGGCGATGCTGTCCGCCGTGATGACCCTATGACCGGCAGCCGACCATAATCTGGCCAGCTCCAATGCGGCCGGAGCGCGGCCACCGGTAATCAGAACCGTCAGCGGGCCTTCCCCCTCTTCTTGTGCCGGTCTAGTAGACAAGAACCATTCCTCCCAAAGACAGCCCGGCGGACGTCCCCAGCAGCAGCACGCGGTCCCCGCGCTTCATTCTTCCTTGCACGGCGGCTTCATGCAGCCCCATTGGAATCGAGGCCGCAATTGTGTTGCCGTGGTTCGGCGTTATATAAACGAGCTGCTCCTGTGAAATCCCCAATCGGCTCGTTATAAGCCTCATCGCCATGGCACTCCCCTGATGCGGAATGACATGCTGAATGTCGGCCATGCTCAGGCCTGCCGGGCGGAGCAGCTTGTCAACGAAAGACGGCAGCAGCTTCGCGGCCATCTTGAAGATGGCTTTGCCATCCATATGAAAGAGGAAATCTTCCTCCCTGCCCGGCCCATGCTCCCGCGGATGAATCCGGGTGCCGCCTCCGCGGATTTCCGAATACCGGGCTCCCTTGCTGTATGTCTCCATCCTTGAACATATAATTCTCGATTCCTCTTCTTCCGCCGACCGTCCAATGACAACGGCGGCGGCTCCATCCCCGAACAAAGCTCCGCTCTCCTTATGGTTCCAGTTCAAGCCTACAGAAGCTATCTCGGTAGACACCAGCAGCACCCGCTCATATCTTCCCGCTTCCACCAGATACGAAAGAAGATCGAACCCGGTCAGGAAGCTCAGACAGGTAGAATTGACATCGAAGCTGGGAATCCCGCTGTCCTCCCCGCCCATAGCCTTCTGAATCAAAGAGCCAGTGGACGGAATAGGCTGCTCCGCAGTTCCGCTGGTACAGACCAGACAACCTATATCGGATAGCTTTAGGCCGGCATCCTTCAGAGCTTCCTCAGCGGCTGCGGCCCCCATCGCAGAGGCGGTCTCCCCGTCTGCAAAATGACGGACACGCACATCCGTCTTACGCAGCGTCCATCCATCCGGAGTCCCCAATCGCCGGTCCATTTCGTCGGAATAAATCCGCCTTGCGGGCAAATATTTCCCCGTACCCAAAATTTTTACATTTCTGATTTGCATAGTAAAGACTCCCTCATCCCATTAGCGCCTGAATATCCATTCAGGAGAACTTTTTAGCTGTCTAAAAATATGAAATTTTTGTTAACGACATTTTTCCCTAATTCGATATTTCTTGTAACCAATATAAGTTCGATTTTACCGATGTCACAAGTATTATATCATTTTATGTAAAGATGCCGGAAAAACTAAGCCTTTTGAACCAAAAAAGTAATACCTAATAATACTAAGGATTACTTAGAAACACCAAGAAAATAGCCGTTTTTCTTTAGTGATAAGTTTTATTTATGGACCAAAAAAAGCATTTAATTTCCTTTTATCAGACATTTCCTCTATAATAAACAATTATCAAGTTTGCAGGTCGTCATTTTGTTCAAATTTCATTCTAAGAAAGGTTGTTGATACCCATGCATGCACAAGTTGTCGGACAGATAGAGAGCCTTAATCCTTTTGAAATTGTACAGAGACAAATCGACTCTGCGGCAGCCGTCCTGGATCTGCCCAGCCACGTAGTCGAAATTCTCAAGAAGCCCAAACGCGTATTGGCGGTTTCCTTCTCGGTAAGAATGGACGACGGATCGGTAAGAGTTTTCGAAGGGTACCGCTCTCAGCATAATGACGCGATCGGACCGACCAAAGGCGGCATTCGCTTCCACCCGGACGTGACGATGGACGAAGTGAAGGCCCTCTCCATGTGGATGTCTTTCAAATGTGGAGTGGTCGGGCTTCCATACGGCGGCGGCAAAGGCGGAGTTATCTGCGATCCCCATGAATTAAGCAAAGGCGAGCTGGAGAGAGTTAGCCGAGGCTTTATGGAAGCTATTGCGGATATTGTAGGACCTGAGAAAGATATCCCTGCACCGGACGTGTATACTACCCCACAAATTATGGGCTGGATGATGGATACTTACAGCCGAATCAAGGGCTATAACTCTCCCGGAGTGATTACCGGCAAGCCTCTCATCATTGGAGGGTCCAAAGGACGGAATGAAGCTACCGCCAGAGGCTGTGTCTACACAATTATCGAAGCTCTTAAAGAGCTCGGCCGGACTCCGGAACAGACGACGGTCGCCATTCAAGGCTTCGGAAACGCCGGACGGATTGCCGCCGACCTGCTGACCGAGATGGGCTGCAAAATTGTTGCCGTAAGTGACTCCAAGGGCGGCATTTACAATCCGGAAGGACTGGATCTGAAAGAGGCTGAACGGCTGAAGGATACGGCTTCTCTTCTCGACTATGGTGCCGAGTACCATATCTCTAATGAAGATTTGCTTGCTCTGGATGTAGATATTCTTATTCCTGCGGCTTTGGAAAATGTAATTACAACGGCCAATGCCGACCGAATCCGTGCGAAAATTATCGCAGAAGCCGCTAACGGTCCGACGACCCCGGGCGCGGACAAAATTCTGAACGAAAAAGGAATCATCGTCATACCGGACATTCTGGCCAACGCCGGAGGAGTTACGGTTTCCTACTTCGAATGGGTTCAGAACCTGATGAATCATTACTGGACGGAAGAGGAAGTCAACAGCAAGCTTCAGGAGAAAATGGTTCACTCCTATCACGCAGTGCGTAATTTGGCCAAGGAGTATAATACCGACTTACGTACGGGAGCCTTCATGATTTCCTTGCTCCGCATCAAAGAAGCTATGGAAGCCAGAGGCTGGGTATAATCCCGAAATAATCGCCAACTATATATAAAAACGGGGCTGTCCCAAAAGCGTTCGCATAAAACGGGAACATCCCAAAAATGAAGCAAAAAGGACCTCAAACCCCGCTCTGAGTGGGGACGGGGTCCTTTTTTTGCAGCCAAACTCTAGGTGGGACTTGAAAAATTATAGATCGACTTATGGAGACAACCCCGTTTCCTGTTTATCGGATGTGGATGAATGGTACTCCATCGTTGCGGTTAGGGGTTCTAACTGTATTTTGTACAGTTAGATTCAAGGCGGCGGCGCAAAGCGACTGAACTAGCTGGAAAAACTACATTTAAAATCAAGTTTTTTTGCAGATATCACCTTTTTTGCCCAAACTACCTGTAGGTTTTCCAGTTAGTTGCCGTTTGCAGCGGAAAAGGAACAAATTAGCTGTATAAAATCCATCTAGACCCCCACGCCTCTGGCCGCGGCACCATCAGATTGTGAAAATGGGTGGATTTTCAAGGTAGTTAGACGCCTATGCACCTGGAACGAATTTCCATGCAAAACTAATACTATCTTACATTTTGAAACCAGCGGATTCAAAGGCAGCCCCCCAAGCCCCTAACGGGTCGCCTGGCGCATCTTCCCCTGTTCCTCCTTCATTTGTTGGTAAATATCTTGTCTCAAGCGGATAAAATCAGGGTCCGTTAGCAGGGCCTCCTGCCGTGGGCGGGAGAAAGGAACGTCTATTTTCCTAAGCACCTTGGCGGGCCTGCTGGAAAAGAGGTAGACGGTGTCCGACAGCAGCAGCGCTTCTTCTATATTATGTGTTATGAACAGCACCGACCGTTGATGGACCTCCCAAATATCCAACAGCCAGCTCTGCATTTCCGTTCTCGTTAATGCATCCAACGCGCTGAACGGTTCATCCAGACAGATCAGCTCCTGCGGACTGAGCAGGGCCCGGAGGAAAGCCACACGCTGCTGCATCCCCCCGGACAATACATGGGGATAAGCTTTCTCGTAGCCGCCTAATCCGACTCTGGAAAGCCAGACTCTTGCTTCTTCCAGAGCCTCCCGTTTGGGCAAGCCGGCAACCTCTCTGGCGAGAATGACATTGTCCTCGATCGTCCGCCAAGGGAATAGCGCAGGCTGCTGAGGCATATAGCTTATATGTCCTTGCTGCCCGGTTACATCTTTCCCTTCCATGTTCACCCGTCCCCCTGTAGGCCGGATCAGGCCGCCGATGATGTGAAACAGGGTGCTTTTTCCACAGCCGGAGGGCCCTATAATGGAGACGAACTCCCCCTTGCGCACGGTTAAAGAGACCTCGTCCAGCACCGGAGCGGGTTTTCCTTTCGTATTGAAAATTTGAGTAATATGGTGCAGCTCCAGTTGATTTTCCAACGCCTTGTCCTCCATTCCGTTCAAAATATGCAGAACCCCTCAATAATCCCACCAGCCAACCCCTCAAGGAAAACGGCAGTCGCCGACCTTGTAGAACTGAATAAGCATGCAAAACTTATACCTGTAATTTAAAAAAGCCCCCTTCCCCGGGAGCGCGCATGCCAAATCAAAAAGCGAATCTGCTGCTTTCCTACGCTGGCATTACCCAGATCAGGTTCAGAAAGGGTCAGTATCTTTAAGGGATACAATCTCAGCCGGCCGGATTCCAGCACCCCTGGCATCTAATATTCATGTTATTTATAATTTTTCCGATAGTGTCTGACGAGCTTAAGCCGCTGCCTTTGTTGGCGCAGCCCCGAAACTCAAGCGGTACTTAACCGGATGGATTCCTTGAGATTCTGCTTCGCCCAAGCTCATTCACTCTGATGACATTATAGACCCTGGTGCCGGAATTGTCCATTAGCGCCCCTTTTCTCCATGATGCTGAACAAGTAGCTCTTTTTTTCTCGGAATAGGTTTATCGATTGGCGAAATCATAGTAATATATTGGGGTAGTCCATTTTGTTTTGTAAGCCGCCTTGCGGCACGATTATACCCTGTTACAAAAAGGAGGAAGCAAGGAGACGTGACTTCCCGGGAGAAGAGATTCGGATCATTCCCTCTCTAATACTCGTATCACGTGTATCTTTGCGAAGATTATGAAAAAAGCACTAACCATTGCAGGTTCCGACAGCAGCGGAGGCGCCGGAATACAAGCCGACCTCAAGACTTTCCAGGAGCTCGGAGTCTATGGCATGACCGCTCTAACTACCATAGTCGCACAAGATCCGCATAATAATTGGTTTCATAACGTCTTCCCGATTTCCGCCGATGTTCTGGAAGCCCAATTGGAAACGATCATTTGCGGAATCGGAGTAGACGCTGCCAAAACCGGTATGCTCGGCTCCATCGAGATTATCGAGATGGCGGCCAGCAAAATCGAGAAATATCAGTTGACCAACGTCGTCGTGGACCCGGTTATGGTCTGCAAGGGGGCGGATGAGGCTCTTCATCCGGAGACGAACAACAGCCTGCGTGACGTGCTCGTTCCGAAAGCGCTGGTCGTGACGCCGAACCTGTTCGAGGCTTCCCAACTAAGCGGCTACGGCCCGATCAAATCGGTGGAGCAGATGAAAGAAGCAGCGGTGAAGATTCATTCGCTCGGAGCCAAATACGTCCTGATCAAAGGCGGCGGCAAGCTCGTCAGCGAAACCCGTGCGATCGATCTGCTGTACGATGGGGAGACCTTCGAGATTCTGGAATCGGAGAAGATCAGCACCACCTATACCCATGGCGCAGGCTGTACCTACTCATCCGCCATTACTGCTGAATTGGCCAAGGGCAAGAGCGTCCGGGAAGCCATTCACACGGCCAAGAAGTTCATTACGGCGGCCATTCGCCATTCCTTCGCCCTGAACAGCTATGTCGGCCCCACGAACCATGGCGCTTACCGCAATTACGAGGGCGGCAGCATTTAATACAGTCATATGAAGCCCGCGGCCTGTTAAAGGAAGCGGGCTCTGCTTTAGCTTCAAAAACGGAAAATTAGTATCACCTCATCCTTCTTGATGGTTTCTGATTTCCAAATAATGTGATAAAGTTTAGATGAAAACACTTAACTTCGTTCCATATCAAAGGAGGAAGAAAAAGATGGCTGAATTGGATACTACTTTACAGATGCTCAAAGATTTAACCGATGCGAATGGAGTGCCCGGCAACGAGGACGAGCCCCGTGCGGTTATGAAGAAGTACATAGAGCCCTACTCCGATGAAGTGACTGTAGATCGGCTGGGCAGCTTGATCGCCGTTAAGAAAGGGAAAACCGAAGGGCCGAAAATTATGATCGCCGGTCATCTCGATGAAATCGGATTTATGGTAACGCATATCGATGACAAGGGCTTCCTCCAGTTTCAGACGCTGGGCGGCTGGTGGGAGCAGGTTATGCTCGCCCAAAGAGTTACCGTGGTCACCCGTTCCGGAGAGAAAATTCCGGGAGTCATCGGCTCGAAGCCTCCGCACATTCTCTCGCCCGACGCCCGCAAGAAGCCGGTAGAGAAGCGAGATATGTTCATCGATATCGGCGCGTCCAGCAAGGAAGAAGCAATGGAGTTCGGGGTCCGGCCGGGGGATTCCATCTTCCCGGTATGTGAATTTACGGTGATGAAGAACGACAAGCTGCTGATGGCCAAGGCATGGGATAACCGGATCGGATGTGCCATAGCGATCGATGTGCTTCGCCAGCTGAAAGATGTCGATCACCCGAATACCGTATACGGCGTCGGTACCGTACAGGAAGAAGTCGGCCTGCGGGGAGCGAAGACGGCTACGAATCTGATTCAGCCGGATATCGGATTCTCTGTAGATGTCGGTATTGCCGGCGATACTCCGGGAATCAACGACAAGGAGGCACTGGCCAAGATGGGCAAGGGCCCGCAGGTGCTGGTTTATGACGGCTCCATGATCTCCCACCGCAGGCTGCGCCATCTGGTCACGGATACGGCCGACGAAGCGGGAATCCCTTACCAGTTTGACTTCGTCGCCGGAGGTGGAACGGATGCGGGAGCCATCCATCTGACCGCCGGAGGCGTTCCTGCTCTTGCCATCTGCATTGCGACACGCTATATTCACACGCATGCAGCCATTCTGCACCGTGACGATTATGAAAATGCGGTCAAGCTTCTTGTAGAAGTCATCAAGAAGCTGGATCAGAAGACAGTGAAAGAAATCATCTACGGATGACGTACAAAAAGCTCCTAACGGAGCCTCTTCGAAGACGAATAACCCGGTTTTAAAGGTAGCTTTTTATGCCAATTAGAAAGTTGTTCCATTTTAATGCTTTAATGAACTTAAACTTTCTAATGTGGTTAAAAAACCGCCCAGGAACTCCGATCAGGAGATTCCGGGGCGGTTCTGTTTTTAGCTTCTCCCTTTCAAACCGCCCTTTAATTTCGGACTAACCGTTCAGGAAGAGCAGCAAGACTAGCAGAAGTAAATGGATCATTATAAATCCGGCCAGAATTGGCTTGGATATGCCCGGGCTTCGCGGCCCTTCGGCAGCGGTTGCCTTGGACTTTTTCGTACTATGCGGACTTTCAGGCGAACGAAGTGGAAGCACATGGCGACCGGCGACCACATAATCGGCCTTCCTGCTTCGGGCCGCGCTCTCCGCAGGCTCCTCCTCCAGCAATCTCCGCATAGCAAGCTTGGCTTTAAACGAATAGGAAGAAGACAAGTCCATAGCGGCAGCCAAATAATGCTTCAGCGCCTTGGAGTAACTCCCTTCTTCCTCACACTTCGCCCCAACCCGATAATGAGCTTCCGCACAGGAAGGGTTCACATACCGAAGCACCTTCTCATAATAAGAAGGGTCCCCCCGGTTCAAGTACAGATTATGCTTCACGTGAACGAGCTGTTTCTTAAGATAAGAGGGAAATCTCCCCGCCCCCCGATAGCAGGAGTCCGCCGTCCCCGGCTTGCCGCTCCTCATACATGCCGTCTCCTTCCTGCTTACACGCTATAGTTTGTCCAATACGAATCTTTCTTCTTAACCTATAGCTATGTGAGCAGGAGACGATCTATGACTTTATAAGTTTGTGCAGGTATGACGAATGCTATTCCATTAGTGCTCTTGAGCAGGCTCAGGCTCAGCGACTCTTCTGGGAAGAAGGAAGGAAGCCAGGAAGCCAGCGATAGCAATCACAAACAACGCGACAAATACATGGTGAACCCCAAAAACAAGCACCTCGCGCAAGCTCTGCCGAACCGCTTCCGAAATATCCCCTGCCTGCTGGGGATTGATCAAGTTATTCAGACCATCCAGGTCCACCGCTTCCCCTTGCACACGTTTCTCATTAATGGCCGTCATCAGCCTGGCGTTGAAATAAGTCCCCAGCAGTGCAGCGCCGACCGTCTGGCCGAGGCTGCGGAAGAATACGTTGGAGGATGTCGCCACTCCGCGCATCGACCAATCCACCGCGGACTGTACACTGACCGTGCTCATTGTCAAAATCAGACCGAACCCCATTCCCTGTATGGTCGTGATAAGGTACAGCTGAAATTGTGGACTGTCCATCTGCAGCAGGGAGAGCCATAGCGTAATAATGAGAATCAGACTGTATCCGGCGAGGGAAGTGAAACGAACCCCTCTCTTAACCAACAGCTTTCCGCACAGGAAGGAACCGATCGTCCAAACCAGGGACATCGGGGTCAGCACAAATCCCGAACGGGTGGCGCTATATCCTAGTACTCCCTGCACCCACATCGGGAGATATACCGTCACTCCAATCAGAATGGCACTGACCAGGAAAGCTACGATATTGGCTAACGTTATTACACGGACACGGAACAGCTTGAGCGGAATCATCGGGTCCTTCACTCTTGACTCTATGTATATGAATAAGAGCATTAATACAATAAAAGCCGCAAAAAGAACAAGAACCGTCGGCGAAGTCCATTGATGATCTTCCCCGCCTCTCTGTAAGGCGTAGAGGAGAGCGAACATGGCTGCCGCGAAGACCGCCGCTCCCCAATAGTCGATATTCTTTTTAGTCTTCTCGAATTTTTCCTTGAAGGATAGTGCCAGGATCAGCATCGCGGCAAATCCGAACGGAAGGTTGAAGAAGAATATCCAGTGCCACGAAATCTGATCGACGAAAAATCCGCCCACTAACGGTCCGAGCAGCCCGGACACTCCCCACATCATGCCCAACAATCCGATCATCTTGGACCTCTGCTCGACCGGAAAAATATCTCCAATGATAATGGAGGCGATCGGTATGACGGCGCCGGCTCCTATTCCCTGCACAGCGCGAAATACAATAAGCTGTCCCATCGTCTGCGAAATGCCGCACAAGGCGGAGCCTAACAGGAAGATAAGAGTACCGGCAAAGAAGATCCGCTTGCGGCCAAACAAGTCAGACAGCTTGCCAAAGACAGGAACGGTTATAGCCGATAACAACAGGTAAATGGAGAAAACCCAGTTCATTAATTGTATTCCCTGCAGATCGCTTACAATCTTGGGCATGGCCGTACTGACGACCGTTCCTTCAATTGCGGTCAGGAAAGTTAAAATCATAAGCGAAGCCATGACTAATCGCGTATTTGTTTGCATCCTTTTCCCCCCGATCTTATTACCAATGTCTTTTAGTATATCAAATCCTTCCTTATTTGTATGAAGTGCCTATTAATTTTTCTTCTATATGGAACTATATTCCTAGGCGTCCCTTACTGTTTTCCGCTATAATTTATAAGGATAAAATAAGGTTCATTCATATAGATAGAACCAATGAAGGATGGAGATAATGAAACCGCAGCGTGCCAGACTAACTTTTAGCACCACCGATGTCCTGAAATTTGTCATTCCCTCTGTCATCGGTATTTTATTATTTATGACCCCGCTCATGTGGAAAGGGCAAGTGACCATACCCATCGCCATACTGGCCAAAGAACTGCAGGCCCTTCTGACGGATTGGCTCCCGCAGTTAACATTCTTCTTGATCGCGGTCAGCTTTATAGGAAGTGTCATCGTCAAACTCCACAAGCCGGCTTGGCTTGCGCGCAGTCCCTTTTGGACCAGCTTGTTTGACGTGCCTCCCTTCTGGTTAATCATAAGAGGACTAGGGGTATTGTTCGCCCTGGCCACTTTATTTCATATCGGTCCGGAATGGATTCAATCCGAAGATACCGGTCAAGTCCTGCTGTTTGATCTGCTGCCGTTATTGTTCGTCGTATTTTTGTTAGCCGGGATGCTGCTGCCGCTGCTGGTCAATTTCGGCCTGCTGGAGTTCATCGGGGCATTGATGATTAAGGTGATGAGACCCCTCTTTACTCTGCCCGGGCGTTCTTCCATAGACTGCCTGACCTCCTGGCTGGGAGACGGAACGATCGGCGTCCTGCTTACGAGCAAACAGTACGAGACCGGTTACTATACTAAACGCGAGGCTGCCGTCATCGGGACGACCTTCTCGGCCGTTTCCATCACCTTCTGCTTCGTTGTGCTTGCCCAGGTGAAACTGGAGCACCTGTTTATCCCATTTTATATTACCGTCAGTCTTGCCGGATTAGTGGCCGCCATTATCATGCCGCGGATTCCCCCGCTTTCCAGGAAACGGGATACTTACTACGATTCCGACCGGCCGGCGGAGAAGGAAGCCATCCCCGAGAATTACACGCCATGGCGGTGGGGGGTATCGCAGGCTGTCCGTAAAGCCAAGGAGAATACGGGCATGAGAGGCTTTGCAAGCGAAGGTCTCAAAAATATTATGGACCTATGGATCGGAGTCGTTCCCGTAGTTATGGCTATTGGAACGCTGGCCTTGATTTTGGCGGAATATACCCCTATTTTCAAATGGCTCGGACTTCCGTTCCTGCCTCTGCTTGAGCTTATGCAAGTTCCTGAAGCCCAGGCCGCCTCCCAGACCATGATCGTCGGATTTGCCGATATGTTCCTGCCGACGGTGCTGGCCGGCTCGATCGAGAGCGAGCTAACCCGCTTCGTTATCGCAGCGATTTCGGTTACGCAGCTCATCTATATGTCCGAGGTGGGAGGATTGCTGCTCGGTTCGAAAATCCCGATTTCACTGAAGGATTTATTTATTATTTTCATAGAGCGGACCCTGATTACACTTCCGGTTGTCGTTCTGGCGGCCCATCTCATTTTTTAAAATGTGCATGCTGTTCCAATGACGGCCTATGTTTCTGGAGCCCTTGGAAGCGGAAAATTTTTTTTCAAATACTAGCCATATGTTTTTCCGATCTGCTAAAATAATTCCGTCCTGCTTTCCTTTATACAAATGGTTTACGAATTTTTGAAGAAAGCTGCGAACGGCGTTAATCATTGACCGGTATTCTAAGGGTAGTCGGTTAACACCATGAACGAAAGGAGCACGGCTCGAATGAATGACGATCCTAACATTCTGATCCTGACCGCCGGTTATGGTGACGGCCATATTCAGGTAGCCAACGCTTTGCGGAATGAATTCCACACCCAAGGTGTACGCAGCGTTCATGTGCTCGATTTGCTGGATGAGGCCCACCCCCGGTTAAACTCGTTGATCCGATATATTTATTTAAAGAGCGGGCCCTCACAACGGGCAGGCTTCGACTATTACGGCTGGAGCTACTATTCTACCCGAAATCTAAATTATGATAAGTGGCTGGCCAAACCGCTGCTTGCTCTCGGAAGGCAGAAATTCAAACAGGTCATACGCAGTCTGCTTCCGGATGCGGTGATCAGCACTTTTCCCTACGTTCCGGTCTCGCCTCTGTGCAGAAAATCGGGGATAGCGATCCCGACCTTTACCGTCCTGACCGATTTCGCCCTGCACAACCGTTGGATGATCTCGAAATCGGACCGCTTCTATGTTGCCACCAAGGACCTGAAGGAAGCTATGATTCAGAGGAAGATCCAGCCCCGGCAAATTATGGTCAGCGGAATTCCGATCCGGGAATCGTTCTATGCCTCGGTCGATACCTGCAAGCTATATGAACAGTATGGATTGGACCCGGGCAAGCCGGTTGTTCTTGTTATGGCCGGCGCCTACGGGGTCCTGCAGAACATGAAATCGATTCTGGAGCACCTGACTGCATTGGACAACGTCCAGTTTGCGGTCGTTTGCGGCAAGAACGGCAAGCTCAAGGAGGAACTGCAAGCCCGGTTCGCGCACCAGCCGCAGGTTAAGCTTCTCGGTTACGTGGAAACGATCCACGAGTTAATGAGGCTGGCCTCCTGCATCATTACCAAAGCCGGAGGAATTACTCTATCGGAAGCTATTAAAATGAATGTCCCTATCTGTATCTTTAAGCCGTTTCCGGGCCAGGAGAAGGAAAATGCCCGTTACTTGAACGACAGAGGGGCCGCCCTCGTGGCCAGAACGGCTGAAGAGCTGCAGGAGCAGATCCGGAAGCTGTTGTCCGATCCGGTCGCCTATAGAAGAGTGAAATCCGCCATCTCCAGAATCAATTCGCAGCAGCAGCCTCATGCGGCGCGGTCGATTACCCTGGATGTGCTGGAAACCGTAAATCGGTTGGGAACGCACCATCGAAATCACATGCCGACGCATGAACGTATCCCGGTTCCGATGGACCGCTTGTCTTTTTGATCTTTTTGGATCTTTTTGGACATTTTCGACCATTCCTACCACAGTCCTATCAAAAGCTATTTCATCATTTGATATACTAGTCCATGATTCTATCATACTAAAGCAGGTGAACCTGAATGTGGGAAGAGTTTAAGAAGTTTGCTTTAAAAGGAAATGTTATGGATCTGGCGGTGGGGGTTATTATCGGGGCGGCCTTCGGCAAAATTGTGACTTCCCTGGTAAATGACATCATTATGCCGATCATCGGTTTGCTCATGGGCGGAGTGGATCTGTCCAGCCTGCAATACCCGCTCGGGGATGCTTCCCTGAATTACGGCGTTTTCCTGCAGACGATCATTGATTTCTTCATCGTGGCTTTCTCCATCTTTCTTTTCATTAAAGCTTTTAACAAATTAAAGCGCAAGGAAGCCAAGGAAGAGAAATCGGAGCCGCCGGCTCCGTCCAAAGAGGAGCTTCTGCTGACCGAAATCCGCGATCTGCTTAAGCAGCAGAAGAACGGATAAGCATCGGTCGTTCGTTGACCGAGGGAAACGGCCATATTGAACGTTATCCGTATATGGCCGCTCCCTGCAATTCTCCTTTGTCCATCCCTTCAGGCTTCTTTACATTGCGCTGATTTCCATGCTAAAATGTAACTCGTTGGGTTACAAAAGGAGGAGGGGGCATGTTCTCTAACAGCCAGTTTGCTGTCGCTGTTCATATGCTGGTCTTTATTGCCCGGGGTCAATTTGACCAAGTCACTTCGGAGGAAATGGCGGAAAGCGTCAATACGAATCCGGTTGTTATACGCCGCATCCTGTGCAGGCTGGCCAGGGGTAATCTGGTGATCTCCCAGCCTGGTGCTCTCGGCGGAACCAAGCTGTCCCGTCCGGCGGATCAAATAACCCTTCTGGATGTTTATCATGTGATCGAAGGGTGCGAAGCCTACTGTCTGCACAAGAGCCAGCCCAGCGAAACCTGCGTTGTAGGCCGTAATATGCTTCCGGTGCTTGAAGGGATTATGCAGGAAGCGGAGGCCGCTGTTAAGGAAAAGCTGTCCCGATACACGATTGAAGATGTGCTGAGGCAGGTCCTTAAGCTTTAGCCCTGCTCTTGCCCGATTCGTAACCAATTCGGTGACGGATAGTTGAGTGTTAGCGGAACACCTGCCACCCTAATTGTAACCAATACAGTTTCTTATTCTATTTCTTATACTTACAAGGAGGATTTCACCAAGATGTCTACCGTATTATTCGTTAAAGCCAATAACCGGCCGGCTGAGCAAGCAGTCAGCGTTAAGCTTTATGATTCCTTCCTGCAATCCTATCGTCAATCTCATCCTGAAGATGAAATCATCGAACTGGATTTGTTCGCGGAGAACCTGCCTTATTACGATGCCACAATGATCAATGCGATGTTTAAATCGAGAAGCGGCATGGAGTTGAGCCCGGAAGAGAAGAAGGCAGCCGATTTGGTGCAGAAGTATTTGGACCAGTTCCTGCGGGCCGACAAGGTCGTCTTCGCTTTCCCGTTGTGGAACAAGACGGTTCCCGCCCCTCTGCATACCTATATCGATTACTTAAACCAGGCAGGACAGACGTTCCGTTACACGCCGGAAGGGCCTGTAGGCTTGGTCACTGGCCGGAAAGCCGCAATTCTGAACGCCAGAGGCGGAATCTATTCTGAAGGACCTGCCGCCGCACACGAAATGGCCGTCAATTTCGTAACAATGAACCTGCAGCAGTTCGGGTTTACAGACTTCACTACAGTTATCGTCGAAGGGCATAATCAGTTCCCGGACAAAGCGGCCGACCTTATTCAGAAGGGGATTGAACAGTCCGCTCAAGCGGCTCAATCGTTCTAGACCAACAACAGGAGCAAAAACCCGGAGGACCGTTCAGCGGTGCACTCCGGGTTTTTCTATGTACGTTGATGATGATTCTGACCGACAACCCTAGTGTTACTTACGGTGCCAAGGGGTGCCCAGATACTGCAGCGCCCAACGGTCCACTCCGTACCAGCCGGCCACTTTCCATGCCAGCACCAGCCAGGTCGCCAGTATAAAAAACAACGGATTGGTGCTGACCGTACCGGCAAACAAGAAGGCGGCGTTCATCAGCCCGCCGAAAAAGGCGGCAATTCCGGTCAGCAATCCGACAATAAGTCCCAAGCCTACAAGCACCTCTCCATAAGCTACCATAAAGGAGAATACTTTCGCATTCGGCAGCACAAAATCCTGCAGGAAGGAAGCATACCATCCGGTTACGTCTTTTCCTTCCTCCGCCTTGGCCAACGCCCCTCGGACAAAGCCCTCGATTGCCGTACCGGCTTTCTGCCCCGTCCAGACCTCGCTGGTCACCTTGCCCCATCCGGCTTTAATCCATTGATATCCGAGATACAAGCGAATGACCAGCCAAATTATCGCTGATCTTGTACTGCTGAACAAAAAGTGAGAGACGGGGTTATCCGGGATAACAATTTCATTCCCCACTCTGATTGGACTTAATTCTTTACCGGGTTGACTCATTCTCCTTCTCCTCCTGACTAAATTCTGAACTCATGCGCTTCTGGCGCGCCATCTGCATACCAGCACGCATGCAGAATATCCCCCTCTTCCCCGCCTGTGAATTGCCTTCCGGGCGCCCTGTCATGCGGCGCTGCAAGACAGACGGTTCAACGGAGGATTATAAACGAAACAGTTTCTCACTTCATCCGAATACTTGCCCCCTTCTATCCAAGGCTTTAGGACATCAGACCTACTTCAACCTTTTTTATATTACTAAAGGATTATCGGCAGAATGATCCTGAAATTTGAGAAATTTATGAGCATCTTTCACAAATTATCGGGCTTCCATGAAAATTGCTTCGTTATAAGCAGTGTAAACCTACTCCAGATGCCTCTTAACCATGTGCATCTGCTCGGCTTCGCCGCTGGCCAGGAGCCTGTCCCCGACTTGAATCTGCGTATTGCCATGAGGAATAATGAACGATTCGCCCCGGTAAATTCTTAAGACCAGCACCCGCTTGAGGAAAGACAAGTCCCGCAGGAAGGAATTATGGTAAGCCGGATTATTCATGCGGATTTCCTGCAAGGAATCATCCTGCTGGGTGATCAGCTTCACCGCGCTCGGATGCTCAATCAGCGCCTTCAGCAAAATTCGCGAGGCATACAGAGTGGAGAAGACCGCCATTCCCTGGCGCTGCGCCATCTCCTGCTTCTCCGGATCCTCTACCCTGACAATAATCCGTTCCAGCCCCAGACTGCCGGCATGCTCCGCCAAGCGGATATTCGCGTCATCATCCATGCTTCCGAATACGATGATATCGGTGTCATACACTCCCCGTTCCTCCAGCTCCCGGCTATCCAGGGTCACTTCCTCCACCTTCAAGCTCTGTCCGGCCGTTTCCGGGTTCCAATTACTCCGTTCTTCCTCCGAGCCGGTCTGCGAGGTATATAGACGGATATCATAGCCTTCCTTGATCAAATCCCGGGTTACCGGCATCGTTACGTGATTAATTCCGACAATGGAGACCCGTGTCCGCTTATCTGCTTCGTTGGGATACACTTTATTGAACAGGACGGGGAATAGCAGACAGGTCAGGATGGCTTCGAGAATAAGGGCCCCATGGAGATGCTCGTCAATGATTCCCATCTCGAGCGCGATCGTCGAAGCGGCGATGACCAGGCTGAGAGTGGATGACATCAGCAGCCCCGAACCGAGTACTTTGCGCCACGGATACCAAATGTTCAGCAGCAGGGACGGGATCATTTTGGAAATAAAGATGGCAAAGATCAGAAGCGGAATGAGCAGGAGAATACTCGGATCCGCGAATAAGGACCACAGGTCCAGATTAACTCCGACCATTACGAAGAAGATCGGAATCAGAAAGCCGTACCCGAATGTGTCCAACTGGTGGGCAAACTCCCGGTTGGGCATCAGCAGCGAAACGATGACTCCTGCCAGGAAGGCGCCCAGAATATTTTCTACACCCAGCGTTTCGGACATGACCACGAACAGCAAAATCAGCGCAAACACAGCGCGTGTGCCCAACTGAACCGTTCCTTTGCCCAATATGGCAAACCAGCCTTTGTTCGTGAACCGCCGGAAGAAGAAATAAAATACGAAGACAAGCAGGAAGAACAGAAGCAGAAGCAGCATTTTCGTCACATCGTGAGCCAGTGCGCTCAAATAAACGGCAAGCAGGATCATCGTCACGAAGTCGGAAATGACCGTCACGAGCAGAACCGTTTGGCCCAGACCCGTATCCATCATTTTCTTCTCCTTCAGCACCGGCATGACAACACCAAGAGAAATTGTAGCGATAATGAGCGTCATCAAATAAGGCTCCGTAACAAAGCCCAGCAGCATAAGTCCGTAAGACAAGCCGTAAGACAGCAGTAGAATAAGAACAAAGATCAGAATGGAGATGACCAGCGGATTGGGCTCCTTGCCGCGGCCTCCCGTCTTGCGAAAAGAAGAGAAATCGATTTCGACTCCGCTAAGAAACATTAAATAGATAAAACCTAACAGCGACAACAAACTGAGCCATTGATCCTCGGTTACGAGATCGAATCCGCTTTTGCCGATGACAAGGCCCGCCACAATCTCCGCAACCACAACGGGCAGCGCCCGCAGCTTCAACTGATGCAGCAGGATGGGAACGAGAAAAGCGATGGCCACAACGATCATTAAAGATGTGAGCGAGGTTGAATTCTCCATAGACTACGACTCCCGTAATAAAATAAAATTGAAGCTTTATCCTAATTTACCCAAAAGCTTACTATACCATCAACCTTAAAGAAGCGGAATAATCAAAAAAAAACTAAAAAACTTTTTTCCACATCTCCGGTAAAATATAAAATAAAATAGAAGTGCTTAGACCGTAAATGCGGTACATCCATTTCCTTATTGGAGGTGCGAATGATGGGCGGAGGATTGTGGGTATGGCTTGCGGCTGCCGGGATCTTGGCTGTCTTGGCACGAATCGCATACTCAAGAGCAGCGCTTATAAGGAGTTCGATTACAAGAGAGATGCCCAGGGGAAAATTATCCTGCTGGATACACCGCGAATGCGGGCGGATGCGGCTTTTGCTTATGACCAGACTATTGCAATGGAGAAACGGGGGCATAAGTTGTCCAACGGAATGAGCTGGAACGAGGATTGGCTGCGCACCATCCGTTCCATCCGGCGAAACACCGAAAATCCCGAATGGTACGTTCAGTATATCATCGAGCAGCGGCGAAAGGCGGGGTTGCCCGAGCTCGAAGGGGTCGACGAGGCTTAATCATATCATTTTTGCGGCTTGGCAAGGGCAGTAAGTAATCCTAAAGCAATATAGGTTCCACCGGTTAGTCGGTTATGGATTTTCGCTTTTACCGGGCTTCTCACTAACATTAAGTTGTCGACTTCAGTACCCGCGATACCGCCATTAAACAACCGGCCAACAGGAAAATGCAAATACAAAGAATATAGGAATAGCCGTTAAAAAACAAGTTGTAGGTATATTCATTAAACCATCCTTTGTTAAAGATAACGGATGCGGGATTGGAAGGTAATCCGCCCAGATGATCATTTACGTAATGAATTCCACGGGCGCGAAGCCTCAACCATAAGAAGGCTATCGAAACCAGCAATAAGATGATAAAGCCGCAGGTCATTGGCAGCCTATGTCGAGTTTGAAGAAAGCGATAGCTATGATAAGCAACGACAACAGCCAGTGTCAGTAAGGGAACGAAAAGAAGCATGAGAAAAAGAAGGGCCGGATTCCCGTTCGATAATCGGCTCGATGTGGACAAGGTCATACGGGACATAATGGAGAACCCGGCATACCCTATCGCCAGCAATATAAGAAACCCGGTCCAGCGCAAAATGGCATTTTTCGATATCCAGATTAATAGCACAGGCAAGCCGGTAACCAGGCAGGCGATCAAAAAGAGGCTTATGATTAATAATAGTAGAATAACCCACACCTTCTCCCTGTTAATATAAGGTATAAATCTTAGGTTTCATTTTCAGCCCGTATAAGAGACAGTTCCGGATCATCGTAAGCCTTGTTACGCTAAAAAATGGATTCGGGCTCCTCTTATGAAACATAACATTCTACAGCCTCTTCCGCTACCCCTGGACATCCATTTTTTTCTTAACATCCGGGCGGAGTATCTTAAAATTAGTTTCAAACCGATTGAGAGGCTTAGCCAACAAACCACGAAAGAAAAAAAGCGAGGCTAGTGGGTAAATTCCCACTAACACTCGCTGTATTCTCCCTGGCCATTTGTGTGGGGAAGCCCCCGACCCAAGGCTTACATTTGCCAAGCACGACGCAGAAAGGATTAGCCGGATTCAGGCTCGCTAACGAACTTATGGAGACTGTCGATTAATGCTGTTCAACCAAAGATCATGCGAAAATCCTGCACGGTTTGGTTTTAACGGACCCCAGAGACCTTATTCGCTCCAAAAGGGCCTTTCGGTCATTTTAACGGAATCGGATGACCTTATTCCAAAGAATGCAGGCGAAAGTATGAGGATTTCAATGAAATAAGGGCGTCTAGGTCCGTTAGTCTAAAATAACGGCTTATTTTGACGAAATAGGGTCTTTCAGATCCGTTACGTTTTCACTGTTGGATTTTTCACTAAGTGCAACATCCTGTTAAACGCCTTTCCAACAATGAATCGACAGCCTCTTATGGACCGCTATTCCGTCAAAAACGATACTTTTCAAAAATTTAACGAAACTCGAAATCGTTATTAGGGTGAAAGACTGCCCCATAACCCTCTATTTTGATGAATAGCGATCGGTAGTTTCGTTAGAAAACGGGGAAAGCTCTTTTGGGGCAAATAGCGCTTCTATGTTTCGTTAGAAATGGAACGGCCATGGGGCTGAACAGCGATTTCGATGTTCTCGTTGGAAAGGAGAGCTCCTTCTGGGCAAATAGCGTTTCTATGTTTCGTTAGAAATGGAACGGCCATGGGGCTGAACAGCGATTTCGATGTTCCGTTGGTAAGGGGAGCTTCATCTCCCCCCAATAACGTTGCTATGTTTCGCAAGAAAGGCGGCTTCCGTCCTGTACCATCCTGCCACCTTGGGCTTTTCAAGGCTTTTCAAGGCTTTTCAAGGCTTTTCAAGGCTTTTCAGGGCTTTTCAAGGCCTATCCAGACTCTCCATCTCCGTACAAGCCAGAATAAACGCGCCGACCCCGTGCAGGTCATTGTCCTGTACCGGACGGGTCACATAGTTGGCATAGTCGCCTGCGGAGGTTCCTATGCAAATATCGGGAATGATCACATGACCCTGATCATTAAACCGCAGCCTGCTCAGCAGCCCTTCGTAGCCGGCCCATGCCGACTGCAGCTGCTCTCTGCCTGCGCAGCCGTGCTTGATCGCTTTGGCGATCGTGTAGACGAACAGACTGGTGCCTGACGTCTCCAGCCAATTATCGGGAAGCTGCCCTTTGTCCACCACCTGGAACCAGAGCCCGCTTTCCCGGTCCTGATATCGGGTTATGGCGCTTACGAAGGAGCTTAAAGCCGCTTCAAGCTCTGCACGCCCCGGATGGGACGCGGGAACGAGATCCAGGAAGTCGGCCAGCGCCATCCCGTACCAGCCCAGAGACCGGCTCCAGAACTCCGGAGAACATCCGGTTACGGGGTCGGCCCAGGGAAAGCTTCTCTTCTCGTCCCAGGCATGGTACAGCAGCCCGCTCCTTTCATCTTTCATATACTTACGCATCAGCTTCTCCTGATGAAGCGTCAAATCGATTAGCGTATCATCCCCGTATTGCGCGGCATATTTTAACGCAAACACGCCGCCCATATAGAGCCCGTCCAGCCACATCTGGTAAGGATACTTATCCTTGTGCCAGATCCCTCCTTCGGAGGTCCGGTTGAGCGTCGTGAACAATTGCCTGAGCTTGTCGGCGGCTATCCGGTATCTGGCTTCGCCGTACCGCTCATCCAGCGTGAAGAGCAGCAAGCCCGGCATGATGGCGTCCAATTCATCTCTCGCGAAGTAGAAATTGCCTTCCTCATCGATCAGTCGATCCACATATTCCTTAGGATAGGTCAAATAGATTTCCTCTCCGGTTTGCCGCCACACCTGGAGCATTCCGTACAGGAACACACCCTGGTGGTAATGCCAGCGATTCTCCGGAGGAAGCCGTTCCGGGCGATAAGCCGCCATCAAGGCGTCACAGGCCGCCCCGGCCCACTGAATGGGAGAATAATCCGTACGCGTTACGTTTGGATCAAGCTTGTTCATAGTAAAACTACACTCCTCTATTGTCTGCTTAGATGCACGTTCTAGCCTTTAATCGATCCCAACAGCGCCCCCTTGGCAAAATGCTTCTGCAGAAACGGATAAACGAGAAGCACCGGCAGGGTGGCGACGACGATTACGGCCATCTTGACCGTTTGCTCCGGAGGGGCGATGAAGCCGTCATCGAAGCCGGATGTATCCGCGGATATTCCGCTGGCGAGAATGACGATTTGCCGCAGAATGATTTGTACAGGCCATTTCGCGGCATCATTCAGGTAGAGAATCGCCGTCATGTAGGTGTTCCAATAAGTGACCGCGTAGAACAGCGAAATGGTCGCGATAGCCGGCATGGACAAGGGAATCACGATGCGGAACAGAATCCCCCAGTCGCTGCAGCCGTCTATCCTCGCGGATTCCTCCAGACCATCCGGCAGGTTCTGGAAGAAATTCCGCATGATGATCAGGTTAAACGCGTTGATGGCACTCGGTATGATCAGGGCCAAATAGGAATCGATCAGCCCCATTCCTTTGACAATCAGGAAAGTGGGAATCATCCCGCCGTTAAACAGCATCGTGAAGACGACCAGGAACATGATCAGATTGCGCCCGTCCAGATTCCGTCTGGCCAGTCCGTAGGCCATCAGGGATGTCAGGAACATGCTGAACAGCGTCCCGAACAAGGTGACGCCGACAGATACTCCCAAAGCCTTGACTAGCACGTTCGTCGAGAAGATGTAGCGGTAAGCATCAAGCGAGAATACGGTCGGAAACAGCACGAAGCGTTTCTGCGCCAGCTCCTGCACCGTAGTGAATGAACCGGCGATGACATGCAAGAAAGGGATGACCGTAATCATCGCAATGATAAACAGAAGCGTGTAGTTGACGGCATCGAACAGCCGGCTGGCCCACGATTTGTCTTGAAGCATGATGTCCAATCCTCCATATGCTTTAGAATCAAGGAAATGCGGCTTCGTCTCGACTTAAACGACAGCCCCATCCTTTCGAATCTTCAGAAAATTCCTTCCTCACCTACTTTTTTGGCCAGCCAATTCGCCAGGACGACCAAGATCAATCCGACGAACGATTTGAAGAAGCCTACCGCCGTGCTGAAGCTGTACTGCCCCTGCTTTAAACCGGCCGTATATACGAACGTATCGAAAATTTCCGCAACCTCCCGGTTCATCGAATTCAGGAGCAGATAGACATGCTCGAATCCGAGCTCCAGCACATCCCCGATCTTGAGAATCAGCAGGACGACGATGACGCTGCGGATCGAAGGCAGGGTAATATGCCAAATTTGCCGAAAACGGTTGGCTCCGTCCATTCGGGCCGCCTCATATAATTGGGGATCGATAGCAGCCATGGCTGCCAAATAGATGATGGTCCCCCAGCCGGCCTCACGCCATATGACCTGCAAAATATAAAGAGGCCTGAACCAGCCGCTGCTCATAAGAAAATTGATTTTCTCATAGCCGAGCATGGCGAAGATTTCGTTAATAATTCCCCGGTCCACCGACAGCATAACGAAGGTAATAGCTACAATGATGACCCACGACATGAAATGGGGAATATAAATCAATGTCTGGACGAACCGCTTATAGGCATTGAGCCGGACTTCATTGAGCATCAGTGCCAGCAGAATCGGTACCGGAAAATAAATCAGCAGGTTCAATAAAAACAAGACCAGCGTATTTTTCAAAATGGTAAAAAACATCGGCTCGGCAAACAGCCGTTCAAAATGCTTGAAACCGACCCACGGACTGCCGGTCATCCCAAGGTAGGGCTTGTAGTCCTGGAAAGCAATGACCAATCCGCCCATGGGAATATATTTAAAAATAACGAAATAGATTAAACCCGGCAAAATCATCAGGTAGATCGCACGGTTTTTGACTATTCTCCTCATGAGGCCCGACTTGGCCGCCGGCTTCGATGTCTTGACGTTCTGCACCGCTGCTTCGCTCATGACCGATTCTTCCTTTCCCGTAACCAGAAGATGGACAGGCTGTCGAATTCTCCAACAGCCTGTTTAGAACTCATTCAATTAAAATTCCATTCATATGTTTGTTTTTGGCCTATCGGGCCGATCCTCCCCTCTTGGAGAAATCACCCGTTGCTTTTGGCCATCTGATAAGATGCATTAAACTCTTCTATAATCTGATTGCCGCCTTCCTTGAGCCATCGGTCCACCTCGCCCTGGAAACCGGCCTCATCCAATTTGCCCAGGATGAAGTTATAAGTGGCATCCTTGATGATTTCCTGCAGACGGACCCCCCTCTCGGTATAGGTCGGTGAATCGAGAGGAGCGGCCGGATCGTGAATCAGGAAGTTTTCGTTATCGACGGTCAGCTCTTCCGCTTTCGCCTTGACCGGCAGCTTGAAGTAGCCCTCCAGCATGTCAATCGTGCTCGGGCCGCCGATCATGATTGCCTGATACGGCTTCACTTCGCGGTCGGTCAGCTTGGTGTCGTCCACGACGGACGCCTTCCCTTCCACTACGTTATAGTGCGTGCCCTCCACCCCGTAATAAATCAGGTTGGTCAGCTCCGGGGCCATCAGCTTGTCATAAAAGTCCAGGATATTCCTTAAATCCTCCTCTGTCTTCACGGAAGATTTCGGGAACAGGACAGCCGATCCGTAGCCGGGGATGGCCCAGACGCCTAACTTCCCGTCCGGTCCTTCCACCCGGTTATGCACCTCCAGCTCAATGTCGGGATTGATGTCTACCATTTTCTGATGCAGACTGACGACATCTCCCATAGCTCCGATGTACATTCCGGCCACACCGGTAATAAACAGATTCTGCTGATCCGTCTTGCTCGTAACAGGGAAATCCTGATTAATCAGCCCTTCCTGATGAAGCTTCTTGAAAAATTTCATCGTCTCCATATACCCGGGATGCATAAACTCCGGAATGAGCTTCCCGTCCTCTTCGCCCCAGTTATTCGGCGTTCCGAAGTAAGAGCTGACCGTCTTGAAGGCACCGTAGATCAAATCACTGCGGTCTGTCAGTCCGATCGTATCCTTCTTCCCGCTTCCGTTAGGATCGCCTTCGGTGAAGCTCTTCAGCATTTGGTACAGCTCGTCGGTGTTCTTAGGCTCGCTCAGACCCAGCTTATCCGCCCAATCCTTCCGATAGATGATCCCTTGCCGCGATAGAGGCCTCTCCTGGTAGAGCGCATAGATTTTGCCATCTACCGAAGTATTGTGCAGGACGGCCGGATTCAATTTGCTCAGATTCGGATAATCCTTGAGCAGCGGACCGATCTCCCAGAATTGTCCGTCCCGAATCGCGTCCTTGAACAGAATCAAAGTGCTCTGATTCTTCATATATACGGCTTGGGGCAGCGTACCGGTGGCGAAGGAAGCGTTCAGCTTCTCTTCATAGCTGCCGTCCGGCACCCACTGAATGTCCAGTTCTGTATTGGTCTTCTCTTCTACCATTTTTTCAATCAGGTCGGACGGGACCTCAGGGGTATGCAGATTCGCCATCATACTGATCTTAACGGGGCCTTTCGGGGCACTACCCTGCTGCTGCGCAGGTTCCTTATCCCCCGCTTGCTGCCCTCCTCCGGCACCGCAGCCCGCCAACAAAGATACGGCTGCAGCCGCAGCGATTAAACCGTTTCCATATTTCCAGACTGCTGCTTTCTTTCCCAATTCATGTGACCTCCTTGTACATAAATTTTTACGATGGAGCCTTGCTTTCCTAACCATAACGAAAACCGGCAATTACGTACATAATCCCCGAATAAGATCCTATCTGTTAATCGTTGAGTGGAGGGGCCATAAGGGGGAGTATGGGAAGAGGCCGGATAGAAGGGGCAATCGGGGCTTCATACGATAAGATTGGCTTTTACACCGGAGCGAATGGACAGGTTCCGGGGAAATGATCTGCTGATTATTCAGGAACCGAGTCCGGATTATCGAAATCTAATCCAATGATTATTTTCTCAAAAATGATTATTGCCCAATGTTTGCGTTTTCACCTAGAATGAGGATACTACTTGAACGGCAGGAGAAGATTTCATTGAGCAAATACAGCTTATATACAAAAATGGTTATTTTCGGCTGCGCGTTATGTATTATTCCCGTTCTGTTCCTCGGCTTCTTCTCATACATCAAATCTGCCGACTCCATTCAACAGCAGGTTAACGAGAGCAACATTCAGCTTATGAAGCAAATGAACGGCAATATGGAGCAAATTCTTAAAACATTGGATCAATCGCTGAATCACGTCATCAACTCGACTCTAGTTCAGGAGGCGCTTTACCGCCCTATTACGTTCTACGACTTTCAACTATACAATAGCCTGAGGAAGGAGCTCAGCCATCTGCAGTCCTTCGATACGAAGGTCACCGATATCCTTCTGGTTAACACAGCCGATCAGTGGGTGATTAACAACCAGGGACTGTACAAGCTGCAGGAGTATCCGGAACAGAAGACGCTGCTTGACTTCATGTCCCTGCCATATAATTCGAATTGGGTCCTGCTCGATAACAAGGGACTGGGGTCTTCCGACACCGAATCCTATAACTGCCGGCAAATTATTACACTTATTAAGAAGCTGCCCAATCTCAGTTCGGATAAGCGGGGACTGGCTATAGCCAACATTCCGAGCTGCAGCTTGTCCCCTATTCTATCAGACAATTCCGGTTCCCGGGAAATGATGATCCTGGACAGTGACTACCGCATTCTGATCCATCCGGATCATTCCATGATCGGGCAATCGGTTCTCGCCACCCAACAGATTGAGCCCGAGGATCTGGACTTTTTTGATAACAAGGTGGGGCAATTCAAGACCGCTGCAGGCAGCGGAGAATTTACGGTAACCTACGTACAGTCGGATTTCAACGGCTGGATCTATGTTTCTTTCACCGAAATCCAGCAGATTACGAAGGAGGCCAAGGCGATCGGCTGGTTTACGTTCTACGTCTGTCTGGCTATTATCGCTGCATCCGTCTGCTTCGTCTGGCTCGGCAGCCGCAAAATGTATACACCGATTCGCGGTATCATAAAAGCGATATCGGAACGGCTGCCTGAAATGGCCGTCAAGAAGAAGGACGAGCTGCAAATGATCAATGATCATATCGAGGATTTATTTCAGTCCAATTCCAATTTGAAGCATGAGCTGTCGCAAAGCTTGCTGCAGATGCGCTCCCTTTTCCTCAATAAATTATATCAAGGGCATCTGAGCCGGGCGGAGCTGGAGGATAAAATGAACCTGTACGGCTACTCCGCCTGCGCCAAGGAATGGGATTATATGATCGTTCTCACTCTGCAGATCGATCTGTGGGAGCAGACCCGTTATGAAGCGAAGGATCTGGATCTGCTGTTGTTCGCAGCCAATAACATAGTGGAGGAAATCGTTCCGCCCGAGAACAGACTGGCGCCGGTTATCGTAGATCAGACGCAAGTAACACTCATTGGCAGCGAGATAAACGATCTGGATCTGTTTAACAACTATATTTACGATATGACGGAATCGATTCAGCAGAAAATCAATACTTTCCTGGATCTGGAGGTAAGCATTGGAACGAGCCTTCCGTTCAAGCTGCTGTCCAAGGCGCCCAGGGCATATAGAGAAGGCTTGGAAGCTCTGAAGCATCGAATGAAGCTGGGCAAAGGGGTCATTATCCCGTATTCCAACATTAACCAGGGGAAACATACGCTGATCTACTCGTATCCCCGGCAGATTGAGAACGAGCTGATCGATTCGATTAAACTGGCGGATGAGGAGAAAGCCTCGGAGCTGTTGAGGGAATGGTTGAACGAGGTGTTCCATCGGGACCGTTCGCCGCATGAATACCAGATTTCGCTGCTCCGGTTGTTGAACGATCTGCTGATCGTCGTGCAGGAGGCTGGAATCCGGCTGCCGCAATTCGTTCCCGAGGGCCGATCTTTGCACCATGAGCTGCTCCAGCTCTATGTCAGCGCGGAAATTGAGGCCTGGTTTCTGTCGAGCGTCATTCGCCCCCTGATCCAGGTGTTCGGGGACCGCAGGGATTCTCAATATCACAATCTGTCCGAGCAGATTATCGATATGATTCATAAGGATTATGACAAGGATCTCACCCTGGAGGAATGCGCGTCCCGCCTGCACTATAACGCCTTCTATTTAAGCAGCGTGTTCAAGAAGGAAACGAACATGTCCTTCAGCGATTATTTATCGATGCACCGGTTCCATATGGCCAAGGAATGGTTGACCGGAACCGACATGCCGATTAAAGACATCGCCCAGAAGCTCAGATATAACAATCCGCAAAATTTTATCCGGTTCTTCCGCAAGCAGACGGGCATGACTCCCGGACAGTACCGGAGCCAGTATGGACAGGCGGCCAAAGGGTAATAACGGCCGCCTCTCTGCTGCCGAAGCTTCTGGAGCCCGTCATCGTCAGGCGGCTCACTGCTACGGGAGCGGAATGCGGCGGGCCGCTCCTGGAGTTGTCCCACTAGCCAGCGATGTGGAACGGGCCGTGGATGGACCGCTCCTGTCAGAGGGCGCCGCCTGAAGCTCTAGCGGCGTCCCCTCTTGCCTGCGGTACGCGGACGGCCACCTGCGCCGCCCCTTGCCTCGGTGCGTGAAGAGCCCGGCTTCCGGCTGCGGCTTAAGCCGGTATCGGCCTTGGCCCGCTTCCCGGGATGCCCGTCAGACCGGGCTGCTTTCGCTCCGCCCGCGCCCGGGTTAGCCTCCGTTCGTTGACGCCCGCTTCGCAAGCGTCCCTTGCTTACCGGCCGCGCCCGGTCCTCTTGGCCACCGGCCTGCGGTTTCCTATCGCTCCGGCCAGCATTCCGACCCTCCTGCCTTTCCGCAGCGTCCAGTGATGTCCTGCGGATCGGCATCCGTACTCCCCGTTCTATAGCCAACAAAGCCGCCCGATCCTTGGGAGTCACCAGCGTTACGGCCACTCCCTGCCCGCCGGCCCTGCCGGTCCGTCCTATCCGGTGAATGTAGCTTTCCGTATCGGGAGGTATGTCATAGTTGAATACGTGTGTGACTCCTTCAACATCGAGTCCCCTTGCAGCGACATCCGTAGCGATTAACAGTTGGAGCTTGGCCTCGCGGAACCGTTCCATGACTTGCTCCCGTTTGGCCTGGGACAGATCCCCGTGAAGCTCGTCCGTCGCATACCCGTATTGCTGCAGCTCCGCATTCAGCTTGCTGACCCTTCGCTTGGTCCGGCAGAATACGATGGCCAGGTAAGGCCGGTATTGATCGATCAGCTGACGAAGCGCAGCCAGCTTGCCCCGATCCGTCGTTTCGACCACGGACTGCCGAATTTCTTTCACCGTAATCTGCCGATCCTCTACCTGCACCGATACAGGCTCGCGCATATAGCGGCTGGCCAGCCTCCGTACGGATTCCGGCATCGTCGCGGAGAAGAGCATCGTCTGCCGGTGGGCGGGAAGCTGCCGGATAATATCCTCCACCTCGTTCAGAAACCCGATATGCAGCATCTGGTCCGCTTCGTCCAGAACGAACATGGACACAGAGGACAACTGAACGGTTCCTCTCCGCAGATGATCGAGAAGTCTGCCCGGAGTGGCAACGATGATCGAAATATTACCCTGCAGCTTCCTAAGCTGGCGCTCCACATCCTGCCCGCCGTATACGCAGAGGACGGATGAACGATCCTGATGGACCAGCAGCTTGTTGACCTCGCTCGTTATCTGCAGAGCCAGCTCCCGTGTCGGTGTCATGATTAACGCTTGAACGCCTTCCGCTTCCGGATTTAACCGCTGAAGAATGGGGAGCAGGAAGGCAAGCGTTTTGCCCGTACCCGTCTGGGCCCTTGCGATCACATCTCTCCCGGACAGCAGGACGGGGATGGCCCGCTCCTGAATCGGGGTCGGCTGACCGATTCCATTAGCCCGTAATATTGCGCACCATTCGGCGCCTATTCCCAATTGCTCAAATTTGGACAAAAAACAGCCCTCTTTTCTGTAGTTACGAATTTGTTTGCCGAACGGTGTTGTTCCATTATTTTACATTCCGGCGGAACCCTCCAGTACAATAATTACAATAGATAATATTAGCATGGCACAAGCATTCAATGCCATAATGGGCCTATGTTTGGCCCTGACCAGGTGAGCGTGAATAGCCCCCAGCATAAGAATGATCAGGAGATCAGCGGAAGCTTTCAGGAGGACCGGAACCTAGAAAGCCGCCAGGAGTCCAATGACACCGGCTAACTCCAACAAAGCAACGACATTCATGAACCACATGGGATAACGATATTCCTTCCAATGCTGAACCATGGATCGTGTGCGCAGCAGCTTCATCGTAACCGATATCCCGAACATAACGATTAGAATCACTTGAACTATAATAATAACCATATTTCTTCCCGTCCCCTCCATTTGATAGAATCTATAGAATAACCTCAATATATTTGGCTATCGATTAATGATAGAAAAGACGAACTATAGAGTGACTGTTCTAGCGATAAGGCCCCATGGTTTTGCACAGGATCATTGAAAATGTAACGGACATGAGAGACCCTATTTCGTCTAAATAAGCTGTTTTTTTAAATTAACGGAAACAAATGCGCTTATTTCATAGAATCTTACTAATTTCACGTGTATTTCTTCGGAATAAGGTCATCTGAGTCCGTTAAACGGTAGCGAAAGGCCTTTTTGGAGCAGTTAAGGTCTCTAGGTTCCGTTACAATCAAACCGGCCGTTCCAAATCCATTGGCCCCGACTGGTGCATGCTCTGGAATCGGAGGAATAAACGGGAATGACTTACAGCGGCCAGCTTCTCCATCAAGGATAAACGGATATCGCCGTCCTTTGGGCAGGCGCGGTTACCGATGAAATATAAGAACAGGCATAGGTGAAACTTAAAATAAGGCGCTGCCGTAATCCGAACCGGATGGAATCGGAAACCGGTTAGCGCCTTATGTACTAGGGAAGAACATGCAGCAGGATCGCGAAGAAGTGGAAGATGGAGCCTGCGAGTACGAATAGATGCCAAATCGCATGGTGGTAAGGGAAGCTCCGCCAAACGTAGAAAACCGTCCCCGCGGTATAGAATACACCTCCGACAACGAGCAGAGTCAATCCCGTTCCGCTTAAATTGGCAACGAGAGGCTGCCAGGCGAACACAATCAGCCATCCCATGGCGATATAGAGAATCGTGGAGGTAAACAAAAATTGCTTCGTAAAGAAGGACTTGAACAGCACTCCCAAAGCTGCGATGCCCCATATCACTCCGAACAAGACCCAACCCAGCGTTCCCTGCACGACATGAAGCAGTATCGGGGTATAGGTGCCGGCGATAAACAAGTAAATGGCCGAATGGTCGAAGATTTCGAACAGATCTTTAACCTTCCCCTCCGGGAAGCTGTGGACGAGCGTTGAGCTCAGGTAAAGCAGCAGCATGGTCACTCCGTAAACAACGAAGCTTACGACATGCAGCGCGGTTCCTTGTAAACTGGCGAATACAATCAGCAGAACGAGAGCAGCCACGCTGAGCACAGCCCCGAAGCCGTGAATAGCGGCGTTAGCGATCTCCTCCCGCCTCGTGTATACATGGGTATTTGCCATAATACCACCTGCCTTTGCTTGCGACTTTCTTTCTATTATAGCGCAATTAATGCACCATTTCTTCCTGACTCGCCTCCATGGGCAAAAATCCGATGTTCCTATTCTTCCCAGCACGATTTTTATCTATTACTTAAGAACGATAAAAGGTCAGATATTTTTGTCCCGCACCGTATGACATCCTGTGCCTCACATGGATAGGCTCGCATAGACTATACCAAATCTCAGGGGAAGGATTGTTGCTGGTCAATGGTGACGTTAGTTGATGCCACGACGGAAGACGAAGCATTTCTCTACGAAGTGTACCGCAGTACACGTCTTGAAGAAGTAACTGCCTGGGGCTGGGGGGACGAGGAACGGGACGGGTTCTTGCGCATGCAGTTTGATCTGCAGCAGCGGTCCTATAGGCTTCAGTATCCTTGGGCCCAATACAGCATTCTCTACAAGCAAGGCGTAAGGATAGGGAGAATCATCTTGAACGAATCACCTCAAGAGATACGACTGATCGATATTTCCCTTCTGCCGGAGTACCGAAATGCCGGGATCGGTACCGCTTTCTTGAAAGAGCTGCAGAAGAGAGCCGAAACGCACGGGAAGCCTGTTCGGCTACAAGTCATCCGTTCCAATCCCGCCGTCTCTTTGTACGAACGCTTAGGTTTTTATCCGGTAGGGAGTAAGGAACTTTACGCCGTTATGGAATGGTATGGAAATCAACAAGAATAGGAGGAACTTAGATGGCTGATCCATTTTTAGGCGAAATTCGATTGTTTGCTTTTAACTATGCACCCGTAGGATGGGCATTCTGTGACGGTCAGTTGCTGCCGATCAACCAAAACCAGCCCTTGTTTTCCCTGCTGGGATTCATGTATGGCGGTAATGGGACCACCCATTTTGCACTGCCCGATTTGAGACGCAGAGTGGCCATCCATCGAAGAACAACGGATGAAATTGGCCAGGCCGGAGGAGAAGAGCTGCATACTCTTACTATTGCTGAAATGCCAAGCCATACCCACCAAGCGGTTGGAAGCTCGGAGGCCGCTAATACCGTTCTTCCTGCCAACAGCACATGGGCATTGGCCGATAGCCTCACTTATAACCAATCCGGGAACTCGCCGATGAGTCCGAGCGCGATAGCTGCGGTTGGCGGCAATCAGCCGCACAATAATATGCAGCCTTTTCTTGTGCTTAATTACTGTATTTCCTTGCAGGGAATATTCCCGCCCCGGCCCTGATCATAAATCGGTGTAAATAGGCTGCTTCATAGTCACGTGACCACTTCTTGTCTGCTTTCGGCGCATACACTGAGTCAAATAGCGGGAGGAGGTTATGGTCATATGTTGTGCTGCAAAAAGAACCTGGTTTGCCGAAGGAAAGCCGCACCTCGAGGAAGATGTCCCGTTAAAGCAAGGACAAAGAAATTAAGATGCCAGCCTCTTAAGCTGAAAATGATCAGGCTTAGAAAACTCCGGGGGCTGCGGGGTTTACGAGGGCGCCGAGGTCTTCGGGGGCCTCAAGGCTTTCCAGGGCCACAGGGACCAATAGGTGCGCCCGGGCCGCAAGGAGCTGACGGTGCGCTGGCCATTTACGGGGACGGCTCTGCCGGAGAGCTTCTTGTCGCCAGCGGACAAGTGCTGGACCTGAGCACCCCCGGCGGGCTTGCTGCGCTGCCCGCAGGATTGAACCTGCAATTTTCCAGAATTGAAATTGCCGGGACTCTCATTCTTCCTAGCGGCATCACGCTGCTGTCGACGGGAGATATTATGGTTACCGGTACGGTTCAAGTCCTTACGGGGGCCGCGGACTCAGGCAACGGAACCCCGAACTTCGGCATATCGGTTGCGGACGCAGGACCGTATAACGGCGGAATCGGGCTTGCTTCCCTGCAGGCTGCTCAGGTAATTCCCGAGGCCGCTGCCGGCGGTGCAGGAAGCCGGGTGCTTCAGGGGAGCGGCGGAGAAGGCGGAGGCGGCTTGATTCTGCTGGCCAAAGGCCAAGTTCTTATTGCCGGCGGAGCCGTTATTACAGCCAACGGCAGCGACGGAACGAATCCGCAAATTCCCGGAAGAGGCATTGTTGGAAGCGGCGGAGGAGCAGGCGGTGTAATTGTAATCTTGGCCAAAGGGGGTATCACCGTTGAAGGAACGCTAAGCGTGAGCGGTGGAAATGGAGCCGATGGCTGGAATGGCAACGGCGGAGATGGTGAAGGCGGCGGTGGAGGCGGAGGCGGAGGGATTGTCCACCTTATTTCCTCAAGTCCGCCCATTGTGACAGGAACGATCCAACTGAATGGCGGCATGGGAGGGACTAACTCGCCCGGGGTTACCGGCATAATCACCGTTGGCGGCGGCGGGGGCGCCAGTGGCGGCAACGGCGGCAACGGCGGCAACGGCGGAGGAACTCCCATTGCGGGACAGCCCGAGGTTGCATCACAACCGGGGCAGAATGGGCAGCTTTTGCAAACGGTCGCCCCCACTCCTGAGAACCTGTTTTTTGTCCTTTAGATCCTTGAGGAGAACGATAGTTAAGACCGGTCCGGCCAAGGAAGAGCGGCTCCAATGCCTGCTTCTTCCTCCGCGCAGACGCTGGAGCTCCGTACACAACGCCGCAACGCGCGCGGTTTTCCGCGCGCGTTGCTAACCGTTCAATATAGATCATGTCTTTTTCTATTGGAATATCAGGCCAAGCTTCGCTTCATTTTATAGCCTGCCCTTACCTTGCCTCTTACCCGCTCTGCTGGGTCGGCTTAATCCGGCTTGCTTCCACAGATGGGCTTGGCTCATTCGCTCTGGGCCAAACGGACAACGGCTTCCAGCGCAATACCGATTTCCCGTTCTACCGCTTGCGCCACGGCATCGGTATGGGGATCGTACACTTCCGACAAATCTTCGTCAGCGAAGCCGTCCACCGCCAGGATGGCGCCGGCCCGCGCTCCACGCAGAGAGGAAACCACATATAATGCCGCGATCTCCATCTCCACGGCGAGGATGCCCGCTTGCTTGTACTTCCGATGCGGCAGCTCCTCCACCCCGGTGAAGAAAGCGTCATAGCAAACCGTAATGCCCGTGCGCACTACGCCGCTCCCCGGGACCTCCGCCGCGGCCGCCTCCAGCGCCGCAATGATCCCAGGGTCCGCCACCGCCGGGAACCCGGAAGGCACAAGCTGCTTGGTCAATCCCTCTTCTCTCGCAGCAGCAGAGCTGATGACCAGACTTCCCGCAGGAATATCCGCATGATATGAGCCGCATGTTCCGACGCGGATCAAGGTCTTAACCCCTGCGCGGATAAGCTCTTCGAAGCAGACTGCGGCTCCGGGTGAACCGACTCCGTGGCTGACGACGGCCAGCCGGATGCCATTATATTCCCCGACGAAGGTGCGATATTCTCGGGCGAAAGCCAATTCCTTGGCATTCTGAAGCTTATCCGCTATCGCCTTGGCCCGGCGCGGATCACCGCATACGATGGCATAAGGAGGCATGTCCTCCGAATGAATTTGCAAAATAGGCAGATACATAGATCGTTCCTCCTCAAATAGATATAGCCGTTCGGCGGTTGCCGTCCTTCCTCCGCTATCGGGAGCTTCCGCTTGACTTCCCGGCATCGCCGAGCCCCTTCTTCCCCTTGAAGAAGAAGAGAGCCGCGAAAGTAACTACGTAAGGGATCATGGATGTAAACTGCGTCGGCAGCGAAAATCCTTGCAGGCGAATGCTTAAAGCATCCATCAATCCGAAGAAGAGACTGGCCAGCATGACCCCTAGCGGATGGGACTGGCCCAGCATCATCGCCACGAGTGCGATAAATCCGCGTCCTGCGGTCATTCCTTCGGCGAACATCGTCAATTGGCCGAGCGACAGCTGCGCTCCGGCGAGACCGCACAGCACTCCGCACATAATGACTGCGGAATACTGATAACGCGGTACGCTCATCCCCATGCTCCGGGCAGCGACCGGGTTCTCTCCCACCGCAAGCAGTCTGAAGCCGGACACCGTCTTCCGGAAGAACAGATGCAGCAGGATAACGAAGAGGAACGTCAAGAACACGAGCGGAGAATGGCCTCCAACAATGTTCCCGACTACAGGTATGTCGCTGATGATGGGAATGTCCCATTTGGGAAGCCCGATCATCTCGTTATCGCGATAAGCGCCTTTTACATGAAATATAGTTCGCAAGCAGAAGGTCGTTAGACCAAGAGCGAGAAAATTGAGCGAGATTCCGACCACAATTTCGTTGGCCTTCAAATGGATGCTGGTATAGGCAAACAACAAGGAATACATGACGACGCATACAACGGCAAATAATACGGCCAACCAGACGTTCCCCAGATAATGGTTGCCGACGATGGCCGAGAATGCCCCCACCAGCACAAAGCCTTCCAGACCGACATTGAACAGGCCGGCCCTTGCGCACAGCATGCCTCCCAGAGCGGCGAGCAAAATCGGGGTCACCATGCGGATCATCGAATTCAATAGAGAAAGGTCAAACAGCTGATCCATTGGCTTTCCGCTCCTTTCTCCGTTTGAATAAGGCAAGTCCGAATTTGGCCGACACGAACAGCACGATCGCCGCTTGGATGACGCTGGCAATTTCCAGAGGCACCTCTGTGTTTCTCTCCACACCCATGGCCCCCGTCTGCAGGGCTGCCAGCAGCAAGGAAGCCAGTGCCGCACCGATAGGGTTGGAGCCGGCGATCAGAGCAGCCATCAGTCCGGTCCAGGCATAGTTGGGCGTAATTAGGGCACCGTCCAGGTATCGGTACTGCATGCCCAGCACTTCCACGGAGCCCGCGAGCCCAGCCAGGCCGCCGCTGATAAACAGCCCGGCCAGCATCATCGGACCTCTGCGGACACCGCCGTAAGAGGCGAATAACGGATTACGCCCGATCATGTTGACCTCATATCCGAAGACAGAATATTTGACGAGCAGATGAATCAGGATGGCGGCCGCTACAGCCAGGAAGATTCCGGCGTGGAGACTCGACCCGGGAAACAGCTTGGGCAGCCAGGCCGAAGGCTCGATCATCGGTGTCTGCGGCAGCGCCGCCGAGCCGGTCGTATCCTTGAAAGGACTGCTGACCAGGTAAGAAGCGAAATAAGTGGCCATGTAATTCATCAGGAGTGTAGAGATGATCAGGTTGATTTTGAACCGGTCATCCAGCCACCCGGCGATGGCTCCCCAGACGCCTCCCGCCAGGATTCCCGCAACCAGAGCGGCAATAAGCCGCAGCCAGCCCGGGCCGGGCAAATAAAGAGCAGTGAGCGCTGCGGTGATTCCCCCCAGCACCATCTGGCCCTCGGCCCCCAGATTGAAAAATCCGGCACGAAACGCCAGAGAAAGCCCGACGCCGATCAGCAGAATCGGAATAGCACGGGCTAGCGTATTGGTCAAGTAATAGAAGCTGCCGAAGGCGCCCTTCCACATCTCTGCATAGGTGTTTATGACGGATTCCCCCACCAGCAGAATAGCTACCGCTCCCACGGCCAAGCCGGCAGCCAGCGCCATCAATGGATGAAGGAGAGATGATGCGTTCTTTAGCCAATTGCTCATGACGTTCTTTCTCCCCCCGCCATCAACAAACCGATCCGCTCCTCGCCGGCCTCTTCGCCGCTTACTTCGCCAACGATACGGCCCTCGAACATAACGAGAATCCGGTCTGCCAATGTCATAATTTCGGATAATTCCGAGGAAACAAGCAGGATGGCTCCTCTGTCTTCCCGTTTGCGAAGCAGTTGATCATGGATGAATTCCATGGCCCCGATATCTACACCCCGCGTAGGCTCCGCCGCTATAAGAAAAGGGGTGTTCTGCGCCAGCTCCCGCGCCACGATCAGTTTCTGCAAATTACCGCCGGACAGATTCTGTGCCTTCTCGTCCAACGAGGAAGTTTTGATGGAAAACCGCTCCACCCAATCGCGAACCATCGCGGAAATCTTCTGTCTATGCAGCCAGCCGGACTTGTGCAGCCGGTCCTGATGGCCCATCATCGCATTTTCAACAACAGAAGCCTCCCTGGCCGCCCCCCACATATACCGGTCCTCGGGGATATGCGCCAACCCGGCTTGCCGTACCTCGCCGGGCGATGCTTGACGGACATCCGCTTCGAGCAGCCGGATCTGACCCGAATCCGCGCGGCGCAGTCCGCTTAGCGCTTGAAGCAGCTCGGATTGTCCGTTGCCGGATACCCCGGCAATTCCGACGATTTCCCCGGCTCTTACCTGAAAGCTGACCTTATCGAGAAGTGGCTTGCCGTCCCCGAGCACGGTCAAATCCTTGACGTCGAGAACAACCTCACCCGGCCGCGACTTGCCCTTGACCCTCTCAGCCAGCTCGCGGCCGACCATCAGCCGGGACACTTCTTCAATGTTCGTATCTGCGGCCTTCAGAACCCCCGTTACCTGTCCGTTGCGAAGCACCGTTATTCGATCGGCGACTTCCATCACCTCATGAAGCTTGTGGGTGATCAGAATGATGCTCTTGCCTTGAGCCGCCAGCCGCTGAATGGCCTTCAGCAGTTCTTTCACCTCTAGCGGTGTAAGAACGGCAGTCGGTTCATCCAATATAATAATTTCCGCACCCTGGTACAGTACTTTTAAAATCTCGATGCGCTGCTGCATGCCAACCGAGCAATCTGCGGTGCGCTGCTCGGGATTCACGGGCATGCCATACTTCTCCCCTAACTGCTTAACCTGGGAGACGGCCTGCTTGCGGTTGAACCAGGGGCCTCTGCCCGGCTCTCCTCCGGCAACGATATTTTCCGCTACGGTAAAAGAAGGAAACAGCATAAAATGCTGATGCACCATCCCTATCCCGCCGCGAATCGCTTCCAAGGGATTGTGAAACACCACCTCTTGGCCGCGAAGCCGGATGGTCCCGGAGGCAGGCTTCTCCATCCCGTACAGAATGCGCATCAGTGTCGTCTTACCCGCCCCGTTCTCACCGACGACAGCATGCACCTCCCCCGGCTGCAGGGAGAAATCAATGTCTCTATTAGCTGTAAAGTTACCGTATTTCTTAGTAATTCGCTCCATTTGCAATAGCATCAGATGTGTTGCCTCCATTCGCCAGAGAATGAGGAGACCGACTGCGGGTACGCAGCCGGTCGGGCAATCGGAAAGACGATTAGTTCAACGGATTATCGATTTTCAGCTTGCCGGAAATAATCTCTTCATTAATTGCTTTCACTTTATCAATATTTTCCTGACCGATGAACGGGCTGAGCTCGGTCTTGGTCTCGTGAGTAACGAATGGGAGGCCCACTCCATTTTCCTTCAATCCGTAGTCTACCGTCGTTCCCAGCTTGAAGTCTCCGCTCACGAAATCTTTAATCGTCTCGTATGTCGCCGTATCGGTTCCTTTGATTTGCGACATGATGATATGCTCCGGATCCTTGCCGGTATGGTCCATATCCTGGCCGGAAGTATAGAAGCCCTTCTCCTTCGCCGCCTCGAATACCCCGAGATCGCCAACGGCGGCAGCTCCTACAATGAAGTCCGCTCCTTGAGAAAATTGCAGCAAAGCCAATTCTTTGGCCCTGGCAGGATCGTTGAAGTTTCCAACGTAGTTCACCAGGAATTTGGCATCCGGATTAGTAGATTTCAAGCCCTGCTCGAACGGTACGGTCCACTTCTTGATCATGGGGATGTCATCCGCCGCTACCATTCCTACCGTATTCTTCTCTGTAATTAAACCTACCAGAGCCCCCAGCAAGTAGGAAGATTCATATTCACGGAACACTACGCTGCGAACGTTCGGCAAATCTACGACAGTATCGACAACCGCAAACGCCTGATTCGGGTTCTCGGCAGCCAGCTTCTTCAAAGCATCCTCCGCCTGGAAAGTAGCGGTTATAATCAGATCGTATTTATCCGCGATGGCTGCACGCATGTTTTGCTCGAATGCATTCAGATCTGCAGATTCTATCGTTTTAACCTTCACATTGAACTCTTGTCCGGCTTTCTGCAGCCCCTCTTCCATCAATTGAAAAAACGGATTGACTCCTATTTTTTCCGGAAGGACCATGGCAACCTTCTTGTCTGCCGGCTTGTCCCCATCGCTGTTCGCTGAACCGCCCGACGGGTTATTATTGTCTTTCCCTCCTCCCGCACAGCCAGCCAGGAACAGAATCAATGTAATCAGTACTAAAAATGTTTTCTTCATCTAAGTTTCTCCCCCTCTATTTAATCCTCTATCATCGTATACAAAACACGAATAATAGTCAATTAATATATAAAAATGTTCGTTATTTCCCAAGAAACCGACCTCAGGCGAGACAATTTTAACCCATTAAATCTTAATTTCTTCGTACAAAACCATATGTATCCTGCTTGGCGTTGGATCGCCCTACTTGTGACACAAGGATAAACGGCTATTGCCGTCCTTGGGACAGGCGCGTTTACCGATGAAATATAAGAACAAGTATAAGGCGAAACTTATACTTTTTTATATTTTAAAGAAACTGCATAATTCCTATCTATTTACTTAGTATTAATCATGCTTGTATCATATCTTCTTTATTCCTTGTTGTCAATCTGTTTGTGAGCTCCTTTTGGGAGCTTCTCATACCCCCAGGATGCCTAACGCTAGAAAGCGGAAAAAGCAACAAGATCTAAATTCTCAGCGATATTGTCGGGCGTAAGCATTGTTTAGACCAAACCTCGCATCTTAAGCAAAAAAAGCCCTCCTGCTTCCCAAGGGAGGGGGAAAGCAGAAGGGAAACAATGCTGTATCCCATTACCTGAGATCACGAAGGAAATCATGGCTGGGATTATTGCAACTCGCTGCCTCTTCTTCTTATGAGCAGCAAGCCTGCAAACAGAATTTGAGCTCCGAATAATCCTAAGTTATACAAGTTAGTAGATGTATTCGGCAACCACCACAGCTAGATTTATACATACGTTTAAATCCAGCCAGGATTAAACGCATGTTTTAAAATATTTCGACATCTTCCGATCTATTCCTCCAATGATATAAAAACCGGGAAAAAGTAACTAAAAATTTATGATAGGGGGGACAAAATACCCAGCCCGCTGTATAAGGGAAGTCATTCCTTCTTTTCCATACAAGCAGAAACGGCTATCGCCGTCCTTTGGACAAGCGCGTTTATTTTAAAGAAAACCTCCTGCTTCCCCAAGCGGGGAAGCAGGAGGTTACTCAATGCTGTATTCCCATTAGCCGATTTCACTATGGAAATCATGGCCGGGATTATTGCATCTTGCCGCCTCTTCTTCTCACGAGCAGCAAGCCTGCAAGCAGAATCAGAGCTCCGAATACTCCTAAGTTATACAAGTTGGTGGATGTATTCGGCAATTGGTTGTGCTCTGAAGCCGGCGATTGGGCCGGCGAAGCGTTATCTGCAGGCACCTCTGGAGTTACTGCTTCCTCAGGCTCTGCAGGTAATGCCGTCTCTTCTTCCGGTTCTGCCGGAGGTGTTACCTCTTCTGGTTCTGAAGGAATCTCAACATCTTCGGATGTGGATCCTTCTCCAGGCTCAGATGGGGAGGTTTCGTCTTCCTCATCATTAGAGTCAGTCGGAGGTGTTCCTCCGCCGCTGGATGGAGGGGTGGTGTCCTCGTCCGGTTCCGCAGGAGTTGTCGGCTCCTTCACTTCGACAATGATCGTGACTTCTGTCCGGCCGCCTTTGCCGTCGTCAATGATCACCGTGAAGCTGTCCTCTCCGACAAAGCCCGGATCCGGTGTATAGGTCCAGTTACCATCTTTGTCTACTTCCACCTTGCCATGCTTTGGATCTTTGCCTTTTTCATACGTCAGTTCGTCGCCATCCGGATCTTCACCTTCGATTTTGCCGGATACTGGTGTATCCTTCGGTGTCGTTACTTTAACATCCGGTGAAGTCGGTGGACGATTGTCATCAGGATCCGTTCCGTTTCCTGGGTCTGTTCCAGGATCCGTTGGCGGAGTATTCGGCTCCTTCACTTCGACGATGATCGTGACTTCTGTCCGGCCGCCTTTGCCGTCATCAACGATCACTGTGAAGCTATCCTCGCCGACAAAGCCCGGATCTGGCGTATAGGTCCAGTTACCATCTTTGTCTACTTCCACCTTGCCATGCTTCGGATCTTTGCCTTTTTCATACGTAAGATCATCGCCGTCCGGATCTTCACCTTCGATTTTGCCGGATACCGGCGTATCCTTCGGTGTAGTTACTTTATAGTCCGGTACGATTGGCGGATGATTGTCGTCAGGGTCGGTTCCGTTTCCTGGATCGGTTCCATCGTCAGGATCCGTCCCATCGCCAGGATCCGTCGGCGGTTTGTTCTCCACGCCGATTTCTACCGTCGGTCGACCCGGCTTGTCCATGTCGTCTCCGGTGACTTCAGCGACATTCACAATCTTACGACCGTCCTGGCCGTCTTGGATGATCGCTTTGAACTCCAGCGTATGCCAATTTGTATCCGTTATATCCCCGTAGAGTCCAACGACCCGGCCGTCTGCGAAGTAGCCGTTATCGTCATAGACTGCACCGTCTTCGCCGTATACACTGCCGGTAACTGTCGCTCGATTGGCGTACACACTATCGGTGACCGATTCGCCATCGACCTTCAGACTGCCCGGCACGTAGGCCAAGCCTTCCGGTAGGACGTCGGAAATGACGAAATTGCGGATCAGACTGTCACTTACCGTATTGCGGGCCTTAATCGTGTAGATCACGGTATCGCCGACTTCAAACACGCTCTTGCCGGCTTCCTGATTGACCGCCGTCTTTACCGATTCCAGCGTCGAATCCCGCGGAAATACTTCGATTGTCGTCGACGGCTCATCCGGCTCTTCCGTATTGTCACCACCGACTACGGCGATGTTTTGAATATCTGCGCCTGCTTGTCCTTGATCTACGGTCACTAAGAAGGTAACCGTATGTTCGGCGGTATCCGTCACATTGCCAAAGGTTCCTGTGACTGTGCCTCCGACGACATGACCGGCGTCATTGTCTTCGGCATCCGTTACTTTGCTGCCATCGACTTCGAGACTGCCTGGCACATAGGTCAAGCCTTCCGGAATGATATCCGTGATGACCAGGTTTTCGACCAAGCTATCTGCGATCGTATTTCTTGTTGTGATGGTGTAACGAATGGTGTCGCCCACTTCTGGGTTGTTGGTATCCGTATTTCCATCTGCTTTCTCATGAATACTAGCGATCTTCTTAGATTCCAGCTTCGGATCTTTCGGATCCACTGTGATTGGAACTTCTGGATGGGATGGTGGG
Source organism: Paenibacillus sp. 32O-W (assembly GCF_007679495.1). Taxonomy (GTDB): domain Bacteria; phylum Bacillota; class Bacilli; order Paenibacillales; family NBRC-103111; genus Paenibacillus_L; species Paenibacillus_L residui. The sequence goes on along the minus strand of NZ_VEGP01000017.1, from coordinate 32,812 downwards.
ACATCCTTACCTTCCACCATCGCAATGTTTTTCAGTTCCTTCCCGGATTGTCCGGACAGAATCTTGGCATGGAAGGTCAGCGTACGCCACTCGGTATCTTTCACTTCACCGAAGTTTGCCGTAACGGTACCATTCTCAAATTTTGCGTCTACTTCCGGATCTGCTTTCAAGCTGCCTTCGACATATTCCAGTCCTTCCATCAGCTTGTCCGAGATCGTGAAGTTGTTAATGATACTTTCCGACACAGCGTTTCGAGCTCTGATGGTATAAACTACTGTATCGCCGACTTCGTATTTCTCTTTAGCTTGATCCAAGTTCGCTGCCGTTTTTTCGGATTCAAACTTGGGATCTCTTGGATATACCAGTACTTCTTCCTCCGGACTGTCTGGCTCAGGAACATTTTCACCACCGACAGTGGCGATGTTTTTAATATCTGCTCCAGCTTGCCCTTTGTCTACAGTGACAAGGAAGGTAACCGTATGTTCGGCGGTATCCGTCACATGGCCAAAGGTTCCTGTGACCTTGCCTCCAACGACATGGCCTGCATCATCACCTTCGGCATCCGATACTTTCACACCATCTACTTCGAGACTGCCTGGTACATAGGTCAAGCCTTTTGGAATCATATCCGTGATGAACAGGTTTTCGACCAAGCTATCTGCGATCGTATTTCTTGTTGTGATGGTGTAACGAATGGTGTCGCCCACTTCGGGATGAGCGGCATTTTTATTGCCATCCGCTTTTTCGTGGATACTAGCGATCTTCTTAGATTCCAGCTTCGGATCTTTCGGGTCAACCTTGATCGGAACTTCTGGTTTTGCTGGTGGGACATCTTCACCTTCCACCGTCGCAATGTTTTTCAGTTCCTTGCCTAATTGTCCAGACTGAATCTTGGCATGGAAGGTCAGTGTACGCCACTCGGTATCTTTTACTTCACCGAAGTTTGCCGTAAATGTACCATCCTCAAATGTTGCATTTACTTCCGGATTTGTTTTCAAGCTGCCTTCGACATATTCCAGTCCTTCGATCAGACTATCTGTAATCGTGAAGTTGTTAATGATACTTTCAGATACAGCGTTTCGAGCTCTGATGGTATAAACAACGGTATCGCCAACTTCGAATTTCTCTTTAGCCTGATCCAAGTTGGCTGCCGTTTTTTCGGATGCAAACTTTGGATCTCTTGGATATACCAGTACTTCTTCTTCTGGCTTATCTGGAACTTCCGTATTGTCACCACCGACAGTGGCGATATTTTTAATATCTGCTCCAGCTTGTCCCGCTCCTACTTTGACGAGGAAGGTCAATGTGTGTTCGTCCGTATCCGTAATGTCACCGAATTGACCGATGACGGTGCCTTCTTTGTAGTGGCCGTTGTCATCGTCTTCTGCATCGGTGACGGTTTGACCATCGACTTTCAGGCTTCCAGCTACATACTCCAAGCCTTCTGGAATCGCATCTGAGATGACCAGGTTTTTGACCAAGCTGTCTGTTACGGTGTTTTTCGTACTGATCGAGTACAGCAGCGTGTCCCCGACTTCCGGATGTTCCAAATCGGTGTTCCCAACCGCTTTATCTTGGATGGTGGCGGTCTTCGTCGATTCTAACACCGGTTTCTGATAAGTAAGTGGTGTTTTCGTCTCATTCGAATCGACTTGTTCTTCTTCATTTGTTAATAGATTGTCATAGCTTACTTGTGCTTTGTTGACAATTTGATTGATACTATCACTAACTAAAGCCTTTACTTTAAACTGAACGGTAATTCCATCAGGTAAATTGCTCGCGTTTGGCAGGTCTCCTAACTTAACAATAACTTTCTGCCCGTCGAAATGACCGGCATCGCTATCGTCTTCATCTGTTAAGTCGCCTTGCCCCGGTCCGTTTGTAATTTTTAACGAGCCTGGAACATATACTGTACCTTCAGGAATAGCGTCCTCAAAAACTGCATTAGCCGCAATGTCTCCACCATTGTTCTTAATGGTTACTTCATAGGTTAACTCTTGGCCAGCGAAGACTTCGCCCTCCGGAGAAGCTGTTTTTTCTGCGACAACACATGGTTCAGTGCCAAGGAAGATGTCGTCTAGGAAATTGCCAGTTTGAGGTTCCCCGTGAACCGAGTCTACTGCTTCAAAACCAAATCGAGTTACAGTTTGACCAGCAGGAACTGTATAAGTTCCACGATACTCTACCCACCCTTCAGAAGTGTGGGTGCTTATCGTTTCAACAACCGGTAGATCACCAGGAGCAGTCGTATTTGAACCGATTCTAACTGTCATTGTATCGTACCCTTGCACATGTCTATGGTATGCAGCTCTGTGTGATAGTCGCCAACTAATCGTTTGTCCCGGAGTTGTTTTTACATCCTGATACAATTGACTAGATTCAGAAGCGTTTAATTCTACATACTGCTCTCCATCAGGGACATCAGTTATATGATGGTATTTGCTATTTATATCAGGATCTATACCAAGTTTAGTTGGAGAGCCAAATTCAATAACTCCTGTACTATCGGTAGTTTTCCAGCCTGGTACAAAATCATCATAGATGTACATCCAAGAGGATTTACCACTTTGATTGATAGCATCATCAGGAAGATTCGACAAATCCGGTTCCTCAAAACTACCATTAATCAGCGCCACTGGTGCTGCACAGGCGTTTGGGGGTTCTATCGGATCAGGCGGATACACGTCAATGGTATGGTTCGGCTCGTCTGGCGTGTCTAGATTGTCGCCAGTGATAGCGGCAATATTTTCAATGGTCTGGCCGGCTTGTCCAGAAGTAACCTTCACTTGGAACGTAAGGGTATGCCATTCGGTATCCGCTACATCTCCAAACCTTCCGGTTGCTTTAGCACCGACATTCTCGCCTTGATCATCATCTTGATCATCACTGACGACTGTACCATCTACAGTCAGGGTACCCGATACATATTCCAACCCTTCCGGAATCTCATCCGAAATGACGAGGTTTTTCACCAGACTGTTTTCGACCGTGTTTCGCGTCTGAATCGTATAAAGAAGCGTATCTCCTACTTCCGGATGTTCCACATCGGTGTTACCTTCCGCTTTTTCCAGAATCTCTGCTGTTTTTTTAGATTCAAGTACTGGACGATTGGGTTCGAATTCCGGCAAAACTCTTGATGCTAAGTCAAAAATTAAACCCCCTGTCATAGCGCCTAGGTAAGTGGTACTATTAGTTTCCGGGTCAATTATATAGAATTTTGGATTAGGATTACCGCCAGCCAGCAGCATTTTTCCGCTGGGCAAAAAGCTGATTCCTCTAACCCCCCACTCTATAGCTACACCATCTGAATTAGTTATAGGGACTCTGCGTAAAACATTCGCAGTCTCTCGATCCAACTGCATAACTGAGTTAGCTCTATAAAACCAGAGGTAGCCGTCACCATCGGCAACAATATCGCCTCCTAAGTCTGCGGCCGAGCTATCAAGGCCCTTTATTTCGGTAGAAGTCTTATTGCCGGTACTTAGATCATAAGAACCTAGGAATGCTTTGTCGCCAATTCCATACGAATAATAATATTTCCCATCATAAATTACAGCATTGCCCGCGATACCATCTAACGTTGTTACATATTCTGCTTTCCCATCAGCAGCGATTCTGTAAAAGTTAGCTGATCCAAGGGCACTAGCATAGAAAGCATTTTCGGTCAAAGATAGCGCTAATCCGTTTAAATTATTCACAGTGATGCCTGTTATAGGGACACTTGCCTTGGCAGTAGTTGTTGGGTTATTTCCATCAAATTGAACAAGGGTCATTCCCTGGGCACCATAGGAATCTACATCATTAATCGAAAAGGGTTCTGCAGCATGGATTGGTGCAGGCGAAACAAACGGCAGTACCCCCCAATGACGAGTAAAAATACACAAAATTTAACGAGGAACTGTTTTAATTTGTATTTGTTTGCCCTCGTTAAGCGAGTACTACTCAAGCGTTTCCCTCCCATCGTGGTTGTTAGACCGGTAGTATAAGTTCAGTTCAGTATCGATCTTTCCCACTATGCATTACATGTTCAAAACCATTCGTTTTCTTATCCGTTGTCAATTTGCTCATATGATGGTCGCAACTGATTTCGATACCATCTCCCCTATCTTTTTGTTCTGATATGAACCATATAATCATGTAGGAAAACATCATCAGAGATTCGACAACCACCTTCCTTCTTGGATTTAAACTATTGTTTAAATCTTATGAAGATTATACATCTGTTTTAAACACTTCGACATCTTTTGATCTATTCCTCCAAATAATATAAAAAATAAGAAGGATTTACTAAAAATGATTAATATTATTCTCGGTGAGAGGACAAAATACCCAGCCCGCTTATATAGGCGGAAATTATTCTTTCTATTTCTCTATAATAAATAGAAACCTCCTGCTTCCCCAGGCAGGGAAAACAGGAGGGTGCACATTTGCTTATTCCCATGACACGAATCACTATAGAAATCCATGGCCGGGAAGGCTTGCATCTAGCTGTCTTCGCTTTTTATGAGAGCGATCTTATCCGTTCCATTGATTAACCATTTCGTTCCGATACTCGGTTGGGGAGCACCCATTCAGCTTCCGAAACGTCTTGGCAAAGTGGGAATAATCCTCGAAACCAACCGAATGGCCAATCTCATACACCTTGATGAACGGCTTCTGTAAATAGCGCTTGGCCTGCTCGATTCTCATCCGGGTCAAATAGCGGATGAACGATTCGCCGGTCACCTTTTTGAACAGGGTGCCTAAATAATTCGGGGTTATCCCGAAATCGTCAGCCACCTCGCCCAATGAAAGCTTCGGGTCAGAGTACCGCGATGCCATAACCGACAGCACTTCCTTTATCATCGGATGCTTATTCTCTCCTGTGGCCTGCGGCTCATGGACCGGTTCAACGGGTGTCGGACGGCTCTGCCTCTTGTGCTTCAATTGTTGAAGCATGGCAACGAAATAATCCGGATCGATCGGCTTGAGAATATAATCCGCCGCCCCGCAGCGAATGGCCGTCTGGGCATATTGGAAATCCCCGTATCCGGACAGGATAACGAAGTCCGTCTGGATCTGGCGCCGGCTCATCTCCTGCATAAGGGTAAGGCCGCTCATCCCCGGCATGCGAATATCGGTTATTACGACGTCGGGGGTATAAAACTCGAGAGCTTGCAGCGCCTCTCTCCCGTCGCTCGCTTCAGCCACAATCCGTATCCCTTCCGTTTCCGTCTCGATCAATGTGCGGATCGTCTTCTTGACGACCCGCTCGTCGTCAACCAGCATAACATTTAGCATGTCTTACCCACCCCTGATAAAGGATAAAGCCGTCGTTCGACTATCGGAGGCGCACTCCTTCTATTCTTTGAGAGACCCGAGCATAGCTCCTTTGACAAAATGCTTCTGCAGGAACGGATACACCAGCAGAATAGGCAGCGTCGTGAAGATAATGGCGCCCGCCTTAATCATCTCCGGAGTTTGCAGCACATCCGTATCGAACATGTTGCTGTCGAAGCCCGAGTCAAAGCTGCTGTTCTGAACCATATTGCGAAGCTTCAATTGCAGCGGGAACAAATGCTCCGAGCGAATGTAAATGAGTGCGCCGAAGTAGGAATTCCACTGCCCCACCGCATGGAATAGAGCAATCGTAGCCAGGACCGCCTTGGACAGCGGCAGGACGATGCGTACGAAAACTCCGAACTCCCCGCAGCCGTCAATTTTGGCCGCTTCAATCAGCTCTTTGGAGATCCCTGCGAAGAAGGTTCTCATAATGATAATATAATAGGCACCTAGTGCACCAGGAATAATTAACGCCCACAGCGTATTATTCATTCCCAGCGCGTTGACCACCAGGAAGCTGGGGATCAGCGGCGACGGGAAAATAAAGGAGATCAGGATAAGTCCCACTATCCATTTGCGCGCGGGCATCCGCGGTCTCGTCAAGGTGTAGGCCAGGGAAGAAGTCAGCAGGAGACACAGCAAGGTTCCCGCGAGAGTGATATAGATGCTGACCCCCATGGCGCGCCACATATCCGCCATGCCGAACAAGGTATGGTACACATCCAGGAAAAATCCTTTCGGCCACAAATAAACCAGCTTGGCCCCGGCATATACCGGATCGCTCAAGGACACGGCAAGCAGGTGGATCATCGGAGCAATCATGGAAAGACTAATCAGGAGGATGACAGCACCATTGGTCCATTGAAACAGCTTATCCGAACGCTCCATGTTCATATTAGTCCCTCCATTTCTAGTAGATAGTTTCCCCGGTCGTCTTCTTGCTTAGCTTGTTCAACGAGACGACCAGAACGACGCTGACCACCGCTTTGAAGATACCGATAGCCGTTGTATAGCTGTAGAGGCCTCCCGTCAACCCGACCCGGTATACATAAGTATCGAACACCTCGCCTACTTCCCTTACGAGCGGGTTCAGGAAGAATAGCACTTGCTCCACATTGGCGTCCATCAGATGGCCGATGCGCAGCAGGAACAGAATGATGATCGTGGGCATTAGCGAAGGAAGCGTAATGCTCCACATTCTTCTCCAGCGCCCTGCCCCGTCCACCATAGCCGCTTCGTACAAGTTAGGGTTAATGGAGGTCATGGCGGCCAGATAGATGATCATCGACCATCCGATTTCCTTCCAAATTCCTGCGCCAATGACAACGCCGAGGAAATACTTGGGCTCAGTCAGGAAGGATACGGGCTCGAAGCCAAACCGGCCAAGAATCGTGTTGACAATCCCCTCATTGGCCAGAACTTCAACGAAGATTCCGCCGACAATAACCCAGGACAGAAAGTGGGGCAGATAAAGCAAGGTCTGCATGGTCCGTTTAAACCATTCCATGCGAATTTCATTCAACAGCAGCGCCAGAAGCAGCGGAGCCGGAAACCCGAACAGAATGGAATACAATCCGAATCTCAGCGTATTTCTCAAGACCATGAAGAATTCCGGGTAGTTGAACATATAGATGAAATGCTTCAAGCCTACCCATTTGCTGTGCAGAAAGCCCTGGAACAAATTGAAATCTTGAAAAGCTATAATGTTCCCCGCCAGAGGAATGTACTTAAAGATAAGAAAATGAAGCAGTCCGGGCAGCGCGATTAGAAACAGGACAACAGGGTCCGTCCATTTGATTTTCCGAAGCAATGGTACGTCTCCTTTCGTGATGAAATGGAAAGTGGTGTTCCAGACGCCATTACCTTATTGTCCCTGTCTGAAAGATGTATACCATTCGGTCGCTTCCTTGATCATTTGGTCCCCGCCGCGGCTCTTCCATTCCTTGACGAACTTGTCGAAGCCTTCATCCAGGTCTTCCTTGCCCACGACCAGCTTCACGAAAGTATCATAGAAAATGCTTCCGGCCGACAGATCCACGGCAAGCTCCGGATGTCCCACCAGAGATTCCAATGGCGGCATTCCCAGCGAATCGTGCTTATATACGGATTTCTCCGCATCCTCATAACCCTTCATGATATGCTCCTCTTCCGGCTGGTACTTGATTACGGCAGAGCGGCTGGAGCCCCGTACATTGATGGTTTTGCGGTGGAATCCGCTGGCCTGGTTATCTACGTTGACCGCGGCTTCGGCGTCATACTCGATTTTGCCGTCCTTCTCCGTGTAATTGTGGCCCTCTATCCCGAAAGCGAAAAATTTCTCTGCTTCCGGAGTTCCCCATGCCCAGTCCAGAAATTTGATCACCTCTTCTGGGTTCTTCGTTGTGGACGGAATAACCCATACGAAATCAATTCCTTCCGATTGCGGTTGGAAATAGGATTCTCCGCGCGGTCCTTTCGGCGGAACGATCATGGTCGTCTTCGCATCCGGCTGGTTAATGTACTTGGTGATATCGGTGAAAGTGCCATATTGATTGACGGCGGCCCCATAGGAACCAACATAGCCCTTGAAAATTTCAGTGATGCGGTCGGCTTGCTTCTTGGTGACGAAATCTTTATGAATGTAACCGTTGTCATACAGCTTCTTATAAAAAGCGATTGCTTCCTTCATTTCCGGTTGAATGATATCCGGCTCCATCTGCCCGTCGCGCATCTGCCACGCGCCCGGCCGCACGCCGAAGGACCCGGTAAACACGTCGCTCCAGCCGATGTTGTCCGTAATGGCTAGGGCATATTCATTATTCGGATCTCCGTCGCCGTTCATATCATTCTGCTTCACGCCTTCGGCAAATTGCAGAAATTCGTCCAGGGTCGTCGGCACATCCATATTCAGCTTATCGAGCCAATCCTGGCGGATGAACATGATCCGGGTGGCAGGAGCCGCTGCCAGAATCGGGATGCCATATGTCTTCCCGTCCTTCAGTACGCGCGGACTTTTCCAGGCCTCTTCGGGAATATTTTTCTTAATATTGGGCCCGTATTTATCCAACAGCTCGTCCAGCTCCAGGAAGACCCCCTGATCGACAGCGCCGGCATGTACGTTCGAGCTGATTCCGCTGGTCATCACCAGATCGCCCAAATCTCTGGACGCAAAGCGGAGAGCCAACTGCTGATTATAGTCCGCACCGCCTCCCCAGGTCATCAATTCATACTCGAGATCATAGCCTGACAGCCGGCTGAGTTCCTTGATATATTTCTCTTTCTCACTCGCCGGAGCCTGTGCGGCAAACATTCCTCCGCCGTCCGTCGTCAGAATGTGAAGCTTGACCGGCTTCGCCTCCTGTTCCGGGCCTGCCCCCTTCGTTTCTTTGGCACCGCTTCCGCAAGCTGGCAATGTAAGCGCTGCAGCAAGAAGACATACGGAACCTATTGCTTTTGACCGTCCTTTCATGTTCGGTCTACCTCCCTTTCTATGTTTGCAATCGATTATATCAATGGCCGTGCTCGGCCTATATGGTCTAACTAAGGAAATTATGGTCAATTCCTTGCTGGCGGCTATGACCATGTATTTATTTCGTCCGCCGGACGATAGGGAAGCCGGACTTCGAAACAGGTTCCCTCTTCACCGGAATGCAGAATATGCAGCCCGTAAGGGGGCCCGAAGGCCAACCGCAGCCGGCTATGAACATTCCAGAGGCCGATTTGCCGGATGGTCTTCCCGGCCGACTCCACATCTTCAGACGCAAAGGCCTTATTAAATTTCGCCATAGTGCCCGGATCCATTCCCCTCCCCTTATCGATCACCTGCAGCTTGAAGCAGCTATCTTCCGCTTGTCCTGCGATGAGTACTTCGCCAGGATGAAGTCCGTGATTTTCGTAAGCATGGATAATCACATTCTCAATGATAGGCTGCAGGATCATCCTGAACAGTTGAACTTGATCCAGATCCTTCTCCTCTACGGCGATGTCGAACCGTAATTGCTCATAGCGCTCCTGCTGTATTCTTAAGTAGTTGCGAATATGGTGAATTTCCTCGCGAAGCGGTACCGGATGCCGGGGATCACTCGCACTGTAACGAAACATCCCGGCCAGCATGACCGTCATTTGGCTGATCGGTCTGACCTTGGCCTCGATCGCATAGGAATTGATAATTTCCAGACTGTTGTATAGAAAATGCGGGTTAATCTGAGACTGCAGCGCTTGAAGACGGGCTTCTCTCTGCTTAAGCTCCATGTCTTTGTGCTCGATGCGGGAGAGATGAATGACCTCGACCAATCTTTTGACCTCCAACAAAATTTTATTGAAGGTAATGAAGGCGAGAGCGAGAATAATCAGCCCGACAATCGCTGTAATCATTCGTAAATTGGGAAGCGTACCTACCAGCTGGTTCATAGGAACCTCGGACAGAAGCGTCATTCCGGTAGCTTTGGAGGTTTCATACACGATAATTTTATGCTCCTCCGCAGTGCGGTCGATAAAATATCCGCTCGTTTCCCGCATCTGCTCCCTCCAGACACCGGGGACCTCTTCCCCCCATTTGGCAAAATCGGAATGATACAGAAACTGATGATTGGCTGTATCGATAATAGCGATATGGTCATCCTCCCCGGGTTTTCGGCCGTCATCCATATCCAGCAGCCGGTCCAGCGAGAAAGCATAGATCATCGCTCCGGCGAAGCCGAAGGTAATATTGTCGAAGATGCTCCGCTGTACCATGACGACGGGAACTCCTCCTACTTTCTGAATGCCTATGACCTTGAAGCTTTCATCCGGTTCGACCGAATCCCGAATGTCGACGCCCAACCGGTTCGCGATCTGATCGCCAAGCACCGCGCCTTTAACCGAATACATATAGAATCCGGCGAATTCGTTATTGCCGTAGGCGATCTTCGGGTAGATCTCCTGGCTGATTTCCGACTTCAGCAAATACAAGCTATAAGCGTCGCTAGGATCGTATTTGACAAACTGCTGTATCCTGGGATCGCCCGGAAGCGTCTGAGTATCCAGCTTGATTCTGGCAAAATATTCGTCCAGGCGCTTATTCAACTGCCTGATCCACTGCGCATTGTAATAGACCGCGCTGTTCTCGATCGTCTGGGTCGTTTTGTTATACCATATCACTCCGATAATAAGAAAGGGGATACAGAAAAAAACGAGAAAAAACAAAGTTAACTTCTTCTTGATGGATAGCGGGCGAAACCAGTTCATGAGAGTCCCTTCTTTCCCCTGTGTAAAGTCCAATCCTTGCTGTTCCACATTTTATCCGTCATATCCTCTTCGGGCAAGGGAAAATCGTGAAGCGGGATCATCCGTAAGCGCTGCTTGTCGGGGGCTGAAAAGCCTGCAAATCTGCAGGATTTGCATATTTCACTGCCTCGGCCACCACAATTTCACTACACGGCCGCTGAAAAGCCTGCGAATCTGCATCCTTTTGGCCGTTTAGCTGCACAGCCGCCGAAAAGCCTGAAATTCCTGCAGCGCTTTACCCATTTCACTGCCACGGCCGCCACAATTTTGCTACACGGCCTCTGAAAAGCCTGCAAATCTGCATCCTTTTGGCCGTTTAGCTGCACAGCCGCCGAAAAGCCTGAAATTCCTGCAGCGCTTTACCCATTTCACTGCCACGGCCGCCACAATTTTGCTACACGGCCTCTGAAAAGCCTGCAAATCTGCATCCTTTTGGCCGTTTAGCTGCACAGCCGCCGAAAAGCCTGAAAAAAAACATCTTTTTTCTCGTTCCAGGGGTGATCAGGTGAGTTGAGAGCGAAATTGATGTATTATCGCAGGCTTTTCTCTAGAATGTTCATAATCGAATCAAAATTGATGTATTATCGCAGGAATTTTTACCTTCGGAACGTATTTTGGCCTGTACCTTATCGGGGCTAGTGCTCAAACCTTCCTCTAGGCGCGGTCGCTCTTCCTGCTTTGCTTCGATAAAGGTTTATACAGTACTTTGCGGGGAGCCCCGGAACTGGAGATGAATAACCGGTATCAGCGGAAGTTTTTTATGCCAATAGATGCATTACATTAACACTGCGAAGAACTAAATACCTTGATGTGGAAAAATAAACCTGAAAGTCCTTTTGGACATCCAGGTTATTTTGCAAAATGGTTTCTGTTCCGGGAAGATATGAAGTGTCTGTATTTGCTGCAGATTCCCCCAAATAAATTGATTACATCTTAAGCGAAAGTATCGTCAAGGATTTCCTATTTCTTTCCTCGCAAACGTTGACTGTTATCATTTGCTCAATATCTTCAAACAGGTATCAAACATATCCTTATTATAACGATAATATCCTGTCGGGCTCGCGTCAAAATTTGGTACAGCATTTTGTCTAAGCGGTAATCAGACGAACCTTTCTCTCGCCTAGATCTCAACTTACCAGTATCATCGTAGAAAAAATGTTGGTTTATGACAGCAGTAACTTTATCAAACTCTTGTCCAATAACTTTATGGGCGTTTCTTCGACCTATTGAGTATTTATCCTAGGTTAACGAGTAGTAACTGGACCCGGTGTAATTGTTCCAAGTAGATGGCCAAAGATTTCGCTGAATTGAAGTACTGGAGAGTGATATTTTTATATTTTATATTTGGGTTATTGGGGTTCGTAATCTTTATATTAAATAAGTTTATGATAAAAGCCACGATCTCCTTATTGGTTCCTATCTTATCTGTGAGTTTAATTAGCATTTCGATCTTTCCGGCGATATTGCGGGCCAAAACGCCTTTTATAATTTGTGGAATAGAATATTCGACAAAGAAATCACTTAACTAGGTTGAATAAGGCCATTACCCTTGACTTCCTTAATCAAAGTAAAAAGATCTTCGGCCTTATGCTTCATTGCTTCGATACCAAAATAATTCATGTAACTTTGAAAATGCTCTTCTTCTAAGGCTTTGAATCCTTTAGCATAAGAAATTAAATTGATAGATCGAAACGTCGCTCAATCCTTACTGATATGATTAACAGCTTTATGTACGAAAAACGATGGGGTATTCCCAAAAGAATGGCAAGCTTCACGTATTGTTCAATCCAATACGCCAAGCTGTCTTTTTCTGCTCTGGAAAATAGAAGTTTGTCTGGCCTCATTATTCCGTAAAGTGTTCTGTCTCACTTTTGCCCCTCCTTAGCAATGTTGATTAAACCATTCTGCCACAAAACACTTTACAGAAGGGACATTCTTAAAGTGTTTTGTGCGAATCAAAAAATTTTATATATTTTTTTCAAATTTACCGTGATTTTCCACTAGGTCTAAGCGTCATTAAATTGAAGTAAATAATTCACCTAGTGCAAGAACTCGACTGTTTCTAATTTAATGCAATAGCGCAATGTAAACCTGTTGATAAGCTGGCCAGCTATCATATATTAAAATTTCAGAAGGAGGGTTGAAATCGTAATACTGACTGTTTCTAGTAAAAGTATTTACTCGGTAGTAAAAAATCATATTATGGAGGTGTCGTCATGAAATCAGGTCGTATCTTATCTATTTTTATGAGTTTACTTCTTGTTCTGAGCTTCTCGATGAGTTCTGTATCGGCAGAAGAAAAGGCTCCAGGTAACCATGTACCATTTGAACACAATAACCTTTTTGGGTCTTTGCAATATCAAGACTCGGTCAAAAAGGAGTATATTCTTAACGATGAAGAAAGTCTAAAAAAATTTATTGAAAAAGATAATATTGAGGTTCCAGAAGGATACAAATTGGAATCAGTAAAAACTACAGTATATTATACGGATCCAGCGATTGAGCAAAATAATACACTGAACAATTCTCTAGGTTCCCCCGAAAATACACCAATGTCACTCTGGATCAAATATTGGTTTGGGGATGTAACTACTGTTGGAGAACGATATTATGCAGACCAACCACTCTATAGTGACTGGTTGAATGGGCCGTTACCTAACGGAATAACTTACAATTTAAAGGATACTATAAATGCAGGGTATAGTACTGAATTTGGTTTTTCTACCAGCGATATTTCAGCAAAAGTCGGCTTCGAAGTTGCTAAAGGTCATGAAATATCAAGAGACTTTCCTACAGATCCCGTTCCAAGCGGTAAAAAGTTAAACGTCAAAATATTCACGAACTACTTAGTGAAAAATTTTGAGGAATGGCAATGTGCAATGTATGGCGGCCTAGAGGTTCCAGACACAAGAAAAAAAGGTACCGGTAGTGCTTGGAAACCAATAGGTTATATCATTCAACAATATCTATACAGTATGTAATTTCCAATCAAACAGGGACATGCTATGCATGTCTTGTTTGATTTTTAAATGTTTTCAAAAATATTGATTATACGCGACTCGGCTTAATAAAACACTTATAATTAAGGAGATTACTTTAACTGAGGATGGTGGATCATGGACAAGCGAAAAACAGGTATTGTACTTTTAATCATTTCTTGTATTTTCATCAGTTCAAATTTACTAGCTTGGGCTATCGCTATTTCAGGTAATCAAAGTTACGATTTATCGAATAGGATGATTTATGAATTCATTGGTGATAAGGGCATTAATATTGGAATAGGTTGTTTAATTTTGGGGATCTTGTACTTAGTCTGGGCGGAAATTGAATACTATAGGTCAGGTTCTCGATAACGCAAAATACGTAAGCTAAAAATAGCCTGTTAAATGAGGGTTACGCTCGCCGTTTACTTCCGCCGACGGAAGTTGGAAATTTGGCAGCAGTAGGTTCTTCCGGTACGGCTTGCCTCCAGCTGCGGTTCAGATCTGATTGCCAGGTTGGCCAGCGCGCGACGAAAAAGATGGCCGACCTGCCCCCTTCCCAGTTGTAGAAGAGTATAGGGATTACTTCAAAAATATAGATTATCCTGTAACTACTCGAAAATTTAAATTTATTGATTCAAATCTGTAATTTAATTCAAGAATACAAAGTAAGAGAAATTAAAAACCAAAATCAGAAAGGACCGCATCCCCCGCAAGACTGCGGAATTTGAGGTCCTTTAGCATTGAATCTGCCTGGATAGGGTTGCTAGAACTAAAATTGTATTTTCAGACTGTCTCCGTTGACATACACGCCTGCGGAACGGGTAATCGGCAGCCTCTGTTCAGCCGAGAAACCAATGGTTTCCCCGTCCCTTAACGTAACGTCCTGTTCCAGGATATATCCGGAAATCTCAATCAGAAAATCGCGCAGCTCACTCGGACTCGCTTGAGAGAGTCCAGGATTTCGATCTCATCTTTGCCGAAGGCTCGAAGTCCGTAAGTATATGCGCCCATACCGTTTTCCGTTCTGATAAGGCCGAAATGTACGAGATTCAACAAGGGCAGCATATCATCGGATTTCATAAGGTTCGCGAATTCCAGATAAAGCTCGGGCTGAAAGACGGTACCGGAAGTGTAAATTCCGACGGCGTTCGGAAGTTTCAAACAACTGGCCGCAAGCTTCGTGTACAGTTTGGCGCTGTCGAGCGGGGAACCGGACCGGGTAAAGACGGCCAATATGATCTGGGCGACATGTGTTTTGGTAACTTCGACGGCATCCTTCCACAAATAGTTGGCCTGGGCAAAATATTCGGCTTCGCCATCCGGTACGGGGGCATCGACAAAGCTGACCGCCAACATGAAGCCGTCTACATCAAAAACAAGGGTTCCGCCTTTTTCTTTAGCGGCATCTTGCCCCTCTTCCTCCGGAGGCGGACAAGTGATGTTCCAATCCTGCAGCAGATTTGCTTTGATTTGTTCCAGATCGCATTCCGGCGAATTGAGCAGAACGAATCCGTTGAAGATGCCGGATGAATCGTCTTCGGATGCTTCTTCTTCCGATGCTGTATTTTGTGATTCTGCTTCGAGCGCTGCGGCCCGATCCATCCAGTACTGGCGGATCATTTCAACGAGAGCAATGGCTTCTTGCTCCGCCGTCGCAGGATCATACGGCTGCATCTCGCTGAACACATGGCCGCAATGCTGCGTATCGGAAAAAAACCTCCCTGCAAACCCGAGGCTTACAGGAAGGTTCAATTCGAAGGCAGCACTTACCGCACAATGGCGGGCCACTGGAAAATCGTGCGGAAAGCATATGTATCCCATCTTCCCGCACCCTTTCCTTTATTTTACATACACCAGACAGACAGCGATCAGACCGCCGTCCTGAGTAGTCACTTTTATCGTCGCGGTTCCCGCGGCCATCGCCTTCACCTGGCCCGCAGCATTAACCGTCGCCACTGCTATGTTATCCGATTCCCAGATGACGTTCCGATTGCTGGCGAAAACCGGGGCTACTTCCGCCTTGAGTACAGCCGATTCCCCTGCAGCCAGATGAAGCTCCGTGCGGTCCAATGTCACGCTCGTGACCGAAACGGTACGATCCTCAACCGTATAGCGCCACAAAGTGTTGCCGTAAGAGGCGGCCGGACCATTTTTAAAATAAAGATTGCCATAAGCATCCTGAGCCAGTCGATGCGAGTCCTGATTCCGGAGAATGGTCATCTCCTTGCTTGCCGGGTCCATTCGGAATAGTTTGCCATGTGCCGTCCCGTATACATATCCGTCCTTGCCCAGCTCCAGCTGGACTCCGCCCCTTTCATAATGCAGACCTGGTAATTTCTCTTCACGGTAGATCACCTCTTGCTTCTCCGGATCGAAGATGAACAGCGTCCCTTGAGCAAGCCCCCAAATATGACCTTCCGGACCGACCAGCAGTGCGCCTATGGCCGTAAGTCCGGGTACGGGAACCGTTTCGAAGGTAATTCTTCCTTCAGAGATATCCCATATAAACAGCTTCGCTTCTTGAGCAACGGGCTGCGAGCTTTCGCCATAGATGCTGGAACCGCCATATACTTTCCCGTCCTTATAGGCCAATGAAATGACGCTCTGGTCGGGGATCAGGTTGCGGCGGATGTCCGCTTGCCCGGTAGCGATATCATAAATCGTAAAGGCCCCGCCCAGCATTCCGTAATGCGGGGAAGATCCGATGAACAGCTTCTGATGCTCCTCCGACCCAGCCATGGCTACCGGCCGATTCTGATTCTCGCTCCCCATGGTAAACAATTGACGCGGGTTCTGTTTGCTTTTCCACGGTTGGCTCAAATCGTACTCGAAAATCTTCGCATCGGGGTAGACGCCGAAATACATCTTATTCCCCAAGGTCAAGATCGACTCCGACTGCCCAATGCCGGTCTGCTGCACAATCGTTCTGGTGTCGGGATTGAAGATACCCACCCCTCCGGAAATGTATCCGTTGCTGTAAATATTCCCGTCCGGACCTGCTGCGACGTTAAATATATCTGTTGGCTGAGCCGGAAGCGGCAATGTAAAGACCTTCAGCTTCTGAGTCTGCAAATTGTACTTGAACGCCTTGCCTTCATAATTGCCTATGAAACCGAATAAGGTCGGCCCCGGGTAATCGGGATCATTCAATCGGACGAAGCTCCATCCGATCGCTGTCTGGCCGAGCACGGCGGGATGGCCCCCAATCATTACCTGGCCGGTTGTCTTAGTGTCCAGATTATACTCATACAGATGGGCACCGTTAGTGTAGTAGACGACATTTCTTGTCGGATCGGCAATAATTCCCCGGGAGTGGGCTGTGAATTCCGCATCTACACTTCCGGTAGCCACATCCAGCACAACCATGTTATATCCCGGATCCAGCTTGATGAACAGCTTTCCGCCCACCAGATTGAGATCGTAAACAAAGCTGTATTTTGCATATTCATCGGGCAGCAGGTTTCTTTTTGCTCCCGTAGCAGGGTTAAATTCGATCAGTGCGGCATGGGCCCCGACCCCGGCATAGAGCAATTCTTTCTCCCGATCGTAAGCGACACCGCGAACATACTGCTCCCCGGGCTTCATCTGGCCGTAATCGGTCATTCCGTTGGCAGGATCATATTGAAACAAATTACCGCCCGGGTAAGTTCCCCCATAGATTTTTCCATCCTTGCCTGGAATCATACCGTAAATGACGGTAGTCCCTGCAACCGGCTGGCCTAAATCCTCCACTAGATCCGCGCCGGGAGTATATTTATAGAGGTGCCCGTTCGGATAGCTGCCAATATAGACCGTGCCGTCCTCTGCCGTTACGATAGACCACGATCCGGTTGCCCCCGGAAGGTCGAAGGTTCGGACGACCTCTTCCGATTCCGTATCGACAATGGCGAATTGGCCAGGGTCCCCTACAATAACGGTATATCCGACATCTTTACCGGCTGTGTCCTGTCCGAACGCTCCCGTCATGATGGTCAGATTGGCAATCTGTACGCCTAAATCCTCCATATAAGGGGTGACCTCGACCACTTGCGGAGTTTCCGCAATAACCGCCCCTTCCGCATCAACGACCCGGTAGACAAACGTATAGGTTCCTATCCTGGAAAACTTCAGCGTCCAGGTTTCCGTCTGGCGGTATTGTGCGGGAAGGTCCTTCCCCGGCGCCCACTCTCCCTTGTTCATGAAGGTATGAACCACTCCTGAGCTATCCTCTGCCCGGAACAATAAATCGCCGGGTCCTTCTATTTTCTCGAAGGTAATAGTCACATCCTCGTATCCTTCCTTCCCGAGCTCCTCTGTCTCCAAAGTAACCGGGACCTGAAGGTATTGTCCGGCTCCTGCGGTTTCAGGCAGGTCATACTGAAAGCGATAGGTAGAGCGGCGGTCTTCCCCGGCACCTGCGCCCTTAACCCTCACACGGATTTCATCCGACACTCCTCGATAGGTGGCTTTCAGTGTCGCTTCGCCTTCCTTCAGCGCCCGCACAGTCATGCCGGATACGGAGAGTACGGTCTTGTCGCTGACTGTAAGGATGACATCGGAAACCTGTTCGCTCCCTCCCTTGTGAAATTTCGCGATGACCCGGACCTCCTTCGATTTTCCTTCCTTCAGGTTAAGCGCTTGGGGAACAATCTTGATCGATTGCGGAATTTTCCCCTCCGCCAATTCATTATGCATCCCCCCCAAACTTTCCGAACTATTTGCAAAAACAGGCATCACCGCCAACATACTGCACAAGCCAATGAGCACCAACGCCGTCCATCTGCGCAGCATTCATTCAACATCTCCCTTCACTGGATTTGATAGTGGACATTTGAGTCGTACAACATTTCGTATATTGAGTATAAGTCTTGTTGTAAAGCGCTTTCATTTCTTTTGGTCAAAATTACCCGCCTTCTAAAAAGTATCCCTCCTCCCTATAAAAGGTGAAGAAGACAATCATGCAGTAATATCTACAAGTATTTTACCTGTACATAAATAGATTGGCAAGAGTATCCTTATAATCCTGCGGAAATTTAGTTTGACTGAGGTTGAAGTTCTAACTCGGTTTTTACTTGCGGCCCTCCAGATAGCAAGAATTCGGAACTTATATCCATATTGCCGCCCCATGGCCCAGATATAGCAAAAAGACATGCATTTGTGCATGTCTTTTTGCTGCATTTCCTTAAATCGCGAGAAAGACGAACGAAAATGCAGGTCTTTTACCTCGAAAAGCCGAAAACCAGTCAAAATCGTTAAATTCACCTGCACTTTTGCATGTCATTAGTTTGTACAAAAAAGGCGATTTCAGCCAAATACCTTCGAAAGACCTGCACTTTTGCCGGTCCTTTCACCCCGGAAGGCGTCCCCTCACAAGGAAGCCCCGTGAAGAACGATCATTCGACTCGGAAGCCTCGCCTTGTACCGCTCGAATCCGGGGCTGGGACGTCTGCTTTATCCCGCAGATACCAACCGGCCGGACGACGGCATGTTGCTCCGGCTAGACCCGCAAGCCCCACACCTTATCCGCGCCCCCTCATACCGCCTCTTGCTTAGCTCCCCCGGTAAACTGGCTGTTATACAAATCGGCGTAGAAGCCGCCCTGCTCCAGCAGCTCCTGGTGATTGCCCTGTTCGATGACGTTGCCTTCATTCATCACCAGAATCGTATCCGCGTCGCGAATGGTGGACAGCCTGTGCGCGATTACGAAGCTTGTTCTTCCCTTCATCAGCTCGTTCATCGCCTTCTGAATATAGACTTCCGTTCTGGTATCGACACTGCTTGTCGCTTCATCGAGAATAAGAATAGCCGGATCGGACAATATCGCCCGGGCAATCGTCAATAACTGCTTCTGCCCCTGAGAAATATTCGAGGCCTCCTCATTCAGAACGGTGTCATACCCGTCAGGCAGAGTCCGTATGAAATGGTCGGCATGAGCAGCCTTGGCCGCCGCGACAATCTCTTCGTCGGTAGCTCCCGCCCGCCCGTAGCCGATATTCTCCTTGATAGTGCCGTTGAACAGCCATGTGTCCTGAAGCACCATTCCGAACATTCCGCGCAGATGTCCGCGCTTGAGCTTTGTAATATCGACACCGTCAATCGTGATTCGGCCGTCGTTCAGCTCATAGAACCGCATCAGCAGATTGATCAGCGTCGTCTTGCCCGCACCGGTCGGCCCCACAATCGCAACGGTCTGGCCCGACTTCACATCGATGTTCATGTTCTTGATCAACGGGGCATCTTCCTTGTACCCGAACCGGACGTTGCTGAACTGTACCTCGCCGCGCGGAGCAGTGATGGATATGGCATCTGCCGCTTCCGGCACTTCCTCCTCTTCATCCAGAAGCTCGAAAACCCGCTCCGCCGAAGCCATCGTGGACTGGATGACGTTGGCGATATTGGCCAACTGGGTGATAGGCTGGGCAAACTGTCTCGAATATTGAATGAAAGCCTGAATGTCCCCGATTTCGATCGCCCGTCTCGTGACGAGCACGCCGCCAATCACGCTGACGAGCACGTACCCGATATTGCTGATAAAGCTCATGAGCGGCATGATGATTCCGGATATAAATTGTGCTTTCCAGCCTGCTTCGTACAGCTTGCCGTTAATTTCCTCGAACTTCTCCACCGACTTGTCCTCATGCCCGAAAGCCCTGATGATCTGGTGGCCCGTAAACATTTCTTCCACGTGGCCGTTCAGCTCTCCGAGTGACTTCTGCTGGTCTTTAAAGTAGGTTTGCGAACGTTTGGCGACCGACTTGGTGACCAGGAAGCTCAGAGGCAAAGTCAGAAAAACGATCAGAGTAAGCAGCGGGCTAATCGTCAGCATCATAACGATGACTCCCACGAAGGTGACTACCGACGTAATTAACTGCGTCAAGCTTTGCTGGATGGTGCTGCTGAGGTTATCCACATCGTTGACGGCACGGCTTAAAATTTCCCCGTTCGTCCGGGAATCTAAATATTTTAGAGGAAGCCGCGCAAGCTTCGCGTTGACTTGTTTGCGCAAATCATACACGGTTCTCTGCGTCACTCCGGCCATAATGTACTGCTGAATGTATGCAAACAAGGAACTGACCAGATAGAGTCCCCCAAGGACGACCAGAATCTGCAGAATGTAGTCAAAATCGATCCCGGCCCCCGGCACCATAAAGCCTTCAAACAGGGCGGTGGTCGCTTTTCCCAATATTTTCGGGCTGACAATGCTGAATACCGTACTGAGCACAGCCGCTGCGAAAACAAACATCAACGAATATTTATGCGGTTTTAAATAGCCGATCAGCCTTCTTAACGTCCCCTTGAAATCTCTGGCCTTCTCGACCGGCATCCCTATCCGCGGGCCTCCATGTCCATGCCCGGGCCGACCCGGACCGGGTCCTCTGCGTTCTCCGCTCATGCGATTTCCTCCTCTGACAACTGGGAAGAGACGATTTCCCGATAGACCTTGCACGTATCCATCAGCTCGCGATGAGTTCCGATTCCCGCGATTTCCCCTTCATCCAGCACGATAATCCGATCCGCATCCATAACGGTACTGACTCTCTGGGCCACAAGCAGGACGGTGGAGTTCGTCGTTTCTTCTTTAAGGGCGGCCCTAAGCTTGGCATCCGTTCTGAAATCGAGCGCGGAGAAGCTGTCATCGAACGCATAAATCTCCGGCTTCCGCACCAAGGCGCGAGCTATGGACAGACGCTGCTTCTGCCCGCCGGACACATTCGCTCCCCCCTGGGCGATGACCGAATCGAAGCCGTCCTTCATCCCGGTTATAAACTCCTCCGCTTGAGCTATCCTCGCCGCATGCCGGATCTCTTCATCGGTAGCCGTCTCCCGCCCGTAGCGGATGTTGTCTGTAATGGTACCGGTGAACAGCAGCGCCTTCTGCGGAACGAGGCCGATCTTCTCCCGAAGACTTTCCTGCGACATCTCGCGAACATCCACCCCATCGACCAGAATTTGCCCGCTGTCCACATCGTAGAAACGGGGGATCAGGTTAATGAGCGTCGATTTGCCCGAACCGGTTCCGCCGATAATCGCCGTGACCTCTCCCGGATTAGCGTGAAAGGAAATATTGGAGAGCGCAGGCTTCTCCGCCCCCGGATAGCTGAACGTAACATCCCTAAACTCGATATATCCTTGCCGCCCCCGGCTCGTCTTGGGCTGCTCGGGATCCTTGATTTCGGGAGTCATCTCCAGCACCTCGTTAATGCGCGCCGCAGAGGCGGAGGCACGGGGAATCATGACGAACATCATGGAAACCATGAGCAGGGAGAACATGATCTGCATGGCATATTGGATAAAAGCCATCAACGCCCCCACCTGCATATCCCCGTTGCCGATCCGGAGTCCGCCGAACCAAAGGATGGCGATTGTGGAGAAATTCAGCACCAGCATCATGATAGGCATTAAGGAAGCCATTAATCGATTGATCTTAACTGCGGTCTGGGTAAGATCCAGGTTGGCTTCGTCAAAACGCCGGGTCTCGTGATCGATCCGGTTGAAGGAACGGATGACCCTAATTCCGGTCAGCCCTTCGCGAAGGACCAGATTTAACTTGTCCAGCTTGACCTGCATCGCTTTAAACAGCGGCATACCTTTAACCGCGATAGTCACAATGGCCGTTACCAGAATGGGAATAACGAAGACGAGAACCAAAGACAATTGAGCGTCCTTAGATACCGCCATAATAATTCCGCCGATACACATCATTGGGGCCATGATCATCATTCGCAGCATCATGGTCAGCACTTGCTGAACCTGATTAATATCGTTGGTCGTCCTCGTAATCAGCGAGGCGGTTCCGATTTTATCGAATTCTTGCAGGGAGAACCTCTCTACATGGGCGAAAATCTTGCCCCTCAGCCGGCGTCCGAAGCCAACCGAAACTTTGGAGGACAAAAACCCGGCAGCTATGGAACAAACCACGCCAAAGGCCGCCACTAACAGCATATAACCGCCGATCTTCAAGATATAAGAAGTATCCCCATGAACGATCCCGACATCGACGATATCCGCCATCAACGTAGGCAAGTAGAGCTCCGACAAGGTCTGAATGAAAATAAGCACCAGCACTAGAGCGATCGGAAGACGATACGGCTTCAACAGTTTGAACAGCCTCAGCATTTATTCTGCACTTCCCTTCGATGGGGATAAAATCGTGTCTTTTTCATTGTAATAGGCAAACACTTTGGTCAATAGCTCCACCAGCTTCTCGCTGTCTTCTTCCCCCAAGAACTCCACCAAACCGCGAAAAGAAGCAGCGAACACTTCCTTCGCTTTCCGGGTTACCTCGTCCCCCTGTTCGGTTAATCGAACCTGCACCACCCTCCGATCCGTGGAGTCGATGTTCCGTTCCACCAGACCGTTAGCCTCCAAGGCGTTGATTAATTGCGTAACGGTAGGGGAGGTGACATGAAGCCGCCTGCTGATTTCCGACACCTTCATCTCCTCCAGCCCCTCGATCCTTCCAAATCTCAGGCAGAAGAGCAACTTGATTTCGCTCGGTTTATATCCGAGGACAGAGCGTTCATGCCAGTCCGCTCTTTTAAATTTCATAAATGCCCGTAGCAGCTTCCTCTCCGTAGTCAGTTCTCCGGGTTCCATAGGATCACCTCCACTTGAAAAATAGACGGGTAAAAAAACGCGGCCGGCGCTCACGGACCCAATGTCAAAGTGACGAGCCGCCCCAAATCATCCTGCAGAAACTTTAGTCCCGCCCATTTAATTTAGTAACTAAATATTTTCGTAACTAATTTAATAGGCAACCTAATTATATTTTTAGTTTGTGTTTTTTGTCAATTCCATTTTAAGCAGGGTGCAGGTCGCCTTGGAAAACATCTTAGGTCTGCGGTGTGATTAAGCTGTTTTTCACATTGTCTATAACAATAGAAGCATCGAACGAATGCAAGAATGGAATGGGGTTGAGATTGTATATGATTAAGTTTCTATTCTTCGTTGTGATCATTACCGGGTTGATGACAGCATGCATGGCTCCCGGGACATCTGTGGAGCTTCCAGATTCCGCATACCAAACAGCTCAGCAAAATACTTTAAACCGGAATCATGTGCCGGTTACCGAAGGGGAACCACTCCCGGAGGACTTAACAGAGCGTAAGGTCGTGCCGGATAAGGAAAAGGAAATTATAGCAGGCATTAAAGAAGAAGCTTTGTACGGACGAATGAAAGATGTGGGAACCGCATTGGGGTCTACCTTTCAGGAAATCGTGGAGACATACGGGGAACAAGAGGGAATCGGAAATCAGGAATGCTGGACATATTCGTATGGTCATCCTGCAATCGATGCTATTTTCTATTATGATCATGATTCTTGCTCCGGTGCCCATGAGCCTAATCGGCTGCAGCAGGGCACGGTGCTTAATAAAATCTCCGTCACTCCGGAGCTTTTTAATATCCAAATGAACGGGAAGGATGTCAAGGAAGCTTTAGGAGAACCTGACGAGGAATATTGGAGCGAATCCTATGGCGGCTATTATTTTATTTATGATTTAGACACCTATCGGCTGGAATTCATAGCAGACGAGAATTCGGCTGACAAGGAAGTCTATCAAATCGATCTTAGAAGCCTTGACTGAGGGGGAGCAAAAGAGGTAACTTCTCGCGGACGAAATTATTCAATGTATTATGTCAATTTTTTAACGAATAATGCGAAAAAACAGAGTTAACGGATGGTCGCGATAACCGAAACCCCTGATGAGGCAAGATGGTATTTAGGAAGATCCCCTTCCAGTTGAAAAAATGTAAAAATACTTTTAATATGGCCGCTTTTCGCGTTTTTGCCCGGAATAAGTGCATTTTTCCCCTTAATCGAGGCGACTTTCCACACATGGAAAAATAAATGCACTTTTACTTTTAATTGGGCCAAAATTTCTAAAACTCGGAAAAATAAGTGCACTTTTGCTTT
Source organism: Paenibacillus sp. 32O-W (assembly GCF_007679495.1). Lineage (GTDB taxonomy): Bacteria > Bacillota > Bacilli > Paenibacillales > NBRC-103111 > Paenibacillus_L > Paenibacillus_L residui. Next base: position 8,368 of record NZ_VEGP01000017.1, on the reverse strand, counting down.
TAATTGGCCAAGTCAGCCAGAACACGGGAAAATAAATGCCATATTGCCTTTATTTGCCCACTTTCGAGACCTGGGAGGCAGGCAAGCAGCCGGAGCCAACCATGACCAAATTTTATAGACAATCCCCCTCTTCTCCTTTATAATATCGGTATAATCAAGCCACGAAGGCTTGCGACGGACTATTGGACTTGAATGATTGTAAAGATACCACGAAGGTTGAGGAGCCGCAGAAGCGGACCGACGGCCATTCGTGGCTTTTTATTTGGACTGGCCTGGACTGGCTTGAAAGGAACCCCCCCGAGAATCAGAATTAACTGTATTTTATGCAGTTAGATTCAAGCCAATGGCGAAAATGATTGAACTAAATGGAAAAAGTACATTTAGAATCGTGGTTTTTTGCTGAAATCGCCCTTTTCGTCCAAACTAGCTGTAGTTTTTCCATTTAGTTTCCGTTCTTTCGCTCTAGCAGAACAATCTAAATGGAGGAAATCCAGTTAGATGCGCCATTCCGTTTGCACGGCATCAGCAGAAAATGAAAATAGACGGATTTTCAAGGTAGATGCCTACTACGGCGCGCGGAATTATCCAGGTAGATGCCCATGACGGTGTACGGAATTACCCCGTTAGATGGCCACGACGGTGCATGGAACGGTGCGCAGGGTTATCCAAATAATGGAAACGGGTGGGCTTATTTTCAAGATTGCCGCTACAGCCGTGTCGGAAACGGCATTATTTTGACAAGCTACCTAATGTCATCAAAGTTTTTGTTTAAAATTGGATAGAAACAACACAAAGGAGAGCAACCTGACTGTGAGAAAACAGAGTAAATGGATTGTCATCGCTTTACTGGCTCTAGCCATGCTGCTGCAGGCCTGCGGGCAGGAGGACGGGAAGCCTGCAAATTCTGCCAACCCCGCCAACGGAAAAGCCGACCCCGCAGAATCGGCAGGAAACACGTTAATTTACGCGGCGGAAACGGAGTTTGACAAGATCAATCCGGTGCTGGAGGATACCGTAGATATTAATAACCTTATTTTCCGAGGATTGATGCGCTTCGACGAAACGAACACTCCCCAGCCCGATATGGCCGAAAGCTACGAGATTTCCCCGGACGGCCTCGTGTATCAATTCAAGCTTAAGCAGGGAATCCGGTTTCACGACGGCCAGGAACTGACCGCCGAAGATGTCGTCTTCACGATAAGCAGCATTCTGGATGAGCAGGTTCAATCGGTCGTTCGCTCGGAATTTGTCCAAATCGATTCCATTGAAGCCGTCCATGACCATGAAGTGAAAATTACCCTTAAGCAGCCTTTCCCGCCGCTTCTGGACAAGCTGACCATCGGCATCGTGCCGAAGCATGCCTTGGACGGTCAGGATATGAATACGGCCGACTTCAATCAAAATCCTATCGGCACCGGCCCATACCGGTTCGTGAAATGGGATAGAGGCCAGAGCGTCACTCTGCAGGCCTACCCCGAATATTACGGCAAAAGGGCCTCCATCGACCGGGTCATCGTCAAGTTCGTCCCGGACAGCAGCGTGCGAATGCTGCAGCTCGAGACCGGAGAGGTCGACATGGCTTATCTGGAGCCTAGCGCGGTCGAGAAAATGTCCAAAAACGACAAGATTGCCATCTATAAATCTCCGTCCGCCGACTACCGCGCCATGATGTACAACATGAACTTTGAATTGTTTCAGGACGTCAATGTCCGCAAAGCTTTAAATTACGCTGTCGATCGGGCCGCCGTCGTGGATGGAATCCTGCTCGGCTACGGGGAGCCTGCCTATTCCCCCCTGCAAATGAATAAATTCGCTAACGAACAAATTGAAAAATACGAATACAATCTAGACAAAGCGGATGAATACCTGACGGCAGCCGGCTGGATTCCGGGCAGCGATCAGATAAGGGTGAAGGACGGCAAGCGGCTGGCCTTTACGATTACGGCACCTTCATCCGACCCGGTTCGCGTCCAATTGGCGACCTACCTCGCTTCCCAATTGAAGAAAATCGGGGCCGACGTCAATGCGGCCGCCTTGGATTGGAGCGTCATCGATATTTCGAAGACGGAAGCTTTCATGCTCGGCTGGGGCAGCCCTTTCGACGCGGATGACCATACGTACAGACTGTTCCATTCCAGCGAGATCGGCTCGGGAACCAACTACGGTTCTTATTCCGATCCGGCCGTGGACAAGCTGCTGGAGCAGGCCCGGACGACGGCGGACACCGCGAAGCGGGAGGAATTATACAAGCAGTTCCAGCAAGCTCTGGCCGATAACCCTCCATATATTTTCATCGCTTACCAGCATGCTCTGTATGGGGTTAATCATAAAGTGAAAGGAATCAAGATCAAGACCTTGGGGCACCATGGAGCCGGATTCCTGTGGAACCTGGAGGAATGGACCCTGCATGATTAACCGGTTTCTCCTCAGTCGCCTGGTGCAAGGGATTCTGGTCCTGTTTATTGTGAGCGTGGTCTCATTTTTCATTATGGACTCGATCCCGGGCGACCCCGCTCTTGCCCTATATGGGAATCAGGCTCAGAAGCTGACGCCGGAGGAGAGAGAACGGCTGAACCGGAGCTTCGGCATGGATCGGCCCCTGCATGAACGATATACCCAATGGCTTAGGCAGGTCCTGCAGGGCGATCTCGGGAAATCTTACCGGGAAGGCCGGGATGTCTCTATCATTCTGAAGGAACGGCTTCCGAATACCCTTCTCTTGTTCGCTTGTTCCATGCCTCTGATCATTTTATTTTCCATGATTTGGGGGATCAAGGGCGGGCTGCACGAAAACTCACTTTGGGACAAAGGGTTGTCCACGGCGGGCATCTTCTTCGCCTCCATCCCTTCCTTCTGGTTGGCGATTCTGGGAATCTATATTTTCTCTGTCTACGGGGGCCTGCTCCCTTCCTCCGGAATGACCAGCCTGCAGGTAGGCGGAGGCTTCCTGGACAGGCTCAGGCATCTTGTCCTTCCCGTGTCGGTATTGACCGTAACCCATACCGGACTGTATGCGCGTTTTCTACAGGAGAAAATGATCGAAGAGAAAAACCGCCCCTACGTACTCGCCGCCAGAGTCAATGGAATGCGGACTAAAGATATCGTCCGCGGCATAGTGACCAATGCTCTCGTTCCCTATGTCAATTACTTGGGACTAACCGTCCCTTCCTTCTTCGGCGGCACGGTCCTGCTCGAATCGGTGTTTGCCTGGCCCGGTCTCGGCGACCTGCTCGCCAAATCCGCCCTAACCCGGGATTATCCGCTATTGATGGGAGCCATTATGCTGATCGGTCTCCTGGTCGTACTCAGTATCCTGATCACGGATCTCGTTTCCTTTTACCTAAACCCTAAGCTCAGGAGGTTGGGCGCGAATGATGTTCAATAGCCGGGGACTTTACTTATGGGGAGGCCTGCTGCTGGCCGTATTGATGCTGTCTCTGCTGGCTCCCTTCTTCACCCGTTACGATCCGGTCGAGGTGGATCTTCATTCGGTGTTCTCTCCCCCGGACAGTAACCACTGGCTGGGTACGGATCATCTGGGCAGAGATGTGTGGTCCAGACTATTGTACGGCGGCAGGGCTTCCCTCGCTGTGGCGTTCGTGTCCGTCCTTATCTCTTCCATAATAGGAGTTGTCTACGGTGGGATCAGCGGCTATATCGGAGGATGGATCGATCAGTTTATGATGCGAATCCTTGAGGCTCTGCTGGCGATTCCTACCTTGGTTATTATTTTGGCCATGCAGGCCTTCGTTCAAGGCGGAATCTGGAGCCTGATCTTAATCATCGGCTTGACCGGATGGATGCCCGCGGCGAGAGTGGTCCGCTCCCAGGTGCTGGAGCTGAAGGGTCAAGGCTTCGTGCAGGCGGCTTATTTGCTCGGAACCCCGGCCTGGAAAATTTTTAGTATCCATTTACTGCGGAACAGCTTGGCCGGGATTTTTGTCATTACGGTGTTTCAATGTGCCGGTGCGATTTTTACCGAGGTTTCCCTGACCTTCCTCGGGATCGGACTCCCTCCGGAGATGCCCTCCTGGGGCAATATGCTAAGCTTTGCACAGAAGGATATTCTGCTTGGAGCCTGGTGGGTGGCGCTGTTTCCCGGGCTGATGATCGTCCTCACCCTGCTGTCCATCAACTTCATCGGGGAATCGTTAAAAAGAAAATTCGGCTACAGGGGAGGATAACCGGGAAAGGATGCCTTATGAACGACAACGATGTTCTTCTTCAAGTTAAAAATTTAACCGTTACGCTTCCGGGCAAGTCCGGGCAGAAGGTTCGCCTGTTGAACAGGCTTGAATTCGACCTGAAAGCCGGCCAAATCGTTTGTCTCGTGGGCCGCAGCGGCAGCGGCAAAACGATGACCGCCCTCTCGCTCGTTCAGGAGGTTCCTTCCGGAGCCGTTCTCACGGGGGAGGTGCGTTTTCATGGGGAGGACCTGCTTCGCTTGCCTCAGGAACAGCGGAATCTTATCCGGGGAAAACGAATCTTCACCATTTTCCAGAACCCGATGAATTCCTTCAATCCGGCGATCCCAATGGGTAAGCAGCTGTTTTCTTATGCCCGCAGCTACGGTCAGGCGGATAAATCCGCCTTCTATGCGGAGATGATTCGCATCCTCGAGAAGCTGAATATATCGGAGCCTGCCTTGCGACTCAAGCAGTATCCTTTTCAACTAAGCGGAGGCATGCTGCAGAGGATGCTGATCGGGCTGGCTATCTGGACCCGGCCGGAGGTGCTGATCGCAGACGAGCCGACGACCGCTCTCGATCCCGGCATTCAGAAAGAAATTCTGCAGCAATTCCGGCTGATCCGGGACAGTTGTGGCACGGCCATTCTATTGATCACACACCATTTCGGCGTGGTGGCCGAGCTGGCTGACCATGTTCTCGTTCTACAGGACGGCACGATCGTTGAACAGAATGACGTATTCTCCCTGTTTGACCGGCCCGAGCATCCGTACACCCGGGCTCTGCTGCAAGCATCCTACGGCGAGGAGGTGGTTGCCGATGCTGCTGGAAGTGAAGAACCTGACGAAAATGTATCGCAATGACATGTCCCTGTCCTTGTTTCGGCCTTCGGCGAGGCGGGAAAAAGCGGTAGACGGGGTTACTTTCCATATCCGCAAGGGGGAACTAGTTGGCTTGGTGGGCGAAAGCGGCTGCGGCAAATCTACGCTGAGCCGACTTCTGGTTAAGCTGGAGCCTCCGACGGGAGGCGACATCCTCTTCGAGGGCCAGCGGATCCATCCCCTGCGGGGGGCCGCTCTTAAGGATTTCCGTAAAAGCTGTCAGCTCATTTTTCAGGATACGGCATCTTCCTTGAATCCTTCTCTTAAAATCAGAACTTTGTTGAGTGAGCCGCTGGACAATTATTACTCTCTTACGAGGGCCGAGAAAAATCGGAAAATCAGCGCCCTTATGGATAAGGTCGGCCTCCGTACAGAGCTGTTAAACCGTTATCCCCGTTCATTAAGCGGCGGTGAGAAGCAGAGGATCAGCATTTGCCGTTCCCTGCTGCTTGAGCCGAAGCTGCTCATTTGCGACGAAATCGTCTCCAGTCTGGATGTGACCTCCCAAGCCTCCCTGCTCCGGCTGTTGAAGCAGCTCAATCGGGAGAGCGGGCTTGCTCTTCTATTCATTTCCCACGATTTAGAGGCCGTCCGGAAGCTGTGCGACCGAATCCTCGTGATGGACAAAGGGAAGATCGTCGAGGAAGTGAAGAATGCGGAGGAGCCGGTATATCGGCATCCTTGTACCGCCCGCCTGTTCTCCTCCTTGCTTGTGAATCACCCGAAGGAGCGTATGACGCCGTCCCCCGCTTCTGATATAATCGGTATGGAACCTGACTGACAGGGAGGCATCTGTCCTAGACTCCCTGCCCGGAATATGACTGAGCCTTGGCTGTATTCTATTGTGCGGACATGGCGCAGGAAGCAAAAGCTCCGGACAGATACATACCTATTTCGAAATTATTGGAGGAACCATGAGAATTGCAGTCGTCGACGGACAAGGGGGCGGAATCGGCAAAGCCCTTGTCGAGAAGCTGAAGCAGGAGCTGCCGGATATTCACGTCATTGCTCTGGGAACGAATGCGCTGGCCACCTCTCTTATGTTAAAAGCGGGGGCCAATGAAGGCGCCTCGGGAGAGAATGCCATTGTCTTCAACGCCCCCCGGGTCCAGATCATCGCCGGAGGCATAGGAATCATCGGGGCCAATTCGATGCTTGGCGAGCTGACCCCGCTAATGGCCAAGGCCATCTCGGAAAGCCCCGCCCGCAAGGTGCTCATCCCCTTCAACCGCTGTCACCTGCATGTCGTGGGCGTGAAGCCCGTCTCTCTGCCGGAGCTGGTGGAAGAAGCGGTCTCCTGCATCAAGCAATTATGCGGGGAAGTATGATGGGGACATGCTTGGGCGGAATTTCCAATTAGTGAGGATTTCGTACGTCGGTTTTTCATTTTATGGGGATTCTGTGCGCCGAGGTTCCGTTTATTAGGGATTACGTGCGTCAGGTTTCCGTTTTATGGCGATTCTGTGCGTCGAGATTCGGTTTTATAGTGATTACACGCGTCGGTGTTCCATTTTATTCCATTTTGTGAGGATTATGTGCGTCAGGTTTCCGTTTAATAGGGATTTTCTTGCATCGCACTTACATTTAATGGAAAAATGGTGAAACTTTAAGACTCCTCCATATATTCTAAATGGATTTCATACAGTTAGATTTCTATATTCGGGAGAAGTATGAATACTAAATGGAAAACCTACAGCTAGTTTGCGCAAAAACAGCCGTTTCGCCCAAATTGCCCATTCTAACTGTAGTTTTTCCAGCTAGTTTGATCATTTTCGCCTATTCGCTTGAATCTACCTGTATAAAATACAGTTAGACGCGCCATACCGCTTGCAACGGCACCAGCAGACGGTGGAATAGACGGATTTTCAAGGTACTTGCATATGCGGTTAGCGCAGGCGGTTTTACATATAAACCTTTTTAAGAGACTTTCGGGAGGGAAAGAATAATGGCGCCAACGAACGAATGGCTGTCCCAATGGAAACAGAAACGCGAAATACTGGAATGTCCCGTAGACTTGAACACCTATTTCTCTCTTCCTGAAATGGCGGGCAAAGAGCTGGCGGTCATGGACATCGGGCCCTGCTCAATTCCTACCGGCCAGATACTGGTTCGTGATCCGCTGTATTACCTCGGAAATCGTCAGGAACAGCCTTATTTCCAAACGGTGCCCGCCGGAACCTACCGCACCGAAGTCTGTGTGGTAAAACCGGACGAAGAGGACTGTGCCCGATATGCCGCTGTTCGGGTGAAATTTGCGGATGCGCCTGCGGTTCGGTTCGAAGAGGCTCTCATCGGATATGAAGACCTTACGGACTTAGGCGAAGGCGAATTTTTCGGATTCAATGTGGATGCCGGTCTCGCATGTATCTGTGATAAGCAGCTCCATCACGCTTTCTGCGACTTTAAGGAAAACTGGCATAAAGAACATCCGGGTGAAAACCTATACGATCATTATTTTGCCGCTCTGTTTGCCGAGAGCTTCCGGCAGAATCCCCAATATCAACGGGAGGGCGGCGATTGGCTGAACTGGCAGATTCCCGGCACCGAATACCATTTGCCGATTTTTCAGAGCGGTTTTGGCGATGGCGCTTACCCTGTCTATTGGGGCTACGATGAAACCGGAGCCATTTGCCAGATCGTTGTCCAGTTCATCGATATTCAATTAACTTACGACGATGACGATGAGGAAGAAGATTAAACCTGATACATAAAAAGTCGTGTCGATTACCGAGGGCGGGGCTTGGACCGTACCGTATTGAGCAAAACAGCGCCCATTATGTGTGCCAAGTCGAATGACGGGATGTTGGGTCCGTGTCGGCGGTAAAGTCGAACAATTCTACAGCATATGCGGTTGTAACGAAACTGAGAAACCTTATTCTCTCAAAATAGGCTGTTTGCTAATTTTAAGGAAACTAGACGAACTTATTTCAGCCGAATTGGTTTAATTGCTCACGGTTCCTATAAAATAAGTTTATCCAGGTTCGTTAGTTTGCCAGAAGGCTCCTTTTGCACCAAATAAGGTGTCTGAAGTTCCTTATAATCGCGAACCGGGCAGTTTTTTGTACTATCCTGGTTTTCACAATTAATCGGCAGCCACGCAATCGCATAAAATTTACAGCACAGGGTTGACGACCCACCATGTGCGCCGCAACACACGCCGGGAAAGTCGCCGGTTAAGAAAAGAACTTATTCCACCATAATCATGAGGCATGTAAAACACTTCATAGGATCTCGGAATAAACCGGGCGATTGAGGCTCAATTTGGGGTGCTTGAGTTAAAATTATCGATGTAAACGTGTT
>NZ_VEGP01000178.1 GCF_007679495.1 Paenibacillus sp. 32O-W | reverse complement strand
AAACAGATCGTGAAGAAGTTGAGACCGGTCACGTTCGACAACAACACCGTCACGGAAGCCGGTAACTTCCAGTTCCTTGCCAGGTTCAAGGAACTCATCGGTCTGGATGCCCTGATTGAAGATCACTTCCATCTGGAGCAGAAAGCCAACTGTGTCTACCCGGCCTCTAAGCTTGTCGATCATTTGCTGGACTGCGCGCTGCTCGGCCACACGCGTTTTTCGCATATGAATGCCCTGCAGTCGGACCCAGGTTACCAGATCGTTACCGGTATCGACCGCTTTCCTGACGAAAGCACCTTCCGCGGCTTCTTGAGCAAGCTCTCCTGGAGCCACTTGATTCAGCTCGTCGCCTTAAACCGGGATTTGCTGGCACGCAAGGCGCGGACGGGCGAAAAGCGCTTGGTCTGGATCGACATCGACGATACGGTCATCAC
>NZ_VEGP01000177.1 GCF_007679495.1 Paenibacillus sp. 32O-W | reverse complement strand
CGCTGCAACCGACGCAAGCGTTTCTCCACCTTTCTTACGGCGGCAGACTTGTTGATGTTCTTGAACACCATTCCGTTGCTGCATACCGCCAATTCCTTAATGCCCACGTCTATACCGATTACCTCGTCCGTCAGTTCGGACTTCTCTTGCTCGTGCCTGATACCAATAGACACATACCAATACTTGCCGTCGAAGGATACTCGCGGATTGCTATATGCTCCTGATTGAGGAATCGGTTCACTGGTTTGGATCCAGCCGATCTTTTCCAGATAGACCGTGTTTCCATCTGCTTTAAATCGGTCATATCTGCTATAAAATGCTGGTTTTGAATGCTTTCTGCTTTTGAACTTCGGTTTCCCGGATTGTCCTTTGAACATCTTCTTGTAGGCATCACATGCGTCTTTGACGGCTTGTTTCGTTGTCTGGGCAGATATA
>NZ_VEGP01000176.1 GCF_007679495.1 Paenibacillus sp. 32O-W | reverse complement strand
AAACTAACTATATCCCCCTGACCACACATAAAAGCTCTGAATGCACATCAAACCCTGACTACACATAAAAGCTCTGAGTGCACATAAACCAATCCCACCCCTATGATCAAACCGAGTCATGGGGGATAGGATACTCTTTTCGTTGTTTAAGGCCTTTCCATCGATGTCCTTAAACAAGCACGGGCGAGATGATCAAAAATTGGGACTTTCTGCAATTGTAAATTCAGACGAAAACAGAATTCATCCAGGTAATGCTGTAAATATTTCGGTCCGATCCCGTTAAATACTCGATTGGTCCACGCTCTCGCTTTTCGCAAATAATTCCGCAGGGAAGGAACGCATTGATAATGGTAGCGTCTCGTCTCGATATCCACATCGAGTGCATCCGGGCTGACATGCTCCTTAATGAAGTGCTCGCCCGCAGACCGATAGATTCTGCCATCCTCCATATCTTCCGG
>NZ_VEGP01000175.1 GCF_007679495.1 Paenibacillus sp. 32O-W | reverse complement strand
TATAATGGACTAAGAAAATTAGACAGCAAAAAAGGAGTTTCTTAGTTGTATGGCAACGATGAGGAGAAAGTTCACACCAGAGCAAAAAGCACAAATCGTACTGGAAATTTTGAAGGAGGATAAGTCAATTTCGCAGCTGTCCTCCGAGCATGGAATCCATGCGAATGTCCTCCAGAGGTGGAAAACGGAAGCGATCCAGAACTTGCATCAGCTGTTCGTAGATGATCGCAAAGGCATCACGAAAATGAAAAATGATTATGAACAGCAGATCAACGAACTCTATGCCGAAGTCGGAAAATTGTCCACTCAATTGGCGTGGATCAAAAAAAAATCTGGCTATGGACCAAACTCGTGAACAGCGATTGGCCATGTTGGATTGGCAAAGCACAGAGCTGCCTCTAACCGTACAGGCGGATATCCTCAGCCTCAATCGTTCCAGCCTGTATTACAAGCCGGTACCTCCCTCCCCGGAGGAAATTCGCATCAAACACCGGATTGATGAAATCTACACGCAGTATCCGTTTCTGGG
>NZ_VEGP01000174.1 GCF_007679495.1 Paenibacillus sp. 32O-W | reverse complement strand
AAAGTACCGATGAATGCCGCGGCGCGCTTCTTTGGGCGAGGTATACTCGTGCAAGTAGACTTCCTCATACTTCAAGCTGCGCCATAGTCGTTCCGTAAAGATGTTATCCACAGCACGATTCTTTCCATCCATGCTGATTCGGACTTGGTTGCTATTCAGCAACTCGATGTACTGTGAACTGGTGAAATGACTGCCCTGATCACTGTTCATAATTTCGGGCCGGCAAGCGCTCAGCGCACGACTTACAGCCTCCAGAACAAAGGGCAGTTCCAGGCTCTGATCCAACTGCCAATCGATCACGTATCGCGAGTACCAGTCCAAGATCGCTACCAGATACATCCAACCGCTCTGCAGCCGGATATACGTGATGTCGATCCCCCACACCTGGTTCACACGGTCGATCGTCAGCCCGCGCAGCAAATAGGGAAAGATGCGATGCTGCAAATTGCGCTTGCTCAGGTTGGGGCCGGGATAGATCGCCGCCAGTCCCATTTCTTGCATGTATTTTTGAACGGTATTGCGATGGACTTTCACTTCCTCTCGATTCAGAATCGCTGTGATCCGCCGGGA
>NZ_VEGP01000173.1 GCF_007679495.1 Paenibacillus sp. 32O-W | reverse complement strand
CAACTCCAGCATTGGATTTCGAGTTTGCCCAATTATATCAAGGGTTTGTTTGGACAATTAAGCTGCGAAAGTTGAGTAAGTAATATGTGGTGAAATACTTCCGTTTTTTACTTCAAGAGATCAAATCAATGATTTGTCGGATTGCTTTTTTGGCTTCTGGAATCGGCAGCGCGGGAAAGACATGGTTCATTTTTGAATATTCGTAGTAATTGATCATGATACCTTCCTTTTTAGCTCGGTCTCTAAACTTTCGCGCATCAGCCAACATCAGATCATGAGTTCCGATAAATAAGGAAATCTCCCCCAAGCCTTGTATATCGCCATTTATTGGGCTTAGAAGATAGTGATTCGGGTCTGTGTCGCCAGCATATAGTTTTCCGAGGATGGCGAGTCCATATGAACCTAGCGCGGCATCATTTTTCTCGAATTTCTGAATATCTGGATTCGACAATGTGATATCTAACCATGCTTGAGTCTTGCAAAAATATCGCCGTCGATTAACGTGCCAAAAGATCGGAAATTTAGAACCTTTGTCGAATAACAGAATAGAAGAAGGACATCGTCCATGAATCGAGAAA
>NZ_VEGP01000172.1 GCF_007679495.1 Paenibacillus sp. 32O-W | reverse complement strand
GCGAAATATCCCTATAAGATCAAAAAGCACTACAATACGAAATGGGTCAAAGACGGGTTCAAGGTGTTCGATAACGGCAAGATTGAACTGTCGATGGGGATTCATCAAGGGAAGAGAGAGAAGCCGATTGTGGTCCATGTGGCGTCTCTTCCCGCAGGTCAGATCAAAGAAATCGAACTCGGCTATGATCACGGCCTATACCTCGCCATCTCCTACGAAGATGGGAGGGAGAACAAGAACTATCGGAAACAACATGCCGTCGGGGTAGACCCCGGTGAAATTCATACGCTTGCCGCCTTTCGTGAGGACGGAGAGAGTCTGATCATCACGGGCAGGAAAGTACGTTCGATCCATCGATTTCGCAATAAGAAGCTGGCGGAAATTCAACGGCTGCAGTCCAAATGCAAGAAAGGCTCGCGGCAATGGAAGAAATATCAGCGAGCGAAACAATACATACGTTCCAAGTCGGAGCGGCAGTTGAGAGATGCCCTGCACAAGACGACAAAGCAATTTGTGGATTGGTGTGTACAGCAGTCGGTATCGGATGTTCATCTTGGCGATATCGAAGGCGTGCAGCGGAAT
>NZ_VEGP01000171.1 GCF_007679495.1 Paenibacillus sp. 32O-W | reverse complement strand
GCAATTTTTTTTACCTCTTCGAATTCAGCTTTAAATTCCTCTTGTTTGATCGGATCGGCTTTGGCTAAGGTATACGTCGGTTTCGTGTAGCTGAATCCCAGAAGTCGAAGCAATTTGCGAACGCCGCGGTCCGAGTAAGTGATGTTAAATTCTCGCTCAATCCAGTCTCGAACAAGGAAGGAAGTCCAATTCATTTCCGCAGGAAAGCCGACATCAGCGGGCCTCTTTTCCATCAGCAGTTGTCGAAGTTCTTCTTCCTGATCATGAGATAGGAATGACGGGCGTCCCGGCGATTGTCCCATGACCAAACCATCCAGTCCATTTTCACGATAAGCTTTGACATAATTTCCGATGGTCGCAGTGGATCTTCCTACAATGAAGGAAATCTTATCGTACTTGACACCATGCAAAAACAGCAGGATGGTTTGATAGCGTTCGAACATACGTTTGTCTTTCGTCGACCTGATAGCCGCTTTTACCGCTTGAATTTCTGGATTCTGGTTATCAGCATGAAGGGGGTTTTTCACTCGGATCGCCTCCCACAGGCAACAAGGTTTTACCTATAGGTATTAGACATTTGTTTCCAAAATCCTTTAGTGCCATTTATA
>NZ_VEGP01000170.1 GCF_007679495.1 Paenibacillus sp. 32O-W | reverse complement strand
CCGGCTGAGCGGCAGGATTCCCATGTTGTGCAGATGATCGATCAGGGCTTTGTGGCCGCCCAAGCGTTCGGGAAAGCAATCCTGCTGCTGGATCGGTACTTCCTGTCCATTCCCGCGCTGGAGCGATGGAAGGAAAAGAGCGCATCGGCTGTCGCGCCCTTGCACATCGTCACAAAGGCCAAAGCCAATGTGGTAGCTTATGAGCATCCGCCGACCCGGGAGAAGGGAAGAGGGCGTCCGCCGAAGAAAGGCCCGATGGTCAAACTGAAGGAGTTGTTCCAAACCCGCGCGTCCGAGTTTCAAACCGCCACAGTGACGATGTACGGCAAGGAAGAGACGGTTCAGTACCTCTGCCTGGATTTGCTGTGGGGGCAAGGACTGTACCAGGAACTGCGCTTTGTGCTGGTCCGATGGGGCGACCGGCTGTCCATTCTCGTGACCACCGATCTTACCTTGGCGGCGACGGACATCATCGAGTTATACGGATACCGCTTCAAGATCGAATGTATGTTCCGCGAAATGAAGCAAGCCATCGGTGGATTCAGCTACCATTTCTGGAGCAAGTCTATGCCGAAGCTGAAACGGTATCTCAAGAAGGGAGAATCCCATCC
>NZ_VEGP01000016.1 GCF_007679495.1 Paenibacillus sp. 32O-W | reverse complement strand
TGTTTGGGGGTGAAACAATAGAAGACCCTAGCTAGGAAGCTAGAGTCTGCAACGGAATGTGAATTCCGAGAAGCTTAAGTAATACAAAGGAGGGGCATAAGTGTCTTTCCCTAACCCGGGATACCCAGGGAAGGAGATACGTACCATAGTCCCGGTGTTCTGCGGGAGGCGCTGATGCCTGCGAGGATCCCGACTTATCTATCAGGAAAAGTAACCCCTTTCAAGGTCCCGGTATGCGGGACGAAGGACGCTATGCCTAAAGCCCCTTTTGCCAAATGCACTCCAAACCGTGTAATATGAGGAGAGACGAATCAAGGAGGCAAGCTTGATGGAACTGGGGGCGCGGGTGCTTAAAACCGGTGTAGCGGTTACTCTTGCTCTATACATCTGTGCGCTGTTAGGTCTGACCCCGGCGATAATCGGGGCGGTTGCGGCTATATTTACGATGCAGCCCTCGATCTACCGGTCCTGGAGGCATATTCTGGATCAGGTGCAGACGAATGTGCTGGGTGCCGGACTTGCTCTTTTGGCAGGAATGTTCTTTAGCAACGAACCGATAGCAATCGGTTTGATTTGTATTGTCGTGATTATGGTTTGCATAAAGCTGAAGATGGAGTCGACGATAGGCTTGACGCTGGTGACCGTTATAGCGGTGATGGACGTTGCGGGTGACGCATCTGTTCACTGGCTGTTCGCCGTCAATCGTTTTCTGGTGATTATGATCGGGATCGGCTCGGCCTTTCTCGTCAATATCGCCTTTTTTCCGCCACAGCATGAGAAGCATTTTCTCAAGCAGGTTCGATTTGTATTTGGCCAGCTTTCGCTCCTGCTGCGCACCTCCATCTCTGTGGAGATGAAGGAATCGGTGTTTAAGAAGCAGCGGGAAGAACTGCTTAAGGCGCTTCATAAGCTGGAGGACATCTACGAGATGTTCGAGGAAGAGCGCAAGAAGCTGGGGAAGCGTGGGAAGCGCACGCTCAGCGGGGTCCGTCTGCTCGTCGTTTATAAGCAAATGCTTAGAACATTGAGAAAAGGCTTGGACGTTCAAGAGACCGTCGGCCGTTACTATTTCCATGCCGACGATGGCAGGATGGATGACCGGTTTGACCGGCAATTGGAGGAGCTTATTAAGCATCACGAGCTCGTGCTGTTGAAATTTGAAGGCAAGCTGAAAGCGCACGGAACGGTTCCGAACCGGTCGGAAGAGAGCAGCGAGGCCTTTTTACAGGAAATGATGAGAAACCGAACATTGGATGAAGAGCACTCCTCCCGATTAATTCTCGTGGCCGCAACCATATATGATTACGGCTGTCAGATTACGAGGCTTGATCGGGTGGTCAACAATTATTTGGACAAGAACCAGTCGGGCCGCTCTAATCGGCCTAACCGGCGGAGGACTGCAGAGCGGGCATGATTACGGATGGGGTTGGACGGTTTTCTTGGAACGGAGGAAATCGTCGGCACCGGAACCGATAGGAGGATGATTATGGAATACGCCCAACGGACTGAGGCGGGCTTGTCACCCGGAAGATGGCTGCAGGAACGGTATAGAGATGTTCGGGAAACTACGGAACGGCTGGCCGACCCGCTGGAAGCGGAGGACTATGTGGTACAAGCCATGGAGGATGTATGTCCTCCCAAGTGGCATCTGGCGCATACGACCTGGTTTCTGGAGGCGGCCGTGCTGCAAAGATACGCCCCACGTTACGAATGGTACGACCATAATTACGCAGCTTTGTTTGCCTCCGGCGAATTCGGCGGGGAGTTTCATGCTTCCGCGCCGCGCGGTGTCGGCTTGCGGCCGACCATTGAGGAAATTTACAGATACCGCAGACATGTGGATGAAAGAATACTGGAGCTGCTGGAAAATGCCGACGAGGAGCAGCTCTCCCGGGTAACCCCTTATTTTGAGCTGAGCTTAAATCATGAACTGCAGCACCAGGAACAGCTTGTGGCGGATATCAAATACAATTACTTTGCCGATCCGCTTAAGCCCGTCTATCGTGAGCGCAAGGAAAGCGGACTACATGTGCTTCCCTATTTGACCTGGCACAAGTTTGCGGAAGGTCAGGCCGAAATCGGCCATCAGGGCCCCGGCTTCGCCTTTGACAACGAGATGCCGAGACATAAAGTATGGATCGGGGGCTTTCGGTTAGCCTCCCAGCCGGTTACGAACGGGGAATATCTGCAATTTGTGGAAGACGGCGGTTACAGACAGCCCCGGCTTTGGCTCGCGGAAGGCTGGAACTGCGTGCAAAAATACGGCTGGGAAGCGCCGCTTTATTGGGAGAAAAGGGACGGCAACTGGTGGTATTATACATTGTCCGGCATGAGAGAGCTGGAGCTGGACGAGCCCGTTTGTCATGTGAGCTATTATGAGGCGGACGCATACGCTCGTTGGGCAGGCAGACGGCTGCCGACAGAGGCGGAATGGGAGGTAGCCTTCTCAGCGATCCGGCCTGAGGGCAACTTTGCGGAGTCCGGCTGGTTCCATCCGGCCCCATCCGGAAGCTCGCATGGAGAACTGCTGCTGCAAGGATATGGGGATATCTGGGAATGGACGATGAGCCCATATTTGCCGTATCCCGGCAATAGACGGACCGAAGGTCCGTTCGGGGAATACCATGGGAAATATATGAGCAACCGAATGGTTTTGCGCGGAGGTTCCTGCATTACGCCGCGAGGCCTTATTCGTCCGACCACTCGACATTACCTGCTGCCGGAGAAAAGATGGCAGTTCAGCGGCATCCGGCTCGCGGACGATTTGGAGGAGTAACCCTTGAGCAAACGCCACGACAAGTGGCGTTTTTTTGATCCACCCGATTGGCTTATAAAAGGATCGCCTTTCCTCTCTTCCCTTTCAGATAACGGTCTATCCAGGCATAGAGTAAACCGGCCAGGCCAAAAATCAAAATGGCACTGTTCAAGTTTAAATTATATCCTTCTATAAAGTAACCATCGTGCCAGCCATATAATTTCTTAAAAATTAACATCCCGCCAATTCCGCCTGCCACGGAAAAGATGATGGCCCTTCCAATAAAAGGAATGAATAACTTGCTTAATATTATAGTTAGGGGCAAAAAGGATACGGGATATAAAAGAAAGGCGAACGGCATCACAACGAGAAAATAAATTAAGCCCAAATCAAGCAGTCCCATATACTCTGTTGTCGTGATTTTATTGCCTTCCACCAATTCCAAACTAAAGGTTGCAAAAATAAACAATATCATAAAAGGAATCCACATAATGAAGGAATGCTTAAACCATTTCATCTGAATACCCCGCATATAAAAATGAATTAGTCAAGCTTGGAAAACCGTACTTTGATTAGTGAGCGGACACTGAAAACTATCTGGAGAAGGCGATAGTCCTCCTTTGCCCCCTCACACATCCCCTTCAAAACGGATATCGGCAATGACCGTATCGGTTCCTTCACACTGGGCGGGAAGCCGGACGGTTTCGTGGAGTGAAGCCAACAGCAGCCGCATTCCGATGGGGGAAAGAAAGGACAGGCGCCCCGAATCCGGATCCGCGTCCTGGGGGAAGCAAATTTTGTAGGTTTTCGTCTCTGCCGGCTGCTGCAAAGTGACCGTGCTTCCGATCAGCACTTTGTCGGGCAAGCAGGGAGATTCCCCCGCAAGCCCGGACACAATGTGCTCCAGCTCCGCTACGTAATGCTCCATCCAGGCAGCGGTGGATGAACGTTCCTCGGGCTCCGTGCAATAGGCCGGGAAGTAGGTATCCAGAACATTAAGCTGCTGCTCGTCAAAAAAAAGAAGCTGTCGGATCAAGCTTGTCCGAATTTGCTCCACGGTTTGGCCGTCCATCGATAAACTCGGCGTGAAAAACCCGTGCCTGCCAGGCATACGAGGAAACGCCTCTCCTTTCTAAAATATTTTAAAGAGTGCATATCTTCTTCTATATTGAATTACCCGGAACCGGATCTAGTGATTCACCAATCAAGCGCCAAAGAGGCGTACAGCCTGCGTTTTTTTTCATCATACCACCTTTTGATATTCTGGTCGATAGTCCCGTTATTTGAAAAATATCAGGTGCAATAGTCTCGTTGTTGCGCCTTGTTTCGAGTTATTCCGCGCGAATATCTTCCCGCGGCTGATAGGAATATGGTAAACTGCAAGAGGGTCCTGCCAACGGATGGCGGGGGCCCTTAAGTTTTGTCTGATTTCAAATTATACTGACCGTTTCATGTCTGACTAAGCATCATGTTCGGGCTTAACGTTTTCAGTGATAATGGTCGCGGAGGGAATTGCCGTGAACATCATTCGTTTGTACCGATCCCGAAAATATTTGCGCCGGATTTTGCTGGCGGTGCTCACCATTCCTTTCGTTTTGGTGACGATTTTCTCTATGATTTTGTATATGAATTCCCGGGATACCGCTCTGAAAATTCAATCTGAAGCCGATCGGAAAATATTGGCGCAGATTAACTATAATATTATGTCCATGAATGAAATGGTGGAGAATCTGGCCAAATCCGTTTATTTGGATACCGATATGGTAGCTTTGTTATACGGGCGGGATGAGAACATCTTCGAGCTGCCCTCCAAGATGCTGAAGCTGGAGAAGCTGGTTTCTTCCACCTCCTTTTTGCATTCGATTATTATCTATAACGCTAATACGGGAAAATATTATTCGACGGATTCCTTGTTCCAGCAGAATGCCAATGGGGAGAGAGAACGGCTCGATCGGTTCCTGCATACGAGCGATTCCATCAGCCGCCTTCAGCTCATTCCTATAAGCTACGACCAGGATTCCAGCACGGAAGGCAACGTATCCAGCATCGATTTGTTCGGCTATTTAATGTACGGTTCGGAAGAATCCCCGGCGGACCACTCCTCCAGCATGGTTATCCTGGCCGTCAAGCCGGAATGGCTGTTCGATAATCTGCAGATGCTGAACGGATTAAGCGGCTACGGGGAGAACAGCATTGTGATCGTCAACGGCAAGGGCGAATATTATACCCGCAATCAACTTCCGCCGGCAATCGATCCGGATGAATTGGAGGAAGCCCTGCTGACCGATCAGCCGGGGAGCTTCGGGCAATTTGTCCGCAAGATCCAGGACAGCTCCCACCTGGTCAGCTACATGCATACGGACGTATACGGCTGGACCATTGTCAGCATACGGCCCTATGAGGCTGTGCTCGGCAGCATTTATCAAATGCGCGGGCATTTCATCCTCATCACCGTTCTTTTCCTGCTGCTATCGCTCATTGCCGCGTTTCCGGTTTCAAGGAAGCTCTACGGGCCTCTGGAGAACATTCTGAAGCAATTAAAGCAGGTTCCGCAGTCGATGTTTGCCGGAATGCGGACGGGGGTCCAGGACGAGATGAAGTATCTTTCTCAACTGCATACCCATGTTTTCCGGAAAATGGATGAGTATGAACGGGACCGGGATGCCAAACGATCGATCGTTATCAACTATCAACTGCGGAAGCTTATCCTGGACAGCACGGCCGAGAATGAGCAAACCTTCCGGCAATGGATCGCCGACGGCCGGCTTCGAATTGCCGAGTCCGGGCCTTATGTGCTTATCGTAATGAAAATCGACGATTACAAGCAATATATGCAGTTGTCTTCCGCCGACAGAAGGCTGCTCTCGTTCGCGGTCGGCAATATTTCGGAAGAATTGCTGTCGGTTCTGGCGCCGGTGGAATTCGTGGATATGAAGAACGATCAATTCACCCTGCTCGTCAGTGGGGCGGGAATGGAGCCGGAGCTTATGGACAGGCTGGTCCCTGTTCTCGAAGAGGTTCAAGAGACCCTGTACCGGCTGTACCGTTTGTCTCTGACCGTGGCGATAAGCCAGCCTGCCGCCGATTATAGGGAGTGGACTTCGCGGTATGGGGAAGCTTTGCGCAGTTCGGCCTACCGGATGGTATTCGGCAAGCGCTCAGTAGTCACTCCGGAGCGGATCAGGGAGAAGGCGGGCAGCGATACCTTCCCGAATACGGCCGAATTGGAGAAGAGGCTTGCGGAAAACCTGAAGGCCGCGCGAACGGAAGCTCTTGCCGCCGATTTGGATGAGCTGCTGAACCAGGCGGCCCGCTCCAACATCGAGAACATCCAGCACTGGATTCTTCACCTTCTAGTTGTCATTCGCGGCACAATTATGGAGATTAACAATAACCGTCTGCTTCCCGTCGATATGGACTGGCAGGACGGATATCGCCGGGTGCTCGAGGCCGAAACACTGGAGGAAGTCCGGGACCAGTTCCTTAAGATGTTCGCCAATCTGGAGGAGCATCGGCAATCCTCCAGTGAGGAGAAGAAGGATGCGCTGGTGGATACGATTTGCGAACTGATAGATACCCACTATATGGATATGGATCTCAGCCTGCAGAGCATCTCCTCCATGCTTAAGATGTCATCGGCGTACGTCGGGAGGCTGTTCAAAGCCAATACTTCCGTCACCGTAACGGAGTATATCCATAACGTGAGGCTGAATAAGGCTCTGGAACTGCTGGAAGGGGAAGATTACAGCATCAAAGAAGTGATGGAGCGTGTCGGGTATCGTACCCAAAGTCACTTCTTCAAGCTGTTCAAAAGCAAATACGGAACGACACCCCGGGAATACCGCTTGAAGAGAAGTCTGCCCGGGCACCATTGAAGCCGTTTCCGTTAAATAGAATAAGGAGCCGTCCGGACATTTCGCCGGACGGCTGTTTCCGGTTTCCAAGGTTTGATCAGGGGGCCGAATCAACATTAAAGGCTGAACATCTTCAGCCTTTTTTTGATTGGTTTCGGGGCTCCCCGCAAAGTACCCGGAATACGGTTCGAAGGCTGTGCGTCACTTTGTGGGGTATTTTTTCGGGGCTCCCCGCAAAGTACCCGGAATACGCTTCGAAGGCTGTGCGTCACTTTGTGGGGTATTTATCCGGGGCTGATTTGCTGCGCTAACGGTATATGACAAGCCGGTAAATTCCCTTGATATAGCTGGCTTTAAGCCCTTAATTGTTGCAATTGAGCAGTAAAGTACAAAATGAGCAGTCGTCTTCAGAACAAAAGTACGATCTTTCCAGTTTCGTTTTTCGGGCGGCTCCGATATAGTTCGTACAGAAGCTGAAATTTTGCTTATGACTTGGGGTGAAATTATGGATAAACCAACATCAGGCGGAACGCCGCAAGCGGTACCCATGCGTTCCCGACCCCGCGGCAAGCTGGCCCGAGAGTGGGAGCAGTTCAAGAGAAATAAAGAACTGTTTTTTCTTTCCTTGCCCGGAGTTCTAATCAAGCTTGTGATCAATTATTTGCCGCTCATCGGCTTGATCGTTGCTTTTAAACAGTATCGCTTTGATCTCGGGATTTTTGGAAGCGAATGGAACGGCTTAAACAATTTCAAATTTTTCTTCTCCTCGGAGGCCGCCTTCCAAATTACCCGGAATACGGTTCTCTATAATCTCGGGTTCATCATTATTACAACCACGGCCGCACTTATTCTCGCCGTGCTGATGAACGAGGTGTCCGGACGGTTTGTGAAAGTGTACCAAACGGCTTTGTTCTTCCCGTATTTCTTGTCCTGGGTAGTTGTCGGATACATTACCCTGGCTTTTCTGGAGCATGAGAAAGGGTTCCTGTACCATCTGTTCCTATCCTTCGGGTGGGATCCGGTCCAATGGTATCAGGAGGCGGACAAATGGCCGTATCTGCTTAACGGAGTCCAGCTGTGGAAGGCGGTAGGCTTCTCCACGCTCATCTATTATGCGGGCATTATAGGTATCAATCCCACCTATTATGAGGCGGCGAAAATCGATGGGGCCTCCAAGTTCCAGATGGTCTTCCGCATTACGCTGCCGCTGCTGACGCCGCTCATTATCATTTTGTTTATAATCGCCGTAGGCGGGATGTTCCGGGCCGATTTCGGACTGTTCTATTTCATTCCGAACAACTCCAGCTTCCTGTATACGACGACCGATGTTATCGACACTTATGTTTATCGTTCGCTGCGTGATCTAGGCGATGTTGGAATGAGCGCCGCCGTTGGTCTGTATCAATCCGTCGTCGGTTTTATTCTCGTACTGTCGACCAACTATATCATCAAAAAAATCAACAGCGAAAACGCATTGTGGTAGAGGGGGGCTCGTGAATGTCGACTGACAACCCGAAATGGGCACAAGGAATCATACATTTGTTTTTTATCATCATTACCTTGTGCATGGTGGTGCCGCTCCTGCTTGTTGTCTCTATTTCATTCTCGGATGAAGAAGCTTTGATTCGCGGCGGCTATAAGCTGTTTCCCGAGCAGTTCAGCTTGACGGCCTATCAAACCGTCTTTAAATACCCGGCGCAGCTTCTTATGTCTTACGGCGTGACGATTTTCGTCACGGTCGTAGGTACGGCCGCGGGCTTGCTGCTGACCGCGATGATCGGTTATACGATTTCCCGCCGGGATTACCGTTACCGCCGGATTACGACGTTCTATGTGTTCTTCACCATGCTGTTTAGCGGCGGGCTCGTCCCGTTCTATATTATGATGACGAAGTACCTGCAGTTGAAAGACACGATATGGGTGCTGATCATTCCATACTTGCTTAATCCGTTCTATGTCATGATCATGAAGGGATTCATGGACAAGATGCCGCTCGAAGTGATCGAATCGGCCAAAATCGACGGGGCCAACGAATGGAAAATATTTTTCCGAATTATTCTGCCGTTGGCTACACCGGCGCTGGCTACCGTGGGGCTCTTTATCGGCTTCACCTACTGGAACGACTGGTGGCTGGGTCTGCTGTTCATCGACGACGAGAAGCTGGTGCCTCTGCAGCTGCTGCTGTATCGGACGATGAATTCGATCGAGTTCTTTGCAACGAATGCCCAATACATCAGCGGCAATATCGATTTGTCCCAATTCCCCAGCCTGTCCACACGGATGGCCTTGGCGCTTCTTGGAGCCGGTCCTATGCTCTTCGTCTTCCCTTTCTGTCAGAAATACTTTGTCAAAGGGATGACGGTCGGATCGTTGAAGGAGTAATGTTTCGAGGATGCTTTAAGTAACCGTACGGGAAGCAGGAGCGGAGTCCGCGACAAGCCAAGGAGGTGATGATCGGAGACCGGATTCCGCTCGCAAGCTTCACTTTCCCAAACGGTATAAAAATATATAATTATTCAAGGAGGTCATAAGTATGTCTAACAGAAATAAATGGACTTCGGGATTGACTTTGCTGCTCTCCTCGGCTCTTGTGTTGAGTGCATGCGGAGGCGGAAAGCAGGAAGGAGGGGCTTCTTCTGGAACGGGCTCCGATTCTTCGGACCAGGAATTGAAACCGGTTGAATTGAGCTGGTACTATCCCCAATGGAGCACCCAGCCGGATCTTAAATCGGTAGAGGACGCCGTGAATAAAATTACTCAGGAAAAAATTAATGCCACCATCCGCATGAAGCCGATTGATGGCGGCAGCTATGGACAAAAGCTGAACACGATGGTCGCATCGAACGAGAAGTTCGATATTGCCTGGACATCGTTCTGGATGTTCGACTATGCGCAGAATGCCCGGAAGGGAGCTTTTACCGAGCTTGACGACAGCATGCTGGACAAATATGCTCCGAATTTAAGGAAGGCGCTTCCGGATGTCGTCTGGCAGGCACTGAAGGTGGATGGCAAAACCTACGGCATTCTCAACTACCAGACGATTACGAACAGAGAAGGGTTCTTGATTCAGAAGAAATATGTCGACAAGTACGGCATCGATCCCGAAGCTATTAAAGAAGTGAAGGATATGGAGCCGTTCTTCGAGAAAATCAAGGCAGACGAGCCGGGAACGATTCCTTTCTCCATGACGCGCGGCGGCAAATTTGAAGTAATGAAAACATCCTTCAACAATCTGGAGTTTATCTCCAACCAAGCGCTCATTGGCATTTATCGCGACGACGCTGATCTGCGTGTCGTGGACATCGCGACGACACCGGAGTACAAAGAATATCTCGAATTGATGCACAGCTGGTATAAGAAAGGGCTGATCAATCAGGACGCCCCGATGCTCAAGAGCGACAAAGAAAACCTGAAGGTAGGCAAAGTGGCTTCCTTCTTCCATAACGTGCTGAAACCGGGTCGGGAGCAGGAGGAGAAGACGTCATTCGGCGGCAACGATGTAGTGGCGATTCCAATTACGGAGCCGTTCGTCGGAACGAATACGATCATCCAATCCATGCAGGCCATCAGCAAAACATCGGCCAATCCGGAAAGGGCGCTGATGTTCCTGGATCTGCTTAATTCCGATCCGGAGCTGCTGAATCTCGTCGCCTTCGGAATCGAGGGCAAGCACTATACGAAAGTGAACGAGAATACAGTTAAACCGATTCCTGACGGCGGGTACGATCCTAACCAAACCTGGGTGTTCGGGAACGGATTTATCGCCTACCTGAGGGAAGGACAAGAACAGGCGATTCGCGACCAGACGCTGAAGGAGAACGAGGCTGCCCAGCCGTCCCCGATACTCGGATTTACCTTCGATCCTCAGTCGGTGTTGACGGAGATCGCCAACATCCAGGCAGTAGCCGATCAGTTCGGACCTCCTCTGAATACGGGTGCGGTAGATCCGAATGAGAAGCTGGAGGAATTCATCAGCAAGCGTAAAACCGCCGGCATCGACAAGGTCATAGAGGAAGTTCAGAAGCAGCTCGACGAGTGGAAAAAGCAGAACAAACAATAAGGCGATAAGCAAAGCATAGCCTCAAGCAAGCAAGGGTAGTACCACACCGCAGTCGGCGGACAACCGCCGCTGCGGTTTTTTCATCGCAACGGGGTGAAAAAGAGGAAGACTCCCCAGTTCCCTAAATGAAAGTCATCCTGACCACACCATGGACAATAGTCGCGCTGTCTGGCGTATAATGACTACCCGGCAGTGACGGGATTATGGTAAACTTCATGCAGGTCCCCCTTCCAAATCGTGGGAAGCGGGGCTTTTTTACCGTATTATAAAAATTTGCGGCTCCCATCAATTCAATGCAATGGAGTGGAAGCAACATGAGAGGCATGAAGCCATTGTCGGTTAAGCAGAAATTAACCCTTTATTTTATAGTGTTCTTCTGCTTGCCGTTTCTACTGATTGGATTTATATGGAATTTCGAATCGACCAGGACGATCGAACAAAGTGCAATTTATTTTAACGAGCAGTTGGTCCAGCGGTTGAACAATCAATTGGACGATTATTTTAGAGAAATCAAAGAGGATACGCAGAATCTCCCGGGCCATCCGTTGATTCAACAGTTTATAAAGCTGGACCCAAACAATTCCTATGAAATGTATCAGATCAAAAAACGGATTAGTGATGAATTATACCCGGATATTAATTATAAGCGCAAAGATATCGTTTCTTTTCACATGTATTCTGTCAAAGGAGGCGTTTTTGGGGAGTCCGCTCGCTACAATCTGGATAAAAAAATTGTTGACCATTTGCAGGAAAGCAGTTTTATTATAAACGGCATTGTAAGCACGAACTGGAGTGTAGTGCCGGCTTTTGTTACGGTTTCCCGCCTCATATATGACAATGTCACGTATCAGCCTGCCGGTGTTATAGTGTTCGTATTAAAGATGGATCCGCTATTATCCATTGCAGATGTAGAAACATTCGGCAAGGAAGGCTATATTACTATAGTTGATGCCGAGAACCGTTATATGTATCATCCGGATAAAGCAAAATGGGGGGAAACCATTTCAGAAGAACGATTGGCTAAATTAACATCTCCGCGAGGGCAATTTGTCGAGCATTCGAGCAATGGGAAGAAGAACATTGTTTATAACGTCTCCCGCTTTACTAAGCTGACCATAATATCCGAAGTATCACTAAAACATTTGATTGGAAATTTGGCGGATTTAAGGACGATTACTCTGTTGATCGCCGCCGTTATTTTAGTCTTGGCCTTTATTAACTTCAATAAGATGCTTCTCGAAGTTAAACGGCTTGTAGAAGTCATTCATATCTCCCGGTTGAAGGAAAAGGAGAGCGAGCTTAAGCATAGAGATGCGACTCTGCAGGCTCTTCAATCACAAATCAATCCTCATTTCTTATACAATACATTGGAAGTCATTAACTCCCTTGCCGTTATTGCCAGAAATCGCTCCATCAGCAGCATGACGGTGCGGCTCGCCAATCTGTTAAGATACAGAGTCGGAAACCCCCGGCAAATTATTCATCTGCGGGAAGAGATCGATCACGTAAGCAATTATATTAAAATACAGCAGGAACGTTATGAAAAGCTCGAATTCAGTCTGGAGATAGACGAGGAAATGCTGGATAGAGTGGCGTTGTTCCGCCTAACGATTCAGCCGATTGTGGAAAATTCATTCTTGCATGGATATGAAAATCATGGACTTCCTTCAACCGGGATATATATAACCGGAAAAGCCCATGAGGACTATTATTCCCTGATCGTTGCGGATAAAGGTCGCGGAATGAGCCCTGAATGGATGGCAAAATACAACGAAGCTTTCGAATCGGTTTCGGAGCAGCAAATGCTGGATGGCCGGGTCAAGTTATTCACGAATATTGGACTCTGGAATGTTCATAGCCGGTTGCGGCTAAGTTTCGGTGCTCCCTTCGGGTTGACGATCGTTCGTTCCGACGAGACGGGGACTGAAATAGAAATCAAGCTTCCATATTATTCTCATGCGAATCTTCAACAAAGAGGCGATAATCATGCTTAAAATTATGATCGCCGACGATGAGCGGCTGGTCAAAAAAAGTTTGCGGGTATTGATTGAAACGGAAAGCGAAGGCTTTGAAGTAGTGGCCGAGGCGGATAACGGGCTGGAAGCGCTCCGACTGGCAGAGCAATTCTCCCCGGATCTAATCATTACGGATATTCGTATGCCGAGTATGGATGGGCTCGAATTGATCCAACAGGTGGGAGCGCGCCGAATGAATGCCGAATTCATCATCATTTCGGGTTACAGCGATTTCGCGTATGCGCAATCTGCCCTGCGCTACGGGGTCACGGACTATATTCTTAAACCGGTCGATTCCGATTATTTTCTTACGGTTCTGCAGAACGTTCGAAACAAGCTGCAGGACAAGCTTCCAACCCATACGGATGCGCTCCGGCTGGAAATAGAAGACCATCACTATCAGTCCATGATTAAGGAAGCCTTGGCATTCTTGGAGCAGCATTATGCGGAGCCGGAATTTTCCGTGAAGGATGCTGCCGCTTATTTTGGAATCTCTTCCAATTACTTCAGCACGTTATTCAAGAAGCTTACCGGAATATCCTTCACACAGTGCTTGACCCAGCTTCGCATTGAACAGGCCAAGAAGCATCTGCAAAAACCATTCATTAAAGTGTACGAAATCGGTCAGCTTGTAGGCTATGAGGATTACACCCATTTCTCCAAAACGTTCAAGAAATTAACAGGATGTTCCCCCTCTGAATACAGGAAAAGGTGGAAGGAGCATTAGGCTAAGAGCAAAACCCATAACTTCGGTATTAATTCCATGTTCACTGGTTCGACGGGTTGCTACAATTATTTCTACAAGGGCCTTTGCGATAATAGATGACATGGGAGGGGCATACAGAAGATATGGGACGTCGATCGAAATATATGCTGGTTACCGGATTGCTATCCGCTATGACTGTAGTGGCGGCTTGCGGCGGAGGATCCAACGGCCAGGCGGAAGGCAATACACAAGCAGGCAAAGAAGTGCCGGAGGGCACAAGCGAGAAAAGAGAAATCAGCATTCTGCTGTCTCATAACAATTATCAATTCGCGTCCAGAGCGCCGGAAAGTGAGAAAGAGCTTTATTATAAAGAGCTCGAAAGATTATCGGGATACAAACTATCGTTTGAATTTTTAGGCCATGCGGACGACTACAGACAACAGCTGGCTCTCCGCTTCGCTTCAGGCGAATTGGCTGATCTCGTACGCACAGCGAGTATCGATTGGGATGTGCATGCGGGCGCCGTGGACCAGGGGGTCTTCCTGGAACTAGGTCCGTTAATTGACCAGTACGCTCCAAATTTAAAGAAAAGCATCCCGGAAGTAGCGTGGAACAGTCCCAAAGTTTCGAAAAACGGAAAAATATACGGGATTCCTTTATCCATCGGAGTGCCGGCCGACCGCATCATCATGTACCGCCAAGACTGGCTGGACAAACTGAATATGGAAGTGCCGGAGACGCTGGAAGATTTCTTGAAATTTGCCGAGGCTGTCAAACAGAACGATATGAACGGAGACGGAGACCCCAACAACGAATATGCGGTTTCCCTTACGGATAACTTGGCCTGGAACGATGTTTTCAGCGGATCGTTCGGAGTACGGCCAGGCGCATGGCATATGCGGGACGGTCGTCTGGAGCCGGATATCATTCAGCCGGAAATGAAAGAAGCGATCGCTTTTTATAAACAAATGTATGATGCCGGTTACATTCATAAAGATTTTATAACGAAAAAGCAAGCGGATCGCACAGGCGATGCCTACAAAGGGTTATATGGAACATGGGGAGCCGCAGTCTATCAGTACCCTGGAAACAGCAAGAAGGAGAACTACATTGATCAACCGGATGCCAAATTGACGATGGCCGCGCCGCCTAAAGGTCCGCGTGGAGAAAACTATCTGCAATTGGAGAACGACCAGATTTTTTTCGTGTTCGTCATTCCCTCTACTACGAAAAATCCGGAAGAAGTCATCAAGTTTCTGGAGTGGACCTACACGGACCCGGAAGCCGACAAGTTTTTTACCTACGGAATAAAAGATCATAACTATACAGAAGTAGACGGAAAAATTGTATTGGACCCGGAGGCGGAGGCTAACCAGGGAGGAACACTTGGTTTTGTCCGGGTTTCGCTCAATATGCGTGAATTAGGGGAAAACAGCGAGTCCGTTATTGCGATGCAGCCGGATAGCGATGTTTTAATGGCAGGCTACAAGCTATCGGAAGAAACAACCATTACGAATGATGCCCTGTACTTATCGAAACTGGACGCTTTTGACGGACGCCCAGAGCTGTCAGTAGGATTCTCGCCGGGCAATTTGTTCTATGATACGTTCGTCAAGATCGTTATGGGAAGAGAACCGCTTGATTCCGGATTTGATAATTTTGTAAAGGAATGGAAGAGCCGGGGCGGGGAAGCAGCGATTCAAGAAGCGACAGAATGGTATAACGAATTTCATAAAAAGTAATAGCTAGTAAAGGGAGGTCCTGGCCGAAGCAGAAAGTCGAGGCGGGGCTTCTTTTTATTTCCGTCATGAGAAAGGAGATTGGCAGATTGATTCGTAAACCTAAATCGTTGGATCCTTATGTATTATTCTTAATCGCACTCCCGGGCTTGCTGCATTTTATCGTTTTTAAGTATATTCCCATAGCCGGAAATGTAATCGCTTTTCAGGATTATAACTTATTCCAAGGTTTTATCCATAGCAAGTGGGTCGGGTTAAAGCATTTCATCTTTATGTTCGATTACCCTGAATTTGCCATGGTGTTTAGAAACTCGCTGAAGCTGGGCCTATACTCGATTCTGTTCGGGTTCCCGGCGCCGCTCATTCTAGCTCTGCTGCTGAATGAGATCAGAGTCAGTTGGTTTAAACGGACGACCCAAACGCTGCTCTACCTTCCGCATTTCTTGTCGTGGGTTATAGTAGGAGGAATTTTTACGGAAATTCTCGCCAACGGCGGAACTATAAATTCGTTGTTAAGCCGTTTTGGTTATGAACCTATTTCGTTCCTGACCGAACCGAAGTATTTTCTCGGCATTCTGATCTCGTCCGGTATTTGGAAAGAAGTCGGTTGGTCGACGATTATTTATTTAGCCGCGCTTACCGGCATTAATCCAAATCTATACGAAGCCGCGATGGTGGATGGAGCGGGACGGTGGCGCCAAATGTGGAGCATTACGCTGCCCTTGTTAGTGCCCGCCATAATCGTTCTGCTGATGCTTCGCATTGGGAATTTGTTAGATGCTAACGTGGAGCAGGTGCTGTTTTTCCTCAATCCGTTAGTCAGAGAAGTAGGAGAAGTGTTTGATACTTACGTGTATCGGGCCGGATTGGCGGGCGGACAGTACAGTTATACGACGGCGATAGGTATTTTCAAAGCGGTCATTGGCATCATCCTCGTCGTTACTCTCAACCAGTTCAGCAAGAAGACGACTGGCGAAAGCATATATTAGGAGGGAGGGATAGAACATGAACCTGCATAAATCGGAAAAATCGTTTCAATTTATAAACGGATTGTTTATGATCGTGCTCTGCTTAAGTATGATCGCTCCCATGATTCATTTGCTCGCCATTTCGTTAAGCAATCCTATCTATGCGGAGGCCAAGCTGGTTTACTTATGGCCTAAAGGATTTAATTTAGAGGTCTATAAAAAGCTTTTTCAAATGAATGACATGTGGCGGGCGATGGGGGTAAGTGTCTTTATAACGGTAATGGGGACCTTACTCTGCCTGTTGCTTACTTCTACTCTTGCATTTACATTGACCCGGCCGCAGATGCCGGGACGCAAATGGATTTTGCGGCTCATCCTGTTTACGTTCATCTTTCCGGTGCCTCTGATTCCGAGCTTTCTAGTTGTCAAGTCGCTGGGAATGATGGACACGTTATGGGCATTAATCGTGCCTGGGGCTCTGGGCGCTTACTTCATCTTTATTACGAAAACGTTCTTCCAGGGAATATCATCGGAATTGATCGATGCAGCCAAGATTGATGGAAGCGGTGAATTGGGTATTCTTACACGCATTATCCTTCCCTTATCCACGCCTGTTCTCGCCACCATTGCGTTGTTTCATGCGGTAGGCCAGTGGAATGCGTATTTCGGCGCTTTGATCTACATTCGATCGGTGCACTTGTATCCGCTGCAGTTAAAGCTGCGCAATATGGTACAGAACAGCGTGGCTGATTCCGGCTTGGACGGCGGCGGTTATCAGCTGGACACAAGCATGATGCAAACTCCGGAAATGATGAAAGCAGGCGCTATTATTTTTTCTACCATCCCCATCCTGCTTGTCTATCCATTTTTGCAAAAGTATTTTGTGAAGGGAGCTTTCCTGGGATCATTGAAAGAGTAGCGGCATTGAGCAGCCGGGGCAGAATAGGTACCCGTTGTGGCGCTATGACGTTCTACGATGGTCGACTGCAATGCAAGTGAAGCCCGCCGCGCAAGGTTTTGAGCACCTCGCGAGACACCCAGCGGCCGGTGATTGGCGTCGGATGACGTTGGCGGTCAACCACATGCCTAGCGGTGGCGATAAGGTAGCGCGGCTCATGGGCAGGGAAAGCTTTTGGCGGAAAGAGGGCTTTTGACTCAAAGACGAGCAAAAGTACATTTGAATCCGGCCTATATTCAAAAAAACCGCGAAAGACGCTCAAAAGTGCATGTCTTTTTGACAAAATGGAGCGATTTCTCCCGAAATCGCTCCGAAGACCTGCACAATTGCTTTAGAATAAGGCATGACGGCGCTTTTTCGTAAAAAGACCTGCACAATTGCTTTAGAATAGGGCGTGACGGCGTTTTTCCGAAAAAGACCTGCACAATTGCTTTAGAATAGGGCGTGACAGAGCTTTTTCGTAAAAAGACCTGCACAATTGCTTTAGAATAGGGCATCGCGCCGTTCGGGGCTTCATTCGACCGCCTAACAGTAGGCGACGCTAGGCGCGATATTTAGGCATGCGATGGTCATATTTTCCAAGTTGTCATGTTCGGCCGCAGCTCGCTGAGTCCATTCATATATTTGCGGAGCGCCTTGGGAAGGTAGACGCTGCCGTCCGCTCTTTGATGATTTTCCAAAAGCGGGATGAGAATGCGCGGCGAGGCAACCGCCGTATTGTTTAGGGTATGGCAGTAGCGCGCCTTCCCATCATCGTCGCGATACCGGATATTCGAGCGCCGCGCTTGGAAGTCCAGCAGGCTCGAGGACGAGTGTGTCTCCCCATAGCTGCCGCGGCTAGGCATCCACGATTCAATGTCGTACTGCTTATAATTTTTCTGGCTCATATCCCCGGTGCAAACAGCCACGACCCGGTACGGAATTTCCAGCAGATCCAATAAATCCTCCGCATTCTTCGTCAATTCCTCTAACAGCTGTTCCGAAAGCTCCGGATCGTTGCGGCATAGGATGACCTGCTCCACCTTGGCGAACTGATGAACGCGGTACAGCCCTCTGACATCTCTGCCTGCAGAGCCCGCCTCCTTACGGAAGCAGACCGAGACTCCGGCAAGCCGAATCGGCTCCGTCACATCGATAATCTCATCGCTGTAGTACGAAATGAGAGGAACCTCCGAGGTGCCGACCAGCCATTTGCCCTCCGATGGGATTTCGTAGGTCTGATCCTGACCGAGTGGAAAAAATCCCGTATTCCGCATCGTCTCCTCCCGGACGATAAGCGGTACGTCCATAACCGTGAAGCCGCGCTCCATCAGCAAATCAACGGCAAGCTGCTGAACGGCCCGATGCAGCAGAAGCCCCGCGCCTTTGAGAAAATAATTGCGGGTTCCCGCCACTTTAACCCCTCTGGGCAAGTCGAATAAATCCAGTTCTTCTCCAAGCGCGACATGGTCCTTCATTTCA
The DNA here is from genome assembly GCF_007679495.1 of Paenibacillus sp. 32O-W. Taxonomy (GTDB): domain Bacteria; phylum Bacillota; class Bacilli; order Paenibacillales; family NBRC-103111; genus Paenibacillus_L; species Paenibacillus_L residui. Next base: position 78,215 of record NZ_VEGP01000016.1, on the reverse strand, counting down.
AAGTCAAAAGCAGGAGGGCTTCCCACTCTTCTAAGCTCCACATTGTCCGCATCGGACAGGCCGTGCGGCGTATCGGGCGATACCGGATTCGGGACGAGCATCAGCAGCGATTGATACCGCCGGTCGAGCTCCGACCAGACGGCTTCCAGCTGCTTTAACTCGAGATTGATCTGTCTGACTTCCTCTTTCAACCGCTCTGCCTTCACTTGATCGCCTGCTTTCATGCAGACGGCGATTAGTTGGGAGCGTTCATTTCTTTCCTTCCGGTTATTTTCAAGTTCCAGCAGCTTTTGCAGCCTCTGGCGGTCTACGTCCAACAACTCGTCCAGGGAAAGCTTAATCCCTTTCTGGTCTGCGACTTGCTGAAGCTGGGCGGCATTGTCCCTAATGTAACGAATGTCCAACATCATTCATCTCTCCTTTCGAAAAAAAACAAAAAGCGCCCTCATCTTTTTGGGACGAGGAGCGCTGCTCGCGGTGCCACCCAACTTGACCGGCGTCCAGGGACGGCCGATCCGCTTGGTTCCGCGGTAACGGCGCGGGAGCCGGTTTACTTAGAGAGGACAAGAAGCGGCTTCTTGCAGCTAGCGGGTTGGCTTCTAGCGGCTAGGTGACAGCGGGTGAAGCCCGAATCTTCAAGCGAGTGGCTCGGCCTTAACGGCTTTGCCTTCGAGTGAAGCACTGCCCGACGCTCATAGATCTTGTCGCTCCGGTCATAAACGCCTCCGAGTTGGATGCTCTTCATTGGCATGATTCCGATCTTGAATTTTTTCTATTATATAGCATAACCAGTTTCCTTGACAATATAGCTAAGTAAAACGTCAGAAGACAGCCATAAATCATAGACCGATCGAAATATATTTCGTCTCCAAGTATTCTTCGATTCCTTCCCGGCCCCCTTCGCGGCCGAGCCCGCTTTCCTTGAACCCGCCGAATGGGGCTTGCGCGGTGGAAGGAGCTCCGTCATTGATGCCGACAATCCCGTATTCCAGTTGCTCGGCGGTCCGGATGGCACGGGTAATATTGGAAGTGAACAAATAGGCGGCCAGTCCGAACCGGGAGTCGTTAGCCTGGGCAATGGCCTCCTCGTCCGCTGTGAACCGGATTAAAGGGGCGACCGGACCAAACGTCTCCTCCTGCATAATCTTCATGTCCGGAGTCACCTCGCCGAGCAGGGTGGGCTCATAGAAGAAGCCGCGGGTCTGATCCGGTTGAACGGGCCGTCCGCCGGAAACGAGCCGGGCTCCTTTGGCAACGGCCTCCTCGACCTGCTCCTTCACTTTGTGCATAGCGTGCTCGTCAATTAAAGGGCCGATGCTTGTTCCCGGCTCCCGCCCGGAGCCAACCTTCAAAGCGGCGATCCGCTCCGCAAGCTCCCGCTCGAAAGCGTCATAGATGCCGTCCTGTACGTAAATCCGGTTAGCGCAGACGCAGGTTTGTCCGGCATTGCGGAACTTGGACGCGATCGTCTGCTCTGCGGCGAGCCGAAGGTCGGCATCGTCGTAGACGATCACCGGCGCATGGCCCCCCAGCTCGAGCGACACCGCCTTGACCGTATCGGCCGCACCTCGCATGATTTGCTTGCCGATTTCGGTCGAGCCGGTGAAGGTCACCTTGCGCACGCGGCTGTCCTGCATGAAAGCATCGCTGATCTCGCGGGCGTCGCCTGTGACCACGTTGAACACGCCGGCCGGCAAGCCCGCTTCCTCGGCGAGCTCGGCCAGCAGCAGCGCGGTCAGCGGCGTCTGGCTCGCCGGCTTGACGATGCAGGTGCAGCCGGAAGCGAGCGCGGGGGCCGCTTTGCGCGTGATCATCGCGGCGGGGAAGTTCCACGGAGTGATGGCGGCAACGACCCCGATCGGCTGGCGAAGAACGAGGATTCTCTTCGCCGAGCTTCTGGCCGGGATAGTTTCGCCATAGATCCGCTTCCCCTCCTCCGCGTACCAGCGCACGAAATCGGCCGCGTACTCCGCTTCCCCCCGCGCTTCCGCCAGCGGCTTGCCCTGCTCCATCGTCATCGTCTCGGCGATCCGCTCCCGGTTGTCCATCATGAGCTGATGCCAACGGAGGAGCAGCTCCGAGCGTTCGTAAGCGGAGCGGTCACTCCAGGCGGGGAACGCTTGGCTGGCGGCATCGACCGCGGTAGATGCGTCTGCGCGGCCGCCCCTGGGCACGGAGGCGACAATTTCCATCGTCGCCGGATCGGTTACTTCGATTGTGTCGCCTGTCATGGACGGAACCCACTGGCCTCCGATGTAATTTAGCTTATGTTCCATAGCGCAATTCCTCCAGGTTTAGGTTTCTTACCGCAATAGAATAAATGAGCTTATGCTCCCTGAACAGTATCTGATTGACGAGCAAGGAGTTTTCCCCCATCCAGCGTTTCAGCAGCGCTTTAACCGGGTAATCATCAGAGATTATGGACACCGCGCGAAGGGTGAGGTGCTTCGCGGCATGGCGCGCCGCATCGTTATCGTTCGAGCAGGTGGCGGTGAATAAAACTTCTCACCCGCTGGCTGTTATGGCGGTTGACGTTATGCCCTCCGAACGGATACACTCCGATCTCCTTATCGGTAGAGGCAATCCGGTTATAGGCGGCGAAGATCGTCTCCGGAGGGCAGATGGTGTCCTTCAGTCCGACGCTCATGAAGACAGGCATCGTCAGCCGCTCCGCGAAATGGACGATATCGAAATAGCTTAACGTTGCAAGGATGGAATCCAGCTTCTCCGGGAACAGATCGGCGAAAGCCGCCAACTCGGTAAGCGAACCGGTAGAATACATGATGCCGTAATCCATGTGGCACATATTGGGGACGCTCGCCGCGCATACGGCCGCCTTGCCGCTCAAGGCCGCCGTGATTAGTGCAAGTCCTCCGCCTTGGCTGGCTCCGGCAACGGCAATTCTCGAGCGGTCGATTTCCGGCTGCTCGGCGACCCAATCGACCGCTCGGATGCTGTCTACGGTGATAGCCTTGTAGTAGCTCTGATCCCGGTCCGCGATCCCTTGGCTCACCCAACCGCTGGTCATTCCCGTGTCGCTGGGAAGGGTGTTGCCGGTCTCTCCGCCTTGCCCTCGGACATCGACTGCGAAGACGGCCAGCCCCATCATTAACCATATGGCGTACTCCTCCGGCATGCCCTTGCTACCGTGATACCCGTGGAATAAGACGACACAGGGAACCGGCTTGGTATCCCGAAACGGGGGAAGCAGGTACCAGCCGTGAATAGGAGTATCATCGAATCCGTTATATTTGACTTTATATACTTCACAATGAGGCATGAAGGGAGAATCCATTCTGGTCTTCTGTTCGTTAAACGGCTTGCTGCGAACTTGCTCCAGCGTATTCTCCCAATAATCATTTAGATCGGAAGGGGCATAAGGCTCCGATAAATATTGGTGGAGATCATTAAGTCTTCTGTTCAGGGCATTCATACAAAATCTATCACCTTTCTTATCATTTATCATTAGTGCTATTTACCATTCATCCTAATAATTTCTTTACACCTTAAAGAATTCCTTCCCGCAGCAGTAAAAGGGCGAAATTAGCCGAAGGAGCGAGCGTGGACAGGGGCTTGCAACCTGGGTTACACTTTACATAATACCGAAACCGGACTCTATTTGCGTTCAGGAGTGCGGCGATACGGGGTCCAACAGGATCTGGAATGGAAGTCTGATCACGCGATAAAGGAGTTTTCACCTTATGAGCATTCTGATCGTAGACGATAATCCGATCAACCTGATTGTGATTGAGAAAATATTGAAGAACGAGGGCTATCCGGATTGTATTAAAGCCCACTCCGCTCAGGAATTGTTCGATTATTTGCGGATCGATTCCGACGAGCCGATGGAATCGGAGGTCGATCTGATTCTGCTTGATTTGATGATGCCGGAAATCGATGGTCTGGAAGCATGCCGGCGGATCAAGCAGGTGGACCGGCTTAAAGACATCCCAATCATTATCGTGACCGCTCTTGGTGATTCGAATAAGCTGGCTAAGGCCCTGGATCTGGGAGCCAGCGACTATGTCATGAAGCCCATTAACAAGGTGGAGCTGATGGCCCGCATTCGGGTAGCCCTGCGGCTGAAATATGAGATGGATTGGCACATTGAGAGAGACCGCAAGATCCGTTACGAGCTGGATTTGGCGAAGCAGGTTCAGCAGAGCGTTCTCAGTCAGCCCATTAACGACGAGCAGATCGATATTCGGGCCAATTATTACCCTTCCTCGGAACTGGCGGGGGACATGTATTCCTGGTTCAAAATCAATGAACACCGCTACGGCATCATTTTGTTGGATACGATGGGCCACGGTATTTCCTCTTCTCTGGTCTGTATGTACATTTCATCCGTTCTGCAGGATACGATCACCGAGCTGACGGATCCGGAGAAGGTCATTCATGAGCTAAATCGCTATATGAGCCAGCTTCATAATAAGGAACATTTTATCCATTACTATTTCACTGCGATTTATATGGTGATCGATACGAAGAACAAGCAGATCGAATATGTCAATGCGGGGCACCCGCCTGCCGTAGTGTTCCGCGATTCCGGACAGGTGACGATGATGGACCGGGGCTGTTGTGCCGTCGGTTTTTTCGAGAAGATCGACATCCGGAAATCCGTCATCCGGTATGAGGAGCAGGCGCGTATTTTTATGTTTACCGACGGATTGGCGGAGGTTCTCGACACGGAAGGGACAGACGGGCTGCAGGAGTTGACCGGGAAGCTCAAGCGGCTTCGGAATCACAAAGTGGAAGATTACGTTCCTCTGCTGGTGCCGGAAGAGCTTCGCGCGGATCACGAGGATGATATGTGCCTGGTGATCGTGACAACGAAGTAGCCGCAGGAGATCTGACTGAAGGGGGTAGGGCCATGAAGATAAGGACGAAATTATTCCTCGGGGTAGGGGCTATTATTATATTAATGTTCTCTTTGGCCGGGATCGGCATTAACCGGCTTTCTTCGATCAATCAGAACATGAATGAAATATATCAAAACCGTTACAGCAAGGTGAAAGTGACCTCCAGCACCCGCAACGAAGTGTCCAAGATCAACAATTTGCTAGTGAACCTGATTCTGAACGAACCCCGGGACCGGGAGGGCCTGATCCGGCAAATTGATGAATCCTCGAACAGAGCGCTGGTTTATTTGCAAGAGCTGGAAGAGCGCTCCGAGCTGGCGGAGGAGAAGCAGCTGCTGGAGGAGGCGGCCGGGAGCTTCGATGCTTATTCAGGCTACAAGAAGGAGGCGATCAACCTCGTCACTTCCGGCAAGCGGGGGGATGCGGCGCAATTGCGTGAAGCGGAAGGCAACCTTATGCTGGATACCCTTCAACAGAAGCTGGATGCCTTGGCCAAGTATCATGAACAGAGGATGGATGAACATTTTCTGGCTTCCCGGGCCAGCAATCGTTCCACACTCACCTTCACCTTGATTCTAAGCATAACCGGCTTATTACTGGGCCTTGTCATCATGTACTGGATCATCTCCAGTATAACGGGCGGCCTGAATATGTTGTCGCGGATGATTGCCGGCTTTGCCAATGGGACCGTCGATGCGAAGGAGCTTAAGCGCATCACTCCGAAAGGCGAAATCGGGGAAGTGGCCGATGCCTTTACCACGATGGCGTTAGATTTGCAGGAGAAGACGAAGCGGGAGAGGGAGATGAACCGGGCGAATGAAGAGCAGGCTTGGTTAAAAACGAACCTGGCCCAGATGACTACGCATCTAAGGGGGCTCGGCGAGCTGGAGGAGGTGGCCCAGAAATTTATCGGCGAGGTGACCCCCATGCTCGGAGCCAGCTACGGGGTCGTCTATTTGCTGGAGGGGGAGGAATCCGACAGACGATTGCGAAGGGGCGGCGCTTATGCCTATAAGGAAGGGCTTCATCCGAGCGGAAGCATCCGGATAGGGGAAGGGCTGGTCGGACAATGCGCTCTGGACAACGAAACGATCCTTCTTAAAGATGTTCCGGCCGATTATATTAAGATCAACTCCGGACTCGGCGAGATTACTCCGGTCAGCCTCGTCTGCCATCCCATCCGTTACGAGAATGAACTGATCGCTGTTGTCGAACTGGCGTCCCTGGGGGAGTTCACTCCCATACAGCTGCATCTGCTGGAGCAGTTGGCAGACCATGTCGGAACGGTGCTTAAAGATATTATCGGACGGAAGAAAGTGGAGGAATTGCTCCGCGTGTCCCAGAGCTTGACGGAGGAGCTTCAGGCTCAGTCCGAGGAGCTGCTTTCCCAGCAGGAGGAATTAAGAGCGTCCAACGAACGGCTGGAGGAGAAAACACGGTCGCTGCAGCGCTCCGAGGAAATGCTGCAGCGGCAGCAGGAGGAGCTGGAGCAGGCCAACGATGAACTGCTTCAGAAGACCCGCCAGCTGGAGCAGCAGATCGAGCAAACCGAGCAGGTGAACAGGCAAATTCAACAGACGAAAACCGAGCTTGAGCGGCAGGCGCTGCAGCTGGCGCTCACCTCCAAATATAAATCGGAATTTCTCGCCAACATGTCCCATGAGCTGCGCACTCCGCTGAACAGCATGCTCATTCTGTCGCAGCTGCTGGCGGATAACCGGGAAGGAAATCTGCATGAGAAGCAGGTGGAATTCGCAGACACGATTCATTCCTCGGGAACCGACCTGCTGAGGATGATAGACGAAATCCTCGACTTGTCCAAAGTGGAGGCAGGCCGGATGGAGGTTCAGATCGAGCCTTATCGGGTACGGGATCTGGAGGATTTCGTCCGCCGCAATTTCGCTCCAATGGCCAAGGAGAATGGACTGGGACTGCATATTGTGGTGGAAGAGGATGTTCCGGAACGGATGAACACAGATCATTACCGGTTGGAGCAAATATTGCGCAACTTGCTCTCCAATGCGTTCAAATTCACCAAGAAAGGGAGCATCAGCCTGCATGTCAAAATGGAGGAGAATCATCCTCTTGTTGAATCCGGACAGTCCGGGGAGCTGATGATCGCCTTTGCGGTGACCGATACGGGGATCGGAATTTCCGAGGAGAAGCAGGAGTTCATCTTCGATGCTTTCCGACAAGCGGACGGTACAACGAGCCGTAAATATGGAGGAACGGGGCTCGGGCTGTCCATCAGCCGGGAGCTGGCCCGACTGCTCGGGGGAACCATTACCCTGGAGAGTGAGGAAGGACGCGGCAGCACCTTCATCCTGTATTTGCCAGTCTCGTCCTCGAGATTGCCCGCATCGGGGCATGAGGATATCGTCGACAGCATGATCAGAGAAGTGGCGATCTCGCGCGGCCATGCGGAGACTTCCGACTTGCCCGCCGAATTAATCATCCCGCAGGTAGAGCTATCGGATCCGAAATTGCTGAATTCCCCGGACGTTGAAGATGACCGCGAACGCATCGAGCCGAACGACAAGGTGCTGCTGGTCATTGAGGATGATGTTCATTTCGTGAAGATCATTATGGATATGGCTCGTCAGCGGGGATTCAAAACGATTGCGGCCCTGCGCGGAGATCAGGGGCTGGCGCTGGCCCGCATGCACAAACCGGATGCCATCATTCTCGACATTCAGCTGCCGGTGGTGGACGGTTGGACCGTTCTGAACCGGTTGAAGGAAAATCTGGAGACCCGGCACATTCCGGTGCATGTTATGTCCGTAATCGATGAATCCTGGCAAGGCCTGACCATGGGGGCTATGGCCTATCTCAAAAAGCCGGTCAGTAAGGAAAATCTGGAGGAGGCGTTTACCCACATCCAATCCTTCCTCGACAAGAAGATCAAAAACCTGCTGATCGTAGAAGACGATAAGGAATTGCTTCGCAGCCTCGTGGAGCTTATTGGCTACGAGGATGTGGAAATCACGGCGATTTCCAGCGGGAAAGAAGCTCTGGAGAAGCTGCAAGGCTGCCGTTATGACTGTATGGTTCTGGATATCGGCTTGTCGGACATCTCCGGGTTCGAGCTGCTGGAGGAGATTCGCGGCCAAGAGCGGCTGAAGGACTTGCCGATCATTATCTATACGGGCAAGGAACTGGATAAAGCGGATGAAATCCGACTGAAGCAATATTCGGAATCGATCATTATCAAAAACGTCAAGTCGCCGGAAAGACTGCTCGATGAAACCTCCTTATTCCTGCATCGGGTAGAGGCCAACTTGCCGGAGGACAAGAGGCAGATGCTCGAGAAGCTTCACAATAACGAGAGTGCCTTCGAGGGCAAGAGCATTCTGCTGGTCGATGACGATATTCGGAACGTATTCGCTCTATCCAGCGTTCTCGAAGCGTTCCATATGAATGTGACCTTTGCTGAGAATGGCATCGAGGCGCTGCAGGTTCTGGAATCCAATGCCGAAATCGATCTGGTGCTGATGGATATCATGATGCCGGAAATGGACGGCTACGAAACGATAAGACGGATCCGCAGCCAGCCCCGGTTCGAGAAGCTGCCGATCATCGCGCTGACCGCAAAGGCGATGAGAGAGGATCGGAATAAGTGCATTGAAGCGGGAGCATCGGATTATATTACCAAGCCGATCAATACCGATCAGCTGTTATCCTTGCTAAAGGTGTGGTTGTACGGATGAGAGGGCGTGAATTCATTCTGCAGAAGCATTCTCCAAGTGATTGGTCATCGGGGGCAGAACGATCGATGAGCCATCCGGACCTTCAGGATAATCGGGAACGAATTGAGATCGAGCTGCTGTTGGAAGGGATTTACAAGCTTTATGGGTACGATTTTCGTAACTACGCCTATAATTCCTTGCGCCGGAGGATTTGGCACCAGGTTCAGGCCATGAAGCTGGGGTCCATCTCCGCCCTGCAAGAGAAAGTGCTGCATGACCCGGCCTCTATGAGGCAGCTGGTGAAGAGCATAATGATCCATGTGACCGAGATGTACCGCGATCCCTCCTTATTTTTAGCCTTCCGGGAGAAGGTGGTTCCTCTTCTGCATACGTACCCTTTTATCCGGATATGGCATGCTGGCTGCTCCACGGGGGAGGAAGTGTTCTCCATGGCTGTTCTTCTTCACGAGGAGGGATTGTATCACAAGTCGAGAATCTACGCGACGGACGTCAGCGAAGATATAGTCAATCAGGCCAGAACAGGGACCTTCCCGCTCAGCAAAATGCAGAGCTATACGAAAAATTATATGCTGGCCGGCGGAACCGGCGCTTTCTCGCAATATTACTCGGCTTCGGGGAGCAAGGTCACCTTTCACCCGTTCTTGAAGGAAAACATCGTGTTCGCCCGGCATAATCTGGTGACCGACCGCTCGTTTAACGAGTTTCACGTCATTTTTTGCCGTAATGTACTCATTTATTTTAATAAATCGCTGCAGGATCACGTTCACCATCTGTTCTACGAAAGTCTGGCTCCTCTGGGAGTGCTGGCTCTCGGCAATCGGGAGTCGATCAATTTCTCGAGGCATGCCGACGGCTACGAAGCGCTTGACTGCCGCGAAAGGCTCTACCGGAAGATCAGGTAGTATTGGCCAAGCGGTTTTGCTGCGCATGGAGAAATATTTATTATCTATCATTTAAGGCCCGGCCGATCCAGATTAATAAGTTCTGGGACTCCCCGCAAAGTACTCGGAATACGCTACGAAGGCATGTGGGGTTATTTACCCGGTCAGGCATAGACCAACCGATACAGGAGGAAGCCGATGGAATATACGGATCCCATCAACATATTGCTGGTGGATGACCATCCCGAGAATTTGCTCGCCCTGGAGGCGGTGCTTGCCGAGGAAAACTATAATTTGGTTCGTGCAAATTCGGGGGAAGAGGCCCTTCGCTGTCTCCTGAAGCAGGAGTTTGCCGTTATTGTCATGGACGTGCAGATGCCGGGCATGGATGGCTTTGAAACGGCGCGCTTTATTAAAGCCCGGGACCGGTCCAAGGATATACCGATCATTTTTATTACGGCGACGAGCAAGGAAGCGGAGCATTTTTTTACAGGGTATTCCGTTGGAGCGATTGACTATATGGTCAAGCCGTTCATTCCCCAGACTCTGAAATCGAAAATCGAGGGCTTCGTCAATTTGTTTATCAGCAGCAAAAAGCTGCAAAAACAGGCCAAATTGTTGGAGGAGCAGACGAAGAAGCTGGAGAAGGCCAATAAGGAGCTGCTGCTGACAACACTCAGCCTGACGAGGGCGGAGGCCCAGGCCAGAATGATCGGGGAGACGTCGATTGATGCCATGTTTACCTTCGATGCCCAAGGCACCATCCTGACGGTTAACCCTGCCGCCATCAGCATGTTCGGCTACACGGAGGATGAGCTGGTTGGCGAGAACGTTACGCTGCTTATACCCGATTTGCGGGCACTGGAGAACAAGGAGCGGAACGGGGAGGGAGAAGGCCGCTACGTAACGGGGAAGATTAGTGAAATGAAGCTGCGGAACAAGCAGGGCTCTTCCTTTCCCGCGGAAATCCAGATCGGCGAAGCTTATATCGGGTCGGATCGTCTGTTTGCCTGCACGGTCAGCGACATAACAGAACGGAAGAAGGCGGAGCAGGAGCTGCTGGCGGCGAAGGAGGCGGCGGAGATTGCGTCACGGGTCAAATCGGAATTTCTGGCGACGATGAGCCACGAAATTCGGACTCCGCTTAACGGCGTGATCGGGGTGACCGATCTGCTGATGCAGACGGACCTTAATCCGGAGCAGCGGGAGCTGACGGAAATTATCCGCAAGAGTGGGGACGCCTTGCTGGCGGTCATTAACGACATTCTTGATTTCTCCAAGATTGAGAGCGGCAAAATGGAGCTGGAAGAGGAGCCCTTCGAATTGCGGAGCTGCCTGGAAGAAACCTTTAATTTATTTATGGCCCACAAGAAGCAGTTAGAGATGGAGTACAGGGTCGATCCCGAGCTTCCGCAATATTTGTTGGGCGATGTTACCCGGCTGCGGCAAATCCTGATGAATCTCGTCGGCAATGCGGTCAAGTTTACCGAGCAGGGTGGGGTATACGTCTACGCTAACAAGCTGGGGGAGGAGGATGGGCGGCTGGAAATCGAATTTGTCGTCAAGGATACCGGAATCGGGATCGCGGAGAGCAAACGCAGCCAGTTATTCCAGCCCTTCTCCCAGTTGGACTCGTCCATGACCCGTAAGTATGGGGGGACCGGCTTGGGCCTAGCCATATGCAAAAAGCTGGTGGAGCTTATGGGCGGCTCCATTCGGATCGAATCCGGCGATGGCCCGGGGGCGGTATTTATTTTTACGGTCAAGGTTTGTCCATTCGACCTGACAGACATGAAGCGCTCCTATTAGAAGAGAATTTTCGCACGGATCGCAATCGCGGTCTTGGCACCGGTTATTGGGACGGGAGTATTGCGATGGGAGCGGCTGGATCAGCTACTTGATCAGGGATTCCGCTCCGTTTATGTAAATCTCGGTTCCCGTAATATGAGAAGCCATTCTTGTCTGTTGAAGAGGCAGAATTGTGAGTCATCATACATTCCTCCTGTTTCAGGTTATAGCGTCCTATTAGCCGGTGAAAGGTGAAAGTAATTATCTAAGTTGATTATAGGATTGTTGCAGCGCCCTGCCAATGATGGCGGAGGCGCTTTTTCATTAGACGGAGATCTATTCATATTCGACGCAGGGAGTTTGGACAGACCTGTTCTGGACAATAATGGAATAATGAACTAACGCTGCAGGCCTTACGGCTAATGATCAAGGAGGATTATGAATCATGCTCGGAATATTATTAGCGGCATTATTCCTTGTTGCACATGTCTATGAAACGGTATGGGTTTATCGGGACACTCTGAAATATAAGGGACCCGGGGCAGCTGTGGAATCAGCCCTGCTCGTTTTTCTGCTGCCGGTGGTCGGGTTAATCTTTCTAATGTCCGCGGCTGAGAGCGCGCAGAGGAAATCCGCTTCTGATATGCCGTCCGACGGGACGCCGGAAACTCTTTAGTCATTACTGAGCAAGGCCGCGGGGAAAGTCCACCGCGGTTTTTTCCATTTAACGGCGGCCTATTCTGGTTCTGACCAACAGTCTTCCGGTTTCATCCTCCCGGCTATTTTTCGGCTCAAGTTCTATAAACCTATTCCTCGCTCCGCAAGCTTTTGACTAATATCCCCTTTGCTCAGGCTGCCCCGAAATTGAAGGCGATACTGATTACCCTTCCTTTAGCGGAATGACTATCCAAGAACAACCGTCAATGAGGGGAGGATATTTAACGGTTCGGTTCTGCCGGGAATGGCTCACCATCCTGAGGCTCGCATCATTTCGCCCATCATCCGATATCTTTCTGACGAATAGGGATAGTAAAACAATAGAATTTAGGTTTGCCCATTCGCCCATTCGCCAAGTGAGGAAAATTGATCATCGCTCCACTAAGTCGGGCCGTCCCGAAAAAACCGCCTCCCCTTAAATCCCCCGGCAGTTAGCCACATCCGAATCGTGTTAGCATGCACTGTTCACCCGATTCGTTGCTTGAAGCTTCGGAGCTGCCTTCCTTCGAGCGGACTGGATGGTTATTATAGTCAATAACTGGTAAAGGTTTCTTTGGCGTGGGCCGGATTCGCAAAAAAGATCAAGTCTTAGCCTGAATTAACATGATAAGCTATGAACCATAGGAGGGGGGAGCTGTGGGTGGTCTATGACGAGCATGTCCGGGCGGTCAAGCGATCCATCCGGTATATAGAAGAGCATCTCAAGGGCGACTTGTCTTTGGAGAAAGTGGCCGATCAGGCGGCCTTTTCGATGTATCATTTCCACAGGATGTTTCAGGCCTATGTCGGAGATACCCTTGCAGACTATATCCGCAAGAGGAGACTGGCCTGCGCCGCCGGGGAATTGCTCAGCACCGAGAGACGAATTCTGGACATTGCTTTGGAGTACCAATTCGAGTCTCAGGAGGTTTTCACCCGGGCGTTCAAGAGGATCTATTATATGACGCCGGGCCAGTATCGAAAATATGTTCAAACCTTACTCACGAGAAAGGAGAGAAGGGGACAAATGGAACCGATCAAGCAGGAGCCGTACGGATGGAAGTTGACAGGCACTCATCCGCATCTTTATACAATGGGGGTTGATAGGCTGGTAACCCATCAAGGGCGGGCATCCGGATATTTAATGTCCGAATCCGAGCAGTTGGAAGGCTTCGCTACTATGATGCAGATGTTTAAGGCTGACCGCTACTTGGGCAAAAGATTGAGATTGACCGGCTTCGTCAAGTCCGATGACGTGAAGGGCTGGGCGGGCTTATGGATGAGAATAGACGGTGCGGACGAGGATATGCTCGGCTTCGACAATATGGGGAATCGCCCGATTGGAGGAACCACACCCTGGAGCCAGTACAGTATTGTATTGGACGTTCCAAAGAGCAGCAAAGAAATAGCAATCGGCGTGTTGTTGTACGGGCCGGGGAAAATTTGGGTCGATAGCTTGCGGCTTGATGAAGTCGACGAGAAGGTCCCGACGACAAATATTGACCTGATGGAAGAAATTCCGGAAGAACCCGTCAATTTGAGCTTTGATGAAGCACCGGAGGACCAATGACGCGAAGCATATCGGGAGTCGATAAGCGTTCCAAAGCAAAGCTGCTAAGCCGCTGCCCGTTTAACTTGCGAATCATCTTGACATCTCATTCACATAGATTTATATTATAATCACATACTTAAAGGTTAATGAATATAACATTATGTGTCCAGGATATGAGGTTGGAAAGCATGATTACCCATGATCAAATCAGGGAAGCGGCCAGGAAGCTTGCTTCCGGCAAGGCATATGACAAAATAACGTTTGCGGATGTCGCGGCCGCTGCCGGAGTCCATTGGACATCCGTCAGACGATGCTTCGGCGGCAAGGAGCAAATGAGAAAATGGCTGGCAGACATTCAGGAGGAGGACGGGGCCGGATTCGCGGATACCCGCTCACGGATTTTGGATGCTGCTGCCGAAGTGTTCACCCGATCGGGATTCGCCGGGGCGACCCTGGATCAGGTAGCGGCCGCGGCGGATATGACCAAAGGGGCCGTGTACTGGCATTTCTCGGGCAAGCATGAGCTGTTTCTGGAGCTGTGCGAACGAAGCCTGGCTGCGCAGCTCAGAGTCCTGCCGGCACAGGCCCATTCCGCCCTCGCTTCGGAGGACCCGATTGAGTCTATAGCCTTATGGTTGATGTCGCAATTGGAGTGCGGACATTCCGGCAAGGATGAGCAGGACCCTTCCATGTTATTTTTTGAATTCGTTGTCTCAAGCCGTGATCCTTCGGTAAGGGAGATGCTGAACCAAGCATACAGCAGCATTATCGAGGGGACGAGCGCCATATTTCAGGAGATGCAGGATAACGGTTTGTTGAAGAGGAATATAGCTCCGCAGGCTCTGGCAACTCTGTTCCAGGCTCTTATTTACGGCATGCAGCTAACTAGAATTATTGACCGGAATCCGGACCGCTTGCGTTCCGGTGTAACGGCCGCTTCTCAGGTTCTGTGGCAAGGACTGGAGCCGGAATCGGGCTCGTGATGAAGCCCGTATTATTACGGGTTTTTGTTTGAAATTAACATACCTATGAGTATGTTAATCGAATATTTAACAGTATGTATTTTTGGCGAAAGGAGGGAATTGAATGCTTTAAATAGACTTACCAAAGGTTGTAACTGTATGTCCTTGGACAAGGACGGCGACAGTCGTTTCTTCTGGATTACCCATTCCCAATCTCAGAAAGGAAGGATCACTGTGGTATGGATATTAACGGGCATCGGTCTGTTGGCGGCAGCCGCTTTGATGGGATATAGCCGGCAGCGGGTTCGGCGGGCCGAGTCGGAATTTCCTCCGACAGGGGAATTTGTTACGGTCGAAGGGATTCGGCTTCATTATAACAGCAAAGGCCGGGGCCGGCCTATCGTATGCCTGCACGGGGGGATGCTGTCGTCCGCTGATTATTCGGGTGTCATGGAGCTGGCGTCCTCTCAATACAGGGTGCTGGTATTCGACCGGCCCGGATACGGATATAGCGAGCGTCCCGGCAAAGGGATAATGACGCCGCAAAACCAGGCGAGGCTTCTCCATGAAGCGTTGAAGAAGCTGGGCGCAACAGAGCCTATTCTCGTCGGGCATTCCTGGAGCGGTTTGCTCGTGCTGTCTTATGCGCTGCAATATTCCGATGAGCTTGCCGGAATCGTTCTGCTGGCTCCCGGAGCCTATGGGGGTAAGGCTTATCCCGCGGGTATCGCCGACCGGATACTCAATGCGCTCGTTCTCTCTCCCTTCGTAGGCAAGCTGCTTCTCCATACTCTGCTAGTCCCGCTCGGGGGTCTGGCGGTCAAATCGGTGACCGACGCCACCTTTGCCCCGGACCCTGTTCCGCACGATTATCGCAGACTGGCGCAGGCGGTCTGGCCCCGTCCGGCACAGATCCGGGCGAACCGGGAGGATATCGAAGGCTTTATCCGGAATGCGGATGCCGTCAGCAGCAGATATGGGGAACTGCGGCTTCCTGTTGTTATAGCGGTCGGTGACTCGGACCCGTTCCGTCCCGAGCTGCAGGCTTACAGGCTGCATCGAGAGATCCCCCACTCCAAGCTGCTGAAGATCGAGCACACCGGCCATATGATTCCGCAGGCAAGGCCTGAGGCCGTTCTGCAGGCACTGAATCTGCTGGAGGAAGAAATAGCTGCGAGAGAAGGCCAGACAGAGCCGCGAACGGCCAACGGTTGAGTCCCGGCGCCGCTTGGTCGTATCCTTGACGCAGGCTGTCGGCACAGCCGGTCCACCGGCACAATAAAACAGGCGGTGAGGTCCGCCTGTTTTATTGGTTGGTCCGAAATTCACCGGAACTACGGATGAATTTCGGTTATTTCAAAAACGCATCCAGCATCCATTTATGCTTCTGCAGTGAGCCTTGGATGGCAATCATCATGTCTCCGGACGGCTCGTCCCCTTCTTCTTCGGCCGCTTTGATGCCTTCCTGCAGCTCGTTGATCATCGTCGCAAAATCCTGGGATACGGTGCGGATCATATCGGTCGGCGACTCGGAGCCGGTTGCTTCCTTAATAGAGGATAGCTCCAGGCTTTCCTTTAATGTTGCCACCGGCCTCTTGCCCAAAGACAGCAGTCGCTCAGCCAAATCGTCCAAATACTGGGCGGCCTCATTATAAAGCTCTTCCAGTTTGACATGGAGGGTGAAGAAATGGTCTCCTGTAATATACCAATGGTAGTTGTGCAGCTTCATGTACATCACCGACCAATTGGCAACTTGCTGGTTCAGTACCGTCGTTACGGATGTCATCGTTTTTGGCATCTTTGTACCTCCTTGATAAGCTATATTGAACTTGCTTGACTGTTCTTTATTTACCCCAAAAACCGGTTTTTTAACCATGAGAATGATTGACGAACCAGCTATAATTGAAAAGGAGGAAGAAGGCAGAAAATTACTATAAAAATTTACAGCCGCCCTGTTTCAAGCGACGTGAAATTCGTGTATATAATTATTGTCGGATTGTTTTGATGAAGGGAAATTTTTCAAATGCTTTAAGATGAAAAGTGTGGGGAACAAAACTTCTAGCGGCATGGGAGGAAAACAGGCATGTATCCAGAGAAGAAGTTTAACATTTACAAGGAAGTGATGGCGGACGAAATCGTGGTGTACCTTAGCGGAGAATTGGATTTATCGGTAGCTGCGGAGATGCGTTCCGATTTGGAGCCGTTCATTAATCAGACCAAAAGAGCACTAACTTTAAATCTTAAAGATTTAAAATATATCGACAGCACCGGCATAGGAATTCTGGTTTCCATCTTAAAAACCCGGGATGCGCTGCAAGCTCCTTTCGGAGTGGAGGAAATCCCGCCGAAAATTAATCGGTTGTTCGATATTACGGGAATTTCACAATATATTCACCCGATAGAGGGATCATCGGAAAGGAAAGAAGAAATCATATGAGCGACTTCCAAAATCACAGCGTCAGTTTAAAAGTTCCGGCAGACGCGGAATTTATAGACATTGTCCGGCTCACCCTGTACGGAATTGCATCAAAATGGGGATTTTCTTACGAAGAAATCGAGGACATGAAGGTGGCTGTGGCCGAAGCCTGCAATAATGCTGTTCTGCATGCCTATCAGGGAGAAGAGAAGGGGCAGATGGAAATCAGGTTTGAAATGCGGGAAGACGGCATTCGAATCAGCGTCAAGGACGAAGGAAGCAGCTTTGACTATGAGCAGAAAGAAAGCCAGGCCGAATCTCTGCATGACAAACCGTTAAGCGAAGTTAGCGAAGGGGGCTTGGGCATCTTTATGATGCAAGCACTCATGGATGAGGTCCAGGTGCATACACAATCCGGAACGGAGGTTATACTGACCAAATTTCTCCAAAGGAAAGAGGAATTGGCATGAAGCCAGAGCAAGCCACGCAAGACCCCAACAATAAAATAGCGGCTATACTTCAATACCAGCAGACGGAAGACAACGAGATAGCGACTGACCTGCTGCTCCATTACGAGCCTATTGTCAAGATGGCCGCCGGGAAAATGTCCCGGAACCGCCCCGACCTGCATGAGGATTTGTATCAGGTTGGGCAGATGGCTTTGCTGCGACTTTTCAAGCAGTACGACAGCACGCTCGGGATCCAATTTGAAGCCTATGCGATGAAGAGTCTGATCGGACATATGAAAAATTATTTAAGAGACAAGTCGTGGTACATTCAAGTTCCCCGGCGGATTAAGGAAAAAGGGCTGATGATTCAACAGGCGGTTGATGAGTTGACTATGAAGCTGGAGCGATCCCCGAACGTAGATGAAATTGCGGAATACTTGGAGCTGACGACGGAGGAGACGATTGAGGTGCTGGCCGGAAGGGAATGCTATAATTACGTTTCGTTGGATACTCCTCTGGCTAACGATGAAGGAAGCGCAACCATCGGTGATTTGATAGGCAGTGATGCGGACGACTTCGGAATGGTCGAGAAAAGGCTGGATCTGAACGAAGCGCTGCTTCTTCTGAAGGAAGAAGAGAAGAAGGTGCTGATGCTCGTCTTTAACGAAGGGCAATCGCAGAGGAGTATCGCCCAGGTGCTGGGAATCTCCCAGATGAGCGTATCCCGCATTCAGAAGAGAGCGATAGAAAAGCTGAAACAATATTTGAACGGACATCAATCATTGGTGGACAAGTAACAAGACACGTCATGGGGGAATGGCGTGTTTTGTGTTTTTTTGCACTGTTGTGGGGATTTACAGAGTTCCCTGCATGCGACTGCAGAGAAAAATGGGTGAAACAGATTCGACGAAATCGATTATAATGGGGATAAGGCTTTCAAGGATCCGATAAATACCGATAAATACTATTCATTCTGTCTATAATAGGAATAAAAATCCGGATCTGGCAAAAGGGCCGGTTAAGAAAGGATGTTGCTTCAATGGGCGTTAAATTCGGCCGAGAGTATGAGGAGATTATTGAAGAATTGACCGGAGCCATGTCCGGTGTAAGAAACTGCAACGAGCTGTTCGAGATGAGCGAAGAGGATTGGCGGGAGATGGACGAGCAGGAGCGGAAGGATTGTATAACGACATTAGCCGATGATATTTTTTATGGCTTGGGCGCGGAGCCGACGATGAGCTTCGGTTCCTGTCAAATTGTCTACGACCGGGACAATCACCTGATCAAAATTGCCGCAGAGGAAAAGGTCGTTCATATTATCCGGTTAATTTAACCGTTTACCGGGATGAGAAAAAGGAAGCCTAGTCTTCCTTGCTGCGGATGACCAGAAGCTTCCCTTCGGTAAGTGTAATGCGACCGGTATCAGCGGTCAGCACATTGCTGATTCCTAACGACTGGCCGGTCTTAAGCTGCGCGTCACACAGCGGGTACAGAAACCCTTCGAGGGTGATGCCTCTTACTTCTTCTGTGAAAGGAATAAGGGAAAGATAGGCGTATTCATTGCGATGGACAATCCATTCATCGTCTATAAGCGTGATTTCGTTATATGCATCCACGATTTTGCAAGGAACGCGGGCTTCCAGCCCTTTGGCCAGCAGTTGAAGGTTGGCCATGGAATGGTCAAGACGGGAACCCATGACGCCGACCAGGACGATTTCTTGCGGGTGAAGAGCCAGCGCTTCGTTGAAAGCCATCTCCGTATCGGTATAATCCTTCATGACCGGATCACATTCTACCCAGCGTTTGCTTGATTCACGGATCCGTCCGATCTCTTCGGGGCGAACGGAATCGAAATCGCCGATCGCCAGATCCGGGCTGTACCCATGCTGTACCAGGAAGGCCGCTCCCCGGTCTGCTCCAATCAGAATGTCTCCGCGTCCAATCTCGCGAAGGGCCCAGTCCCCCAAGCTTCCGCCGCTTACGATAACAACAATTCCGCCTGTCTTAGAAGATATGGCGTTCACAGCGCACCTCCTTCTGACCTTGATTTTCACTGAAACTAACGTATCATACGAAGGAAGACTTGAAAAGTGCCAATAAGGCTGGAGAGAGTGTTCCCGCTTTATTGCAGGCTGGACACCACTTAGAAAGATTAAGCTTGATAATATATACGAGTTGTTGTATGGTTATTACCAAGTCGCATTATTCCAATTGAATAAATGGGAATAGGTGCTTGTAGGCTATGCCTTGCAAGCTTAAAAGGGAATTCGGTGTAAGTCCGAAGCGGTCCCGCCACTGTAACAAGGAAGTCGCAGCAAGAACGCCACTGGTCGACAGACCGGGAAGGCAGCTTGTGATGATGATCTTGAAGCCAGGAGACCTGCCTGTTCCAACAACACTAAATGAAACCTACGGGAGATAGGCGGGTGTTAATTAATGTCCAGTTACCTGACATAGCTGGGACATTTTCGCCATTCATTCTTTTTCATTTAGGCGGGAATGTCCTTTTTTTGTTGCATGGATACGCGTTAGAAGGGATTTGAAAGTGAGAGAGGAGAAGAAGACGATGAATACGGAGAAGAGAAATGGGCTGACCAGCGGAAACCTCGGTTATCCGCGGATTGGCGAAAACAGGGAATGGAAGAAGCAGTTGGAGGCGTATTGGGGAGGCAAGCTGGAACAGGAAGAGCTGCTGGCTTCGATGAAGGAGATCCGTCTTAACCACTTGCGCAAGCAGCGGGAAGCCGGGCTGGATTGGATTCCGGTTGCCGATTTTACTTTATACGACACTATGCTGGATACCGCCGCCATGTTTGGGCTTGTGCCGGACCGGTTCGATTACACGGGGGGCCCCGTTCCGCTGGAAACTTATTTTGCCATGGCACGGGGCAACCGTTCGGCGGCAGCTTGCGAAATGACGAAGTGGTTCACTACAAACTATCATTACATCGTCCCGGAATTCGGCGAGCGCACACCTTCGCTTGTAGATAACCGGATTCTTGCCCTCTATAAGGAAGCGAAGGAAGAGCTGGGCATCGAAGGCCGGCCGGTTCTGATCGGTCCCTATACCTTCCTGAAGCTGTCCAAGGGATATGACCGCACTCGATTCCAGGAGGTTATGCAGAGCCTGCTACCGGCGTATGCCCAGCTTCTGCAGGAGCTGGAGCAGGAAGGAGTGCAGTGGCTGCAGATGGATGAACCGGCCTTGGTTATGTCGGTGACGGACGAGGAAATGCAGGCCGTTCGGGATAGCTACCATTATCTTCATTCGGCGGCGCCCCGGTTGAAGCTTCTGCTGCAAACCTACTTCGATTCCGCCGAGCGTTACTCGGAATTGGTGGCCTTGCCGGTACAGGCGATCGGACTGGATCTGGTATCCGGCCGCACCCGGCATTTGGACGCTCTAGAGCAATATGGATTCCCGGAGGATAAGCTTCTCGCTGCGGGTGTTGTAGATGGCCGGAATATATGGCGCACCGATTTGGATGACCGGCTGCAGCTGCTGGAATCCATCGCCCGCAAGGTGCCTTACGAGCGGATGATCATCCAGCCGTCCTGCAGCCTGATGCATGTGCCGATCAGCCTGGCGGCAGAGACGGCGCTGCCCCCGGAGCTGAGGAATGCGCTGGCCTTCGCCGATGAGAAGCTGGAGGAAATTGCGCTTCTGGCAAAAGCGATATGTCTGGGGGCGGAGCAGGAAGAGGTGAAGACTCGATTGCAAGCGAGCCGTGAGGCTCTGCGGGCATTGAAGGCATCGCCTCTGAGAGCGGCTCGGGCCGGTCAGCCGGCGGAGGCGATTCTTGCAGCGAAGACAAGGACGCCGTTCGCGGAACGCCGGAAGGAGCAGCAGAAGGCTTTTAATCTGCCGCTTCTGCCGACGACTACGATCGGCAGCTTCCCCCAGACGGCGGAGGTTCGCAGGGGAAGACGACTGTGGCGCAAAGGTGAGTGGACGAAGGAGCAGTACGACCGGTTTATCCGTGAACAGATTCGCGAATGGATAGCCATTCAGGAGGAGATTGGCCTGGATGTGCTCGTACACGGGGAGTTCGAACGAACCGATATGGTGGAATTTTTCGGCGAGAAGCTGGCCGGCTTCGCCTTCACCGCCAACGGCTGGGTTCAATCCTACGGCTCGCGCTGTGTGAAGCCCCCGATTATCTGGGGCAATGTCGATTTCGTAGCGCCTATGACGGTGGAAGAGACGGTCTACGCCCAATCTCTAACCTCCAAGCCGGTTAAAGGCATGCTGACGGGGCCGGTGACCGTGTTGAACTGGTCCTTCGTGCGTGACGATATTCCGCGCAAGGAGGTAGCCGAACAACTGGCATTAGCTTTGAGAAGTGAGGTCGAAAATTTGGAACAGGCCGGTATACGCATGATCCAGGTCGACGAGCCAGCACTCCGCGAAGGGCTGCCGCTTAAGGAAGAAGACCGCGAGGAATATTTGGAATGGGCTGTGGGGGCATTCCGGCTGGCGACATCCGGAGTGAAGGACAGCACTCAGATTCATACCCATATGTGTTACTGCGAATTCAGCGATCTGATCGATGCTATCCGCCAGTTGGACGCTGATGTGATCTCTATCGAAACCTCACGCAGCCACGGAGAGCTTCTCGAAGCGTTCGAGACCGACACATATGATAAAGGAATAGGGCTGGGCGTCTACGACATCCACAGTCCCAGGGTGCCATCCGTTGACGAAATGACCGGCCTGATTGAGAAAGCTCTGCGGGTGCTGCCCGCTTCGCTGTTCTGGATCAACCCGGATTGCGGGCTGAAAACCCGGGCCAAGGAAGAGACGGTCCAATCCCTGAAGCATATGGTTCAGGCGGCCCGCCAAGCCCGCGAAGCTTTGTAGCCTATTCATTATTGCGCTGCCGTTCCAGCCGGCGGCATCAGAAAAATCATGAAGTCTTCGAAGAGTGCTTCGAAGACTTCAACGGCTTTTATCAGCAGCGGGTAGGATCCAGCCTGTTTTCATCAGGGGTGGCTATAGAGATTCAAACGCACAAATAGGTGGATGCGAACGAGTGAGTATTGTACGAAAATCATACAGTCAGCCGGCGTATGTCACGAAGGTTTCGATTTTGAATGAATAATCAAATAAACGTACTTATAATTCCGCGCCCCATTATCACAACAGCCCAAGGTTTTCCAGTAAGTTTAAACAGCGAAAATGTAACGGAACTGGAAAACCCTATTTCGTCAAAATAGGCGGTTTTTTTAAACTAACGGAAACAGTTGCGCTTATTGCTTAAAATTCTCCTACTTTCGCGAGCATTTCTTGTGAATAAGGTCATCTGGTTCCGTTAAAATGACCGAAAGGCCCTTTTGGAGCGATTAAGGTCATCTGGTTCCGTTAAAACCAAAATGATCTTAGTTGCACACCATTAATCATTAATCGAAAGACTCCTGGGGTCCGTCTACTTTATTTAAAAAAATCATTCACTTTATTTTCATCTTCAAAGTATTTCTGAGTGAATTTACTGAGTTCATCTTCGCTTTTAAATTCGCTTAAATCTTTTCCGTACCAGGATTCTAATGCTTCCCTCGTCACCCTATATGCTTTTTCAACGAATTTAAAATCAACCCAATCCGCATTTTTAACCAACGCAAATATAAATGTAGCATTGTATAACGCAAGCTCTTTGTAGTCCGCTGCTATTTGATCTGTTGTTTCTGCAGGTACATAATTCAAAACAATTCCATAAGGCGGTTCTGTCGTTTTCAGTTCCAACTCACTTATTTGTTCGCCTGTTGGACTTGGTAACTGTTTAGCAATATTGCCAACCGCACTGTTATCGCCAACGTAAGAATCTTTATATTGGAATAGATCTTCGTTTACGACGCCATTGGAATTAGAATTACATCCACTTAGGAAAAGAAATACCAATAATGAGATGAAGAATCCGGTTGTTATTTTTCGCATCAATTAATCCTCCTTTAAAATCGCCAGGCCTGACTACCGAGCACCCTTATTAACATTGTCTGCTTCGTTGTTTGTACAAGGGCTGAATAATATTTTGGGTCAGGCGAAACAATCCGAAGTTATTTGTCATGTCGAATCCAAATGATATTTTCAAATATCATCTAAATAGTCTAACAGAACGTGTGTCAAAAAAACAGTTATTGTGCGGAAGGGCGAATTTTCGAAATGCTTACGCTCGAAAATCGTTTTTTTTGAAACATAATGTCGGGTAACACGTATTAATTTACAAGAAACGATCAACGACCCGCATAATATGTTCTGGAAAGAAGGGTTGATTATGCTGGAATTGTACTGGGGCTGCCTAATCTTCGGGCTGCTGTTTGCCCTCGTGACCGTTCTGCTGGGTGATGTGATGAGCCACGCTCTGGATGGACTGCTGGATTTCCTGTCGGTTGATTTTCTGCAGCCGATGGTGATTGCCGGGGGCGTAACCATCTTCGGAGGAGCGGGCATTCTGCTTACCCGGTATACCGGATGGGCGGTCTGGGCCGTATTGGCGCTGGCCGTTGGACTGGCGATTCTCGGAGGAGCGGTTATCTACCTCTTCTATGTGAAGCCTATGAACGAAAGTGAAAACTCCATAGGGTATTCCATTTACGATCTGAAAGGAAGTGTTGGCGAGGCTATCATTTCCATTCCGGAGGATGGATACGGGGAAGTCGTTCTTAAGGTAGGAGCCGGCGTAAGCAATCATACAGCAGCGAGCTTCGACGGAGAGTCCATTCCGGCAGGGGAGAAAATAGTTGTTGTGGAGGTGAAGGAGAGAACGCTGTTTGTTTCCCGATTTGACGCTTAACCATCCAGATGAGAGGAGAAGAAGCTATGGAGAATCTTCCAGATTTCTTAGTAATACCGGGTATTATTTTGGCGGTTATTGTTATTCTCGGACTCGCTTTCTGGGCCCGGTACAAAACGGTAGGACCCGATCAGGCGATGATTGTAACAGGGTCTTTCCTCGGATCCAAAAACATCCAGATAGATGAATCCGGGCGCAAGCTGAAGATCGTCCGCGGCGGGGGGGCCTTCATATGGCCGGTGTTCCAGAAGGCCGAGTTCCTGTCGCTGTTGTCTCACAAGCTTGACGTATATACTCCTGAGGTATACACCGAGCAAGGAGTACCGGTTATGGCTGACGGGGTTGCGATTATCAAGATTGGCGGTGCAATTGAAGATATTGCTACGGCAGCCGAGCAGTATATGGGCAAGCCTATCGAATCCCTTAAGGGGGAAGCCCAGGAAGTTCTCGAAGGACATCTGCGCGCCATTCTGGGAACGATGACGGTGGAAGAGGTTTATAAGAACCGGGAGAAATTCGCCCAGCAGGTTCAAGCGGTTGCTGCTAAGGACCTGATGAAGATGGGGCTGCAAATCGTCTCCTTCACCATCAAAGATTTAAGGGATAAACACGGATATCTGGAAGCTCTCGGTAAGCCCCGGATTGCGGCGGTCAAGAGAGATGCCGATATTGCCGAGGCCGAGGCGATCCGTGACGCCCGTATCCAGAAGGCTAAAGCCGCGGAAGAAGGACAGAAGGCCGAATTGCTGCGCGATACCAATATTGCGGAAGCGGAGAAGGAGCGGGACCTGAAGGTGGCCTCCTTCAAACGGGAACAGGATACGGCCAAGGCGGAAGCCGATCAGGCCTACTTCATTCAGGAAGCGAAATCCAAGCAGATCGCTGTGGAAGAGCAGATGAAGGTAGAGCTTGTCAAGAAAAACCGGGAAATTGATCTTCAGGAGAAGGAAATTCTCGTTCGCGAGAAGCTGTATGACGCGGAAGTGAAGAAGAAAGCCGATGCGGACCGGTATGCGGTCATCCAGGCTGCTGAAGCGGAGAAAGCGAAGAAAATGCGCGAAGCGGATGCTCTTCAATATAGAATTGAGGCGGAAGCCAAAGCGGTTGCGGAACAGAAGCGGATGGAAGGTCTTGCTATCGCTGATGCGGAGCGGGCTAAAGGTTCGGCCGAGGCTGAAGTAGTCCGGCTGAAAGGCTTCGCGGAAGCGGAAGCGAAGGAGAAGCTGGCCGAGGCGTTCCAGAAATTCGGCGAGGCGGCTGTCCTTGACATCATTGTCAAGATGCTGCCGGAGTTGGCCGGCAAAATTGCCGAACCGCTGGCTTCGATCGATAAGCTGACGGTGGTGGATACCGGCAATGGCGAGGGAGCGACCCGTGTAAGCAATTATGTGACCCAGCTTATGGCTACCGCACCGGAGATGCTGAAGGATGTCTCGGGTATTGATTTGAACCAGCTTGTTCATCAATTGACTCACAAGAAGTCGGACAGCACAGAAACCAAGACGGTGCCGCCGGTTTCCGAAGCACCGAAGTTCGATATAAATCCGACGGAAGACAAGTAGAGACGGAATCATTTAGAATAAATCAAGATCGACGATGTATGAAAAATAAGCAACCTTAGCCCGGTTGGATTCCGGACTAGGGTTGCTTATTGGTTTGTTGTCTAGTTTAATGTATCCAGCATCCGCAGCAGCATCACTACAGCTTCTGCCCGTGTCGTATGTTCATTCGGTGCAAATTGATTGCCGTCCCGTCCACGGATGATTCCTTCCTGCGCGGCTGCGGCTGCATATCCTTTGGCCCAGCCAGGGATGTCGGCATCGTCGGCAAAGGACGTAGAATGGTCGGATGGTAATTCTACGTTCAGTGCGCGGATAATCATGGCCACCATCTCCACGCGGCTGATCTGCGCATCCGGACGGAAGCTGCCGTCCTCATAGCCGTTGATTATACCTGCTTGCACCGCCAGGGAAATAGCCGGCTGCGCCCAGTCGCCAATCTGATTGCGGTCGGCAAAGGACAAAGGCTTGGCGCTGCCCTCCAACTGAAGCGCCCGTGCCAGCATCAACGTAAATTCCGCCCGGCTGACCGTCTTATCCGGTTGGAAGGTATGGTCGGGATAGCCATTGATTAGGCATTGCTGGACAGCTTCTTTAATATGTTTATCCGCCCAATGTCCGTTGATGTCCGTAAAATTAACATCGACGCAGGCTGGCACTTCAATTACCGGTTCCTCAACAGGCTTCTCAACGGCGAACACTGCGAATTTGGCGAAGTGATCGACTTCCGCAGTCATTTTTCCATCCTTCGCTGTTCCGCCAACTTCAACCCATTCACGTTTATCTTCATCGAAATAGAAGATGGACGGCATTTGGTTCTCGCCAACTATGCTTGGATCATAAGCGATTGTAAGCGTCACTGGCTTCTTGAAATTGCCTTCAACATCCTTCACGATTTCGAAGACGGGACTGACGAGCTTATATTCAGGCATAGATACGTTTAACGGGGAGTTCCATTTCCGAATCGTTAATAGTAAGTCTCGATCAAATGCGCCTTCCGGAAGGATAATAGATACTTCCTCACCGAGCCTGGCTGTTCCGCTGCTGCCTGCTTTCAAGGTCACCGTGCTCGACGGCGGCAGATGGACGGCGCTCCAGCTTCCGGAGCTTGCTCTTACGATGACGTTAACTGCGGCTTGGATATGATCCGGATTGTCAACACCTTCCGGCAATTTCAGCTTGCCTGCGAACACATATTTGCCGGCTTTATGGCCGTTGTAGGCCGGGGTACCGCCATCCCAAATCACGGTTGCCTTCGTCGTGGATTCATCATTCAAAGTCACCATGACATCGGAAGGCAGCTTCAAATCGGTTATTGCGGTTCCATAGTTTACAGAAATATCATCCAGTTTTGCTGCTTTCTTCGCATAGACAGGGCCGGCTTTAACAATGACACGCACTTTCGCTTGAATGTTATCCGGATTGCTGACTCCTTCCGGAATATCCAATGTGCCCGAGAATACATACGTGCCCGCTTGATTGCCGTCATAAGCGGGAGTACCGCTGTCCCAAGTCACCGCGACAGCTGCTTTAGTATCGTCGTTGAATGTGATTTCGACGCTGGCAGGCAGCTTCAAATCGGCCAACACAGTTCCGTGGTCTACAAAAATGTCGGCAAGCGCGGCAGCTTCTTTCACGATAGTCTCAGTCTCCCGGGCCTTAACGATCACCCGCACTTCTGCCTGAATATTCTTAGGATTTTCAACGCTATCCGGCAAATCCAATTTACCCGCGAACACATAGATGCCGGCTTTGTGGCCGTCATAAGCGGGAGTACCGCCATCCCAGGTCACGTTGAGACTTGGCTGCGTACCGTCGCTTAAGGTTACTTGAACGGTTTTCGGCAAATCCAAGCTTTCCAATGCTGTTCCATATGCTGCAGAAATGTCGGACAATTCGGCGGCTTCTTCCACAATGGCTGCTGCTGTCGCGGTTACCGTCCTTGGTTCGCTGAATTCACTTTCATTATGCAATCGGTCAACCGCTGTTACCGCATAGGTATACGTCTTGCCCAAGGTCACATCCCGGTCGACATAGGAGGCCAGATCGGACTTGCGCATTGTAGTTAAAATATGAGCAGGATTATTCCTGTCCGGCACTTGATCGCCGGAAGCACGGTAGATGACATAATAGGCCGTGCTGTCATCCGTATCTGTCCAGTTCAACTGAATGCCGCTCAGAAGAGAGAACGCTTCTATAGCGGGTGCTTCAGGCGCCTCTGTTTCCAACCAGGGCATGACCGGAACGAGTGACGGGTATTTATAGACCTCGGCGATCTTATTCCTTAAATCCGGCTTTCCTATCAAATCCCTTGTCGTAAAGTGGATGCTGCCCTTTACTTGCTCGTAGTTTAAGTTATAAATCAATTGATTCGGGATCTCGTAAGGATCCGTAAAGTTAGCGTCCGAGCCTACTTTATAATCGGCATGACCGATATAAAGATGAGTATTGGCGTTATGCTCCTCAATGAGTTCACTCCACCAGTCCACCAGAATTTCATACGCCGCAGGGGCAAACCCGAAGCTCCAATAGATTTGCGGAGCAACATAGTCTATCCAGCCTCCAATAACCCACTTGCGAATATCCGCATGGAGATTATCGTAGCTTGGCTGTCCGGCGTTCGTGTTCGATCCGTCGGGATCTACGCTTTTATTACGCCATACACCGAACGGGCTAATGCCAAATTTCACGTAATTCTTTTCCTTCTTAATTTCCCGGCTCAGGTTATAGATTAGAGTATCTACATTATGCCTGCGCCAAGCATTAATATCCCCGGGATAATCCTTTCCGTACTTGTCATATGTCGCTTGGTCGGGGAAGCCTTCTCCGTCAAATCGATTCGGGTAGAAATAGTCATCGAAATGAACGCCGTCGACATCGTATTTTTTTACGACTTCCATGACGCTATCCGTTATATATTGAATGGCCTCCGGGACGCCCGGATCGTAATACAATTTGCCGCCATAGGACATGACCCAATCCGGGTTCTGGCGTGCCGGGTGGTTTTCGACTAATTTGTCCATATCCGTATTCATGCTGATCCGATACGGATTGAACCAGGCATGGAATTCAAGATTGCGCTTATGCGCTTCCTCGATCATAAACGCTAACGGATCGTACCCGGGATCCTTCCCTTGGACTCCGGTGATCCAATGGGACCAAGGAGCCAGTTCCGATGAATAGAAGGCATCGGCCGTCGGTTTCACTTGTACGACCACCGCATTCATGCCAAGCGATTGATGAAAATCGAGCAGGTCGATGAAATCCTGTTTTTGCTGCTCAGGATCGTTTGATTTGGGCCAGTCGATCCTTTCTACGGTCGAAATCCAAGCGGCCCGCAGCTCTCTTTTGGGCGGCTGAAGATCGGGATTGTTCACGACGACAGTATAAGTGGCGTTCTTGCCGCCATACTTTGCGGTAATGATGGAAATGCCCAGCGATTTTCCTTGAATCCATCCGTTTTCGTCAATGGCGGCTACACTTGGGTTGCTGGAAGTAAAGGTGACGCCCTCCTTAAGCTCAACTTCAAAAGGTTCGATATTGTAGGTTCCTATCACCTTGGCTTGTTTCGAATCGCCAATCTCCATAGCCGTAAGTCCGGTTAACTTGATACTTTGCAGGATTGGAATCGGTATTCCGACGCTAAGCTCGAGAGTATCCGATTGGTTTCTGTAGGATGCGGTTAGAGTCGTTCTCCCTATGGAATGGGCCTCTATAAGCCCATTCTCATCGATCGTTGCCACTTTCTCATCGCTGCTTGAATATGTGACTCCGGTCAGAATTCGCACAGGCTCGGACACCCCCCTGAAGGTAGCGAACAGCTCCGTTTGAGCTTGCTCAAACATCTGCAATTCGGCGGCCCCGATCAAATCAAGATGTTCCACAAACGGGTCATCATCGGTTACGATCAATTCATAGGTTGCGTCAAAAACACCATAGGACGCTGTAATGGTCGTTACCCCCTTGCTTATCGCAGTAACGGTCCCATTCTCATCCACGGTGGCGACATTTTCGTCACTGCTTGTGAACACTATCGGCCCCTGAACTAATTGAGGAGCGGTATACCCTTCACGTGTCTCGAAGACTTGTGCGGTTTGAGTTTCGCCGGTCTTCATCGGAGTCAATCCAAGCAGATCTAATCCGTATAACCCTCCCGTATCGCCGTAGAATACGCTTACACGATCGAAGTAGGCGGTTCCCGCCGTTTTATTCAGATCGTTGGTTTGTGCTATATAGATCCGGCGAAGTTTAATCGGATCTGTAAATTCCGGTTTGGTCAGCTGTTGGGGAATGTTGACGGTCACGTATTTCCATCCCTTCCAGTTAAAGCCCGAGCTTGATGTAAAATCGGCAACGTAACCCGTATTGAACTCTGCACGGAGCCAATGTTTATTATTGCCGTCTCCGTATACCCACAGGCCCAGCTTGGTCGGCTTGCCTTCTAAAGTTCTGGAATCTGAAGTTCCAGGATCCAAGAAGTTTACATATGCGGCTGCCGTACCGCTTTCTTGGACCAGGTTATAGGTTAGTTTGGCCGAATGATTGCCATAGAGAACCGGCTCCGGTCGGCTTGCCGATTCTAAATTTCCCGTGGCTTTTATAAAAGAAGCTGTGACGTTCTCATTCCCGAAATCTTCGACTACTCGAACAATTGAAGGAGTTGGTTGGCCGTATGTAGTCTTGGTGACCGATTCCTCATCGGCTGTTTGCGTCAGGCCGTATGTAGCCATAGTAACTGAATCATCATTGGTGGATGCGGAACTAGCTGCAACAAAATTGGCACCGCTTACAAAAACGGAAAGTAAAAGTACTGAAACCATAACAAGCGAGATCGTACTTTTGGTTTGATGAAACCACTTCGCCAATGCTTATTCCCTCCCCATCTTTCACTTGTGCAGTTATTAAATTTAGTTAACTGCATAAAATTGTGAAACATTATTTCACCCCTTTGTTAGAATATAGTATATAAAACGGAAGTATTCAATCGTAAATTTCAAAATTATCCAATTTCTAGAATGAAGAATTTTACATGAAACAGTCGGTTCAACACCTTCAACGTGGAGGTACAGCTTTCTAGAATGGCTGCTGATTTATTCTATAAATGTCGAAAAGAAAACCTTAATGGTGGAATAAGAAGGATTTTGTAAAATTGTGTCGAACAATGCACATATCCACTTAATCTAATCGATGCTTTAAACCCATTATCATCTGTATGAGACGGAGTCCCCGAAATGAGACGATGGAGTAAATTTATCCGAATATTCATTTTATTTGCCGGTGTGGTTTGCATTGGTTTCTTGTTCATACGGGCAGATGCTGAAATAGCAGATCGCCTTCCATTGACGGAGTGGGAGTATTACTGGGGGGATTTCCCCATTGGCTCTGATGGAGATTTACAGTGGGAGAGCAGTGCGGATCAGGAAGGAATCCACGATAGCCATTGGCTCCCCGCTCAACAGACGATGAATCTTCCCGGAAGAGGGGACTGGAATGTACTATGGCTGAGAACGACACTTCCGGCCATCTCATGGAAAGATCCGAGTCTGATTATCCAAATATATGAAAATTTCAAGGTTTACGTCAATGAACAGCTGGTATATCAGTATGGGGACGTCGATAATAGAGGCTATAACGCTTATCAAGGGACTCCGGAAAGGGTAGTGCTGCTCCCGGCGGAGCAAGAGGGTGGAACACTTTATATTAAGATATATTCCGGGTCGCCCAATATAGGAATGCTGGATTACCCCGAATTGACGGGTTATTCGGATTATATTCTCTCACTGCATAAGCAGCAGGCGGCCCGCTTCATACTTGGCTGCTTTTACATCATTGCCGGGCTGCTGTCGCTATATCCGTTCTATAAATTGCGGCTCAAGCCGTTTCTGTCCTTCGGCGGGTTCGCGATCAGCTTCGGCCTGTATACGATCTGCCGGACGACGATTATTTATTTTTATTACGATAACCCTCAGGTATGGATGTATCTGGAGCTGGTTTCCTTGATAGCCGGAATGGCCTCGGCCATCATTCTAATTATTCAGTTGTTTGAGGATTCCCAAAGCGTCCGGCCCATGAAATGGCTTTGGAAGGTCCACCTGTTATATGGTCTCGTCTATATCTCATCGGCTTATATAGGGAAGGTGCATTTGCTGACGGGGCTGTTTTACTATCAGTTGTTATTGTTCGTCACTATGGCGGTAACTATTGTATACTTGTCGATTCTTTCCTTCAGGAGAAACAGGGAAGCGCAGATTGTGCTGCTGGGAACGGTGTGCTTCAGCCTGGCAGGAAGCATAGACATCTTGGACAGCATGTTTTTCGGTATGAATATTCCTTCGATTTCCTATCTGGGAATGCTGCTGTTGGTTCTATGCCTCGTGATTGTGCTGATCCGCAAATCGTTCCACATGATTAACCGGCTGAGATATACCGAGAAGCTGTCTCTGGTAGGCCAGTTAGCGACCGGTATAGCTCATGAAATCCGGAACCCGCTGACAGTCATCTCCGGAAATCTCCAATTGATGAACAAGCAGCCCAACAAGAGGGATACGGTGCCTCTAATGCTGGAAGAGGTTAATCGGATTAATGAAATTTTAAGTGAATTGTTATACTTGTCGAGAACGCAGCCTCCTACTTTTGAGAAATATGATTTGATTCTTGTGTTGAAATCGGTCGTTGCTTTATTCCGGAGCCAGTCCACGGAACAGCCCATCCATATTCATTTCCGGAATGAGGAGGAAGAGCCGCTATTGATTTGGTGCGATGCCAATCGGCTCAAGCAAGTCTTCGTCAACATTCTTAGAAACGGGATCGAGGCTATGCCCGAAGGCGGCAATATGGAGGTAGCGGTCCTCCGGGAACGGGATGGGGTACAGATCCAATTTATGGATGAAGGAGTCGGGATAGACGTTAATGATTTGCCGAGTCTCAGTATGCCCTTCTTTACGACCAAGGCTAACGGTACAGGATTGGGACTGGCCATTAGCCACAAGATTGTAGAAGAGCACGGAGGGGAGCTCGGTATGTTCAGCCGCCCCCAACGAGGGACAATGGTCGTCATTAAACTGCCGCTTCGCAGCAGAGTTAAAGAAAAGCAGGGAAGCTTGCCGATAAACGGAAGAACCTCGCAATCCTGAATCAGGAAACGAGGTTCTTTCTGTTTATTCACCGATAAACGCGCCTTTTCAGGAAGGCGGCAGCCATTTATCCTTGCTGCCAATATGAGCTTGGGGCGTTCGGTGATTATGCAATATACCGGTTTTCCAGCTCGCGGGTAGAGATGGCGATAATTTTCGGAACCAGAAGCTCATTCTTGGTTCTTAGTCTATCCCGGCCTTGCGGGTGAAGAACATACATCATAAATTTA
Organism: Paenibacillus sp. 32O-W; assembly: GCF_007679495.1. GTDB lineage: Bacteria > Bacillota > Bacilli > Paenibacillales > NBRC-103111 > Paenibacillus_L > Paenibacillus_L residui. Next base: position 45,192 of record NZ_VEGP01000016.1, on the reverse strand, counting down.
AGATAGTATTGCGTAGCAAAGGAGAACATTCCTTTGGGCAGATCAATGACGGTAAATCCAAGCTGGCTGGTGCCCCGGTGAATGAGGCTTATTCCGTACAGCCCTTTGACGTCTTTATATTGAGGATCATTTTGTAATAAGTACAGAATTCTCGGAAGCATCGCTTCTGTCCGCCGGATCATTTGGATAGCCAGATGCACCGAGCTCTTCGACTGGCTGGTCAACTGAACGAGCAAATCGTTATTGAAATGCAGTTCGGCGATCCGGTCCCCTTTGGAAATAATAACGCCATCATTCAGCTTGATCGGGCTGCCATAGTATTCTCGGCAGCGCAATTGGAGGAGAGAGTCCTCCTCGGAAACAGGAACAATATGAAATAACCGGACAAAGCACCGCTCCCACAATAACCAGGCGGACAGCATCAGGCGTCTGATGAAGCCGAGTTCGCCGGCAGCGGGGACGGCCTTCTTCGTTTCGGGAAACATCTGATCCACTCGAACGAATTCGAAGGAATGATCCCACTCCGCCAAAGTCTCCTTCAGTGCCTCGAGCATATAATGCGGTGCCTCTTCATCGGCTCCGAAGGTATCACCGCTGTCATGGAGCAGGATGACCGATCCGTCCGTCACCCGGGTGAGCAGAAGCTTCTTCAATTTCTGCTTGGCCGCTTTGGCATTCCAGTCGCGGGCCATTAGCGACCATAAGACAATCGAGTACTGCCGGCGCAGCAGAAAGTCGCCCAAGTTAAGAATCCCCCAAGGGGGGCGGTAATAAGTTGGGCGAACGCCCGTAATCCGCTCAACAATGTCGGCGGAACGATCAACGTGGTCTTTTCTTACTTTGCGGGGGGTCATCAGCCAATTGGACTTATGGGTATAGTTATGAATGCCAATTTGATGTCCTTCCTGATGAATTCTGCGGATCAAGTCCGGATTTCGCTCCGCTTTGGAGCCCAGCACAAAGAATGTGGCCTTGATATTGTACTGGTTCAGTAGATCCAGTAGCTTGGGTGTGTAATTAGGATCGGGACCGTCATCAAAAGTCAGGGCCACCTGCTTAAGCTTGCTGCCCTTGCGGTGGATTCCCCAACCGAAGACGCGTGATATGATCCATGGCAGGATCATATACAGTCCAAGGAAGGTTAACCCTACCCACAATATTTTCTCTCTCATTTCCCTTAACCCCTTCACTAAGGAAAATTAATACAGTCAGCGGACGGCGTAAACGGCTTCCGGAGGCTGATAAGCGTTCCAGGAAGTTTCCGTCCGGAGAATTTCATCCACGGCGTTAAGCGCCGCATTCTTGGCTCCGAACGTTCCGGCTTTGATCCGCATGTCCCTTAACAGTTGCGGATGGCGGAGAACGTGGGACAGCTGGGCATGCAGCTCGGCTTCCTTCCTGGCAAGAATCGCCACTCCGGAACGAACCCAGTACGCCGCGTTGTCCTGTTCTTGTCCCGGAAGCGGCTTATACAGCAGCATTGGAAGCTGCTGAGCTACCGCTTCGGATGTGGTCAGTCCGCCTGGCTTCGTTATGACAATATCGGATAGACCCATCAGTTCGTGAACATAGTCGATATACCCGGTTAACATAACCCGATGAGGGGAATGAACCGTTTCCGACTCCAAATACTGCCTGAGCTTCTCGTTATGGCCGCAGACGACGATGAATTGCACCGGATCGGGATGCAGCAGGTCAGACCATAGAAGAGAGGTCGATTCCTTACCGATCATACCCAGTCCTCCGCCCATAATAAGAACCGTCGGAATCGATGGATCAATTCCATATTTACGTCTTAATTCCTCCCGGTTCATCTCCTGGGAAAAATGAGGGCGAACGGGGATGCCGGTTATCGAGATTTGATACTCATGCACATGATGCCTCAGCAGGGCATCGCGCACTACATCGGAGCCTACCAGATAACGGTCGGTATACGGATGGATCCAATAGCTATGATCCGTATGATCCGTAATTGTCGTAACGGTGGGTACCTGGGTCAGTCCGTGGCTTTTCAGCAATGACATAGCCGCAGCCGCCGGAGGAAATGTGCTGACTACTACCGTAGGCCGCTCCTCCTCTAACAATTTTATCATACGATTGAGATCAAACAATTTGATTTTCTTAAATAATTGCGACAAAGAATTGTCCGTTCGTGTTTTTTGAAAAAAGAAGCCGTATACGTTAGGGAAATGTTTGACCCATTGCGCATAGCAAAACTTGCCGATGTTATGAAGTTTTGTGTAATTCCATTCCATAAAATCAACAATCTTCACCTGTACATCAGGGCCGTAAAGTCGAGAAGCTTCCAGAATGGCTTTAGCGGCTTGTTTATGTCCATCTCCGAACTCGCCGGATAATATCAAAATTCTATGCTGTTGTTTTCCGTTCACTTCAAGAACACCCCATTTGCAACAATTCTCATTGCACTTATTGTAAAATACTTTTGGATGTCACGGTATTGACTTAAGACCATTTATAAACCTAGACTTAGGTCGGGTTGCCATGATGTGGACGATCAATAATTTATGTGGATGAGACGTTTGTCAGCCCCAGCGGTTTAAATTTCACATCGAAAGCTTAAGTTCAATATTAAGAAATGATTCGACGGTTCCAAAAGGAATCCTAGATACTTGAGTACACTATATAGTTCGGGAGTTCCCCGCAGATGATACGAATCGAAGGCCTCACGTCACTTCGTGGGGTAATTGTTTTCTTCTACTTCTTATTTTAATACAAAATGTTAAACGAATTGCCTATCAAATCCTAAATTTTTTCTTAAGTCCATCATAAGCGGCAGGAAATTGAGGAAGGCTATTGTCAATTATTTCAAAAAAAGACCTTGATTATACTGGTTATTCTACCATAATTCCATTTATTAGGTTAAGATTCTTTTCAAACACCCGTTTTAAATGTTGGTATTCAACATTATTGTCTACGCATGTTGCTTTTTTCCGGATGTTTTCGTTAGGGCATCTATACTAATCTTGGCTAATTTATGCCGATTCCCAAACTTAAATTATCTTTTCTTTGTTTACTGGGCGGCATGGTTTATAATGTAGTCGTAACTATTAATCAACATTAGAATAGGAGGTACCTATGGATAAGGTTCGATTTGGCATTGTCGGCATCGGGAATATGGGATCTTCCCATGCGAAGTATTTAGCCCAAGGAACCGTGCAGGGAGCGAAGCTGGCCGCCGTTTGTGATAACAGACCGGAACGGCTGGCCTGGGCCAAGGAAAATTTGGGCGAAGAGGTCCGTCTGTTTGACAATGTAGAGGCTATGTATGCTTCCGGAGAAATTGACGCCGTCCTGATTGCGACCCCGCATTATGATCACCCGACGCTGGCGATTCAGGCATTTCAGCATGGGCTTCATGTGCTGTGCGAGAAGCCGGCAGGGGTTTATACCAAGCAGGTTCGCGAGATGAACGAGGCGGCAGGGAAGACCGATAAAATTTTCGGGATGATGTATAATCAGAGAACGAATCCGCTCTATCAGAAGCTGAGAGACTTGGTTACTTCCGGCGAGCTGGGCGAAATCCGCCGTACGAATTGGATTATTACCAATTGGTATCGCCCGCAGAGCTACTACGATTCCGGCGGTTGGAGAGCAACTTGGGCCGGGGAAGGCGGCGGAGTGCTGCTGAACCAGGATCCGCACCAGCTCGATTTGTGGCAGTGGACGGTCGACATGATGCCGGTTCGGGTAAGGGCCTTCTGTGCCTTCGGCAAATACCACAATATCGAGGTAGAGGACGATGTGACGGCTTATGTGGAGTACGATAACGGAGCTACAGGCCTGTTCGTAACAACTACAGGCGAAGCGCCGGGAACGAATCGTTATGAAGTAACGGGAGATCGCGGCAAAATCGTTATTGAAGACGGCACTATGACCTTCTGGAGATTACGGGTATCGGAACGCCAGTTCAATGCGGAATATAAAGGCGGCTTCGGACAGCCGGAATGCTGGAAATGCGAAATTCCGATCGTCGGCAGAGAAACCGGGCATAGCGGCATCACCCAGAACTTTACCGATGCCATTCTGAAAGGAACGCCACTGTTAGCCCCCGGAGTCGAAGGAATTAAAGGATTAACGCTATCCAACGCAATGCATTTGTCCTCCTGGCTTGACGATTGGGTTCAACTGCCCATTGACGAAGACTTGTACTACGAGAAGCTGCAGGAGAAGATCCGCAACTCTAAATTTGTCAAGGTTACGAAAGAAATGACTATGAACACCGACGGAACTTATTGATTCCCGATTATAGTCAATCTTTGCTTAAAGGGGCATTACGGCGATATGCCGTTATGGTTGCTTTCTTTTCTCATCTATGTTAACGTGTGCAATAAAATCGATTGTCCATTTTCTCATTTATCAGACCGATTCCGAATAGGAACCGGTTCTTTTTTTTGACAAAAGAAAAAGGAGCAATTTGCATTAATCGATTGGAATTCCCTCTGTATGGCGAATGAAAAAGGCGTCCGCGGACGCCTCTTACCGTAAGTTATTGTCTATACGACGATTGACCGTAATAACGGGAACCCGCCTGCTGAGTGCTGTACGGCTGGTTCACCTGATTGATGCTGTGCATCACTTGTTCCAGCTCATTGCAAATTTGTTCAATGTGCTGCATTTGCTGCATTGCGGTATGGTGTCCTTGCAGCGCTGTTTGAATCATCTGCACCGCTTGCCGTTCTTTCTGGGCAATTTGCTCCAATTCTACAGCATTTTGCTGCTCCTGCTGAAGGAGCTGCTGATACATCATGCTGGCTTGCTCGGTTTGATGCATCATTTGACGAACAGTTTGACGACAATGGTTAAGCTGCTGGCCCGCTTGGAACGATTGCATGTAAGAAGCCTCCTAATAATATGATTGGTCCTTAGCTTGGTTAATTAACGATAACCGTTTGTATTATGGAGTGGAGCCCGTCAAAGTATACTGGTAAACGATGCCTGAGCCGTAAAAAGCGGAACCGCGCAAGATGTGGATCAGCTTCACTTATTGGACGGCTCTTCAGCGATGTGCTTCTTGCCGTTAAAAAGCGTTTCCGTTAACGACATTAATTTCTCGGCTATTTTTCCGTAACCCAAGCCTGCCAGGAAAGCAACGCCGATTCTGGCTTTTTCGTCCGGCGATACCAGAATGGGGAGAATACCGCTCTCCAGCAAAAGAATGACAAAAACAGCCGTGCCTGCACAGAGTAGAGGGCGGGAAAAATACCATAGAAACCATTGCATAGTCGATTGACAGCTATGAAATTGATGCAGCATCCTCACAGCATATAAAGTTCCTCCGTTCGCGCCGGCCCAGGCATAGATCAAATAGCTCCGGATTTCGGGAAGGCTGAGTCCCAGCCATTGCCCCTGCGGCGCTTTATTCCCCATCCAATAGAGCAGCCCGTACAAGCTGCCGGCAAACCATAGCAGAAGATAGACGAATAAAATGAGCTTCCATTTGCACCCCGTTTGAATCATCTTGTCCAACCCCCTCTTGCTATCATATTTATGATAGAGAACAAGCATTGGAATGGGACTAGTGTCCAGCAGCCGCAAAATATTAGCACACTGTAAAATGGCATGGGGGATGATCAACGTCACAGCGCCGTAAAGCGGGTCGGGAGAGTTCCGCTTTGAGCAAGAAAAAGAAGCAGCATAAAATCGGCAGGAAAATCGAATGCTAAGATTGCGTCATTATCCATTTCTCCAAAGAAAAGGGGGAAAGCAAAATGAATAAAAGCAATCGCGGAGGACGATGGCTGAAGGGGCCAATTATTCTTGCCGGCTGCCTATGTTTATTGGCGGCTTGCTCGAGTTACCAGCAAAGTCATGGATTCAACGGATATCGGGGCAGGGAATTCAAGCAGGAGATCATGCAGGAGAATATCCGTAAACGACAAACTCCACGCATGAATGAATTAAGAAGAGCCCAGGGGGAAAGATCGGGAACCGGGCTGATTTCGCCTCATACCAATACGAGAATGGAATGGAGTCCTTATCTGGACGAACAAATTGCAGCTATGGACGAGGTCGATAACGCTAAGTCCGTCGTTACCGATAGATATGTCTATGTCTCTGTAGAGCTTAAGGAAGAGGCCAAGCGGATGGATGCGGGAACGGCGGATGGAGGAAGCGGTATGCTGAATCAGAGGGAAGAACCGTACCGTGAGCAGGTCGGCCCGGAGATACGCAGCGGAATTGCGGGCAACGGACATGACCTGGATACGAGAAGTTCCGGCTTTTCCAGAACAGGGAACCTGACCGCACACCCGCATGGCGAGCTTCATTCTTCCAGCTCGGACGCAGATTTATCCAATATGCCGGTAGCCGTTAAACAAAAAATTGTCCAACGGGTGAAAGAGCTCAGCAGTCCTTCTCTTCATCATGTATTTGTATCGGCGAACGATGAATTTCGGGCGCAGCTCATCAAGCTTCAGGAGATGGAACAACAGCAGGGACAGACCAAGGACCAAATTGTGCCCGCCCTGAATTCTTTAGCTACTCGTTTCTTTCCGGACACGGAAGGGACGGGATCTTACGGCGGCAGTTCCAGTGGCGGTAAAATCGGCCGCCCGATTACAGGCAGTGACGGAATGTACAGTCCCAGCACAGGAGTCAGACAAAGATAGCTTTGAGCGAGAGCATCCCCGCTTCACGGGTGAAGGGAGGGGATGTTCTTTTCTTGCCCGGATTTCGTTCGAGGATTAAACCTGAACCTGCAATCATGCTATACTACTAATTGCAGAATGTTAACTTTCCTGGCATGACTGGCAGGCGGAACCGTTCATACACGACCGAAAATATAAAGCGGGGAGACTTATGACAGACAATCTAAATGACGACAATCTATATCGGCTAGCCGTTGAGTTGATCCATAATGAAACACTCCTCCAAGCCACATTGAGCAATAAACGGAGGAAGGAGCCGCAGCATGCGGATAAAGTGAAGATGAAGCCAGTTATTCTCAAGGGAGAGCGGAAATACCAATTCACATATCAGGTCGGACCGAAGGTCATACATGAAAACCGGAATGCGGATCAAGCGGCAGACCATCTAGCGCAGCTTCTTCGTGAACAGTTCAAGCAAGGCTTGTGGCAAACAGCAGAGGCGGACTATCAAATTTTGGTGAATAAAAAAGGCAAGGCCGCTATTCTTAAAAAGCCGGCTACCAAAAAGACAATAGAATTATCTCATAACCGGAAGAAAAAATATTTGTTGGAGGAAGGAACGCCCGTTCCTTATCTGGTTGAGCTGGGTGTGATGAATGCCCAAGGGAAGGTTCTTGCGGCGAAATACGACAAATTCCGGCAAATCAACCGCTTCCTCGAATTGGTGGATGATGTTGTCAGTGAGCTGCCCCGCAACCGGCCTATAACGGTTATTGATTTCGGCTGCGGCAAATCTTATTTGACCTTTGCCATGTATCATTATTTAACCTACATAAAGAAATTAAATGTACGTGCCATCGGCCTTGATCTTAAGGAAGATGTCATTGCGCACTGTTCGTCTCTGGCGGCTAAGCTGCAGTATACGAACTTAAATTTCTATGTCGGCGATATCAGCCAATATAACGATATTAATGAAGTGGATATGGTCGTCACCCTTCACGCCTGTGATACGGCGACCGATGCCGCTTTGGACAAAGCAGTCCGTTGGGGAGCCCGGGTCATCCTGTCCGTGCCCTGCTGTCAGCACGAGCTGTTTAAGCAATTGGATAACCCGGTGCTGGCTCCCATGCTGGAGCATGGGATCATTAAGGAGAGGCTGTCGGCTCTGGCCACCGATTCCGTAAGAGCCAGACTGTTGGAGCTGGTTGGCTACAAATCGCAAATTGTAGAGTTCATCGATTTGGAGCATACCCCCAAGAACCTGCTGATTCGGGCGGTGCGGCAGGCTGTCTCCGAAGAGAGTCTCCGGAAGCTCGCAGCGGAGTATAAGCAATTCAAGCAGTTCCTGCATATCGATCCTTACCTGGAAAGAGCCTTGCAGGATCGTCTGCAGGGCCTCCTATAGGCGAAGGCCGGAGCAAGCTCCGGCCTTTATTGCTTCCACGTCTTTTTGGAGAAAACCGCGGAGTGCCCTATTCTAGAGCAATAATGCACGTCTTTTTGGAGAAAAGACGCCACATACCTGATTCTAGAGCAATAATGCACGTCTTTGGAGCGATTTTTGCGAAATGGCCCCATTTTGTGAAAAAGACCTGCACATTTGAGCGTCTTTCGCCTTCTTTTTGGAAAAAGGCACGATTTTAATGTATTTCTGCTCGTCTTTGCGATGTCTTTACTGACCCGGATGCGACGTATAGCTTTCCCTCAGGGCTCCGATAGGAGTTTTTCTCATAGTATAAGTTTTCGTCTATACCTGTTCTTACCAAATTAGAAAGTTTAAGTTCATTAAAGCATTAAAATGGAACAACTTTCTAATTGGCATAAAAAGCTACCTCTAGTACCGGGTTATTCATCTTCGAGATGGCTCCGTTAGGTGCTTTTTTTATATTTCATCGGTAAACGCACCTGTTCTAAGGACGGCATAGCTGTTTATCCTCATAGTATTCCTTCGTCGTTCGCTTTTTTGGCTGCCTGCATCCGATCACGAACATCCATCTTGGAATAGATGCTGGAAATATAGTTCTTCACGGTGCCCTCGGACAAAAATAGCTTGACGGCAATTTCCCGGTTATTCAGGCCTGCGGAAATCAACTGAAGCACCTCCAGCTCCCGTTCACTAAGCCCGTAAGAGAACTTGGGCAATTCTTGGGGCGCTGGCTGCAGTTGGGCGCTATGGCTTCCGTGTGAATCGGTGGCTGAGCTGCTTCTGCTTGCTTCGGCGGATTCACCGTTTTTGATCTCTTTCACCAGCATTTTTGCAATATCCTGCGGAATGAGCGTTCCCCCGCTATGCACCCATTTGATGCCCGAGACCAGCTCCTTCGGATGAATGGCCTTAAGCAAATATCCTTCCGCTCCCGCATCCAGCGCCTGAACGACATAATCGATTTCCTGGAACGTAGTGAGGATGATAACCCGGATATCCGGCCACTGCTTCTTAATCTGCCGGGTAGCTTCCACTCCGTCCATCTCCGGCATATGAATGTCCATCAATACGGTGTTGGGCTGCTTGCTGGAGCACAGGTCCACAGCTATCCTGCCATTCTCGGCGAGCCCGACGACTTCGATCTCCGGATCCATGTCCAGTACGATATGGAGACTCTCGCGGATTAAATCCTGATCGTCAACCAGAAGTAACCGAATCTCTTTCATCTATGGTTCCCCCTTGTGATTTGATACCGGCCCGCGAATACGGGATAGTGCAGGTGACGGTCGTCCCCAGCCCTTTATGAGAGTGGATCTGCAAATTCCCCCTCCAGGCGGCGAGCCTTTCCTTCATGCCGTTCAGACCGAACCCCGTATGGATTTTGTCCGAGCCGAGGCCGTCATCCTTCACCTTCAAGGAAATTTGTTCATGGAGATAATTGATTTCAATGAGCACGGATGCAGCTTGTCCGTGCCTCTTGGCATTCGTAAGAGCTTCCTGTAAGCAGCGGATAATGGTCAGCTTCAGCTGCTGGGGGAATTCCCCTTCCTCCCCGGACGTATCTACTCTGACCGAGGTTCCGGTATGAACCGCGAATTCGTTGGCCAATCTGGAAATTTGCTGAGTCAACGGCGCGTTATCTTCCAGTGGAGCAATCTGGTGGATACTCTTGCGGACTTCGTCCAATCCGTTGCGCGTAACCTCCCGCAGCACCTCCAGCTTGGCCTTGGCTTTGTTCGGGTCCAGCTCGATCAAATAGGATACGGCATCCATCCCCATAATGACAGAGGTGAACGTATGGCCTACCGTATCGTGAAGCTCCCTGGCCAAGCGGTTGCGTTCCTCCAGCAGGGTCAGGTTTTCCACCTGGCGGGCATACTGCTCCAAGGCTTTGTTTTGCTGGCGGATGAGGTCGTATTGCTTAACGTTCTCTCCATACAACTGCTTCATTCTCAGGTGGGAGGTCAAGATTCTTTGAATCCCCAATCCCATCACAAAGCTTACTCCATAGGAAGTGAAAATTTGGAGAATAGCCAGCAGCCCGGGCTGATCCATCAACCAAATCGATATAGAAGGGTGAATGACGAGAAAGCAGGGCACCGTCCACCAAATATTTAACCGGTTAGAGAGAAATCCGACGATAATGAGCGGATAGGAGAGCAGGTCAATCATTTCCAGCTTATTGAAGTATAAATAATGCTGAAATCCCCCTACTGTCAGAAGAACGGTTAGGGGAAACCCCAGCATATGCACATAACCCGGCCTCCAGAAGAGAAGCGGGAGCATAAACAGGGTGAACAGCAGCGATGCATACTCCCAGGGCCGAAGCGTCGACATACTGCCCTTATCGAACATGAAGCATGTAGTGATACTGCCGATCACCCATACAGCGTAAAATCCGAGCATAATCCATTCGGACCAGTGCCATCTTCTGCGTTGAACCATTTCCTGAGCCATAAGCTGAACCACCCGAAGAACCGTTATTTCCTTTATTGTACTCGAAAAATAACGGTGGCCATAGTGATTCCGGTCACAAATCGTTTTCCTCCGTCATATGACTTTTGTGGCCAAAGGAATGCCGGGGGTTACCCGGCTTCCGCCCTTTTCTTCTCTTTAACGACACTGAACAAGGCTAGTATCAGGCAGGCTCCGTAGCCAATGGCACAGAAGGTCCTAATCCAGGGGGAGATATAGGAGATGGTCATACCGAGTATTAGTAACAGCATGGAGGAGAGAATCGAAATATTGGTCACTCTGATCCAATAACCAAGCGGCTTCGGAGGCTTGCCCGACCGGTTGTTTCGCTGGTCCGCGGTTGACGATTTGGATTGGGATGCCGTCTGTGGAATCGGAACCGACGGATGCCGCTTCGCAAGAAAAAACAATAGCAAGAACAACAGAGGCTGCACGACAATGACGTAGGCCGGATACGAGTAAAAGGTGAACCGGCCAAGCTCGACAAAATTAGTGAAGGTTATCAGGATGGTCAGCAGCAGAAACCACCCTGTCGAAAGTGAGAGCAGAGTCGGGTCGTTCTTGGAGGTAAAGGCACTGATCCCGATAATGAAGGCAGTAAAAGAGACCACGACGTTAATGATCGCTGCCGGGAAATAGATGCTGAAGGCAAATACATCTACCCGGTCCATGAAGTCCGTAATGTTGATCTGGGCGACCAAAGAGTATATCGGAAAATTCAATCGGGCCAAAATATCGGCCCCAAAGACGGCAATAGCTGTTGCAATAACGATGGTTAACGAAAAAGCCGACAGGATGACACCCAAACGGAAGCCGGTCAGCAGATGCTTCGCGTTCTGGACCGTATGGAGAAAAGCTCCAAAAACAATCAGATCCCCGAAGCGAATGGAATTTAAAATGCTCCCCAGCGCCAATTGTGCGGGGGTTTGGGTAAATACCGGCTCCCATTGGCTGGCTTGGATTTCATTAACCAATAGAAGCGGAAAAAAGAGAATGATCACGAAGGCGAAAGGAAATACGATTTCATTCACCCTCGAGATGACCTCTATACTCGATTTTCCGTAATAAACCATGACCAAAATGAACAGCATGATCAAGATTTCCGGCGGTGTCTTCTGCAGGAGCGTAGCCCGCAAAAACATCGTCGTTGCGAAGGAATCCCGGGCAAAGATGAACCAGATGTTAAGCAGCACCAGGATGTTGATTATGCCGCCGCCCCATTTCCCGGCCACAATGAAGCTGATTTCGAACAGATTCTTGCCGGGAAATTTCTTGGACAGCGAATAGAAGAAATAACAAACTATGAAGGAGAGCAGCAGCGACAACGAATAGGTGAAAATAGCATCGTGGCCGGTGCTGCGCGCCAACTGCTGGGGATCGACAATGATCCCGGCCGTAATAATGGAGGAAGCGATAATTAAGGCCAGTTGGCGGCTGCTAATGACCTGACGTGACATAGTAAATTCCTCCTGTCCAGGCTTTGACCCAATAATATACCGTATTGTTCATTAGCGATACGGGAGTAGGAGGTCTATACTGCATAAATAAGGCGAAGAACAGCAGAAGGGTTAGCGTATTTATGGTAACGAATATAGCCATCATTGATTTCGATTTTGATTGTTTGATTTTACGGAAATCGATGGCGATCCAAATCAGAAAACCGATTATGAACAAAACTTGAAAAATCGGATCCATAGATTTACCCTCCTCTCACAATATTTTCGGAGATCAATCCGAACTCGCTGATGTCCGCCTTCACTTTGACGTCAAACTCCGCTTCCTTAAGTAATTCTCTCCAATTCGGCTCTAGCTTTTTCCATGTTATCGGATCTTTCCGGAACAGCTTCAATCCGAGTTCCGCGGAATCCGCCCCCGATTTCTGAATTAACCGGATCGTATCCATCACCTGAAGCCGTATATTGTCGGCAGCGTGTTTCTTCACCTTCTCCATGACCAGCCGGTTCGTCAAATCTTCCTTCGATTTATTCTCGTTCAATCGCAACCTGGCATCTATACGGATATCGAATCGGAGACGGCCGTCCTGCTCCACGATAGGCTCTATTTTGGCATTGGAACGAATAACGGTAAAAATAAGGTTCTCCGGTTTGTTCAAATTAACGACGACGGTGATCGGCCGAATGTTGTTTTTCAACCAGGATAATCCCATGGCGGATTCCCGCGCCATCACGTCTACCATTCGGTCCTCCAGAAATTGGGCGTACCCGAGCAGTTCAATTTCCTCGGTTCCCTTGCTGTCCTTTTCCTTCAGCTTCTTTACTCCCATATATGGGAGGACCGCATCGCTCCCATAATGGCTTAAGGACATGGCGGTATTCTTTACGTTAGTCGGCACGATTTCTCCCTGCTTAACCATTTCCCGGATGGCTTCGCCGGAGAACCTCTCCAGCTTGGGCTGGGATTTCATCAGGCTTTCTGCCGTCCCCTTGGCCACAATCATGTAGGAGGAAAGCCGGTTCTCCGGTCTTCTGGCAACGATATCGAAGACGTCCTCTATCCCGCTCCTCGCCATCTCTTCTCCTATAATGAGAACCCGGTAATGACCGAATTTCAGTCTGCGTGACATCCGGTCCTGTAGCTGGGCATAAGCTTGAACAAAAGTAGGGGCAATTTCCGAATCGATATAGTCGGCTCTGCCGCTACCGCCCGTGCCTCCCCCGCCGCCTTGAGTGCCTCCTAATTGGGAAGCCAACGGAATCTCTAGACTCACCCGTATGTTTCCATCCTTCTCCTTATCCACCGCAATGGCCAGTACGATGGCAATATCATTAATTTCAATGCGGTCCCAGCAACCGGTCAACAGGAGAGATATAGACAAGACCAGTGCCAGGAGCTTTCTCCGGTTAAGGGTTCGGATCATCATCGGAAGCTCCCTCCTGATCATTTTTCTGATGGGGGTGCGAAATGTTCTTCCCCTTTAAGCCATTATCCCGCTTAATAGTCTCGGGCAATTCTTGGCCGATTCGGATTTGATCCTGAGCCCCTACGAAGCTGGGACGGGTGGTAAGCTCCCATTGCGGCGCACGGATCAGAACGTCCTTGAGATCAGACCACTTGGTCGGGCCTAAAGGAGATAAGTAGGGGACGCCGAAGGAACGCAAATTGGCCATATGTCCGAGGACGATCATTATGCCGAACAGGATGCCGAAGATTCCGAAGATGGAGGCCAGAATCAGCATCGGAAAGCGCAGCATGCGGATAGCGATAGCCCCGTTGAATTGAGGAATCGTGAACGATGCAATTCCCGTAATCGACACTACGATAACCATAGGGGCGGAGACGATTCCGGCTTCGACCGCCGCCTGCCCGATCACGATAGCCCCAAGGATACCGACGGCGGAACCGACCGATTTGGGCAGGCGGACACCGGCTTCCCTCAAGGCCTCGAAGATGACCTCCATAATGAAGGCCTCGACAACCGCGGGAAACGGAATGGCTTCTCGGGATGCGGCTATACTGAGCAGCAGGGAGGTCGGGATCATATCCGGATGAAAAGTCGTAATCGCAACATATAGTGCCGGTGTAAACATCGACGCAAAAAGAAATAAATAGCGGAGCCAGCGAATTAAGGTTGAAATCTGGAACCGTTCGTAATAATCCTCCGCCGTCTGCATCAACTGCATGAATATGGTCGGAAGAATCAGGGCGAAGGGGGTACCGTCCACCATGATTGCTATCCTTCCCTGCAGCAGGGCGCTGGCCAGCACATCGGGCCTTTCCGTATACTGCATCTGCGGGAATGGAGAATAGGCGCTGTCCTGGATCATTTCTTCGATGTAGCCGGACTCCAGTATGCCGTCTATATCGATTTTTTCCATCCTTTGCATGACTTCATCGATCAATGCCGGGTCCGTTAATCCGTCGATATAGGAGACAATTACGTTCGTATTGGTATGCTGTCCTAACACCAGGGGCTTCATTTTTAACCGCGGCGATTTGATCTTGCGCCGCACGAGAGCCGTATTCGTCCGCAGGTTTTCGATGAAGCCTTCGCGCGGCCCGCGAATGGTGATTTCGGTGTTTGGTTCCGAGACAGACCGGGTGTCCGGCCCCCGGATACCAAGCAGAATCGCTTGATCATTGTCTTCTACGAAGATTCCGGTATCCCCGCCCAGAACGGCGATCAGAAACTCGCCGTAATTGTCTTCCGTCGAAATCTGTGAAACCGGAAGCGTCGTAGCGACGATTCGTTCGATTTCCGACTCATTGCCCTCCATAACCATTAGAGACCGGAGAGCGTCATCCAGTACATCGGAGATGACCAGACCGTCGACAAAGACGGCAAGGGCTTGAATGTTTTTCTCGATGACAAAAGGACGGATGACCACATCCGAGCAATCGACGAACAGCTCCTTCATTAACCTTTTATTCTCTTCCAAAGAGGGGAGAATGCTCTTCTTTTTCAGGTCGTTGAGGAAATGATAATCGAGAATGTCTTCTATGGGCGATTTTTTATTTTGACGGTTTTTTGGGTACACTGGATAACCACCTAGCATTAAACTTCTTAGTTGTCGAGGTGAAGCTGTGATTTGGTTAGGCGTTCTGCTGCTTGTCATTTATCTCCAGGCCATCGTCATGGCGAGTCTGGAGTACCGCCATCCGGCCAAAGCCGTGGCATGGCTGCTGGTTCTGTTTATTTTCCCCATTGTTGGCTTTATTATGTATTATTTTATCTCCAGACGATTCTCTCACCGGCGCCATTTGCCCGTCCGGGGTACCAGCCACTTGGAGGCGGCAGCTTATGAAGGAATTACAGGAACCGAGGAGCCTGCCTCCGGGGCAGCGGGGAACTTGGAAGGGAACATAAAGGATAAGGACGGTTGTTACCTCGAGCATGGCGGTACTGCAAACCGCAAACCGGCCGCCGCAGGGGATCAGCAATTGGACAGGCTGCTGCGGTCGGTTCCCGGGCCCGGAATGACTTGTCATAATGAAGTCACCGTATTAACTAATGCTGAAGAAGCTTATAAAGCGATATTGGAAGCTATCGGAATGGCGGAAGATCATATCCATCTGGACTATTACACCATTCGCAACGACGGGATTGGCCGAAGGTTCAAGGAAGCCTTGATCGCGAAAGCGAGGCAGGGGATTGAGGTGCGGGTCATCTATGATGGAATCGGCAGCTACGAACTGGATGAGGCTTACCTCGGGGAGTTGCGGGCGGCCGGAGTAGAGACGAAATGCTTTCTTCCCGCACTCATTGCTTTCCTTGACAAAAGAATTAACTACCGGAATCATCGCAAGATTGTTGTAGTGGACGGCAAGGTTGGTTTCCTGAGGGCATTAATATCGGAGATGAATATTTGGGCGGCAATCCGAAGCTTGGATTCTGGCGGGATACGCATCTTCGTATCAGTGGAGAGGCAGTCCTTTCTTTACAGGGGACATTTCTGAAGGACTGGGAATACGTAAGCGGCATTCGGATTAAGGACGAGCGGTATTTTCCTCCGCAAAGCTCAGAATCAGGCCAGCGGGTGCAAATTGTCAGCGGCGGGCCGGACGCGGAGGAAGATTCTATTCTGGCGGTCACTTTCGCAGCTATCGGGGGGGCCAAGGAACGGATTTATATTGCGACTCCTTACTTTATTCCGAATGCCGGTATCATTCAGGCGCTTAAGGTCGCTGCTCTAAGCGGAGTCGATGTCAGAATCATCCTTCCCGGAATTCCGGATACCCGGATCGTCTATTGGGCGTCTTTATCCTATGCCAAAGAATTGCTTGGGGCAGGGGTGAAGTTCTATCAATATCAGAAAGGGTTTATGCATGCGAAAGTCATCCTCGTCGACGATCGGCTGGCCTCGGTCGGAACGGCCAATATGGATTTGCGCAGCTTCTACAAAAACTTTGAACTAAACGCGATCATATTCGATCGATCGACGGTTCACAGGCTCGAGCGGGATTTCCTGCAAGATCTGAAGGATAGCAAGGAACTGAGGCCCGAGCATTATGCCCGTCGGTTTGGTCTTCATTCATTCAAGGAAATCTTGGCACGACTGCTGTCCCCATTATTTTGAAGAGCCGCCGGATCCCCGGGATAGCTTGACAAGAGCAAGGAGTAGACTTAAGATTACCCTTAATTCAAGATAACGGACAGGAAGGTATTGATTATGAATCCCACTCAGCAAGAATATGAATTGTCTTTAAAATTGTTTGTTGTCTTTTCCCGGGCCAACCGGGCGGTGGTGGACCGGATTAAGGAGGATATCAAAAATTATGGCCTCAACCCGACGGAATTCGCTGTTCTGGAGCTGCTGTTTCATAAAGGAGACCAGCCCATTCAAAATATCGGCAAGAAAATATTGCTGACCAGCGGAAGCATGACTTACGTCATTGACCAATTGGAGAAGAAGGGACTGCTGACGCGAAAGCAGTGCAAGGAAGACCGCCGCATCACCTATGCTTCCATTACGGAAGAGGGACGGCTCTTGATGGAGGATATTTTCCCTAAACATCGGAACGTCATTCACGACATGTTCAGCAGCCTGAACAGAGAGGAACAGGAGCAGATGATTCATCTGTTAAAAAAGCTGGGCCTGCAGCTGGGCAGCCAAAGCATCGACTAAGGGATAAATATGCTTGGTTCGGAAAAAGGATAAGCAATTTCATCTAGCCTTCGAATAATGCAAATAAAGGGATTGGAGCCGTTTCCGTCGAAAGATAAGGAACCGGCTCTTTTTTCATGGCTCTTATTGGATTTCCTTTCTATTTACTTTCCTGTATGAATTGCGATAACTTAATCTCATATGCCCTGTGAGCGATTGAATGGGAACAAGGAGGACACATGGGAAAATGCGGGTATCGAAAAGTATGCTTTCTATAATCGGGGTATGGCTTGCGTTGGCGGTTTGGGTCCTGCTGGTTCCATCCGCGGCCTTCGCAAACTCGAATAATGTCGAACTGCTGCAGTCCGGGCATGAACTAGTGGACGGTAAAATGATGGTGACTGCCGACGTACGTGTGAAGTACGAGGAGAATGTCTCTCTCTTGGTGGTCGGGTACGACGCAGAGGGGGAGATCATAGAAATAAAGAAGGAAGACCACTTTATAGCGGGCGGTCAGACCAAGGCCATTCAACTGCCCATGGAGCATGGGGAGGAGCTTCAGAAAGTGGATGTCCGGGCACTGGGTTCCATTACAGAGCCGTATAAAGTGTTGGAGGAAACGACGGTGGCCAAGAGGGATCAGATGGAGGCCGTCGCAGCTGTCAAGAATGGAGGCAAGCCCCAACTAATTAATGTGGTGGCTACGGCCTACAATGCCAACGGTAAGGTAGTGGAAGTGCGGGGGACCTCAAATTACGTAGTAGAGAATCGGGTATCCATTTTTAAGATCCATCTGGATGCAGTGCACGAAATCGACGAGGTTAAATTTACGGTGCTGACCGATGATCGAACCTATTTGGTTGATTCCGGGACCTACATGAAGGACGGACAGCTTGTTTTTACTTCCGTAGTCAAGAACGGGGATCAGCCGCAGAAGCTTACGGCCAGGGCAACTCCCTATTCGGCCGATGGCAGGGAGTTATCCATCCAGACCGCTGCGGACTTTATTGAAGCTAACCGTTTATTTAATCATCGCTTGACGATTAAAGATTCTAACGCCACCAGGGTGGCTGCGAAATATTACGATGAGACGGGCAAACAGGAAATTGAAAAGAGAGGGACACTGGTCACCGTTAACGGTAAAGGGGTGGCTATGGAGCAGTCACCCGTCAATTTGGAGGGGAATGTCGTTGTCCCGATAAGGGCCATTACTGAGGCTATGGGGGCGGGTCTGGAATGGGAGCAGGAAACCCGGTCGGTAACGGTTACCCGCGGGAATAGAGTGATTAAGCTGCAGAACGGATCGGAAATAGCTTATGTAGATGGACAAGAAATCACCCTTGCCGTTCCGCCCCAAATCATTAATAATCATACTATGGTCCCTGTAAGGTTTATCAGTGAAGCATTGGGGGCGCAGGTATTCTGGGATCAGAATTCCCAGACCGTGCTGATCGTCCGATAACATATTACCAAGATGCCGGCGTGAGAAAATTGACTATCGATGAAGCATCGATCCGGGAGGGTCCGGGGAAGGTCAGTTGCTCCGCCGGCTTTTTTGCCATATATAATGTTTAATACAAGGAGGAACTGTCATGAAGGAAGTAAATGTTTATCATTACGATGCTTTTTCTTCGATCCCCAACAAAGGCAATCCGGCGGGAGTGGTTCTGGATGCGGATGGATTAAGCGAGGATCAAATGCAGCATATTGCCCGTGAGGTCGGCTTTAATGAAATGACTTTTGTTCTCAATTCTGATAAAGCAGATGTCCGGTTGAGATTTTTCACTCCGGGTCACGAGATGAATCTATGCGGCCATGCTACCATAGCCTCTCTGTTCTGCCTGCAGGAAAGAGGAATGATTGACTCGGCAAATAATATCAATATTGAGACCAATGCCGGCATTTTACCTATTGAAATCATTAATGATATTAATGTAACCACTATAAAAATGATGCAGGCGAACCCGCAATTCGGCTCCTTTAACGGAGATATCGAGCGGCTGGCCCACTCCATCGGTTTATCCGTTGAAGAGCTGGACGACAGGTATCCCATCGTATATGGCAGCACCGGCATCTGGACGTTGTTAGTCCCTGTGAAAAGCTTGAGCAGCTTTAGGCGGATGCTCCCGAAGAACGAATTATTTCCGGATATACTCACCGGGAATCCGCGATGTTCGCTTCATCCCTTCTGCCTCGAGACCATAGATCAGAATGCAAAGATGCATGCCAGACATTTTTCTTCCCCCTATTCGGGAACCGTGGAAGACCCCGTTACGGGGACCGCCTCCGGAGTTATGGGGGCCTACTATTTAACTTATATGGAGCCGGAGCTTCAGGAGGCCGCTTTCACCGTTGAACAAGGTCTGGAAATGAACAGGGATGGGAGAGTTAAGGTGGAAGTGCGCAGGTCTTGTCTGGGGCAAATGGATGTACTCATATCCGGAACGGCCGTGAAGGTGAACGAGTTCCGGGTTAGTTTGTGAATGAATTGGTATAAGCCTGGGAAATGGGTTAGGGATGCCGCCCCCGGAAGGAGGAAAAGGTGTGGAATTCATATGTGAATCGGCCAACAAGGAGGATTATCTGCTGGAAACGAAGGAAGTCGATTTCAGTCACTTGGTCATAAGAGAGCAGGTCCGGAAGTGGGACAGAATGGCGCTGAATGAGCCGGAGCTGGTGAAAGAGGTGTTTGAATATGTGCGTGACGAAATAGCGCATTCCTGGGATATTCAGAGTACCCGGGTTACACGGAAGGCTTCGGAGGTTCTCATATTTAAAGAAGGAATTTGTTATGCCAAATCGAATTTATTTGCCGCCTTTCTTCGTGCGTTAGGCATTCCCGCAGGGTTTTGCTACCAAAGACTGACCATCGGGGTCGAGCCGGAGTCCGGATATTGCATTCACGCCTTGAATGCGGTGTACTTGTCGGGCCATAAGAAATGGGTTAGACTGGATTCCCGGGGAAATAAGGAAGGAGTTAACGCCCAATTTTCCATTGAAGAGGAAAAGCTGGCATTTCCGGTGCGAGCCCACTATGGGGAAGCCGATTATCCGACCATCTACGTCCATCCAAATCATAGAACTATGGAAGCTCTCATGAATCATTCGAATGCTCTAGATATGTATCTCCATCACCTTCCGACGGAAATTTAATGATGACTCCATGATTTTAGTGTGATTGGCAATTGCATAATAGAACATGCTGCTTCTAGCGAAATCATTATCAGAATTGAACATGGAGGAGGCGGGCATTGAGCGGTTTGTGCCATTCTGAATTCCAGCATAGATCACTTCTCCATTATTCGATTTAATAACGCTTCTCCAATGATTTAATGACCGAAGGTGAGCAAGTTCGAATGGGTACAAAAGGCATGATTAAGGCGCCGATAGGCTATGACAAACCTGCCGGTCTGCTGAGAAAATGGGTCTGAAACCAACATTCCTGCCGAATGTGAGTGATGGTAAACGGTCATACTGTCATAAAGGGCAAAAATAGGGATGTGATGATATGACCAATGAAGTAAGAACTCCGGACTGTGATTTTTCTCCCTTAAAAGAGCAGCTTAAGCTCGATTTACTGCAAATGAAGGAAGATATAGAAGCAAGTCTGGAAGTATTCAACAACGAAGATCGATGTGTTCTGGGGCAAATTGAAACTTTCAAGGAACGCTTGATCCAGTTGGAATCCAGGGCCGCGACCTTTTATCTGAACTGTTATTTGGCTCCGTTTACCGATAAATACGTCGATTTGTCAATAAGCATAAGACATTTGTCTGAGCGGAGGCACGGGGCCTTGATAGCGGTTGAACGCAGCGAGCCGCTGGAATGGTTAGTGCAGCCCGGTACACCGATAGGTGCGGCAATAACTTATCCGCTTCTGGAATCGATTTTCTACCCGGGCAATCCGCTTCATGACGGGGCGGTGCTGGTACGGGCGATTCAAATTATTTCCGCTGCCAACGTTCTCCCGCTCACCAATACCATGTTCGGACAGAGGAAGCTGGGAACTCGGCATCGCGCCGCAATCGGCCTATCGGAGAAAAGCGATGCAATCGTTCTGGTCGTCTCCGAAGAAACCGGGCGATCCTCCTTTGCCTATAAAGGGCAGCTTTATCCGGTGATCAACCCTTAACCTCGCAGGAGTTAGGTAATAATTTTCAGAACATGATCCAATGACTGCGGTTCAACTCGCTCGATTAAATCCCCGTACTGCTTCAGCCGTTCCTCAATGGTCAACAGATTGAATTGACGGATATCGCAATCCCGGCGGACCTCCTCCCAGAGTAAAGGAGTAGAGACGGTGGCGTGTTCCCGAGCTCTGGGAGTGTACGGGGCCGACAGAGTCTTGCCGTACCAATGCTGCAGGTAGTCGACATAAATGAGATCGCCGCGATTTTTTTTGAGCCGTTCAATGGTAAATAAAGCGGGATACTTCTGCACCAAATATTTGCCGATAAATTCTCCGATGGCACGAAGCTGTTCGAAGGTGTACTTGGGAAGAATCGGGATGAAAATTTGCACGCCGGACGCTCCTGAAGTTTTGGGAACAGATCGGATGTTCATCGAATCCAGCACGTCACCGATCAGGCTGACGGCGTACATAATGCGGGGCTCGTGATCCAAAGACGGATCGATATCCAGAATCCACTCGGACGGCCGTTCGCTTCCTATATGATGGAAGGAAGAATGGAATTCCAGACAGGCTAAATTTCCGAGCCACAGCAAGGTGGGGACGGAATCCATATTGACATAGCGGATGCCTTGGAGCATGGCCGTCTTGACGAAAGCGGGAGTCGGCTCCGGGCAATTTTTCTGATAGAACGATTTGTCATGAATTCCATGGGGATACCGGATCGTAGTCAAATAGCGATCCCGGCAATATTTCAGCAAATAGGGAGAAAGGACAATGAGCTTCTGCAAATAAGTCAGCTTGGAGATGTTCTGCTCGGGCCATAAAATTTTGTCCGGGTTGGTAATCGTCAAGTCATGCCCTTCAATTTGAACCACTCCTTTGGTGGCGCTCTTCATAGGCATGGCGCCGTATCGCCGTGCGCGATGCGCTGGCAGGCGCCCCCCTCCTCTCATAGCTTTCTATACTGCCGGTTCAAGTCTGCAGCCTTTCACTGCCGGGTCATCGGACCGAAGGTAACGATTTTGGGATGGCGCAGCAGTCCGGCATCGGTAATTTCCAGGCCGGTGACTACAATGGCAAAAGGAGTCTGCAGCCAAATGAGCCGATCCCGCCTCAAATCGGAGGGCAAGGAGGCGAAGGGGGACTGCCGTGCGCTGTCCGCAAGAGCGAAATCTTGAAGCTGACGCTTCATCTGCTCATTTAGTCCCAGTGATACCTTGCCTAAATAAACTCCGTCCATCACCATAACGAGGCTGGCCAGACGTCCTTCTCTTATCGTTACGCCGACGATCATCACTTCCAGCTGCAGTGCTGTTTTTTTCTTGTACCAATCTCCGTGCTTCTTTCCTTCCCGGTAAGTGCTGGTCAAGCGCTTGCTGACAACGCCCTCCCATTGATGCTCTTCAACCCACTTCCATAAAGACTCGCCGTCTTCATACAGGTCCGTAACGAAGAACAAGCCGTTCTTGTCCGGAAATTTGTTAAGCAGACGCTGATGTCTCTCCTGATAGGGAAGTCCGGACAGGTCCTCCGATCCGTCCTGAAGAAGATCGAACAGCACGTATTGCACCGGCTGCCTGGAACCGGCCTGGGAAATCGTCCCGGGGCTCCGCATTCTTTCCCTCTGAAGAACTTTCTGAAACACGGGACGCTGCTTGACCGGGTCGAATACTATCGCTTCCCCGTCGAGCACACACCTGCCGCCTACCGCGGACAAAGAAGCGGCAAGCTCCGGGTATACCGAGTTTTTGGAGAGCATTTTGCGCGAATACAGCTCGACCCGTCCCGCGTCGATATGGGCAATCAGCCGGACCCCGTCCCATTTCAGCTGATACCCCCAATCGGTTCCTTCGGGAAGCTGTTCGCGAAGAATGGGGGACATGGGATCAAACGGAGGGTGCATGTCAGGAAACGGTCTCCTTCGCTTTTTTGCCCCGCCCTTTGGGAGCCTTCGGCTTCGTTTCCTTAGGCTTGACGGCATCCAAACTGGCCTGCAGGGCGGCCATCAGATCGATAACATTGGTTTTAGGCTGCTCCGGAGCGACCCTGACCTCCTGGCCGGCGATTTTTTGCTGAATGGCATCCATTAGGGCGCTTCGGTAATTATCGCTGTATTTATCCGGCTCGAAAGGTCCGGACAGCTGCTCGATGAGCATTTTTGCCATATCCAGCTCTTTTTCATTAATGGACGCATTCTCGGGAAGGTTCGGCACTTGGGAAGTAGAGCGGATCTCGTCCGGGTAGAAAATGGTCTCCATAGCAATGCAATTGTTAATAATGCGGATGGCGGCAAGACTGCTCTTGGAACGGATGGAGACGGTCGCTATACCGATTTTGCCCGTTTGCTTGATCGATTCGAGCAGCAGGTTATATGCATTCGAACCGGTATCCCCCGGCGACAGGTAATAAGTTTTTTGAAAATAGATCGGATCGATGTCCTCCAAATCGACAAAATCCATTATTTTGATTTCTTTGTTAACCTCTGAGGAGAGGCTCTCCAGCTCATCCTTCTCAAACAGAACAAAATGCCCCGGCTCATACTCATAGCCTTTAGTAATTTCTTCCCAATCAATCTCCCGGTCACAGGACTTACACTTGCGGACGTAGGAAATAGGCGTACCGCATTCCTTGTGGATATACCGCATGCTGATATCTTTGTCTTCCGTGGCGGCGAACATTTTTACGGGAACATGGACAAGACCGAAGCTGATGGCTCCTTTCCAAAGCGTATGCATCCCTGGTACCCTCCTTTAAAACTAAATTGAAGTGAAGCGAAAATAATAAGGACTCGACATAAGTTCCGGGGCTCCCCGCAAAGTACCCGGAATAAGCTTCGAAGGCATACTTCACTTTGTGGGGTATTTACAGGGCTCCCCGCAAAGTACCCGGAATAAGCTTCGAAGGCATACGTCACTTTGTGGGGTATTTACAGGGCTCCCCGCAAAGTACCCGGAATAAGCTACGAAGGCATACTTCGCTTTGTGGGGTATTTATTATTATTTCCAAATAGAACGGCTTCTAAAAGCGGTAAGACCGGAATTCCTGCCCCTGGTCTGTCCGTCACGAAAGAGGCTCCGATGTTAGTATGTATCCGGCTGTCAGGATTATGAATGGTTCGGGTGGATCGGGGATAAAGTAAGCTATATTGGCACAGAAAATTTCAACTAAATGTTAATGAAAGGCGGGCTTAGAGTATGGCGGAAAATAAAGAGGATAAAAGAAAGCAGGATGAGTTAAACGAAGGAAGAGACGAACGCTTCATGGATATTGACCGGATGGTTAACGAAGGGTTAGGCGGGGGAAATGTAACGGTGGACAACGGATGGATTGACGAGTCGACCACGGATACTATGGACGAAGAGGAATCGTTCTTGAACCTGGAGGAAGACGAAGACTGAGGTTCTTTTCGCAGTCAACTCAACGATCCGGACATATCGAGAGAAAGGAGGGGATATCATGGATTTGCTAAGAGCCAAGGAAATTCTCGATTCCGAGAACAAAATTAATGTAGAAGTAAACGGCCAACGGGTCTGGATCGACAGTGTGGATACGGAGAGCCGGACGGCCAAAGTTCATGTGGAGCATAAGCCGGAAGAGATGAGGTTTGTTCCGCTGGAAGAGCTTCATGAAGTTTAGGGAGAAGATCCCGCGCCTTAATTGGCCGGGGTCTTTCTTTTTTTTGAAATATATGAAAGTATAAGTTTCCATCTGTACCTGTTCTTAGCACATTAGAAAGTTTAAGTTCATTAAAGCATTAAAGTGTAACAAACTTTCTAATTGGCATAAAAAGCTTCCTCTAATACCGGGTTATTCGTCTTCGAAGAGGCTCCGTTAGAAGCTTTTTTTTCCACATTAGAATTTATAAGTTATTGCGTCCTGAATAACTCCAAATTCTATTTGGCGATAAAAACATCCTTTAAACGCGGTCGCTCATCCATGAAATACTTCGATAGGAGTTTTTCTCATATGTCATCGGTAAACGTGCCTTTCCAAAAGGACGGCGAGTCGTTTATCCTTGTTACGACTAAATTAATTGCAACCGAAACAGGGGCTTACCCCGTCTAATATAGAGAAGGGGTGGGAGGGTATAGGATGAACTCGGAACAGGAATGGATAGACAGACTTCAGAAGGGGGACGGTTCCGCATTAGCTTGGCTTATGGACCGTTACGGGACCAGCATATACCGGACTGCCGCGCTGCTCTTGAAGGATCGGCACCTGGCCGAGGACATCAGTCAGGAGGTCTTTCTCAAGGCCTATCAAAAAATAAGCCAATACAAAGGGCAGGGCAGCTTGCAAAGCTGGCTGACCCGGATCGCCGTTCATCTATGCCGGAGCAGGATGAGGCTGGCTTCCTGGAAGAGGCTGTTTATCCGGGATCCGATTGAACAAGAGATCGTCGGAACGGATTCCAACATAGAACAAATGGCGGAAGAACAAACTCTGTGGAACCACCTGCAGAGAATTCCTTATTCGTATAGAGAGGTTATTGTTCTGCATTATTATCAGGATCTATCGATTCGGGAAATAGGGGAGATCACCGGAGATAAAGAAGGAACGGTCAAAAGCAAGCTGTCCCGGGGGAGGGCCATGCTGAAGAAGGAATTAATCCGGGGAGGGTGGGAAAATGAATAATTGGACGAAAGAGGAAGCGGCAAAGATTAAGGAACAACTGGATAAGGAATTGTCCGTCGTTCAATTTACGGACTCGATGAAAGCAAGCGTCCTCCGGCAAGCGAAACGGACCTTCTGGGAGAAGGAGGTTTATATTCCGCACCCGTTTGTAGCGGCTGTGGTCGGAGTGATGGTTCTTGCGGCGGTTCTTATTTTTAACCCGGTATCCAGGGACCAACAGCCGGAGGCGCCTGCCGGCCCCAAGCTGGTCGTGCTGAACAGCGGGGTTTTCTATGAGGAACAGTTACAGGGAGGGGGAAATCGGCCATGAGGGTAAAAATAAGAACGATAGCCATAGCTGGATCTATCCTTCTCCTTATGACTATAGGATTGGTTGTGTCACTTCCCGGTTGGCTGTTGAAGATGGAGAAATATGACGCGCTTCTCACTTGGTTTCCCAAGAGTTCCGAAGCTCCCGAAGCCTTGTTTTGGTCGGCTGATAAGGCGATGAGAGGAGCTCAAACCAACAAGGTGGACCGGATTTATATTTTTCCTAATAGCTCCTCTTACTCTCGTTCAGAGACGGCTGCCCAGTTAGGCTTGGCGATAGACCGATGGGAAAGGCTGCTCGCTGAATATCCGGATTACCGTGATGCGGAGCAGGCGAGACGTAGATTGGCGGAAGCTTATTTTGCCCAAAATAACTGGCCGCAGGCCGAGCGTGTCTACGAGCAACTGGCTTCCTCCGAGAACCAGTGGGTCGGAAAAGAGGCGCAGGGGTATTTGGAGGCAATCAGATCCAGGCTGCCCCGTCCCGGAGAAGAACCATCAATAACCGGCCGGGTAATTGTAGGAGGTAAGGGAGTCGCGGATGTTTTTGTCATATTGAGGAAAAAAACAGAAAACAATACGTGGTATTCCAATCCTTTCGGGTATTATCCGGTAGCGATAACGGATTCGGATGGAACTTACCGATTTTTTGATGTGGAGTCTGGTCATTACGAAGTGGGAGTCGGTATCGGAGCGGATGCCGTCAGCGGGTTTTACCGGACCGGACAAGAGGAGCCGGTGGCAGAGATAAGTGAACATTCGACAGCCGGTTACGATATCGTCTTTCTGCCGAAGGTGGAGACGGTCTCGCCGGTTAACCGGGAATTAATAGACGGGGATGCTATCCGTTTTGAGTGGGAGCCTTATCCTGCGGCTTCTTATTATCAACTGGGCATCACTTCCATAGACCGTGATAAGCAGGGCAAAGTGGCCGGGAGCTCTACAGTATTGCTGAATGAAAAATGGACGGAAACCACCGCCGAATATGATTTGGATACACTCCGGAATTATCGGCGGGGAATTTCCGTGTCTTACGGCCAGGATGAGATGTGGCTGTCCACCCAGGGAGTTCTGGGAGCAATCTTCCCGGGAGGGGAGTTTACCTGGTACGTGGATGCATTCGATGCCGAAGGGCGTAAGATCAGCAGCTCCAGCGGTTATTATTTGTTAAATGACAATCAGGTTCCTTACTTCACGATCGATGACCGGGAGCAGTTGGAAGGGGACCGCTACGTCATGGAACACCGGTATGAGGAGGCTGTCCAGGCTTATGAAAAGCAGCTGGACCATCCTTATGCCCTGCGGGCGCTCGCCCGGCTGTGGTTTACCGGCTTCCGCTACGGGGAGGAAGGGGATAAAGCCAAGGCGCTTACTTATCTCGAACGGTTGGAAAACCCGACGGTGAATGATTATGAGCTGATGCTGCATGCCTATGAAGCTGCGGGGAACGAGGAAGCGAGCCGCCGAATTCAACAGCTTCTTGATGATTTATATGCTAAACAGCCGTAATCGATGTCGATTTAATGGCGTACAGCCAAAGATCATGCGAAAACCTGCACGGTTTGGTTTTAACGGAACCAGATGACCTTATTCCCTAGAAATGCTCGCGAAAGTAGGAGAATTCCAAGCAATAAGCGCGCCTGGTTCCGTTAGTTTAAAAAAACGGCCTAATTTGACGAAATAAGGTCTCCCAGTTCCGTTACATTTTCGCGTTTAACCATAACCAGTTTCATTGGTACTATACCAATTGGGCTTTTCACTATACATCCTGTTGTACACCTTTCCTACAAATGAAAGACAGCCTCAGATTTAGCCCCACTTATCGGTTTGGCGGCGGACGGCGGTCTGATTCGGTAATTCGACAGCGCTTCTTGCGGCATCTTTAACAGAGGGCTATAATATGTTCAATACTGAATGAGGGTGGCCTTGAAAGTATGGACGAATTTGCTCTTATCCGTCGCCTGACCGAACGCAGGACACGAACCGGGGCGGCTCTTCCGCCTCTGGTGGTCGGAATCGGAGACGATGCGGCTGTGGCGGATTGGCCGTCCGGATCGCAAATCGTCATGTCCTGCGATACGATGGTGCAGGAAGTTCATTTCAAGCGAGTGACTATGAAAGACAGTGACGTCGGATACAAGGCCATGGCCTCTAACATTAGCGATATCGCCGCCATGGGCGCCATTCCGCGATATGCTTTATTGTCGCTGAGCGCACCCAAGAACGTACCTGTATCCCGGTTGGACAATCTGTACGAAGGGCTGTACGAATGCGCCGAACAATTCGGAGTTACGGTGGCGGGCGGGGATACGACTTCAACCCCGGGTGAAATAGTGCTTGCCGTTACCATTATAGGAGAGATCGAGCAAGGGCGGGCGTTAGTCCGCTCTTCTGCCCGTCCGGGTGACGCGGTCTTCGTCACCGGCTATCCGGGCTGCTCCGCCGCCGGCCTGCACTATCTGCTCGGTAGGCAGCAGGCTGCCGATTCCATCGGCGAGCTTGCGCAGCCTTACCGCTTTCTTGTGCAGGCGCATCAGAGGCCGCAGCCGCAGGTGAAAGCCGCCCGAATGCTGCTGCAATCCGGCTTCGCCGGGGCGCTGAACGATGTTAGCGACGGCGTGGCCAGCGAAGCCGCGGAGATTGCCGAAGCGTCCGGCGTCGGTGTGCTGCTGGAGGAAGGGCGGCTGCCGGTGCATCCGGACTTGGCGGAATATGCGCGGCTGGCCTCCCGGGAACCGCTCGATTGGATCTTGGGCGGCGGCGAGGATTATCAGCTGCTCGGAACGGTAAGGCCCGAGGGAGTGAACGAGTTGGCCGCGTTGTTCAGCCGACACGGCATTCCGCTGGCGATCGTCGGCGAGGTGAGCGAGCGGTTCACGGGCGTCCGGCTGCTTCGCCACAGCGGAGCTATAGAGCCTGTGGACAAGCGGGGCTATAATCATTTTGACAATTAGGGGATGATGACTACGCAGCCGCAGTATACTTATGAGTCTGCTAACGAGCAGGACACGTCACGCTTGGCCGAAGCGCTGGCCCCGATGATGACGCCCGGTACCGTGCTGGCATTGGACGGCGATCTCGGTGCCGGGAAAACAACGTTCTCCCAGGCGTTGGCCAGGGCTCTGGGAGTGGCGGATGTGGTCAACAGCCCGACCTTTACCATCATTAAAGAATATTCGGGAGAATCGCTTCCTTTTTATCATATGGATGTGTACCGGATAACCGAGGAAGAGGCGGATGAGCTCGGGCTGGACGAGTATTTTTATGGCGACGGGGTAACGGTCGTGGAATGGGCCAGCCGGATCCCGGATTTGCTTCCGGAGGAGCGTCTGACGATCTATATCGAAACGACCGGCTTGCAGGAGCGAAGGTTCCTGTTGACTCCGGAAGGGCCGGTCTACAGGCATTGGTGCGAGACGTTGAAACAGAACGGAGTTTTCATATGACAGAAGAAACCAAGATACAGAATACAAGCGGAAGATGGCTTGCCCTGGATACCTCCACCTCTGCGATGACCGTCGCGGTGCTGGAGGGAGAACGGTTATTGGGCGAACGGAATTCGCGGGCGGAGCGTAACCATTCGATGTATTTGCTGCCCACCATTCACGAATTGTTGGCTGAGCTCCAGCTTCGTCCGGCTGATCTGGACGGCTTCGCTGTCGGACGGGGGCCCGGCTCCTATACGGGCGTTCGAATCGGCATCACCGTGGCGAAGACGATGGCGTGGGCGCTGAAGCAGCCGGTCATCGGAGTGTCCAGCCTGGAAGCGATGGCCTTGGGCGCTGCCGAATCGATGGCCGGGACGGAAAGGGAAGCGCAAGTCCGTGAAGACAGCCAGCCGGGTCCATCCTGGATCGTTCCTCTGATGGATGCTCGCCGGGGACAAGTCTATACGGCTTTATTTGCTTCCGGGTCCGGACGGTGGAGTAGAATTCGCGAGGATGGAATCCGACTGCTGGAGGTTTGGGTAGAGGAGCTGGCGGAGGCGGCCCGGAACGAGCCGGAGAAATCCAGACCGCGGCAAATCCGGTTTGTCGGAGAAGTTGGGGCCTTCGCCGATGCTATAGGACGCCTGGCGGAGCAATGGAGCGGAGAATCAGGGGCATACCCTCATGATATCCATGCATATGATGTCGGTAGGCTTGCTCTACGGCTTCATGCGGCCGGAATTCACGATGACGTGCACCGGCTGGTGCCCAATTACACGCAGCTGGCCGAGGCAGAAGCGAAGCTGTTGGCCAAAACGTCCTCGGGAGGAAAAAGGGATGGAGAAAAGCGTCCATAACGACACCTCGCCCAAGCTTGTTTTTCGCTTGATGCAGGTGGACGATATTGAGCAAATCTGCCAAATCGAGGAGGAGGCTTTCCCTACTCCCTGGACGGCAGCCGCTTTTTATAACGAGTTGGTCAATAATCACTTCGCCCGTTATATGGTGATGGAATACGATGGGGAAGTGGCCGGCTATGCCGGGATGTGGCTGATTATGGATGAAGCTCATATTACCAACATAGCGATCAGGGAGAAATACCGGGGCATCAAGCTCGGTCGGAAGCTGGTCGGCGAGCTGCAGAAGACCGCAGCCTATATGGGCGCTTCGCGAATGACCCTGGAGGTCAGGGAATCGAATGCCATCGCCCGGAATCTGTACCGGAAAATGGGCTTCGAGGACAGCGGGGTCCGCAAAGGATACTATACCGACAACAATGAGGACGCTATTATTATGTGGGCGGAATTGAACAAGTCCCCTCAGGCATCCAAGAAAGGAGCAGGTGGAGGCGAATGAAGCCGGCGGAAGAGCTGCGAAAGCAGCCTTGTTATATAGTTGCCATTGAGACAAGCTGTGATGAAACCTCGGTGGCTGTCGTAGAGGATGGAACGAAGGTCAGATCGAATATCGTCTCCAGTCAAATCGAGACCCATCGCAAATTCGGAGGGGTCGTTCCGGAGGTGGCCTCCCGGAAGCATGTGGAGACCATTACATGGATTATTGAAGAAGCCCTTAGGGAAGCCCGCGTGAGCCCGGCCGAGCTGTCGGCAGTGGCGGTTACTCACGGTCCGGGGCTTGTCGGCTCGCTGCTCGTAGGGATGGTGGCGGCCAAAGCGTTGGCTACGGCGCTCGAGCTTCCGCTTATCGGAGTGCATCATATTGCCGGCCATATCTATGCGAACCGTCTGGTAGGAGAGCTGGAGTACCCGTTGGTCGCGCTGGTCGTATCGGGAGGCCATACGGAAATTGTTCATGTGCAGAAGGAAGGGCGCTTCCGCATTCTCGGACTGACCCGGGATGATGCGGTGGGAGAGGCCTTCGACAAGGTGGCACGGGCCCTGCAGCTCCCCTATCCTGGCGGACCGCATATCGACCGGCTCGCTCATGAAGCGAAGGAGAGCATTACGCTGCCAAGAGCTTGGCTGGAGCCGGGCTCATACGATTTCAGCTTCAGCGGCTTGAAATCGGCCGTTCTGGCCGTCCTGAATCAGGCGAAGATGAAAGGGGAGGCTCTGGACCCCGCACATGTGGCCAGAGGCTTTCAGGAGTCGGTCATCGACGTGCTCGTGGAGAAAGCGGTGCGCGCCGTTCGGGAGACAGGCGCACGGCAGCTTCTTCTGGCGGGCGGAGTGGCCGCGAATCGCGGGCTGCGGACCGAATTGGCGGGACGCTGCGCCGAGGAGGGAATTCCTCTGGTCATTCCCCCGTTCGAATATTGCACGGATAATGCGGCGATGATCGGTGCGGCTGCTTATTTGAAATATACGCGCGGGCAATTTTCATCCTTTGATATGAAGGCTGAGCCGTTACTTTCATTAGAAGAATGGTCGGTTTAGACCAAGGTATTTGAACGGCAGCTCCGGCCATCGTCGATGGCAAGAAGACTAATTGGGACGCACAATCGTTTATCCACAACTTAATAATGTAAGAAATCTACCGTTTGCTTCACCCGTATGGGGGGCAGACGGTTTTTTTGCAGCTTCATGTAGAAAAATGACGAGGTAAGGACTCTGTGGACATAGTTATCCACAACCTATGTGGACAATGTGAATAGAATCAAAAAGTCTATGGGAGAGTAAGGGCGACAATTATCCCCGCTTCGGGATAGTTTTTTCAACAAAAACTGTGGATAATGTGGATAAAGTTGTTGATAGTCATGTTTTTTTCTAATTTTCCTTTGATTTTTTGATTATCCACTTGTGGATAACGATGTGGACATTTTTGTTCATATTCGGGTAGTAAAAGAAACCAGGCGAAAGCTCGCAGCAGATACACGGTTAGGGCTTTTTTTAGCTGGCTGATAGCTCCGGGATAGGATGAAAAAATGCACAAGGGGATTAAACGAATACCTGAAAATTAGCCAACCACTCACCTCGTGTCGATTTCTCCATCGGAAGGCTTCGCGTCAGCGGCATGGGGACTACCTTGAGAAATCCATCTATTTTCATTTTTGCCGGTGCCGTACACGGAATGACGCGTCTAATTGGAATTCAAGTGCGTCCGTTGTTTAGATTTGGCGCGAGAATCGGGTTATTGCCGGGGCTATTCTTGGAAGGTATTTGTACGGAGTATGTCTGCAGGGATTCAAGACGAGACTAGGAATTGGCGGATCTATTCAAAGCTCCAGATTAAGGTAAACGTCTATTGGCCGAAGTCATGGGGCGATGTTGGAAGTCATCTTTATTTTCAAGTAACCTCTGGCGTACTTTCACAAGACCGGGAGGAAGAAAATGGGGTCCCAATCCAGTGTTCGTTCTTTCTTGCTGTTACTTACAGGGCTGTTGGTATCGGCCGGGTACATATTGTTTTTCGCTGTTCTGGGGCATCTGGGACAGGTTTATCTGAAGGACAACATAGCGCGGCGAAGCCCTGTCTCCGGGCAGCCGGTTCATCGTGTGAACTCGTCCGAAGAGAGGGAGTCAGCGGAGCGCTTGACGATTATCTCTATCCCCGGTTTGTCTTTCCTGGAGCTTCGGGAGCCCAGCTTAAGGGTGATGCCGGAGTTGAGCCGGCTATTGCAGGAAGGAGTGCTGGGGGCGGTCAATGCAAGGCTTGCGGGGCAAGGGGGCAAAGACAGCTACGCTTCCATCGGAGCGGGAAGACGGAGTGTGAGCGGCGGTGCTCAGGGGTATAACCGTTGGGAAACGGTAGAGGAGGTTCCGGCTGATGTGCTATATCAGCGATACACCGGACGCCCTTCCGGGAAGGAAGCGATTTTCGTTCCCGCTATTGAAGGGCTGGCGAGTACGAACCGGGCCACTTCTTATGGAGGAAGGCCGGGTTCGTTGGGAGACATTTTAGGAAGGAATCAGGTTCAGACCAATGTCTGGGGCAATGCGGATATAGTCTCGGAAGCCGATCCGGCGAAAGGTCTTCAACGGTACGCGCCATTGGCGCTAATGAATCTGGAGGGAACCGTGGCCCAGGGGGATGTCAGCCGGTCTCTGTTGAGATCATCGCCCTGGCGTGCCGGAGGGGTAAGCACGGACTATTCGGCCATCCTGGATCAGTGGAAACAGAGGGACAATCGTTCTGTCACGCTTATTGAATTGGGGGACTTGCAGCGGTTATATGCTGTTAGATCCTTTTATTCGGAGGAAAGCTTCGCGGCCCAAATGCAGGATGTACTTAAGGAAATGGATTCGTTCATAGGAAATGTTCGCCGGGAGATTGCGGATAAGGAAGATCTGTGGATCTTATCCCCAGTAGTTCATTCGGATGCTGCCAAGAGGAAGCTGACGATGGCTCCATGGATTATGCATCGCAACGATGGCGGAAGGGGGTTGATTTATACGGAGTCCACCCGCCGGGATGGAGTTGCCGTCATGTGGGATCTGACCCCGTCCGTTACCGAGCGGTTAGGTTTGGCCGGAGCTGCGGAATGGACGGGAAAAGCCGTTCAGATCAAGCCGCATGCCGACCCGCTCGCATACCTGCTGGGGGAAATAGGGCGGATGGAGGCGGTTTATCGCGTCAGGCTCCCTTTGTTATCCGTTTTTACGGTATATGAAATTGGGGTGTTATTAATCGGGCTTTATTATGCGTTGTCCCGTAAAAAAGAGGGGCGGCCCTTGGTGCGCGGCCTGTTGTGGTCGATTCCGGCGGCCCCCTTGCTACTGTTTGCCTTGGGCCCCGGGTTGAATGGGACCTTGTCTATCCATGGCCCGAAGCCGGGCGTCGGAGGCTTATCCCTGGCCAGCGCAGAGGGTACGGCGTTATGGAATGCCGCGCAAATAGCGCTGCTGCCGGTTGTTTTGGCAGCCATCAGTCTGTGGCTGGTCCGGAGGAGCCTCTGGGCCGGCTGCACCTGGATCGGCCTCGCCACGGCAGCCGTGCTCATGCTGGACGGCTGGACCGGAGCGAACGTCATGAAACGCTCGGTGCTTGGTTACGATCCGATTATCGGAGCCCGGTTCTATGGAATCGGCAATGAACTAATGGGGGTGCTGGTAGGGGCGGCTGTGTTGGGAACGATGGCATGGGCCCAACAGCGGCAAAGCCTGCCCGCGGGTTCTATGCCCGGGTCTGCTTCAGTTGCGGCCGGACGGTCTGGCCGGCCGAAGCGCCCGGCGTCTCCCACAGCCGCCCGGTCTGGCCGCGCGATCGGCCCAACAGCTCCTGCAGCCGATCGGTTGTTCCGTTGGGGACTGGCGGCTTTGTATGTCGCACTGCTGATCTATCTGGCTTCTCCGGTCGGCGGGGCTAATGCAGGTGGTGCCATAACGGCCGCAGTGACCTGCGGGGCGGCCTGGTTCGGCCTGCGCAGAGGGGAGCGATGGTCCTCGCCGCTTTCTGCTTGGCCGGAAAAGCCATCGCTGCGGGGTGGAGGGCGGATGCCGAAGACAGGCGCAGGCGCTGTCCGTTATCTGGGCCCTCCCATTCCCTTGCGAAATCTGCCCGTACTTAGAGAAACGCCCCGATCCGGGCAGCCGGAGTTAGCTCACACTGACCGGGCATCTATTGGGCGTCAACTCGGGCTGGGACAATACGTACTAACGGTTTCTGGAGGGGAAGAGTTCGGGCGGGCGACGTCCCGGTCCGGAAAGCCGGTGCCAAAACAGCCGGGACATGAGTTCCAGGCGCGTGGGATGAAGCTGCGGACAGCGGTTCTTCTGGGACTTCTGCTGGTGGGTGGCATTCTGGTTCTATGGGTGGCCAATGTATGGTTTAAGGGAGGGCAGCATAGTCATATCGGGGAGGCTTTTCGGTATTTGGCGGCGGGAGATCTGGCGGAGATCAAGGACATTCTCGTGAGGAAGCTGAAGATGAACGTGCACCTGCTCAGGGCATCCATCTGGAGCAAAGTGGTTCTGACCTGCGTTCTGGTCATGCTGGCAATCTTGGTGAAGCCGCCGCGGAGATTCCGCAGGTGGAGAAGGCTTTATCCCGCTTTCCTCAACGGCTGGGCGGCCATAACCATCGGAACGGTTACGGCATTCCTCTTCAACGATTCGGGCATTGTCGCTGCGGGGACGATGATGACCTATGCGGCCGTACCCCTGCTGCTTCTTTCCTTGGAAGAGCAGGTGGAGGAGTCGTCCGACGGATGAAAATGCTTCCGCCCATTTATTCAATTTTGACTAAGACAAGCGTCATTTCAATCAATCACTTAACGAATCAGTGACCGGCATAGCGATGCCTGCTGGATGATAAAGGAAGGCAAGCTTTCCGCCATTGCCGCCTCCCTCAGCTATTGATCCAAAAGCCTCGAAAAAGGGGATAGTCCCTTTTGGACCATCCCCCGACAAGGTGCGCCGCAGACGAACGAATCTCGGCACGTCAAGCCTATTCCATCCATTCTGCCCATTGCTCGTACAGCTGCTCGAGGTGCACTTTTTTCTGTTCCAGGTCGTTGTTCTTCTGCTGTACGAGGACGTAATCGTTAAAGATTTCCGGCTGAGCGAGTTCCGCCTCAAGATCGCTTATCTCCTGCTCGACCTTGGCGATCTCCTGCTCCAGTTGTTCCAGCTTGCGCCTGCGGGTGCGTTCCTCCCGTTTGGCTATTTTATCCGCTTCATAATCGTTCTGTGGTTCAACAGGCTGCTGTCGGCCGCCGTTCGTGGGCTTCTCT
This sequence comes from Paenibacillus sp. 32O-W, assembly GCF_007679495.1. Lineage (GTDB taxonomy): Bacteria > Bacillota > Bacilli > Paenibacillales > NBRC-103111 > Paenibacillus_L > Paenibacillus_L residui. Next base: position 8,985 of record NZ_VEGP01000016.1, on the reverse strand, counting down.
TGTTCGCTTTCGGCCTGCAGCTCGGCAAGCTCCTGCTTTTTCTCCATATAGTCGTCATAATTCCCCAAATAACCGGTAATCCCGTCGCGGGACAGCTCGAGAACGCGCTCGGCCATTTTATTCAGAAAGTACCGGTCATGGGAAATAAACAGCAAGGTTCCCTCATAATCGATCAAAGAGGCCTCCAGCACTTCCTTGCTGAACAGATCGAGATGGTTCGTGGGCTCGTCCAGGATTAGGACGTTGGCGTTCAGCAGCATCAGCTTGGCCAGGGAAACCCGTGCTTTTTCCCCTCCGCTTAAGGCGGAAATTTTCTTGAACACATCTTCCCCGCTAAACAAAAAGTTACCAAGCACCGTGCGGATACGGGCCTCTTCCAAATGGGGGAAGGCATTCCATACTTCCTCAAGGACGGTATGATTGGGATTAAGTCCTGACTGGTCCTGATCGTAGAAGCCGATAGTGACGTTGCTCCCCCATTCATAGGTTCCCCGCTCCTGCTTCAGTCGGCCGGTGATGACTTTCAGCAGAGACGATTTGCCGACCCCGTTAGGGCCAATCAGAGCCACGGTCTCTCCCCGATTCAGGTGCAGGGAGACATTCGTGAACAGCTCATGCCCATCGTAAGCAACGGCTATTTGGTCGGCGCGCAGCACTTCCTTGCCGGACGTTCGATCGATTTCGAAGGAGAAGGAGGCTTTCTTTAAATCGCCGAGAGGCTTGTCCATCCGTTCCATTCGTTCCAATGCCTTCCTGCGGCTCTGGGCACGTTTGGTCGTGGAGGCACGGGCAAGATTGCGCCGGACGAAGTCTTCCATTCGGGCGATTTCTTCCTGCTGTTTCTCATAGTGCTTAAGCTGAACGGCATAGTCGGCTGCCTTGATCTCGATATAACGGGAGTAGTTCCCCGTATACCGGCGGGAAGAGTGCCTCTCGATTTCATAGATCGTCTGGACAAGGGCATCGAGGAAATACCGGTCGTGAGAGACGACCAGAATCGAGCCCGGGTAGCCCCGCAGGTAATCCTCAAGCCAGGTTAGTGTAGCGATATCCAAATGGTTGGTGGGCTCATCGAGCATCAGCAAGTCGGGCTCCTGCAGCAGAAGCTTGGCCAAGGCAAGTCTTGTCCGCTGCCCTCCGCTTAAGGTGCTCACCACGGTGTCCGGAGGGAAGTCTCCGAAGCCCATCCCATGTAGAACCCCGCGAATTTTCGCTTCCATTTCATAGCCGCCCTGCTCGCGGAAAGTCTCCGAACGGGCCGCATAACGATTCATGGTTTCTTCATAAAGCTTCTCATTGTTCAGAAGCTCGGGATCAGCCATGCGGACTTCCAGTTCGCGAAGCTCTTGCTCCAGCTCCAGCAGATGAGAGAATACCGTTCTCAGCTCTTCATAGAGGGTCCGTTCCGAGTTCAATCCGCTGTTCTGGGCCAAATAACCGATCCGTGCCTCTTTGGATTTGAACAGTTCCCCGCTGTCATAGGAAAGCTCGCCGGCCAGAATTTGCAGAAGCGTTGATTTGCCCGCTCCGTTCACACCGACCAGGCCGATTCGTTCCCTTTCCGAAATTTGCAGGGAGATGTTGGTGAGCACAGGGCGAACACCGTAATTTTTACATAAATTTGAAGCTTGAAGCAGCATTTATATTAACCTCCGGAATAGATACTTGCATCGGGATAACTACTATCTAGTTTAACTGATGGATGGGCTTCGGACCAGTACCGGAAATCGGCGGCTCAGAAAGCGGGAGGAGTGTCGATTATCCGAAGAAGGGGAGGGTCTTCCAACCAAAAGTGCTTGGCTGCCGCCACGACCTGTATGTTATTTGACGGTTGATATTGGCTGGTTAGCGCTCTTACGGAAACGGCTCCAAAGTAGCTATTCTTCCATATGGCCGTTATGCTACAATTAGTCTACAAGATCAATCGAGGACAAGAGAGGCATGCATATATCATGACCGATATGGACCGGAAACGGCGGCTTCGCCGGGAAGCCGAGGCGCGGCGATCCGGGCTCGCCGAATCCGAGCGCCGTTTGAAATCCGAAAGGATCTGCCAAGAGGCTATCCGGTATTTAACGGAGGAGTCTTCTTTGTTGTCGGAGGGACGGGCATTATTTACTTACCTCCCCTTCCGAACGGAGCTTGATGTTACGCCGATTATAGAATGGGCCTGGGGCCGGCATATTCCCGTAACCGCTCCGCGATCTAACCCGGTTAGCAAGGAGATGGAGCCGGTCGTGATCTCTTCCATGGAGGAAGTAGAGGAGAACGGCCCTTGGGGGATCCGGGAGCCCAAGCCGGATTGCCCGGTATGGACGAAGCTCGACCGGATCGGATGTATTCTTATGCCCGGCCTGGCCTTCGATGCCTGCAGGAGACGGTTGGGGTACGGCGGCGGATTCTATGATCGTTTTCTCTCCCGGTACGGGCGGCAGGGATTGATGATTCCCGTCAGGCTGGCTCTGGCCTTCGATGTGCAGATCATTCCGGAAGTGCCGGAAGAAGAGCACGACTACAGGGTGGACGTTCTGATTACGGAAAGCGCCGTTATCCGCTAACCGACAGTACAGGTGTTGATTGCGGCGCCCGTTATTTATATGATGGAAGAAACCGGTCTTGCCCGCAGGCAACGGCCGGACAGGAAGATCCGAAGCGAAAATCATCAAACAGTTATGGAAGAGGAGGAGCTCTCATGCGCTGGAAAGTGGCTATTCTTACCGCCAGTGATAAAGGATCCAGAGGCGAGAGGGAAGATACCAGCGCCCAGGTTATCCGTGAATTGGTTGAGGAAGAGATGAACGGAGAAATTGTGGAGTACCGAATTGTTCCCGATGAATTGAAGGAGATTATGGCGTCATTGATCGAGATGACCGACTATTATCAAGCGGATCTTATCTTTACGGCAGGCGGCACGGGACTGGGTCCGCGGGATGTCACTCCCGAAGCGACGCTGCAGGTCGTAGACAAGCAGGTTCCCGGCTTGGCGGAGACCATAAGAATGAAGTCGATGCAGAAGTTTCCGGAAGCCATGCTGATGAGAGGAGTGTGCGGGATCCGCGGATCGACTCTAATTATCAATTTGCCGGGACATCCGGAAGGTGTTCATGAGGGAATGAGAGCCATTATCGAACAGCTTCCGGCAGCACTAAATGCTCTCGGCAGGAAGAATAAAGAAATAATGTAGCTTTAGCATATTCTGGTCATGATTTGTTCAATGGACGTTCATATTTTGTTGATTGTACATCCAACAGGGTTGGGGGTATAATAGAATCAATTATTGCGGCAGACGCCCAGGAATGGTTTGTCTGCAGATATGATTGAAAGAACTGCGGATGCTTTAACCGGCATCCCCGGTGCAAGATATAAAGCAGAGAGGAGTTGCAGAGGATGTCAGGAATCGGAACTACTGGAATTATATTGATTATTCTGGTCGCGCTCCTGTTGTTCGGACCGAACAAGCTTCCCGAGCTGGGACGGGCCTTCGGCAGAACGCTTAAGGAATTCAAGAACGGAGCGAAGGATATTATGCCGGACGATGATCAGCCCAAGCGTAAAGAGGTGTATCAGGAAGATACCCAATCTCGCGCTTCCATGTCTGAAGACTCCGATCGCACTCGCGATACGAAAAGACTCCCGGACTGATCCGGGCTGCGGTTTTTCGTGCTGACGCATAAGGTTTAAGTTCAATCGGCCCGGCACTGATTCTGCTGCAGGTCATGAAGGCAGGTTGGACAGCCTCCACAGAGAGAAAGATCGGTTGGTGAAGCTATGCAGGAAGAATCGATGACCCTGGTCGAGCATTTGTCTGAGCTGCGCAGACGCTTGATCTGGGTAATTGTTGTTTTGGTCATCGCGATGATCGGCGGCTTCTTTGCGGCGATTCATCTTTTGGAATATTTTAAATCGGTGCCGCCCGCTTCGGAGATTGAATGGAATGCTTTCTCCCTGTGGGATGGTATCCAGGTTTATATGCAGTTTGCTTTTATTATTGCTCTTATTGTGGTCCTGCCCTTTACTTTGTATCAGATTTGGGCTTTCGTCAGACCCGGCCTGCGGGAAGTGGAAAGAAGGGCTACCCTGAGGTACATCCCGTTTACGGTTGTGATGTTCCTTCTTGGGCTTGCTTTTGCTTATTTTATTGTGTTCAAGATGGCCTTCATGTTTACATCTTCTGTTAACCGGAGCATCGGGTTGACGGAAACCTACGGGATCATACAATATTTTTCTTTCATGTTTAACATTTTGCTGCCGATTTCATTGCTGTTCGAGCTTCCCATCGTCGTCATGTTTCTGACCAAACTGCGAATTCTCACCCCCCCGCGTCTTCGGAAAATGCGCAGATACGCCTATATGATACTTGTGATTGTCGGTACGGTAATTACTCCGCCGGATTTGATTTCCGATATCCTCGTTATCATTCCGCTGATTCTGTTATACGAATTCAGTGTTTTCTTGTCGGGCATGATCTATCGCAAGCAGTTGGAGAGGGACAGGCAGTGGGAAGAAGAATTCGGAGATTGATTCACATAATTGAATGGTATGGAAGCCAGGGAAGGTGCCCTGGCTTTCTTTTGCTTGGATTATAGGAATGAGGTCATTCGGGATGGCCGTAGAAGATTAGCCGATTGCCGAAAGGGTCCGTAACGCTAACCTCTAAAGTACCCCACGGAGTTGTTTCCAGCCCGGGTTTGGCATATGCGTAATTTTTGGACAGCAATCTTTCATGAAAGGCGGCAATGTTCTCGGTTTGAATGCGAATAGCAGAGCCCGGACAACAATCCCCATGATGTTCCGAAAGGTGAAGGACGGTTTGGTCACGGGAGACCTGCATGTACAGCGGGGCTCCTTCCTCAAACCGGTGCTCCCAATCCAATTGGAATTCCAGGAAAGAGAGATAGAACTCTTTAGCCTTATTATCTTCAAAGATTCGCAGAATAGGCGTAACCGATGTGAACTTGCCGTTTAAAGAATCCATGAAAAAAGCCTCCTCATTTTCAAGATAAAATCTTCGGCCTCAATCGTATTGTAGCGAACCTAAAGAGGGAAATAAACCGGGTGCGGCATCGTTTGAAAAATGAGGTGGAGCAATGGAAAACGCTTCAAATTTCCTCGGCTGAAGGGCTGAGGCCGCGGAACGTGTTCTTTTTACTCAGAGCGGCAAAAAAATATGAAATTTCCCTCAAAACTACTTGCAAAAGCATTGGAAAATGTTTATGATAAAAAGTGTTATTAGCACTTGAATCGAACGAGTGCTAATTCGGCTACATAGGCCGCTAAAGCAAAAATTAAAGGAGGCTATTTATCCATGATCAAACCGTTAGGCGATCGCGTTGTTATCGAAGCCATTGCTAAGGAGGAAACTACTGCTAGCGGTATTGTTCTGCCCGACACGGCTAAGGAAAAGCCGCAAGAAGGCAAAGTCATTGCAGTAGGCAGCGGTGCGGTGAAAGACGGGGAACGCATTCCTTTGGAAGTTAAAGAAGGAGACCGTGTACTCTTCTCCAAATACGCTGGTACCGAAGTGAAATTCGAAGGCCGCGAGCTACTGATCATGCGTGAAAGCGACATTCTCGCTGTATTAGCTTAAACCTGATAGATATCGATTCGTTTCGACGTTAGAGAAAGTAAATTTTTTGAGTACCTATTGAAATAGGAGGGTTTATACATGGCCAAAGACATTATGTTTAGCGAAGACGCACGTCGTGCGATGCTCCGTGGTGTAGATGCTTTAGCAAATGCTGTAAAAGTGACTTTGGGTCCTAAAGGGCGCAACGTCGTTCTTGAGAAAAAATTCGGAAGCCCGTTGATCACTAACGACGGCGTGACCATTGCGAAAGAAATCGAGCTGGAAGACGCTTTCGAAAACATGGGAGCTCAATTGGTTAAAGAAGTAGCAACCAAAACTAACGATGTAGCCGGTGACGGAACGACTACCGCTACCGTATTGGCTCAAGCGATGATCCGCGAAGGGCTGAAGAACGTTACTTCCGGCGCTAACCCGATGGTTATCCGCAAAGGAATCGAGAATGCGGTTAAAGCAGCTGTAGAAGAGCTGAAGAAGATCGCCAAGCCGATCGAAGGCAAGAACTCTATCGCTCAAGTTGCCGCTATTTCTTCCGGCGACGAAGAAGTTGGCCAACTGATTGCAGAAGCAATGGAAAAGGTCGGCAACGACGGAGTTATTACCGTTGAAGAATCCAAAGGCTTCGCTACCGAATTGGAAGTCGTGGAAGGAATGCAATTCGACCGCGGTTATATTTCTCCTTACATGATCACGGATACGGACAAGATGGAAGCTGTTCTGGAAGATCCGTACATCCTGATCACTGACAAGAAAATCTCCAACATCCAGGAAGTTCTTCCTGTATTGGAGAAAGTAGTTCAGCAAGGACGTCCGCTGCTGATCATCGCAGAAGACGTGGAAGGCGAAGCTCTGGCTACCCTCGTAGTCAACAGACTGCGCGGTACATTCACTTGCGTAGCTGTTAAAGCTCCTGGCTTCGGAGATCGCCGCAAAGCTATGCTCGGCGACATCGCTGCATTGACCGGCGGTCAAGTGATCACGGAAGAGCTCGGTCTTGAGCTGAAATCGACCGGCATCGAGCAGCTTGGACGTTCCCGTCAAGTTCGTGTTACTAAGGAAAACACGATCATCGTGGACGGTTCCGGCGACAAGAAGGATATCGGAGTTCGTATCCAGCAAATCAGAACCCAATTGGAAGAAACTACTTCCGAATTCGATAAAGAAAAGCTGCAAGAGCGTCTGGCTAAATTGTCCGGCGGCGTAGCTGTCATCAAAGTTGGAGCAGCTACCGAAACCGAACTGAAAGAGCGCAAGCTGCGCATCGAGGACGCCCTGAACTCTACTCGTGCTGCAGTAGAAGAAGGTATCGTATCCGGTGGAGGTACTGCGCTGGTTAACGTATACAATGCTGTAGCAGCTGTAGATGCTTCCGGCGACGAGAAGACTGGTGTAAACATCGTTCTTCGCGCACTGGAAGAGCCGGTACGTACCATCTCCAGCAATGCTGGTCTGGAAGGCTCCGTTATCGTTGAGCGCCTGAAAGGCGAGAAAATCGGCGTAGGCTTCAACGCAGCAACCGGCGAATGGGTGAACATGATCGAAGCAGGAATCGTAGACCCTGCGAAGGTTACCCGCTCCGCACTGCAAAATGCAGCTTCCGTAGCCGCTATGTTCCTGACCACTGAAGCTGTCATTGCCGACAAGCCTGAGAAAGATAAGCCGGCTATGCCTGACATGGGCGGAATGGGTGGCATGGGCGGTATGATGTAATCCAATCATCCAACGAAGGAATTCGAGGATGAGCGACCGCGTTTAAGCGGTAGATTGGATTGCCGATGGAACGCTAGCGCGTACCATGCGGAAATAAGGCTGTAAAGCCTGTAACATCAAGGGTTCTTCGCCGTTTGACCACATCGATATTTAAGACACCTTAGAGTTTTACTCTAAGGTGTCTTTCTTTTTATAAAAAGGGGAGTACTGATTGAGAATAGAAAGAATTGTACTTGTGCCTGGATTGATGTATTAAATAAAAAACAAGATGTTCTTTCAAAATTGCTATCAGATATGATGTCTGTTACTGAGAGCATGAAGGAAGGACTGTTTACCTATATAGGTCGATTCGAGGAGAGGGAGATATATAATTCGAGGGATCCGTATATATCTTCAAGTATGCTTAAACAGTTTTGTGAAGTTATTCTATTTGATAGGGTCTATTCAAGAGGGAATTATGAGGATTATTGCTGAGATAGGGATTATGCATGAAAAACAACAAGTAATAGATAACACTTAAAAAATTGAGGACCCACTACAGTCCTCGTTGGTTTAATAAGTTGTTCATTAATACGCTGAACTTCTGGGAAGCTTCTTTTTTCATACTCTTTGTGACATGCAAATATACTCGTTTTGTGATTTCATCATCTTGATGGCCCAGCCTTTCCATGATCTCATGAATGCCGACTCCGGCCTCCGCAAGCAGCGATGTACCATCATATTTTTAACAAAGTCATCCCATACTCATTCGTAACAAAGTTCATGTCTGAATCCCGGGAAACCAGTACCAAATTAGCTGTAAAGGCAGTTGCAATAATGAGCGCATCCGGAGTTTTTATTTTCCGTCCCTTGCTTCTTTGCTCGCTTTGCATGGAAGCGGCTTTTCTTGCGACGGTGGAATCGACATGTATCATATGTCTGGGGGAGAATAATCGCTCTGCGATTAAAAACTGATTGTGTTTAATACCACTTAGTACTTCACATTCCGTAATCGTCGAAAAGAATATTCGCTGTTTTTCTTCTTGGGCTTGGCGCACTAAGTTAACAGCAGCATGATCGTTGTCCAGAATGGCGATGACGATGTTCGAATCGAATAAATATCCGGAGTGGTTGTGAGTCACTTTCCCCAGCCCTCCCGTGACTCCTGAATGTGGTCTAATAATTCTTGCGCTTCCCCGGGCTTCAGAATTCCAGCTACACTTAAAATGTCATCAACTGAGTAATCATCAAAGTCCTCGATGGTTTCTGCTTCAAGATCTATGATAAGTTTCTTGGTGGAAATATTGTTTTCAGATAAAAACTCCCTTAAGTCTTTTGCTATATGAGGATGGAGTTTGCGTACCAATGACATGGAGAACCACTCCTTTATCAAAATATGTTGCTAAATCGGTCGCTTCCCGCGATCTTTTTTCGATCTTTACTTATAAACATTATACCCGATAATGGAATGAATGGATACGGCCGCGACACACAGAACGAGCTATTATCGAGTGTCTTTCATGTGCTATTGGGGTTAATGTTATAGTGACCGCCATTTGACCACATTTTGACCACGTACTCATCGGAAGCAGCATTCTCAACAGCACACTATGAACGAAATTCCCTGAATACGTGTGATGCTAGACTGAATAGTGGACACCGAGAATCGAGAATGCGACAATAAATTCAGCAAAATCGAGGTGTCCGAAGAT
>NZ_VEGP01000169.1 GCF_007679495.1 Paenibacillus sp. 32O-W | reverse complement strand
TTTAACTTCCAAAAGCGAGGTTCAACTCCACCGTCTTTAGACGGTATCCGCTTTTAGCCCTACAGGATCTGGAAATACTTTTACTGAAGGGGTGAAAGTATGGAAGGATACCAGAAAAACAGTCATGCGGTCTACGACATCAAATATCATGTGATATGGGTTACAAAGTACAGATATCAGATACTGAAAGGGCAATTGGCGGTAAGGACGCGGGAGTTGATCCGGCAAGGGTGCGAGGCGAGAAGGATCGGAATATTGCAGGGAAGTGTAGGTAAAGAGCACATTCACTTATTGCTGTCCTGTCCGCCAAGCCTAGCCCCGAGTAAAGTTGTACAGTATCTAAAAGGAAGATCATCGCGATTGCTGCAAGAAGAATTTCCAGAACTAAAGAAACGCTACTGGGGTCAACACTTGTGGGCAAGGGGATATTTTTGTGCGACAGTAGGAAATGTCACGGAAGAAATGATTCGAAATTACATTGCCAATCAATTTAGTGGCGAGAAGAACGAAATTTTCAAGATTGAGGACGAGTTTTAGTCGTTGTTGAAGTACGCTTGAGCGTAAGGACATTTAGAAGAGTTTTACTCTTACGCTACGACTTTAGTCGTCGACATTTATGTCTAAATCCACCTGCTTTGAGCAGGTGGTAGTTTAAG
>NZ_VEGP01000168.1 GCF_007679495.1 Paenibacillus sp. 32O-W | reverse complement strand
GCACGTCTAACTGTATTTTGTACAGGTAGATTCAAGCGAATGGGCGAAAATGATCAAACTAACTGGATAAACTACAGCTAAAATGGGCAACTTTGGGCGAAACGGCTGTTTTGGCGCAAACTAGCTGTAGGTTTTCCATTTAGTTTCCATATTTCTTCCGAATATAGAAATCTAGCTGTATGAAATCCATTTAGTTTTCAAATTTCATACTATTGAAGCAATTCAACTCTATTCTACCTTGAAAATCCATCCATTTTCATCATCTGATGGTGACGCGGACAGAGGCATGGCGGTCTAAAAAAACTGTAGTTAGAATCGGTACTTTCTGTTGATAGCGCCCTTTTCGCTATAAATAGCTGGTTGAATACCAGTTAGTTTTCGTTTTTCCCCTACAGGGGCAAACTAACTGGATAAATCCAGTTAGTCATCTGTGCCTGTACCTGCACCTGTACCTGCACCTGTACCTGTGCCTATACCTGTGCCTGTTGCCTGTACCTGTTGCCTTTGCCCTATCGGGGTGCCCCGGATTGGTTGTTTGGCCCCTTCAAGCAGCGGAATTTGCAATAAAAGCTGTGCAGCACAAGGATAAACGGCTATCGCCGTCCTTGGGACAGGCACGTTTACCGATGTAATATAAGAACAGGTGTAAGGTGAGACTTATATTAAATCAGAACCACCCGTCAAACGGGTGGTTTGCTCTTGGGGTATAACCCCTTGTTGCCAAACTGCGCCTAAAGACGC
>NZ_VEGP01000167.1 GCF_007679495.1 Paenibacillus sp. 32O-W | reverse complement strand
AACCACCCGTCAAACGGGTGGTTTGCTCTTGGGGTATAACCCCTTGTTGCCAAACTGCGCCTAAAGACGCTAGCCTGACAATAAAATTGTTCAGGCTCAGTGTAATTTGTCACTTTCACTTACCAGTTAAACTGGTTTACTTCTTCTTGCTACTGTTTTTGCTGAATGGGTCTTCATACTCTTTCACACTCAGTTTATCAATTGCCTGGTCGTGTGCTTCTTGCTCACGGATATATTTTGCCACGGCGGCTTCATTCAAGCCCACTGTGCTGACGTAGTATCCCTCCGCCCAAAATTTTCGATTACCATATTTATACTTCAAGGTAGCATGCTTCTCGAATATCATGAGTGAGCTTTTCCCCTTCAGGTATCCCATAAATGATGATACTGAGATTTTTGGGGGAATTGCTACCAACATATGTACATGATCGGGCATCATGTGACCTTCGATTATCTCCACTCCCTTGTATTTGCATAATCGTTTGAAAATTTCGATTAAGTCTTTCCTCACTTGATTATAAATCTCTTTCCGTCTATACTTCGGGGTGAACACAATGTGGTACTTGCACATCCACTTCGTGTGAGCTAAACTATAGCTCTTGTTTGCCATCTAAGACCATTCCTTTCGTTATTGAGCCTGAACATCTCAATTTTATCGGAATGGTCTTGTTGGTCAAACCCTCGATCCCTCCACCCGCATAGCGGGTGGTTTTTTGTTTCGCACGCTTCGCGAGCTCAACTGGCTAAAGCCATAA
>NZ_VEGP01000166.1 GCF_007679495.1 Paenibacillus sp. 32O-W | reverse complement strand
AATCATAACCACCCGTCCAACGGGTGGTTTGCTCTTGGGGTATAACCCCCTGTTGCCAAACTGCGCCTAAAGACGCTAGCCTGACAACAAAGTTGTTCAGGCTCAGTGTAATTTGTCACTTTCACTTACCCGTTAAACGGGTTTATTACTTTTTGCTCCTGTTACTGCTAAACGGATCTTCGTATTCTTTTACACTCAATTTATCTACAGCTTGGTCATGTGCCTCTTGTTCACGAATGTATTTTGCTACGGTTGCTTCATTTAAGCCCACTGTACTCACATAATATCCTTCTGCCCAGAATTTTCGATTTCCATATTTATACTTGAGTTGTGCGTGCTTTTCAAAGATCATTAGCGAACTCTTCCCCTTCAGATATCCCATGAACGATGATACGGATATCTTGGGCGGAATGGCTACCAGCATGTGCACATGATCTGGCATCATATGACCTTCTAGAATCTCCACTCCCTTGTACTTACATAGACGTTTGAAAATTTCAATTAAGTCTTTCCTCACTTGATTATAGATCGCTTTCCGTCTATACTTTGGGGTGAACACAATGTGGTATTTGCACATCCACTTCGTGTGAGCTAGACTGTAGTTCTTGTTTGCCATCTAAGACCATTCCTTTCATTGAGCCTGAACATCTCAATTTTATCGGAATGGTCTTGGTGGTCAAACCCTCGATCCCTCCACCCGCATAGCGGGTGGTTTTTTGTTTCGCGCGTTTCACGCACTCAACTGGCTAAAGCCTAAA
>NZ_VEGP01000164.1 GCF_007679495.1 Paenibacillus sp. 32O-W | reverse complement strand
ACATCGAGGAGAAATCATCTTTGGATGAAGATTCTGGTCCAATGCCTCAGGCTAAACACACTCGAAGTCGGAGTGAAGACGATGCATGGGTAGGGGAGCGTTGTATGCAGGTTGAAGGTAGATCGTGAGGACTGCTGGACAGCATACAAGTGAGAATGCCGGTATGAGTAACGAAAAGACAAGTGAGAATCTTGTCCGCCGAAAACCTAAGGGTTCCTGAGGAAGGTTCGTCCGCTCAGGGTAAGTCGGGACCTAAGGCGAGGCCGAAAGGCGTAGTCGAAGGACAACAGGTTGAAATTCCTGTACCACCGTGAACCGTTATGAGCGATGGGGTGACGCAGAAGGGAAGAGTTGCAGACGGATGGAAGAGTCTGTCCAAGCAGTAAGGCTGGTGTGTAGGCAAATCCGCACACTGTAAGGCTGAGCTGTGATGGGGAGGGAAAATTGCAGTACCGAAGAACTTGTACTCCAGCTGCCAAGAAAAGCCTCTAGCCAGGGAGAAGGTGCCCGTACCGTAAACCGACACAGGTAGGTAGGAAGAGAATTCTAAGGCGCTCGGAAGAACTCTCGTTAAGGAACTCGGCAAAATGACCCCGTAACTTCGGGAGAAGGGGTGCCTCGGTAGGGTGAATAGCCCGAGGGGGCCGCAGTGAATAGGCCCAAGCGACTGTTTAGCAAAAACACAGGTCTGTGCGAAGCCGAAAGGCGAAGTATACGGGCTGACGCCTGCCCGGTGCTGGAAGGTTAAGGGGAGTGGTTAGGGG
>NZ_VEGP01000163.1 GCF_007679495.1 Paenibacillus sp. 32O-W | reverse complement strand
ACCGGATCCTTTCAGCAGCGGACAAGCTACCGGCTTCGGAAATCCACATTGGCCTTGAAGCTACATCCGTCTACAGCTGGCATCCAGCGATGTACTTACACGAAGATGACGCGTTGCGCAAGCGCAAAACTAAAGTGTTCACCATCAATCCCAAGTTGATCAACAAATTCAGAGAGGCATACGCCGACTTGGATAAGACCGACCGGCTCGATGCTTGGATTATTGCTGATCGTCTGCGATTTGGAAGGTTAACGACCAGCGTTGTCATGCAGGAGCGGTATCTCGCTCTTCAACGCATCACCCGCATGCGGTTTCACCTCGTCCATAATCTTACGCGAGAGAAGCAGTACTTTCTTCAGAACTTGTTCTACAAGTGCAATGCGTTCCGTTCTGAAGTAGACAGCTCCGTCTTTGGCCATGCCATTATGGAACTGCTCTTGGAGAAGTACAGCCTCGATGAGATTGCCAACATGGATGTTGCCGTCCTGGCGGACTACCTCAAGGACAAAGGCAGGAACCGATTCCCGGATCCTGAAGGTGTCGCCGCGTGCATTCAGAAAGCCGCACGGGCGTCCTATCGGCTATCTAAGGTAATGGAAGACTCCATTGACCTCGTACTCGGTACGTCCATCCTATCCATTCGGAGCATTCAAGCTCAGCTCAAGGAGCTGGACAAGGCGATCGAGAAGTTGATCGAGGATCTACCGGGAGCCAAGTGCCTTCGCTCCATACCGGGCATCGATTTGGTGTATGCCGCCGGCATTCTGTCGGAGATCGGCGATATTGAACGCTT
>NZ_VEGP01000162.1 GCF_007679495.1 Paenibacillus sp. 32O-W | reverse complement strand
CTCGACAAACACCATTCTACCAAAGATTTGGGCACTTTTTTATGTTTTCAATGAACGGTACTTTCGAAATTTAGGTTTAATTCTCATTTTATATTCACTTCCCGATACTACGTATTGTAGTATGGTTGCGGGGCGAATGTCAAATATATCAAAAAAGCCCAGCCGTTGTAACGACTGGACTTCGTATGAAGGCAAAGGTGCGGATCTTGCCGCTTCATCCTTTAACCGAACCGGCTGTCAGCCCTTTAACAAAGGACTTATAGCTAAAGAAGCCGAGCAAAACGGGGATGAGAACGACCATCGTACCGGCGGCCGACATCTTGCCCCAGAAATAACCTTGCTGTGTCATAAATTTGCTCATATAAACCGGCAGGGTCGCCGATTTTGTAGCGGTTGCGGTGACGGCGAAGAAAAACTCATTCCACGTCACAATAAATACCAGCAATGCCGAGGAGATGATGCCGTTTTTAATTAAAGGCAGCATAATCTTGAAGAATGTCCCAGTCTTCGAACAGCCGTCTATTGTAGCCGCTTCTATAATTTCGCCGGGAATCTCTTTGAAGTAGGTGGTACACATCCAAATCATTAAAGGAATTCCCGCACCCGTATTCAGCAAAATGAGAGCCAGCTTCGTATCCAGCATATTTAGTTTCGCCAAAATAATATAGACCGGTGTAATAACGGCAACCGCCGGCAAAAAGATGGTCGTAATAAACCAAAAATAAATATTATTCGCTTTTTTTATAGAGCTGGACAGTCAAAAGTTCTACAGCATTAAGAAGCGAGCGAATCGGCGTCAATATCAGTCGTTTCCTGCTTGGATTGG
>NZ_VEGP01000161.1 GCF_007679495.1 Paenibacillus sp. 32O-W | reverse complement strand
GATGCCAAAGTCATAGGAAAATTGGTGATCGACGGTCGTTATACGAAGCCTCAGTTACCAGAAGGAGTCTACGCGGATCTGAGGGTCTACATGAATCAACGAGAGCGACTAAACCTAGATCTCAATCGTGCGAAGGCAAGAATCCACAATTGGTTGGATCGCTTCTTCCCCGAATACACTCAGGTGTTTAAAAAGTGGGAAGGAAAGGCATCGCTTATTACACTGGAACACTTCCCTCTGCCGCAAGAGGTGGTTCAAGCCGGCGAAACATCGATCGTGGCAACATGGAAGAAGAACGGTGTAGAGCGTGCAGTAGGAGCCAAAAGAGCCGCATTGCTGTATCGCACAGCCAGTAAATCCATCGGCCTAACGGAAGGTGTTACAGCAGCCAAACATGAGCTAGCCATGTGCTTGGAGCAGTACACTATGCTGTCTAGGCAGCTTGATCAACTGATGGAACTGGTTGAAGCTCTGGTCAAACAAATACCCGGGGCCGAAGAAATGATGAGTATCCCTTGTGTCAAGCTGACTACCGTAGCGGGGTTTCTGGCCGAAGTCGGCGATCTGGACAACTACGTACACAGTCAGCAAATCGTACGCCACGCTGGACTTAGCTTACGGGAGAACAGTTCCGGAGACCGCAAGGGAGAAACGACCATATCTAAGCGAGGGCGCTGCCGGTTACGAGCCTTGTTGTATCGTGTGACCCTTACCTTAGTAGCCAAGAACCCTGAGTTTCGTGCATTGCATCATTATTACACGACACGAATGGACAATCCGCTCAAGAAGAAGCAATCGATGATTGCTCTTTGTAACAAGCTCATACGTGTACTATTCG
>NZ_VEGP01000160.1 GCF_007679495.1 Paenibacillus sp. 32O-W | reverse complement strand
TTAAACTCTCTTCCGTGGCAACGGATATCTTGGGTGTATCCGGACGGGCCATGATCGAAGCGATGATCGAAGGCGTCGAAGATTCCCGGAAATTAGCTGAGTTGGCTAAGGCGCGCTTAAAAAACAAAAAAGGCGATCTTGAGCGTGCGTTACGGGGACTGATCGGGCCTCATCAGAAGCTGATGCTCGAAACGCAACTGAAGCATATTGATTTTTTGGATGAACAGATCGCCAATCTGGATGAAGAAGTGAAAGAACGCATGCTCCCTTTTGAGGAGGACCTGGAGCGTTTGGATACGATCCCTGGCGTCGGCCGACGTACCGCTGAACAATTGCTGGCGGAAATCGGCACCAACGTGGAGGAACAATTCCCTTCTGCTGCCCATTTGTGTTCGTGGGCAGGGATGGCTCCAGGCAATAACGAAAGCGCTGGAAAGCGCAAGTCCGGTCGAACACGAAAGGGTAACAAAAAGCTTCGAGCCACCCTGGTAGAAGCTGCTCGCTCCGCTGCAAGAACAAAGAACACTTATTTATCTGCCCAGTACCAACGTATTGCTTCCCGTAGAGGAGCAAATCGCGCTGCTGTAGCAGTAGGACACACGATTTTAACAATAGCCTACCACCTCTTAACGCGGAAAGAAAACTATATCGAACTCGGTGCCGACTTTTATGATCAACGGCGAAGAGACATCGTAATTAAGCAAGCAATCAAACGTCTAGAGTCTCTAGGAATAAAAGTTAACATCGAACAATCGGCCTAATTCGATGTTGATACATATTTCTACCCAAGGCCCTTAAAAAAAATGAATTGGCAAGGGTCTAGTTTCGTATTGCCTAAAAGTTACTTTAAGCGTATCTAGATTTTC
>NZ_VEGP01000015.1 GCF_007679495.1 Paenibacillus sp. 32O-W | reverse complement strand
CAACCTCAGTATTACATTCACCGTTAGTTCAGTCACATCATGCAATTATGCCGATTTTCGCTCTGCGAAAGTTGAGTCAATAACTTTCTAGTGGATGATATATAGATTCCTTTGTCCCTCGGTCCTCCAATCCAAGGGGTGAAGGTCGCAAAAGGACGGCCCCGATAAACAGGATGATCGTCACGATCAAATGAAATATGCCGTCACTGACGATTTGATGAAAGCGGTCTGTATGCATAAAAGTGCTGTGCCACTGCAAAATTTGGTGAAAAATGATCCCGTCCAGCATTCCGACAATTCCAATCCCCAATAAGAACGCCCCGGTGAAAGTATAGTTACGCACGTCCGGCCACTCTTCCTTCCTGCATAAATCTGTCGTTAATAGCCTGCCCGGATTTTGGCAATCTACTCCAAAGCCGCTTTTGAATAAATATTGGAAAGGTTAATCAGAATAGTAAAATCAAGCCACTATTTCTATCGAAGAAAGGACTGAAACCGGTGTATGGATACTCCCGACAACCTGTTTAACGATTCCCTCGAATATGTCCATCACGAGCTTCAACGCCTGCAAACGATTGCGGGCACTTTATCCGCGGTCGAGACCCGGCACTTCCAGGATTTGACGAATTTCGGAGACGACCGGCTGAACCAGATCGCCATTGAGGAACAGAATGCCGCCCGTCAATTGGGCGAGGTCAAGCAAATATGCCTGTCCCTGGCCCAACGGGTGGAAGAGCTGAAGAACGGCATGCAGCAATAGAACGGATAATAACAGGAGAGCTGAACATGTTCAAATGGGTAAGCAATATCATTAGAAGCGCCGTCAATGAAAGCGTGGATAAAGCGATCGAAAGAATCGCGAGGGATCAGTATACCGAGAACCTGTTCGAGATGTTCCCTTCCACCAAGAAGGTTGGTCCAATTTCCTTGATGGAGATTATGATGCGTTCCAAATCGGGGCTGCCTCCCGCAAGACCTCTCGGAAGCCATATTCGCTTCTCGCCATGGGAGAAGCTGCTGTTTAATCCCGTTCATCTGCATCGATTCCCGACTCCGGAAGACGTTCAGATCAATACCTCCGTAACGATCGGCAAAAAAGCGCGGAAACCGCTCACGATCTCCATCCCCATCATGATTGCAGCCATGTCTTATGGAGGAGCGTTGAGCAAAACCGCCAAAATCGCCCTTGCCCGCGCGGCCAGCAAAATCGGTACGGCTACCAATACGGGGGAAGCCGGGTTGCTTGAGGAAGAAAGAGAAGCAGCCTCTCTTCTCATCGGCCAATACAATCGCGGAGGCTGGCTAAATACACCGGATAAGTACAGCCGAATGGATGCCATTGAGATCCAGTTGGGCCAGGGGGCTCAAGGGTCCAGCCCGCAGCGGACGGCCGCCAAAAATATAGGCGTCGAATTTCGCGAGGTGTACGGCATCCCGGAAGGGGAAGATGCGGTCATTCATTCCCGTCTGCCGGGCGTAGACACGAAGGAGCAGTTTATTTCCCTTGTCAAGAAGCTGAGGGAAGAGACCGGGGTCCCGGTAGGTCTGAAAATAGCGGCCACCCACTTTCTGGAGGAAGAGCTGCAAATCGCTCTGGAAGCCGGGGTCGATTTCGTAACGCTGGACGGTGCCGAAGGCGGAACCCATGCTGCCGCCCCTATTCTGGAGGACGATGTGGGACTGCCCACCCTGTATGCCATTACGAGGGCCTCCAAGTTTCTTGCACGCAAGGGCAGGACCGGGGATGTCAGCCTTATTGCAACCGGAGGGCTGGTCACTCCCGGGGATTGTCTGAAAGCAATCGCTTTGGGAGCCGATGCCGTCTATATGGGAACGGCCGTTATCATGGCCCTGATCAGCGACCAGATGACGAAGTCGGTGCCGTTCGAGCCCCCTACAAGCCTGGTTGTCTACAATGCGAAAATGACGGATCAATTGGACCCGGAACGGAGCACCGAAACTTTGGTCAACTTCCTCAATGCGGCCATACGGGAGATGGAGCTTGCATGCTACTCTCTTGGCAAGACAAGCTTGGCGGATGTGACGGCAGCCGACCTGTGCACGCTCGATCCGTTTATAGCCAAGGCAACCGGCGTGGAGCTTGGGCTGGTCTCTCATGAGGAACAGGCGCAATTTTTCTCCGGGCTGGAGCCTTTCCTTCCGGTAATGCCAGGCATGACCGAGCGTATAGCCGATACAGGGGAACAGCCGCCGGCTGGCGAGGCAAATCCTCTGCATTAGCTTGCGGGAAATCATCGGTATCGATTAAGGGACCGCCCCTGACAGGGACGGTCCCTTTTATATGACTACGGCTTTAAGATTACCTTGATGCAGTTATCCGATTTGGTATCGAATATTTCATATCCTTGCTTGGCTTCCAGCAGGGGCAGCCGATGGGTAATAATATCCGTCGGGTCCAGCCGACCTTCTGTAATTAACCGGTACAGCTCCGGCATATAGTGAATGACCGGCGCCTGCCCCATTTTCAACGTAACATTTCGACTGAACAGATCGCCTAGCGGAAAAGCATTATAACGCATGCCGTAAACTCCGACCAGTTGGATGGTCCCGCCTTTACGGACCGCCTGGCTGGCAATCTGGATGGCCCCCATAGCCCCGCCCTGAAGCTTCAAGGCCGATTCAACGATTTCGAGGAACGTCATCTTGCCGTCCATCCCGACACAATCAATGACGACATCCGCCCCGCCGCCGGTCATTTCCTTCAGATGGCTGCCAATGTTGTCTTCCTCTTCGAAATTGACGATTTCCACCCGGTTCGTACGCTTCGCATGCTCCAGCCGGTAGCCGATATAATCGACCGCTATGACTCTCTCCGCCCCTTTGAGCCAGGCGATCTTCTGCGCCAGCAGCCCGACCGGGCCGCACCCCAGCACAATAACCGTATCCCCCTGCTTGACTCCGGAATCGTCCACTCCCCAATATGCCGTAGGGAGAATATCCGATAGAAACAGCAGCTTCTCGTCCTCCAGCTCACAATCTTCCGGAACCTTGAAGGCCGTAAAGTTGGCGAACGGAACCCGCAGCAGCTCCGCTTGTCCGCCGGCATAGCCGCCGTATGTTTCCGAGTAGCCGAAGAAGCCTCCCGCCTCCCCATGCAGATTGGAATTATCGCACTGGCTTTCCAGGTTGTTGGTGCAATAGAAGCATTGCCCGCAAGCAACGGTGAAGGGAATGATGACGCGATCCCCCTTCTTCACCTTCGTTACGTCTGGCCCGACTTCCTCGACAACTCCCATCGGTTCATGCCCGATAATATAATCGGCGGGCAGATTCGGTATCATTCCGTGAATCAGATGCAGATCGGAGCCGCAAATCGCCGAACTGGTTATTCGTACGATTACATCATCGCTCTTCTCGATCCGGGGCTCCTGCACTTCCTTGACCTGAACGTCCTTAATTCCTTGATAGGTGACTGCTTTCAACGGGAAATCCCTCTTTTCCTGTAATCTTGGGTGTACAAAACAGCCTGCAATCATTCAGCCCCAAATTTGCGGGCCCGGTTTTTCACCGGACCGGTTATTTTAACGAGAGTAGGTATTCAATCAAGGCGTCCTGCTGCTCTTTAGTAAATCCGGTGGTTGAATCCACCCAATGCTCATGCCCGATACCAGCCACATGCACCTCCTTCAGCGTCTGCGACTGCTCGTTGGCCGCGATGACTTGCTGCCTCAGCTTCTTATCGATCAGCGCGCGTAAGCTATTGGCCGGATCCGGTTCCACCCCCTGCATGAAGGCGCCGGGAATCCCCACCTGCGCAAGGTCCGGGCCAACTGCTACCCCTCCGTCATGCAGATACGGGGCCGTCCAGCGAAGCCCGATCAGCCCCTTGACCTTATATCCTCCCGGGGAATCCCCCCAGGCAAAGGCCAGCTTCATTTGCTCCGGATCGAGATGGCCCGTGAGAACTTCAAGCACCTTCGCCCCGCGCGGAACCGGAACCGGGGTATCCGGGGCAAACATCGTGGTCGGTCCGAACAATCTCTCCGTTTTCTTAAGCGCCTTGGCCCGGGAAGGCTCCGTACCGATGACCGCAGACGAAATCACGCGGTTGTTGGTGAAGGCTTCTCCGGAATGACAGGAAATGCACTGCGCCCGTTGGAAAACGGTCCTTCCCAATTCCAATACATCGGCTTTCGTCTTCTCCCGGCGCTCAGGGGGAACTAATGTATTCTGGAATGCCGCCATCCCGTTAACCTGTTCCCCTACCTTAAAGCCGCGCGAGCTGATGAATAATCCATCCGGGGCCATCAGGGTCAAATTGGGAAAGGAAGGGGGTTTGATCATTTCGTTGACCCCCGGCACCCCCGGAGTCGGGTCCACCTTGGCCAAAAACTCCGAAGGCTTCAAGCCGCTTCGGGGATCGTAGCGATATCGGGGATTGGCCGAATTCTGCAGAAGAATTCCCAGATAAACCTCCTTGTCCAGACCGAACAATTCCGGGCTCGCTTCCACCTGTGCCAGGGAATCCGAGTTCTGAGCATGAACATTATTGCTGAACGCACTCAGCCCGTGGAAAGGGCCTGCCGCAGCAAACCCGCTCCACCCGTAGGGATGGCCGCCCTTGGTGAAGGAATCCGGAATCTGGGAAGGGTTGCTGGCCATATCGATTGTTGAATCGAAATTGCCCGGCGGCCATTTGGCCAAATTTTCGTCCACCGCCTTCTCCAGCGCCGCAGGGTCGGGCAGAACCGCCGTATGATTGTCCGATGTCGGAACGGTCCGGTTCAAATCCTTGATAAATTTGGCGACGTTCTCGACGTCGGTATGTGTGAAATAGGCGCTGGTGTTAGTAGCCAAGGCCAGAACAAGACCTGCATTGAGATCGGAGTTCGGTGCTCCTTCGATGACGTGCTTCGTCTCCCGGTCGACGGTAGCGTGGCAAGCCATGCAGCTGATCCCTACCTTCAACCGGCCTTGCGAAAATTTCACCGGCATGCCCAATGGGGCGTAAGCTCCCTTGGGCACATCGATTCCCGTATCGATCATCTCGCCCTTCTTATAAACCCTGTCTCCGATGGCCACATCCTCAGCCAATTCCACCCTTAAATTTGACGTTCCCTGTCCTTTAAGCTGTATAATGGCCTTGGCCATATTTCTGATCGTCAGCGGTCCGTCCACAATGCCAACAATGTCCGTCAGAAAAACTTCATTGCCGAAGGTTTCCTTGTACATGGCTTTCCTCCCGAGCTTCAGCAAGGCCTCATCAATCGCAATGGCCCCGTTCCCGGAGGAGAGCATGGCAGTATCCGCCAGCATCGTACCGCCTTCCCGTTTCGTTATGGTCTGGCCCCATAAATCATATTCCTGTCCTCCCTCCCCCTTCATCCGGGCATCCGATGGGGGATTCATGACTTGGCTTGCCGGAGGAACGTAGGCATATTCGGGTTCCCACCAGAACAGAAGGACATATGCCGCACTTAATAGTAGAACAGGCAGTCCTGCAACCAACCAGCGTTTCCTTTTCATATAAGACTCCTCATTGTCACTCTCTTACTGGGTTAATGCCATCCGTAGTATAGGTTTTCCCGGGGGGCTCATAATCATCCGGTTGATGGCAAACGGGAGAATTAACGGCTGCAGCGGAGAAGAAATGGCTTGGCGGTCGGGGATGTCCCCCAGCTATGGTGGTCATTTTCACGTTTCATTCTTCAGACGCATGGAGAAACACTGGACAAGCATCCCCTTCTGAAGGCTATACTGGTTTAGAGGGGGAGGAATCTATGAATGCAGTTTATTCGTTAACGATGGAGGAACGGGATTCGATTCTGAATCAATTGTCCGAGGAGCAGAGAGTATTTTTGGCGGATACGTTAAAACGCAGCCGAAGAACGGTGTTCGCCCGGCATATGGCGGCCAGAAAAGGAGCCCGCATACCGGAAACAGCCACTTACGAGGAAATAGAGCATCTTCTGGAGGACTGGATTTACGTAGGATATATAGATGCCGGGGTGCGCAGCACGGATTTAAAATGCGAATGCGGCGCTTCCCTTCGGTACCAGCATCATGTGGAAAATAAGAAGGACGGCAGTGTGCTCAAGCTGGGCATCAAGCACTTGGAGGAGCATACATTAATCGATGCCAAAATAGTCAGTCAAATTATAAAAGGCTTCGATGTCCTTGATCAGGAACAGTTCGAAATACTGGTGAAATATCGTGACGGCTGGCAGCTCTCCGATTATTTTACTCTGCCTCTTCCAGACGGCTTCGAAGTTCCGAAGGATATCGCAGGCCATCTCGAGCTTGGGCTGCCGCTTCTGGACAGGCAGGTGGCCAGGCTGCAGGAAAGCCTCAGGAAATTTCGCGACAGCCGGCCGCCCTCGACCTTCGAACCGGCCGAACATGCTTTGCCGGCAATGGACGCGCTCTATGCTGCAAGCCAACCCACCCTAAGCTTGAATACGGATGATGACGATCCACAGCTTTCCTTCGATTTGTTCGATATGGAGCAGCCTCAGACCGTCCCTGATCGGCCGGCGGACCACACTTATCCGGTGCCCGGACTGAGCTCCTCTCTTCAAGCGGCGGTTCGCCACTACCTATTGCAGGGAATCCGCTCCGCACGCATCCTGTCCGAACTATTAATTCAGCATCATCATGCGGATGACAACCGATATATTACGGAAAAGCCGCATATCTATCCTTTGGTCTCTATGTACATCGACCGCATAATGGCCGAGGAGGGGATTTGCCGGCTTGTCTCCCGGGATCACGAGGACCGTTTATACGAATTAATGGACCCGGAAGGCGACTCTTTATGAATATTGTGCCGCCGCACCCGGCTTCAAGGCCGGGCGGCCGGCATTCTCTATCCTCGTTTATCCGGTACATCCTCCGGCAATCCCTACTCTTCTAAATCATCCAGTCGTTCCATTCTTCACGCCGTTTATTAATAGAATGCAGCCAATCCGTCGTTATCTTAAGCAGCTGGGCAGTATGCTCCGAGGAAGAGAAGGTATGGTTCGCCTGCAGTATAACTTCCTTGTCGCATTGGCCGAGCGACCGCAGCCAGAACATTTTCTGATACAGGAAGCAATAGTCTACCGGCACGTCCTCATCGGCCGAGCCGTGAACGACCAGAACATCGCCATTGAACTTGCCGGCTTCCTGAAACGGATGCTGGCCGGTCATGGATTCGAAGAAGCCCGCCGTTAGGCGGTATCCGCTGTAATCGGCCTGCCCGGATTTAACCGCCTGTTCATAGACCGAATCTCCCACGATACGTACAATATCGCTTAACGGATTTGCCACGGCGGCCCAGAGCACGAGGGACTTCACCCGTTTGTCCTTGGCAGCGGTCAGAACGGCGACCGCCCCGCCCAAGCTGTGACCGAGCAGAATCACCCTCTCGGGATCAATGCAATCGATCTCCAATCCGTAATCGATTGCTCTGCGGGTTTGCTCGACCAGATGATTCAGGCCCTGCGCCCCATATTCACCGCTGCTCTCCCCGCACCCGACATAATCAAAGCGGATGACCATGAAGCCCTGACGGCTAAGCCGGCGCGCTGTCTTGACGAACAGCCGATCCGTCCCGATCCGGTTGCCGATGAAGCCATGGCAAATAATGACCAGCGGCCAGCGGCAGTGATCCGCCCCCTTCTCGGCATTGTCCATCTCCGGATAATGGATCGTAGCGGCCAGTTGTTCATGGTTCCAATTCATCGTAAAATGACGTTCCATCCTTCGTCCTCATCCTCCCCTAATTTAGCTTATGTCCCCCTAAATCCGATCCTTTATCATAAATTATTCCGATGCGCTTGCTTGGTTTAATATATAAAAAAGATAGCACCCCTGTGCAAGAAAATCAATAGCAAACATCGGGGAGCTGAAAAATAACTCGGAGAAGTTTGTACGATATCGTACAGAGGGGACCCTTCCACGGGGCTTGTCTGTCCATCTGTACGATTATTCATGCAAATAAAGGACTCTACCCGACTTATCTACTTTTCGGAGGATCTCCGAATGTATTATGTCAGCGTAAAAGCACTGTCTACGGGGGATGGACGGTTAGCTGGTTCGGGCTGATTCCAGTTTCGCTATTCCGTCTCTCTCGGCTGAGAAAGCAAGAGGGGGCTAGACGCCCCTCCTCCTAGCTGTATCCCAAAGCATCTGCCTGCTTCAAGGTTTCTCTGAATTCGTCATGAATTTTACCGTTACTCGCGAGAACGTTGCGAACGGATAAACTATAAGGCGTGCCATACGTATCCGTTATTTTCCCTCCGGCCTCCTGCACCAGCAGGGCTCCCGCAGCCATGTCCCAGGCGTTCAAACCGATTTCCCAGAAGCCCGACAGTCTTCCGGCGGCCACATACGCCAGATGAAGGGCTGCCGATCCGGCCGTCCGCACATTTCTTACCTGCGGAGTGATAGCCTGCAAGCCTGTCAAATTAACGGGCAGGGCGCTGCGATCTGCCGGGAAGCCTGTCCCGATCAAGCTGTCGGACAGCCGTGTTTCCCCGGAAACTTCTATCCTTTGGCCTCTCAGATAAGCGCCTTTGCCCTTCTCCGCAACGAACAGCTCGTCCCGGGACGGATCATAGACCACCCCTACAATAGGCTCTCCCTTGTAAGCCAGCGCTATAGATACCGAGAAGAACGGGAAGCCGTGGATAAAATTCGTTGTACCGTCTATCGGATCGACAATCCATAAATATTCGGTATCCCGGTGAGCTTCCAATGCTTCGGCGGATGCCTCCGCTCCAGGCTCGACCCCTTCCTCTCCCAGGAACGAATGATGCGGAAAGTGAGTCATAATTAAATTGCGAATAAGCGCTTCGCTGCCCTTGTCCACTTCGGTAACCAAATCGTGCGAGGAAGTCTTCATAGCGAGCTTGGTATGAGAGCCGAGCTTGCTCTTGATCCATTCTCCCGCCTTGGCGGCCGTATTGACAGCGACCGCGGTAAAGCTCTTACTGCCTACCGTGTACACTTCCCTGTCCTGAGTATTCAACTTTATCAACTCTTTCTATATTAATCCTGATTCTGTGTATATATTTTAGTATATTCCATAATACAGTATCATTTCTACGACATTTCATCCAGCTATCCGGATCAGAGCCAAATTCCGCTAGCCCCCATCCAAATCATCCGGGCGGCCAATACAATCAAGGTCATTCTCAGCAGCCAAAGCAACCGGTTGCCGCTTAATCGGGAAGCCACTATGGCACCCAGCCAGCCGCCGATTAAAGCTCCGGGAGCAAGAGCGGCAAAACTGACCCAATCTACCTCCCCGAATATCACATGAGTTACACTGCCCAGTATGGCACTCAGCAGAATGACAAACATCGAAGTGGCTGCGGCTATATGAGGCGGATAACCAAAAAGCAGTACCATAATAGGAACGAATAAAGAGCCGCCTCCGATACCGAACAGGCCGGAAGTCAATCCAACGACGAAGCCGGTGATCAGGGCCGGAACAATGGAATATCCGTATACATAGGTTTGGCCCGCAGCGTCGGTAAATTCCCTGCGAACCTTCCATCGGAAATCAAAAGGCTTCAAATGATCTCTTGCAATCAGCAGAAGCGCCATGAACAGCATAAATCCGCCAAAGGCCAGTTGAAAAACATTCTGGTCAAGGCTTCCCGTCAAGGCTGCGCCCAGCATGGCCGCGGGACCGCTGGATGCGAAATAAAGCCAGCCGCTGCGAAAATCTATTCTTCTTCGTTTGGCATAAGTCAATGTCGAGGTCAAGGCCGTCAGAATAAGCACGGCAAGAGAAGTGCCTACAGCGACTTGCGCCGAAATTTCTTGTCCCAGCAGCATCGGGGCTATACTTATAAGAGCGGGAACGATGATAATTCCGCCGCCTAATCCTACAATACTTCCGAAGGTGGCAGAAACCATCCCGATCACAAGCATTAGAAGAAACGCCAACAAGTTTCCGCCTTCTTTCTGTTCGGGTTTACCTTAAGTTCAGCAACCATCTTACCATAACTGTCCTTATGCGGCAAAGTAAGGGGAACGACTAATTCGGGAGGAGATAACGATCAATGTGAGCGCTCTAATTTCCGCGAAAGATACTATCCAATAATGTCCAATTGAAAAAAAACGCTGCACTTCTGCAAGGCAGCAAGAACAGCGGATTTTTACGCAACAAAGAAGGCTTACCTATTAAACGTCTAATCGGCATTCACTTATAGATGGAATACTTTGACCTTATCGTTCAGGGAGTCGGCATGCTCCTTAAGGACTTCCGAAGATGAAGCAATTTCCTGCATCACCGCCGTTTGCTCTTGAGTGGATAGCGCAACCTGCTTAGCGCCTTCGGATATCACCTTGACGATCTTAGCAATTTCCCGTGTTTCTTCAAGTGTATTCTCTATCTGGCGCACTTGATCCGTCACCACTTCGGCAATGCGGTCTACCGATACGGCCGTTTCATGGGTTGCCGTAGTGATCCGGTTCAGCGCCTCCTTAACCCGTTCCCCTTTGGAGCTTTCATATTCCACCATTTGGACCTGATTCGTAATATTCGTGACCACGTTGGCTACATGCTTCTGAATTTGCTGGATCAGGTCGTTAATGCTGCTGACGGCCGCCGAGCTCTGCTCCGCCAGCTTGCGGATTTCTCCGGCAACTACGGCGAACCCTGCCCCGTGCTCACCCGCCCTGGCCGATTCAATAGAAGCATTCAATGCGAGCAAATGGGTCTGGTCTGAAATATCTCCTACAACTTGCGATATATTCCCGATCTCTATCGCATTCCGATCCAATTCGCGTACCAGCTCGATGGTTTGCTGATTAGCCTTAGCCAGGTCGAACAGCCCGTTAACCAGCGTATGCACGACCTCCCCGCTCTCCTCAATGGCACCGACCATATCCTTGGCCAAATTCGATGCGGAGAGGGCTTTCTCGCTGACATCCTCCGCCGCCTGGGTTATCCGCTCTACTGAATTAAAGGTACTGAGCGTAGACTTCTCCTGCTTCTCTACCCCTTGCGCTATATCATCGATCGTGCTGGCAATGGTTTCGACTTGATGGGCCGCCTGCGTAATAGCGCCGCTAAGGGCAGCCGCATTTTGATTTGTAAATTCAACGTTATTGGAAACCTCGGCAATCATCTGCTTCAAATTCATAACCATTTTATTAAAGGATTGGCTAAGCGCGCTCAGTTCATCTCTCGAATGATGAACCGGCATAGTGACCTGCAAATTCCCGGTAGCCGCCTCGTTGACCGCTTCCGTAAGCTTCAGAAGCGGCTTGATCAGCCAATTGGCCGCAATCCAGCCCAGGAAGCCCGTCCAGAATACTCCAAGACCCAAAATAATCGAAATATATAGCCAATCGGACATCCCGCCGGCAATGATATCCTTCAGGACAAAAATAAACAGGGCACTGGTTCCATACGTGGTTAAGGATACGAGTGTAATACCCAACACCATCTTCTTGACGATTCCGAATCTCATCTCTGCGACCACACTCCCGACTGATAAAATAAAAATACAACTATTTTCCTATTTTATCGGCATCGGACGACCTAAAATGAATAGTTATACCTAAGTTTCCGCCATTTTTCACAAAGAGACATAGCTAAGAGCGGCTGTCAAAGGCGTCCACCCGACTTACTTCACGTTTTTCCAGCGATCTGCCGGCCCCGAAATCCGAATCCGCGCAGTGGAACCCTCCGGGTCTGTTCCAGCCTGTCCTCATCCGCCTAAATGTTGGCAACCCGCTTCTTCCTTCCCAAAATAACTAAAGCAAAACAGCCTGCGTGGGACAAGCTTGTCCATGCAGGCTGTTTTTCCAGGCAACCATCAAATTTTAAAAACACGGTTCCTTCTATATAACTCGTCCTGTCAAGATTCCTGCTCGCCAAAATACATTTCGTGAGCAAGCGCCGTCTGTACTCTGGCCTCTTCTTCCGTCAGCTTGCGGACCAGCTTCATCTCTACGGAAGTAACTTCCTCGCCTTGGAAGTTGATTTCCGCAACGGATGCGAAGATTTGTACGATGGCAATCGCCTGATTTTCCGGAGTATAAGCTATCACCTTCTGGCCGGTCGGGTATACCCGGAACCCGTTCTTGACCATTTTCGTCATGCCATATTCCAGAAGCTCGTACATTTCCTGCTCGGATTTAAACTTGCAGACTGAGTTGAATTCCGTTTGAAATCCCATAAGTATTCCCCTTTCTGCTCTTAGTCTCCAGAAATTCTTCATGGCCTCATGGATGCCTGATAGTCGTTATAAAAAATAATAAATGAGTGCAAATTACTTTATTTTCAGACGAATTCAAGGCGAAGCTGCTTATCTAATTTTCTTCAAATGTGTATTGAATGCTGTTCTTGTCCTCATGTCTTTGGAAAGCGAGGCGGATCAGATCATCCAGAAGCTGAGGATAGGTCTTGCCGGACGCCTTCCACAACAGGGGATACATGCTGAACGGAGTAAATCCGGGCATCGTATTGATTTCATTAATGTAGACTTGCCCGCTTGCTTTGTCCAGGAAGAAATCTACCCTGGCAAGCCCCGATCCGTCAATCGCCTGAAAAGCGCGAAGAGCCAGCTCCCGGATCTGCTGGGCCTTCTCCTCGGGAAGCTCTGCGGGAATAATCATGGCCGATTTGCCGTCTATATACTTTGCCTTGTAATCATAGAAATCATTCGATGATACAATTTCTCCTGCTACGGATACTTCCGGCTCCTCATTGCCGAGTACACCCACCTCGATTTCGCGGGCGGACACATACTCTTCGACAATAACTTTGCGGTCATATTTGAAAGCCAGTTGGACCGCTTCCAGCAGCTCCTCCCGGTCCGACGCCTTCGATACTCCGACGCTGGAACCGAGATTGGCCGGCTTGACGAAGCAAGGATAGCCAACGGCCACTTCAATTTCCATAAGGAAGAAAGCCTGATCCTTGGCCCACTGAGCCTTGGTAAAATGGCGGTATATACATTGAGGAAGCCCCTCTTGCGCAAACAGCTTCTTCATCGTGACCTTATCCATGCCGACCGCCGAAGCCAATACTCCCGCTCCGACATAAGGGATGTTGGCCATTTCCAGCATCCCCTGCAGGGTACCGTCTTCCCCGTAGGTTCCATGCAGCAGAGGGAATATGACATCCAGCGTCCCGGGGTGCTCCGCAGCTTCGGTGACCGCAGTCTCCGCCGCTCCTCCGGAGGCGAACAATGGCATAAGGGCAATACCCGATGGATCGTTCTTGTCCGGGCTTGAAGCATCCGGCTGTTCGGGAGAAATTAGAGCCTGAAGATTGCCGACCGGACCGTTCAACGCTTTGCCGGTGCGCCATTCCCCTTGCTTGGTGATATAGAATGGATAAACTTCGTATTTCGAATGATCGAAGGCCTGAATAACGGCCAGCGCGGTCTGCAGAGAAACGTCATGCTCCCCGGACCTGCCGCCGTAAACTAGCCCTACCCGTATTTTTTTGTCCATGTGTACCTCCGGTTAAGTATAGTCAAAGATGTCTGGTCCAAAGATGTATATTTCGATTACAACCAATCCGGGATATGATACAGGCGGTAATCGGTCCGGTCGGTCCAAGCATAGGAGTCCCGGTAATCCCAGTAACGATGCTTGCTGTTCACCGTTTGGGCATTGACTAAAGGCGAGCCGTCTGCCGAGAATGCGGTAACGATCGTCGTATGCTGGAATCGTCCGTTACCGTCCCAATCGTAGCATATGACGTCTCCTAATTGAAGCTGCTTCGGGGAAGCGACTCTTATCCCCCGCAATCCTGCCTTGCTGCTGTGCAGATGCTGCTGCAAACTGTTCGATACCGCCCAGCTGAAGCTCCAGTTTTCCTGCTTGCCGCTTTTTCCCCGATACCACCAACCGGATTCTCTTTTTCCAGTATAGTTCATTGGAGCACCGCCTGCAAAGAGGCACTGGGATACGTAATTCGTGCAGTTAACGTCGAAGGCCAGATACTCGGGGTTGTAGGAGTCCCACCACATATCCGCATAGCGTACCGCCTGCGCCCGATCATAAGGTGCCACCCGGTGAGACATTCTTTGCGCAGGGAAAATTTCCCTGTTTAAATAAGGCATGGAGCAGGTTTTCATCCCCGCTATAAGGGCGTACGCACTATCCTCGGGCTGGCTGACCGCTTCCCAATCCCCCATGTAAGGGTTGACAGCATATTCGACTCTTCCCGAGCCCGGCTCATGCTCAGAGGAAGGCGGTCTCTCGACCCGGCTGATGATCCAATGACTTCCTCTCTGACGAAGGGATAAACGTTCTCGTTCAATTCGTTCTTCCTTCTGCCTCCGGTTTAACACATCATATTCAAAGCTTCGCCGCAATTCTACATCGGCCGTGACTATTCCTTCTATTTCTTGCGAATAAATCAGCTTCACTCTGGTTTCGCTCTGCACAGGAGCAAGCCCTCTTTCCCTATGAACGGCAGCCAGCCTGCGCATATGTTTGGACAGCTTATCCAAGTATTCCTCATCCCACAAATAAGGCAGCACCGGCTTCACCGAATAGTCGAGCTCCATCCGGTTGCGTCTGTCCACATATTCATAAATGACGGATTTCCAGCTCATCCTCATTCCCCCTGCTTCAACCTGCGTTTAAACATTCCATTATACGGGATGTCCCGGTCCGGTTGACAAGCTCCGGACGTTTCCTATACAATCCTTCAATTGGTTCACTATATGAGATAAAAATTTGGAAAATGTTTAATTCCTTCAGTTTGGAAAGAATGTTAAAAGAAATTGCTCAGTTCAAGCGTCGGTTCGCGGAATATTACAAGGTGTAGTCCGTTGAATTTACGGTTATTTGCGGGTCATCCTTATACTTGCTGATATTTGAAAAAAGGGTTTACTGTGTCTCCGGGAAAAGGTATACTATAGATGAAGCTCAATCGTGAAATCGGATTTCACCAGATGAAACGATTACTATTTTTCTTTATTACTTCATAGGAGGGATACTCCATGCCAAGAAAAGACCATTTTTCTGTCAAGACGTCTCTATCGGTCAACAACCAAGAGTACGTGTACTACAGCTTAAGCAAGCTGGAGGAACAAGGGTTCGGCTCCATCACGAAGCTTCCTTATTCCATCAAGGTATTGCTGGAAGCGGCGGTTCGCCAATTTGACGGAAGAGCCATTACCAACGAACATGTTAAACAAATTGCCGGTTGGGCAGACAACTCCGATCCTAACAAGGAAATCCCGTTCATCCCCGCGCGGATCGTGCTTCAGGACTTTACAGGGGTACCCGTTGTCGTAGACCTGGCAGCAATGCGTGCCACGGTTCAACGGTCCGGCGGAGATCCGAAGAAGATTAACCCGCTGGTTCCTGTGGACTTGGTTATCGACCACTCCGTAATGGTCGACTCCTTCGGAAATTCCGAAGCTCTTGCTTATAATGAGAAGATTGAGTTTGAAAGAAACGAAGAACGCTACCGGTTCCTCCGCTGGGCGCAGACAGCCTTCGATAACTTCCGTGCCGTTCCTCCGGATACCGGAATCGTTCACCAAGTGAACCTGGAATATCTGGCTTCTGTAGCGGCTACGAAATCTGTAGACGGAGAGCTTGAAGTTTACCCGGATTCCCTCGTCGGAACGGACTCTCACACGACGATGATCAACGGTCTTGGTGTCGTTGGTTGGGGAGTTGGAGGAATCGAGGCCGAGGCAGGTATGCTCGGACAGCCTCTATACTTCGTTACACCTGAAGTTATCGGATTCAAGCTGACCGGAAGTCTGGCAGAAGGAGCAACCGCAACCGACCTGGCTCTGACGGTTACCCAAATTCTGCGGAAGAAAGGCGTAGTCGGCAAATTCGTAGAGTACTTCGGACCGGGATTGGACAGCTTGAGCCTGTCTGACCGTGCTACGATCGCCAACATGGCGCCTGAATACGGGGCGACCATCGGATTCTTCCCTGTCGATGAAGAAACGTTGAAATACTTGAGACTGACCGGCCGCAGTGAAGAGCAAATTTCTCTCGTTGAAGCCTATTACAAGGCGCAAGGACTGTTCCGTACGAGCGATTCCCCGGACCCGCAATATACGGACGTCATTGAACTGGATCTCTCCACGGTCGTTCCCAGCTTGGCCGGACCGAAGCGTCCTCAAGACCGCGTAGAGCTGACAGAGATGAAGGAATCGTTCAACACCATCGTCCGCACCCCTGTGGAGAAGGGCGGATACGGGCTGAGCGAAGAGAAGCTGAAGGAAGAGGTTAAAGTCTCCCATCCGAACGGCGAAACCTCTACCATGAAGAACGGTGCAGTCGTTATTGCGGCGATCACCAGCTGTACGAACACCTCCAATCCGAGCGTTATGGTTGGAGCGGGTCTCGTGGCGAAGAAAGCGGTAGAGCGCGGATTAACGAAGCCGGGCTACGTGAAGAGCAGCTTGACTCCGGGGTCGCTGGTCGTTACGGAATATCTGACCAAGGCCGGATTGATCGAGCCGCTGGAGAAGCTGGGCTTCCACGTTGCGGGATATGGCTGCGCCACTTGTATCGGTAATAGCGGACCGCTTCCGGATGAAGTTTCCAAAGCGATTGCCGACAACGACCTGACCGTTGCGGCCGTACTGAGCGGTAACCGGAATTTCGAAGGACGGATTCATGCCCAGGTGAAAGCGAACTATCTGGCATCTCCTCCGCTCGTTGTCGCCTACGCTCTGGCCGGTACCGTCGATATCGACCTGACTAAAGATCCGATCGGCTATGACAATAACAACGAGCCGGTTTACTTGAAGGACATTTGGCCTTCCAACCAGGAAATTCAGGAAGCGATCCAGTTGTCTCTGAGCCCGGCTATGTTCCAAGAGAAATATAAAGATGTATACCGCGCCAACCAGCGCTGGAACGAGCTGGATGTTGCCGAAGGCGAACTGTATCAATGGGATGAGAAATCTACCTATATCCAAGAGCCTCCGTTCTTCGTAAACCTGAGCCCTGAGGCGGGTTCGATCGAAAGCATCCAGGGAGCCAAAGTATTGGCCCAGCTCGGCGACTCGGTAACTACGGACCATATCTCTCCGGCCGGGAACATTTCGCCGACCAGCCCTGCGGGACAATATCTGCAGGAGCATGGAGTGGAGAGAAAGGACTTCAACTCCTATGGTTCCCGCCGCGGTAATCATGAAGTGATGATGCGCGGAACGTTCGCCAACATCCGCATCCGCAACCAAGTGGCACCCGGCACGGAAGGCGGCGTAACCACTTATATGCCGACCGGCGAAGTGATGTCCATCTATGACGCTTCCATGAAGTATCAGGATCAGAACACTCCGCTGATCGTACTGGCCGGTAAGGAATATGGAACCGGAAGCTCCCGTGACTGGGCGGCCAAAGGAACCTTCCTGCTCGGAGTTAAAGCCGTTATCGCGGAAAGCTTCGAACGGATTCACCGCAGCAACCTGGTCGGCATGGGCGTCCTGCCGCTTCAATTCCCTGAAGGCATGAGCTGGAAATCGCTCGGTCTGACCGGAACCGAAACCTTCGATATCCTCGGACTGGACGACAACGTACAGCCTGGACAGAAGATCAAGGTGAAGGCAACCCGCGAAGACGGCTCCAGCTTCGAATTCGAAGCGATCGTCCGCCTCGACAGCATGGTTGACGTAGACTACTACCGGAACGGCGGTATTCTGCAAACAGTTCTTCGTCAAATGATGAGAGAAAGCAAATAAAAGCGGCAGACTGTCCGCTGACAGCCCGCCCGGTTAAGACAATCCCCCCTGTGCGATGCGCACAGGGGGGATTGCTGTGTTATTCGGTTATTTGTTCTCCAGTATTTGTTCTCCAGCGATTACCGAATCATCTTGCCCATCCGGTTGGCCGCTTCGACGATGATGGGAGCATCCTGCTTCATCTGCTCCATCGTCAGCCGGTTAGCCGGGCCGGACACCGCCAGAGCCGCGACGAGCTTATGGGAGCGGTTGAAGATCGGAGCGGCAATGGCCGCCGCCCCTTCCTCCCTCTCCTCAATGCTGGTGGCATATCCCAGCCTTCTCGCCTCCCGGATTTGTTCCAGAAACCGTTCGCGTTCCGGGCCGTTGGGCCAATCCTCCGAATTCTTCAGCTCCTCCAGAGTCTCCGGATCGGCGAAGGCCACCAGAATTTTACTGGAGGCGCCGACATACAGCGGCAGCCTTACGCCAACCCGGGCAACCCGACGGATGGCCTGGTTGCTCTGAACCGCTTGAATGCGAATCCGCTCCAAGCCGTCACGGACATACAAACTGACCGTCTCTCCCACGATATCGCGCAGCCTCTCCATCTCTGGCAGCAGCAGCACCGCAGGGTCATCCGTCTGCGACATGCCGGCAGCCAGCTCCCAAATCCGCAAGCCAAGCCGGAATTTATCCGTTTCTGCATGCCTGACCAGGAAGCCCTTGCTCTCCAGCGAAGCGATCAGCCGGTGAACGGTGCTCTTATGAAGCCCTACCCTGCCTGATATTTCGGTCAAGCTTAAATCCGAAGCGTCCGTAAAGCATAACAAAATATCTAGAGCGCGCTCAACGGCACGCACCGTCAGTTTATTATCATCTACCATGTGCACACCCTCTCAAAGTTTCACCTTATGAAACTCGATTACACCTAGTATACCCGATGCATCGCCGAGCGTAAAGAATCGTTTATCTGCAGGCACCAAAATTTGTTTGTCCTCCCCGGATCCAACGGCCCTGTCCACTGAATTTTCAGGCATACATAATTAGACGATCGAATACATTGACAATAGTGTTTATGTCGGAATCGGCCATATTTTATGCAAGGGGGAATGATCCATGCTTAGAGTCTACGGACCGCTTATGCCATTGAGATTATTGGAAGAAATCCGGTTCTGGAAAATGCAGGAGAAGGAGCATACGGAAGTTATCCGTGCTCTGGTCGGCAATTTGGAGCCGCAATATGTGAAGCTGCTTGAGGAATGGGAGCCTGTATTCGAAAGAACGGAAATGACGGCCACTCAATGGATAGAGGCGCTGATACGCTCCCCTGGAAGCATCTCCCCTTATGCCCACTCGCAAGTTCAAGCTCTGGTGCAGGAGTCGGTCCGTCAATCCCGTCTCTTCGTCCGGCAGCTTATGCATATGCTGCACCACAGCCAGGCCATTGCCGGGAATCCGACGGCCCAGGTCGTCGTGCGCCATATTATCCGCGAGTCGGAATATTTCCTCGGCGTACTGGATGCCTTTATGTATGATCGCGGGCAAGAGCCCCCATGGCACGGCAGTTATGGAGCCGGGCCGGTCTGGGGCGGCTTCGGTTATCATCCGCAAGCAGGCTCCCCGGCTGTGAGCCCCGGCCCTTCACCCGATTTCAAGGGCCAGGAAGCCGGCGCCTACCGGAAATCGGAAGCGGCCGGTACGAATCCGCCGGAACGGACCGGGACCGATTCGGCACCGCGTTCCCAGGCCTCCGGCGGAGAAGAAGTTGCGAAGGTCCACCTGCACCGGGAGAGCGGCGAGCCGCTAACCGCTGCCGGCGAAGGAAGCTGGTCGCAGATGATTCCCGATCTGAAGCCCGTCCCGATCGGAGGGCATGTGCTACCTCCGCTTCCTTACAGCTACGATGCACTCGAGCCCCACATTGACGCTGAGACGATGAGAATTCATCACGACAAGCATCACAAAAGCTATGTAGACGGATTGAATCTGGCGGAGAAAAATATGGCCAGAGCACGGCAAACAGGAGACTTTGCCCTTATCAAGCATTGGGAAAGAGAAGCGGCATTTAACGGGGCCGGCCATTATTTGCATACCATCTTCTGGAACATCATGTCTCCGAAAGGAGGAGGCAAGGCGACCGGACCGATTGCCCAGCAAATTAACAAAGACTTCGGCAGCTTTGCCTCGTTCAAGAAGCATTTTTCGGAAGCCGCCAATAAGGTAGAGGGAGGAGGCTGGGCCATCCTTGTCTGGAGTCCGCGCAGCCATCGTCTCGAAATTCTGCAGGCGGAGAAGCATCAGAACCTGTCCCAGTGGGATGTCGTCCCTCTTCTCGTGCTCGATGTCTGGGAGCATTCCTATTATTTGAAATATAAGAACGAGAGGGCCAAATATATAGATGCCTGGTGGAACGTGGTCAACTGGAACCATGTGAACGAAAGATTTGAGCAAGCCCGCAAGCTGCGTTGGCAGCCTTACTGAGTTTTAGCTCTCTACTGCAATAGCTCCTATGAAATCTGGTGAACAGGCAGCTGGAGCTCTCTATCGTGCAGGCCATCGCGCAGCTCATCATGCCAGTCATTGTGCGAGTCATTGTGCGAGTCATTGTGAGGAAAGGGGCCGTTCCCATTTCTAACGAAACATAAAAGACTGTCGATTAATGGTATGCAACCAAAAATCCTGCGCGGTTTGGCCTGCACGGTTTGGTAACGGAACCAGATGACCTTATCCGCCCCACAAGGGCCTTTCGGACATTTTAACGGAACCAGATGGCCTTATTCCCAAGAAATGCCCGCGAAAGTAGGAGAATTCAATGAAATAAGCGCGTCTGGTTCCGTTAGCCTAAAAAAACCGCCTATTTTGACGAAATAGGGTTTCCCAGTTCCGTTACATTTTCGCTGTTTAACCTTTTTATGCCAATTAGAAAATTTGTTCCATTTTGTGCTTTAATGAAACTTAAACTTTCTAATGTGGTCAAAAAAAGCGAGTGTTAGTGGAATTTGACCACTAACCTCGCTCTTTTTTCGAAGTCATATACAATTTTCCGGTTAAGACTGTTTTTAGTCATGTGGAACCGACTCTATTAGACAGCTCCCCTAGCCGGGCAGAAATCGGATCTAACGCTATCTACAGAATAACAGCATCCTTCGCTGAACCCATCTCTGTGCCATTGTTCCAGAATAGCTCCCGGACTTCCATTGATCAACCGCTTAGTCCTTCAGCTCAGTCCTTCAGCAAGGACATGAACTCAGCCCTCAATGCGGCATCCTTCTGGAATACTCCTCTGATAGCCGAAGTGACGGTCTTGCTCTCCGGCTTCTTCACGCCGCGGGAACACATGCACAGGTGCTGTCCATCCACTACCACCATAACCCCGTGAGGCTCCAGCACTTCCACCATAGTGTCCGCTATATCCGCGGTAATACGTTCCTGCAGCTGCAGTCTTCGCGCTACCGCATCCACCAGTCTGGCCAGCTTGCTTAGGCCGGCTACTTTGCCGCTTGGAATATATCCGATATGGACTTTGCCGAAGAAGGGCGCCATATGGTGCTCGCAGGTGCTGTAGTAGACAATATCCTTGACGATGACCAATTCCTCATGCTTCTCATCGAACGTGACATCCAGAATTTCACGCAGATCCGCATGGTATCCGGCGAAAATCTCCTCATACATTCGGGTCACTCGGGCAGGCGTCTCCAGCAAGCCTTCGCGACGAGGGTCCTCTCCGATCAGACGAAGAATTTCCCGGATGTGGCCCTCTATCTCCTCACGGTGATCAGCCACTTTCTCATTCCTGTATTCCTGAAAAGCCATGTGCATAACCTCCATTTGCCCGACCACTGGATCTCGTACGTTGGACTACTTTCACCGTTCTTGGTCGTTGTCTTGGTTTGCCTCAATAGAATTATAAGGGGTGCATCCCGTACAGCTTATAATTCCATTTTGGCGATGAAACATCCATCAAACTCGGGTCGTAACCCACGAAATATTCGGATAAAGCTATCCTTATTTAAACTTCTGCTTTTTCATCATCTGTTGAACTTTTTGCATCTGTTGTTTGTTCATGTTGTAACCCATCTGCTTTGCCATCTTCTGCAGCATGTCCGGATTGCTCTGCATCTTCTCGATCTGCTTTCTCAAGTAGAAGACACCGGCAAAAAACCCTATGGCGATTCCGGCAATGAGGGTTATAATGGGGATGACATAGTTCATGGTGACACCTCGACCTCTAATTTTCTTTCTAACCTGATTAATGATAGCATGTCCGGGCTCTTGTGACAAACATTAACCGTTCCATCCTTCCAATTCCAGAAGAAATCGCTTAATCGGCAGCCCTCCGCCGTATCCGACCAATTCCCCGTTGGCTCCAATGACCCGGTGACAAGGAATAATAATCGACAACGGATTGTTGTGATTGGCCCCTCCTATCGCCCTTACCGCCTTAGGAGATCCGATTGCCTGACCGATCTGCAGGTAGGAGCGGGTTTCCCCGTAAGGAATTTGCCGCAGGGCATTCCATACCCGCAATTGAAAAGCGGTTCCGCGCAAGTCCAACGGAAGCCTGAAAGCCAGCCGCTTTCCTGCAAAATATTCCTCAAGCTGTTTTACCGTTTCCCTTAGTACTAGCTTGTCCGGAAAAATCGTCTCCGCCGAAAGCTTCTCCCGGCACCATTTCTGTAAGGTGCTCTCCACTTCGCTGTAGCGTCCGAATTCCAATCTGCATAATCCCTGTTCGGAGGCGCACAATACCAGCGGCCCGACCGGTGATTCCATCTCATCATAGAATGCCTGCGGCATACTGTACCTCCCCCTTGCCTTCGCATCGGCTCATTTTGCTGATTGCGGCTTGACTGCATGTTTTTCCTCGGCCCCAGGGTCAGCCGGCGCTGCCCATTTATCCAATGCCTTGTCCAGTTCCTCGCGGACCTTATCTTCGGTTTCCTTGTCCAACGCCTTAAGCACGGCATCCTTCGCTTCTTCTCCGGCAATTCTCCCCAACGACCATGCCGCCGTGGCCCGGATTTCCGGCCGGGGATCCTCCAGAAGCAGCTTGGACAGCAATGGGACGGCCGTCCGGTCCCGGAAATGCCCCAGCGCAATAACCGCATTCCTCTGAATCGGCTTCCTGCCTCTCCAGGAGGCGGCGCTTTGCCCGTATTTATCCTTGAATTCCCGGTTGCTCATCGTGAGCAGCGGCTTCAATAGCGGCTTCACCAGCTCGGGGTCGGGCTGCAGCTCCGGCTGATGCGTCCAATTCATTCCTTTATTTTTGGGACAGACGATTTGACAGGTATCGCAGCCGTATAGGCGATTTCCTATTTTCTCCTTGAATTCGTCCTCCACGTAGCCTTTGGTTTGAGTAATGAAGGAAATGCAGCGATTAGAATTCAACTGCCCGGGACCAACCAGCGCCCCCGTCGGGCAGGCATCGATACAGATCGTACAATCCCCGCACTCTTCCGTAATCGGCGTATCCGGGGGCAGAGGAAGATTCGTCACCATCTCGCCCAAATAAACCCAGGATCCCCATTCCGGAGTGATGATCGCGCAATTTTTGCCGCTCCAGCCGATTCCCGCCCGCTCGGATACAGCACGGTCCACCAAGGCTCCCGTATCCACCATGCTGACCATATGGGCTCCGTCTACCCGGCTGCGGATGAACTCCTCCAATCTGGCTAACCGGTCCCTCAGAACATGGTGATAGTCCGTTCCCCAGGCCGAACGAGAAATCATTCCCCGATAAGCCCCGGGCTCCGACCTCGGAGGATTATTCAGCTTGGACGGGTAAGCAATCGCAATCGCGATGATGGAACGCGGTTCATCGAGACTTCGATCAGGGTATACCCTTTTATCGATATCCGGCTCCTCGAAGCCCGATTCGTAGCCCTTCCTCCGGTGCTCCAGCAAAATATCCTTCAGCTCCAGGAACGGGTCTGCTGTAGTAAAGCCTATTTTGTCGATGCCAAGCTTAGGAGCGGCCTCCACGATTTCCTTCTTGAGCGCAAGCCATTCCTCTCTCCCCGCCGATCCTGTCAGCAGCTTCATTTTGCCTCACCTCTCTATGCTCCGGGGCTGCGAGCCTCCTAGTTTAAGAGACTCAGACTCCTCCAAACTTGTTCAATGGCCAAATAACCCAGACCGCCTTCCCCACCACGGCAGATTGAGCGATAGCGCCGAACGTCCGGCTATCCCGGCTGGCACTGCGCCGGCGGTTATCCCCGAGAACAAACAGATGACCCTCATTCACCTGATAGGGTCCGAAATCGCCATCTTCAATGGGGGAGCTGACATAATCCTCTTCCACCAATTGATCGTTCACATACAGCTTGCCAGACCGGATTTCGACCCAGTCTCCCGCTTCCGCAATAACGCGCTTAACGAGATAGTCCCTGCTGCCGCCTGTGGGAGCCGGATCCTTGAAGATCACAATATCCCCGTAGTGGGGTGCTGTAAAGCGGTAGATAATTCTATTGACAAACAGCCTCTCCCCATTCGACAGAGTCGGTTCCATGGAATGGCCGTCCACTATAGACTGGGAGAAGACGAACTGATTAACGATTACTACAACCAATAGAGCAACGGAGATAGACTTGATCCAATCCCACAATTCTGCCGCGAAGCTGCCGTGTGATTGTTCTCTCCTCTCCTTAATGGCCGGGTCTTTACACTCATTATCCAAGGCTGGGTTCATAAACCTGTCCTCCGACTTTCTTTCCATTTGGTCTATAAATACGGCAATAATGAAGCTTCCATTCCGTTTCCAAAGGAAAAGTGCCGCCGAAGCCTACAACAACTCTCTGCTTTATTTCTTGATGAGTAAGCCTTGGACGGCAGGTTTGCAAGCGTTAATCCTGTAAACCGCTTTCTCCCTGCGCTGTATGGACGAAACCTCCGTTTGCCGCAATATTATAACTTCATACACCTTATTATTCAGGAAGCGATAAATTTCCCTCTTTTATAGCTCCGGCATTCGCTGCAAGAGTTATCCGGCATCCGGAAATAAGCATCGCTTCTTATTAATCCCTGTTTTGAATATAGCATGATCCAACAGGTATAACCACCCTCGGCCGCTTCCATCATTATGACGCTGCAGCAAGGTCTTCCATACCTGCAAACCGCTTTTAAGCAAAAAATTTATCGAAGCATTCGAGGAAGCATGACATCATTTAATACACATTTTATCGCGAAATAGAATTCGATGTCGTTCATAGGAATCCGAAGCTATTCTATACGGCAAAATAAAGAAAGCATATCATCCTGCCATTAAAGGCTATCAGTGATATGCTTAATCGTCCATTTGTCTGCTGATTCGTGTATGTCTTTAACCGTTAACGATACGTAGGGGCTTCAGAGGCTTGAGAAAATCGCTCGCACTGTACCCTAAAGATCTGTACAAAGGAAGGACAGGTTCGTTGTGGGCATCGACGGTAACGACAATTTGGCTGACCTTGCGATGGATGAATCTCTGCTTCAGCGAATTGATCAATGCCTTTCCAACCCCTTTACCCCGATGATCGGGATGAACGGCGATCCGGTAATAATAGCCTTTATTATCATCAATCGTCCCAATAATCAGTCCAATGATTTCTTCTTCAATGGCGGCGACCAGCACCAATTGACTGTCCAATGACAACTGTCGGCTGAATGCCTTCTTGGTCTCTTTACAGCATTCCTCGGACAAGACTTCCTGCAAAAGTTGGGTTACCGGATAAAAATCAGATAAATGAAAGGAACGTACGATCATGTCTGTCTCCCCCGCAGCATTGGATTAAGTGATTCTATAACATCGGGACTAAACTAAGAGCTTGTTATATTATTTTACTACAAAAATCGTCAAAATCCTTCAAATTGTTAAAAAAAATTAATAAAAATTTCAGATTTCTCTTGAAAACGCTTTATTTCAAGCGCTTTCATCGATTTGATATCGTTTATTTTATTTGTACGACCATTCATCTTTTTTAAGAATAAAAAAAGGTAATTTTGTTCAACCTAATTAAAGCCGATTCGCAGTATGAACCATTGTAAAGTATTTATGTAATAGGATATGTAGCCTCTGTTTATTCAGTCAAATAATAAAATATAGTACACAAAAATGCTTCTTCAGGCAATGCCCGATTTTTTTTCATTTTGCATTTTTCACCTATTATATCTGTATGATAGTTCCAGGGCTGATTAAAACCGCTTCTACTTTAGATACATAAATGTTGATTTATTATCTTAAATATTGGATAATAAATAAAGAAACGAATTACATAATATTAGGAGGTTATATCATGGCACATCAATTACCAGCACTACCTTACCCTAACAATGCTCTGGAACCCCATATCGACGAGCAAACCATGATGATTCACCATGACCGCCACCACAATACCTACGTGACGAATTTGAATGCGGCATTGGAAAGCGCTCCTGAATTACAAAACAAAAGTGTGGAAGAATTAATTTCCGATTTGAACAGCGTGCCGGAATCAATCCGCACAGCGGTCCGCAATAACGGAGGAGGACATGCTAACCACTCCTTGTTCTGGGTAACGATCGGCCCTAACGGCGGAGGACAGCCTACCGGCGCTCTGGCCGATGCCATCAACAATGAACTCGGCGGCTTCGACAAGTTCAAGGAAGATTTCGCTAAAGCTGCTGCAACCCGTTTCGGCAGCGGTTGGGCTTGGCTGTCCGTCGACAAGGACGGCAAGCTTGAAGTAAGCAGCACTCCGAACCAGGACAGCCCGCTGATGGAAGGTAAAACTCCAATCCTCGGACTGGACGTATGGGAGCACGCTTATTATTTGAAATATCAAAACAAACGTCCGGATTACATCGCTGCATTCTGGAACGTTGTCAATTGGGACGAAGTAGGCAAGCGCTTCGAAGCTGCCAAGAAGTAAG
This sequence comes from Paenibacillus sp. 32O-W, assembly GCF_007679495.1. Lineage (GTDB taxonomy): Bacteria > Bacillota > Bacilli > Paenibacillales > NBRC-103111 > Paenibacillus_L > Paenibacillus_L residui. The sequence continues at coordinate 70,722 of NZ_VEGP01000015.1, read as the reverse complement.
GAACCAAGATTTATTGAATTAAAATTGCAAGCAGGCCCGGCATTATGCCGAGCCTGCTTTTATTTATGGTTTTACCGGAAGATCAAGAGCCGTGCCCTTTAAACGTCGTCCTTTCAGTCTCATCATTTCTGGAACCTATTTCTATTGGATGGTTTTTAAGTCGGTAAGGAATAGTATTGATCGCGTGATTTTAGGACGACAGCTATTTGTAAAACAAATTTTATGCAAACAAGAGAAAAATGGAGATTTCGCGAGTATCTGTTTTCTGAAAATGTGGACAACCCATGACACTTCGAACATTGGCAAAAGACGAACATTTGTTTTTCTCCGTTTGACACTTTAAACGCGCAATTGCTACCCTATTCATAATTTCCATTTATATGGAACGGAGTGATCGTTCAATTGCTGAAGTTTCCGGATTGGTTTATTTTTTTCGTTAAACAATTGACTCGTTCCAAGGGGGCAATCCTGTTTATCTCCCTACTTACCGCAATCGCTGTAGTATGCGGGACAGCCGCTCCTCTCCTCATTGGTCGACTAATGGACGGGGTCATGCTGCGCGGCGCCGAGGGAATGGTCAGAATCTCCCTTCTGTTATTGGGAGCCTTACTGCTGGCGGAGCTATGCGTCGCCCTTCGGGCCTATATATCCGCCAAGACGATGACCCGGCTTTCCTATGAGTTAACGGAAGAAACATTGGCTTCCGTACTTCACACTTCTGCCGATTTCTCCACGAAAACCTCTAGGGGTGAACTCCTTCAGCGATGTACCCAGGATACCAGGGTGATCCAGCAGTTTGGGTTGGCTACTCTTCCCGGCTTTGCACAAGAGCTTTTGCTGGCCTGTGCCGCGATAGCCGTCATCGCCCAATGGAATTGGACCCTTGCGATTGTCCTTCTGGCATCATACTTCATTCTGTTTATTCCAGTCCATATCTACGGCCGCAAAAGGGGCAACGCCAGACAAAAACTGGTCGCCCAAGACGCAAAGCTCCGCCAGAGCCTGCTGGAAAGACTGGATACGGTCAAGCAAATCAAATTATATGGAACCGAACGAAGGGAATATGAGGATTTCGCAACGGATCAGGGCAAATGGGCAGACCTCAAGTTTCAGGAGAATATTGTGGACAGCCTTTACAGAACCTTTCCCCGCATCCCTGATTCGTTGGCTCCGGCATTGGTTTTTTTGTTTGCGGGATGGCAGATGTTTAAGGGAGAAGCTTCCGTGGGGCAGTTAGTAACTATTCTCGCTTATATTCCGGCAATCAATGCTCCAGCACGCTCGTTTTTCGGACTGTATGTCAGTTTTGCCGATATTAAGGTGCGGATTCACGGAATAATAGAGTATTTGCGTCTGCCCGTCGAGTCAGGCAAGCAACCCGGTTTACGCCAGCTACCGGATTATCGGCAGCAGCCCATTTCATTTCATGATGTCCATGTTGCAGGGCCGCGAGGCGATTTGCTGCGCAATCTCAGCTTCACGATCCTGCCCGGCGAGCATGTCGCAATTGTCGGACCGAGCGGAGCCGGCAAAAGCACGCTGCTCCAGCTGCTGCTACGGCTGCGAGAACCATCGGCAGGCGAAATTAGGATTGGCGGTATCTCCATTCGCGAGCTGGACGCGACCCATCTCCGAAGCCGCATCGGATATATCATGCAGGAAGGCATATGGTTCCGGGATAGCTTATTCCGCAACTTAACCTATCTCGGGGATGCCGATCGGGGGACGTTGGATAAGTGGATGAAAGCATTCGGAGCGGAGGATATCGTGTCCAAACTGCCTTCCGGCTACGATTCCGAGATCGATTTCAACGGCAATCGCCTTTCCGGCGGACAACGACAGCTTATCAATCTGGTACGCACGATGGTGAAGGAACCCGACATACTGCTGCTCGATGAGGCGACCTCCGCTCTGGATCAAACTAGTGAATCCACCGTGTATCAAGCTTTGGAAGCCTGTGCAGGCAGCCTAACCCGGATTAATATCACCCATCGCTTGAGAGGAGCCGCCTTAGCTGATCGGATTCTCGTGCTGGACAAGGGAGAACTGGTAGAGGTAGGTACCCATGAACAGCTCCTGCGTCAACAGGGGCCGTATGCCAGAATGTGGCGACAAGAACAACATCTGCAGGCTGCGGATGCTCCACCGAGAGGAGGCGTTTCGGATGAACGAATCCCAGCCCTCACCCGATAGATGGCCGGCCGTTTCAGCTTATGCCAAGAAGAATCTTTTGCCCCACTGGCCAAACTTATTTCTGATTTTAATGAAAAATGTAATTGGCAGCCTGCTATACATGGTACCCCCCTTCCTGTCCAAATACATACTGGAAACCGTGTTTCCAGAGCAGAATTGGAATCTGCTCATCACCGTCACAATATGCATGGTAGCCGCACCGATTATAGGGAGCATGATGATTATACTGGAGGATGTGTGGGGACGATTCATGATTCGGCTGGCCGGCCGGGGAAGGGCGGATTTGTATAACGGGATTCAGCACCGCCCCCTCGGCTGGCTGCATAATAACAGGACAGGCGATTTGCTTACACGTATTCTGGACGACACACATTCCATAACGGATTTGGTTAACGGACATCTCGGCGCTGCAAATATCCGGCGGAGAACGACAGAGAATTAGTATTGCGCGTGCACTGCTGCGCAAACCGGCCATTCTTATCTTCGATGAGGCTACTTCTGCTCTAGATCAAGGGGCAGAACGAAGACTACTGAAGCAGATGATTAATGAGCTGAAGGGGGTAACGCTTCTCTTTATTACCCATCGCCTAGATGTTACTCAGCAATCCGACGAAGTCCTGGTGCTGCATGAAGGCCGTCTCGTCGACAGGGGTAGCCCCGAGGAGCTAAGGTCGCGTCCGGGTATTTATCGGGAGCTATGGGTGGAGCAACAAACACCTCTTACGGAGAAAAACTTCTGACGAAGCAGTTCAATAGAGGATCGAAACTGTGTGCCCTTCTGTACGATTATTCATACAAAAGCTGGACTTCACGGCGCACCCATGTCTAATTGTTCGATTTTACGTACAAACCGTTCTCTTTCACATCAGATCATCGCGTATTTGTATCTTTTTTACTATGGGGCGGATACGGGCGAGATAGATACTTTTTTTCAAAAAGCCTGACTTTTAACACTATTTCGCCTCACAATCCGCTGTTTCAACAGTCCCGGAAATCTATTTGATCTGCAAAGGACTGACAATGATTTTTGTCTTTAATACGCTTTTGGGACGCGACGTAATGTCAGTAGATACGCTAGAGCATCAAGCACACAGCTTAAGCTTGTTCTATTCCGACTTCAGCCAGAATGCGCAGGAACACATTCGGGAAGGCGTAGCGCTCCATCTCGCCGGCATCGAGCCAGCGATAATGGGGCGGCAGCCCGGCAGCCTCGAACCGGGGATCGAGACGGCACCGGTACACGGCCAGCTCCCAACGGATATGGCTGAAGATATGCTCCGCATCCATCAGCCACCGTTCCGGGAGCACCGTGACCCCGTCCGTCTCCGCCAGCCCGGCGCCGAGCGCCTCCATCTCCGCCCCCTGCTGCGCTGCCGCCGCCTTTCCTGCAGGCCGCTCGATCTCTATGTGGGGAAGCTCCCACATATTGGCGAGCAGGCCCTGGCGGGGCCGGCGGCGGATGAGCAGCTTGCCGGCGTGAGGGCCGCTGCCTTCGATCAGGGCAACGGCCCTCGCCTCGATGCGCGGCGGCTTCGCCTTCGTCTTGACCGGCAGCTCCTCCGCTTTCCCCTCCAGCCTGCCCCTGCACCGTTCCATAACCGGGCAGGTGAGGCAGTGAGGGGACCGCGGCGTGCATACGGTCGCGCCCAGCTCCATCAGCGCTTGATTGAAGCTGCCGGCCTCCCCTTCCGGGATCAGCTCCCGGGCCAGCTTCTCCATCTTCACGCGCGTAGGCCCTTTGGCAATGTCGTCCTCGATGTGGAAGAAGCGGGACAGCACCCTCATGACATTGCCATCCACCGCCGGCTCCGGCACATTATAGGCGATGCTGAGCACCGCCCCCGCCGTATACGGCCCTACTCCCTTCAGCGAGGAGAAGTCCTCCTTCCGGTCGGGAACCGTCCCTCCGTAGCGCTCATGCACCTCTCTTACGGCGGACTGCAAATTTCTCGCCCGCGAATAATAGCCGAGGCCTTCCCAGGCCTTCAGCACTTCCTCCTCCGGTGCGTGGGCCAGAGCCTCTACATCCGGGAACTTCTCCAGAAACCGGAAATAATACGGAATGACCGTATCCACCCGGGTCTGCTGCAGCATAACCTCGGATACCCAAATATGATAAGGGTCCGACGTTCTTCTCCAGGGCAAATCGCGCTTATTCCGGTCGTACCATTCCAGCAGACCGGCGGCAAAATAACGTCTGGTCTCTAACTCTTGCATTGTATTATCGTGCATTACGTCTCCTCTTTCCGCCAAAACCCGGTATAATAGTAGTAGATTATTTCTAATGTTCGAATTCCGTAGATACCCGGCGAGAACTTACTTCTGTCGGAGCAGTTGTAATCCGTTCCACACCATCTGCAAATGCGGCTCTCTACGAAATGCCTGCAAATTAAGACGATGGGATGTGCTAGACATGCTGACACCGGGCGAATTGGCCTCAGCTTTAAACAAGCTCGTATTCTCACCGCAATTGATTGGACATAACAAAACGGATGCGGATTGGCACCATAAACCCGGGCGAATCCGTCACCCTTCCATGTGGCTTATCGTTAAAGGCAAAGGGGTCTTCACTATTAACGGCACTCACTATCCGGCCGAGCCGGGGAAGCTGTTCTTCTTCAACCCCGATATGACCGTTGAGCGCAGGACAGACCCGCTCGATCCGTTGGAATATTACTTTATCCGCTATCATTACGCCGAATGCTTCCAGGATAAGGATGTCTGGAGCTTCAATACGGAGCAGGACCGTCCTTTTCCCCTGCAGGGCATGTATACGTTGAACAATCCCCCGCAGATGATCTATCTGCTGGAGCAGCTTGTCGTGCTCTGGAAAAGAAGGGGCCCGATTACCGCGATGCGCCGCAAAATCATGCTGCAGGAGCTTATGCTTAACATTATACTGGATTTTCGCTCCCAGAAAATCACGGGCAACACGACGGCTGCGATTGACAAAACGCAGGATTACATGAGCCGGCATTACCAGGAACCGTTCTCGCTGGAGCAGCTTGCCCAGATGGCCGGCCTCAGCGTCAGCCATTACTCCCGGCTGTTTAAGAAATATACGGGTTACAGCCCCATTGACTACTTGACCCATATTCGGGTGGACCGCGCCAAGGAATTGCTGGTCCTGTCGGATTACCGGCTGAAATCGATAGCGAACAGCGTCGGTTATTCGGACGAGTTTTATTTTAGCCGAATTTTCAAGAAAATTGAAGGCATCTCCCCCCGGGACTATGCCAAGAAGCACCGCAATGGTGGGGGTAAAAAAAACTCTTAACGAGGTTTTTTCGGAGATGAACAACCCGGTTCTAGAGGTAGCTTTTTATGCCAATAAGAATCTTTTTTTACACCGCCTTAACGCTGTAAAATTCTTATGTGGTAAAAAAAGCTCTTAACGAGGTTTTTTCGGAGATGAACAACCCGGTTCTAGAGGTTGTCCCAGCGGATGGTTAAGCATCGATGAAACGGTAACGGACATGAGAGACCCTATTTCGTCAATTTAGGCCGTTTTTTTAGACTAACGGAAATAGGCGCGCTTATTGCACAGAATTCTTCTACTTTCGCGAGTATTTCTTGAAAATAAGGTCATCTGGGTCCGTTAAAGTTACCAAAAGGCCATTCTGGGCTATTTAAGGTCCCCAGGATCCGTTATTGTCAAACCGCGCTTGGACACGTTATTCGACAACCATTTGAAGTCCGTTAAAATTACTGAAAGGCCCTTCCAGACCACCCTGAAGTCCGTTAAAGTTACCAAAAGGCCCTTCCAGACCATACCGCGCCCGCAGGTTTTTCACATGATCCTCCAAGGGAAGCGGGCGATTACTAGGGAAAGTCCCCCTGGAGGAATTGACTTGTAAACGGCTGCTGTAGTAAGCTAACGCTTGGACTTAGTCTGCAGGAGTCTACCAGAAAAGTGAGGGAATGGCTTATGTTACAGCACGATAACGATTGGAACCGGATACTGCGTACCTGTATTAAAGTTTCCGTTCCGTTAATTCCATTATTCTATATATGGGGAGCGCAGTGGTTGTTCAGCGCACTCCTCTGGCTGCGGGACTCCTGGAATCTGCCGTTCTGGGTTCAGCCGGCTTCCGCCGCCGTAGCCGCGATCATCAGCGTCATTCTGCTGTTCTCTTACAAGACCGATGGCGATCGCACCCGCGATACGAAGCTCGCCTTCAAAATGGCGCTTCCCGTATTTGTCCTGTTCGCTTCCCTATTGCTTCTGCTTTACTTGGAAGCAGTCAACGGGGTATTCGTTCATTTGGTCCGGGCACTTTTTCTATCCTTCTTCTATGTGCTGCTCGGCGTATTATTCAGCCGGTCGCTTGTTTATTTAGGACTGTGGCTCTTCGCACTGACGGCAGTCATCGGAAAATTCTACCTGGGCTTCTCCCCGTTCGTACTGGAATCGATGGGAGGACTTAGCCTGATCGTTTGCGGTTGGATTCTGCACAGCGTCGGAAGGAAGTACGCGAAGTCTGCTCATTAGGGGCCTGTTCCCCTAATGGCGCTTTTCGGCCAGCCATCTGCTCTTCAGCGAGTCGATGGCGTAGTAGAACAGCGGCACGCCCATGGCGGCCAGCCCGAACGTCATCGCCGCATTTTGCAAATAGTCGTTCAGTTCAATAGAGTCATGAGCCATCTGCTGCGATAAGCCGATCATCAGGGCACTCGCGGCAAACGCCAGAGGCCTCACGCTGTCGAGCCGGAGCAGCCGGGAGAGTACAAACACGGAAACATACAAGCACAGACAGACCTTGATATAAATACAAGTCGTCCATATCGCTACCAGCATCGGGTCAATATTTTCGAGAAAATCTCCGAAGCGTATGTAGCGCACCGCCTCCAACAAAGGGTACGTGAGATTGGTCGTCAGCTCGCTGCCAAACAGAAGCAGCGTTGGAACCTGCAGCATGAGAACGAAGAGAGTTCCCAGCAGCGCCGCCCCTGTTAAGCTGCGGAAGGTCCGCCCCGACTCCTTGAGCTTCGGGAAAAACAGGACCACCATCACCCATTCAGCATATAATGCGCAAACCATATAGGCCCCTTCCCAAATCTCCCTGACGTCAAAGCGGGTGAAGAAACCGATGGCCCGGTGCCCGTCCACCTGGTACCCCAGCATGGCGGTGGTAACGGCAATAGAGACTACAACAAGAATGAAGATCCCCTGCGCAAACCGGAAAATTACCTCAATGCCGGAACGGACGGCAAACGCCGCACTAATCCCCAGCATGCCGGAAACGACCCAATCGGGAGTGCCGGGTAAATAATTTTGCACCATAAAATCCTGGTATTCCCTCAGAACGAAAGCTGACAGTTGAAGCGCGAAAAAAACAATGACCAGCATTAACGGCACATGCAGCCAACGGCCCACAATTTCCCGGCCATAATCGGCCAAATAGCCATCCGGCCTTCTCTTCGCGAATGCAACGGACAAATAAATCCATCCCAGCCCGAGCGCGCCCCCGGCCAGCATGACCCATAGGGAACCGTATCCCGAAGCTTTGGCCAGCGGCCGGATCATAAATCCCGCAATGGAAGAATAGAAAAAAATAACGAACAGCATCACGATTTGGCTTTGAGTGATCCTCTCCATCCTCTACCTCCTGCCTGTAAAATGCCAATGCTGATCCAGTTCCTGCCCTGCTTATACCCGACCGGCTCATCCTCATTTCATTAATATCCAATCCTGAATCGGCTTCAGCCATGGAATCATATAAGAGCTAAGGCTTGGTAAGGTTTTATCGAAACTGACGGCAGCACTGTATATTAGAGCAAATCCTAGAATGCCGAAAACGATCCAATAGGTTCTCCGGCCTTCCTCCTTCTGCCGTAATTCCTTCCATTCCAGCCAGGCCGCCCCTCCGAACCCCAATAATAACACGGTGATAATCATGAGCCTCCTCCTTCCTGCTCTCCGTATTCCGCTCTTAAAGGATCCTGCTCTCCCCCCGCCCTCTTGATATAGGGGTCAATTTCCAATTCCAGCCGGGCATGCTCGGCGTAATAGTGCTGCCATTTTTCTTTGATAGACGCGAAGCGCTTGGGATACCGGAGCTCGACTCTCTCCCCCAGCTTATAAAAATCGGCTTTATGACGGAGGGATTCATCGAAAGCCTTGCGGATTATCCTTTCCACCTCTTCCTTGAGCGCGGTTCGCAGCTTGGCGATATTGGCGGGATCGGTGATTCTTAGATTGGAATCGGAAGCCAGAACTTGAGCCTGCAGGGTTATTTTCATTTTAAAAACGAGATCGTCCTTATCCCAGACCGGCCTTATCCGGGAACGGCTTTTGATTATGTCGAAGGTCACGGGTCTTTCGTCGGAAGGGGAGGACGCCTTGACAATCGTGGACTTCATCCGGTTCATTATCCATAGGGCCCCTTCGGTTTGCTCCGCCCCCATCTGCCCGACCCATTTATAGTTCTTGATCAAAGCCGCCCCTTCCGTTCCGACCCATTCGCCTATTTTATTTTTTTCGCTGGCCAGGTTTTCCTTACGAGACAACAGCAAGCCCATAGTTAAACTGCCGCCATAAGGCTGGACACCCATCAGATCTCGAAGAGTGCGTTTAAAGTCATCCTTCTTCTTGCAAACTCCCTCAGCACCTCGCTCGGAAAACGTTCGAAAACGGCCGACATCCGCGGGATCTTCTCCGCTTCTTCCTTGGCAACGAATAAGTATGTTTTTAATTGGATGTGAGGAAGACGGCCAAGGTACTCCATCAGCGGCTGCATTCCTTGCTTTGCATATTGGCTGCTGACTACAATAATGCGGTTGCTCCCCCAATTGATCTCGCGGGAAAGATCGTTCTGAATCTTCCGGATGGCCTCGGCGATCGTCTTCCCTTCTTTGGTCATATGGGTATAGGGGTTGCCGTCATTGGACACACCGCCGGACTGGCCCTGCACCAGCCGGTTGGGAAGCGGAAAGCCCAACGACACCCGGACCTGCCCATTCCCGGCATCATCAACATACATGGATGTCACGAAAGCTCTGTCGTTGATCTCAATACGCGACCAGCAGCCGGTGGTCAACAGCATGCAAACCGACAGGACCGAGGACAGGCGAATCGTTCTGCTCAAGAGGCGGTTCATCTATTCCTCCTTCCTTTCCATTCGATTGACATATTGCAGTCGTTCTTTATTGGGAGACCCGGCGTAATATTCAGGCCTTCTCCTCATCCGCCACCAAGGAGCCCTGACGAATACGTCAGCGGCATCCTGACCCTTCATCGGAGCTATCGGGGATAAATAAGGAGTACCGAAAGAACGCAAAGTGATCAGATGAAGATAAATCAGGATCAAACCGATGACGATTCCGAACAAGCCGAGGACGCTGGCCAGAATCATGATCGGAAACCGCAGGAAGCGAAGCGTCAGCCCCAGATCGAAATGGGGAATGACGAAGGAGGCTACTCCCGTGAGCGACACAATGATAACCATCGGCGCGGCCACAATGCCTGCCTGAACCGCTGCCTGTCCGATGACCAGCCCTCCGAGAATGGAAACCGCCTGCCCAATTGGCTTCGGAATCCGCAGCCCGGCCTCCCTCAAGCCTTCGAAGGTCAGCTCCATCAGGAAGGCCTCCACCACCGCCGGAAAAGGAACCACATCCCTGGCAGCCGCCACACTGATTAATAAATTCGCAGGCAGTGTCTCCGGATGGAAGGTGGTAATAGCGATATAAAGGGAGGGAAGGAGAAGTGAGGCGATCATCAAGCCGTAACGAATCCACCGGATCCAACTGGCGGCATAGAACCGCTGATAATAATCTTCGGCGGACTGCAGCATGGCGAACATCGTCACGGGAGCAATCAGCGGATTCGGCGTTCCGTCTACGAAAATGACAACCCGTCCTTCCAGCAGAGCGGCGGCGGCCGTATCCGGCCTTTCGGTATACTGAAGCTGGGGGAATGGCGATGAAGGGCTATCCTCCAGATATTCCTCCACATAGCTCGTATCGAGGACTCCGTCAATGACGATCCGGGACAGCCTCAGCTTCACTTCGTCCACCAGCTTCTCCGTACAGACTCCTTCCAGATACGTGACGACAACATCCGTTTGCGTATAACTGCCGATCTGGTATCGCTCCATTTTTAAGTAAGGACTCTTGATGCGCCGCCGCAGCAGAGTCAAATTCGTCTCCAGATGCTCCACAAAGCCTTCCCGCGGCCCCCGGATGACGGTCTCGTTCTTGGCTTCCTCGATCGCTCTTTTTTCTATCAGAACATATGGAAAAGAAACCATTCTCTCTTCTCCATCTATCAGCAGAAGGATGTTGCCGTCCAGAACTGCGTTCAAACCTTCCTTCAACCGATGGATGGCGGAATAAGAGGCTGCGGGCAGAATGGTATGCTCGAAGATTCGCACATGCAGCGGATGCTCCCCGGGAGGCGACGTGAGCGGCTGCAGCACGAATTGCTGGAATAAATCGAAATCCACCATCCCGCGCAAATAGATACAGACGCAGGAACGTTCGTCAGGCATCGCGGTGAAGGGATGAAATACCGCATCAAAGCAGCGTTCCAGCATCCCTTGGAACCAGGCCAGTCGGGGCTCCAAAGCAGGACCGAGCCCTTCGGGTTCCTCTACTCCCTGCATGCCTATCCAATCCCGTTCTGGAATGATCGGCTGTTTATGGACCAAGTCTCTTTTTCTCATTGCACATCCTCTCAGAATAACGTTTTTCTTCGTTTATCTACTATGGAGCGTACACCGATGTTTTATTCACGGCCTTTCATAGGAACTTCCAGTATTTTATGCGGTCCCGGCGGCTTACCGGCAGGCAATAAACAAGCCGGCGCCTGCCTTCAAGAGCAGACCCCGGCCCATTTTTTATATGGAATCGAAGGAAATTATTACAAGCCTTTCTTAATTAATACTAGATTGATTCTTCAGAGGGAAACCCTAGTGGATTTCTTGGCCAGCTTGCTAATCTCGTTCAGCTAAGTCGCTATCTCGGGCGGAAATGACCCTTATCTTGAAATTAGCCATCTGTTTTCTTAATCTGATGCCGCAGTGTCATGGGTTTCATGGGTTCATTCAGTGTCATGGGTGTTGCGGTGTCATGCGGTTGAACTACTTCTATCAGTCTACTCGCAGAAAATGACAACTAAGTGGATTTTATACAGTTAGTTTGTACCTTTTTGGAGGAAAAACGAAATCTAACTGGAAAAACTCCAGTTATTTCCCGCAATTAGGGCGAGGATCCCCAAAATCATCGATTTTAAATGGAGTTTTTCCATTTACTTTCATCGCTTTTCTCGATCCGCTTCAATTTACCTGCATAAAATCCAGTTAGACGCTCCATTCCGTTTGCACGTCACCAGCAGAAAATGAAAATAGACGGATTTTCAAGGCAGATCTCAGGTAAAAAGACCACGAAGAGTAAGCATAACAAGCAAGGCTCCCGATCCGATCCGGGTTTTTGCCGCGGAATTACCCTGCTTGAGGCCGCCCCGAGAGATTCATGGCACAGTATTCTCAGCAACCAGGCTTATCCATAAGTCGGGCTCTCTTAAATAAGCCTTTCCCGGCACGCTTCGTGAAGATGCATGGCGATTGGTCGGCTTCTATGAAAACTCCCGTGGGCGGCACCCATCTGCACCTATTCCAACCCGTATTGCTTCAACTTATAGTAGAGGGCTCCCCGGGAGATTTGCAGCATGCGCGCGGCTTTGGCCTTGTTTCCGTTCGCCCGCTCGAGCGTCTCGGCAATGCGGGCTCGTTCCCACTCGCCGGAATGGACGCTGAGGGGGAGATCCGGCTCCGTCAGCTCATTCAAAGTCCTCAAGCGGGCATATTCCGGCAGTTGAGCGGACGTCACAGTGCCGGATCCGCTTGCCGCCGCTACGGCGTACTCCATCGCATTCCGCAACTGCGACAGGTTGCCCGGCCAATCGTACGCCAACACCGCCGCCAGTGCGTCCGGCGCAAGCTCCGGCCCGGTCATGCCTGCCTTGGAGGCCGCCTGATCCAGGAAAAGCCGGCACAGCTCCGGCAGGTCCTGCTTCCGCTCGCGCAGCGGCGGAACCGTGTAGAGCTGGAAGGCGTACCGCAAAGAAGGCAGCAAGCGGCCCGCCTCTTCCCCGGCGGCTTGAGGACCGACGGACCCGCATATTCTGCACTGCAGCGGAACGGATGCCGTGCCGCCCAGACGCTCGAAGCGGGACGTGCGCAGCATTGCCGCCAGCTTCTCCTGCATCGCCGGAGGCAGTGCGTCCATGTCTTTCAGGTAGAGGGTGCCCTCCGCTGCCAGATCCAGCTTCCCGGGCCGCTCTTCTTCTCCCTGATAGCCGAACAATTCCGCCTCCAGCATTCCTTCCGGAACGGTGCCGCAGCTCACCATCACGAAGCGGCCGGAGCGGCCGGCGCTTCGGTGCAGCCATTCGGCCATCGATGTGCGGCCCACTCCCCCCTCTCCGCCAAGGAGCAGCGGCTGCCCCAGGGAAAATACCGTCTTCACCCGCTGAAGCAGCCCGGCGGGAAAGACCGCGGGCAGCAGCGGTTGGCCTTCCGGATGATGATACATTTCCGCGCTTAATTTCACATAAGAGGATACGTCGCGTTCGATGGACAAGGCTCCGATCGTCTTCCCCGCCGCATCCGCGATCGGGGCCGCGTTGATCATGACATGCATGCCCGGCCGCGGCTCGTGATAGACCTGATACACGGCACGGCCGCTCTCCATAACCTGAAAGAGCATGATCGATTCCCTCTGGAAGAAATCCCCTATCTTGCGTCCGATAATATCTTTACCATTGATTCCATACGTCTCTTCGGCAACCCGATTCCAATATAATACCGTCCCCTCATTGTCTATGACGGTTACGGCGTCATTCATTGCGCCAAGCAAGCCGCTCAGCACGGCTTCCATCACTTCTGACCGGCTCATCGTTCATCTCCAAGCATTCGATTTTTCTTAGATTATGGCAAAACCGCCACCAGATTGCAATGAGAAAACAATCACTAGCCGGGCAACCTTGGGACTTCGCCCTTTTTCCGTTCCAGACTCAGGAAAGTGTTTACATTTCCAATTTTTTGTGTTTATATTTAATCATAAATATAAAATATGTTTAAGTTTTATACACTTTTACCCGTAAGAAGGGAAGATGCGCGGATGGAAAGCTTATTGAGGAATGGTTTGTTATTTCTGTCTAAAAATCGCCTCGCCAACCGTGCCGCGAAGAAGTACGGCTTGCGATTCGGCGCCCGCCGCTTCGTCGCCGGCGAGCAGATTGAGGATGCCATCGCAGTGGTTCGGGAACTCAATGAAGCGGGGATTGAGGCCACATTGGATCATTTGGGCGAATTCATTCTAACAGAGGAAGAAGCGCTGGAATCGACCCAATTCTGCATACGAACGCTGCAGGAAATTGAGAGGAGCGGTGTTCGTTCGAACCTCTCCCTCAAGATGACCCAGCTCGGGCTGGATCTGTCCCGGGAGCTGTGCATGCGCAATATGCGGGCCATCCTGGACACCGCCGCCGCCTGCGGCAACTTCGTGCGCATCGATATGGAGGATTACGCCCATAATGAGGCCTCCATCGATATTTTCTGCGAGCTGCGCGAGGAATACGGCGACACGGTCGGTCTTGTCATTCAGGCTTACCTGTACAAGAGCGCGGACGACATCGACAGGCTGCACCGGTTCCGGCCGAATCTGCGGCTCGTGAAGGGCGCCTACAAGGAATCGCCGGACGTCGCCTACCCGAATAAGGCAGACGTTGACCGCAATTTCATCCGGATCATCGAGCAGCATCTCGGCAATGGTGACTATGCCGCTATTGCCACCCATGATGATGCCATCATTCAGCATGTCAAGCACTTCGTCGAAGAGCGCCAAATCCCGCGAAGCCAATTTGAATTTCAGATGCTCTACGGCATTCGCACCCAGGCGCAGCACGATCTCGCAAATGAAGGATATAAGATGCGGGTATACGTTCCATTCGGGAACGATTGGTATGGCTATTTCATGCGCCGCTTGGCGGAACGGCCGGCGAACGTAGGTTTTGTGCTGAAGTCTCTCTTCAAATCGTAGGTATTATTCATATTTCATAATAATCATATTGGAGGGATTGGGTATGACGATGGTGGAATACCGCAACGAACCGTTTACCGATTTCAAGCAGGAACATAATCGGCAGGCGATGCTTGCCGCGCTGGAGAGCGTCCGTGCCCGGTTGGGGCGCACCTATCCGCTTCGTATCAACGGCCGGAAGATCATGACCGACAGAAGCATCGTATCCGTCAACCCCGGGCGAGTCAAACAGATCGTCGGCTATGTCGCCCAGGCCGATGCCCATCTGGCGAACCAGGCGATTGCCGCTGCGGATGCCGCGTTCCGGGATTGGCAGCATGTCGCCCCGGAGGTTCGGGCGGGCTATTTGTTCAAGGCGGCCGCTCTCATCCGCCGGCGCAAGTTCGAGTTCTCCGCCTGGCTTGTGTATGAAGTCGGGAAGAATTGGGCCGAAGCGGATGCCGACGTCGCCGAGGCGATCGACTTCCTGGAGTTCTACGGCCGGGAGATGATCCGCCTCGCCCAGCCGCAGCCGTTGACTCCGCTTCCGGGCGAGGACAATCGGCTGACCTACATCCCGCTCGGCGTCGGCGTCGTCATACCGCCATGGAATTTCCCGCTCGCCATCATGGCCGGTATGACCTGCGCCGCTCTCGTCGCCGGCAATACGGTCGTGCTCAAGCCGGCTTCGGCATCGCCGGTCATTGCAGCCCAATTCGTCGAGCTGATGGAAGAAGCCGGGCTGCCGGCCGGCGTGCTGAATTTCGTCCCCGGCTCCGGAGGAGAGATCGGCGACCTGCTCGTAGATCATCCGCGCACCCGCTTCGTCTCGTTCACGGGCTCTCGCGATGTCGGATTGCGGATTAACGAGCGGATTGCGCGCCCGGCGGCAGGCCAGATCTGGATCAAGCGGCTGATCGCCGAGATGGGCGGCAAGGACGGCATTGTCGTGGACAGCAGCGCCGATCCTGCGGAGGCTGCGGACGCGATCGTCGCATCCGCCTTCGGCTTCCAGGGGCAGAAGTGCTCCGCCGGCTCCCGCGCCATCATCCATCAGGATCTGTATGAAGAGGTGCTCCGGCATATCGTCGAGAAGACGAAGCAATTAACCGTCGGCCTGCCGGAAGAAAACCATCCGATCGGACCGGTTATCGATGAGAGCGCCTATAACAAAATTCGGGAATACATGGATATCGGTGCGGGGGAAGGGCACCTGGTTGCCGGAGGAGACATCGCGGAAGGCGACGGCTACTATTTGCAGCCGACCGTAATCGCGGACGTACTGCCGAATGCCCGCATCATGCAGGAGGAGATTTTCGGCCCGGTGCTTGCCGTCTGCAAGGCGGATGATTTCAAGCAGTCGGTCGATATATTCAACAATACCGAGTATGGCCTGACCGGATCGGTGTTCAGCCGGAACCGCGAGCATCTGGAATACGCCCGGCGCCATATGCACTGCGGCAACCTATACTTCAACCGCAAATGCACCGGCGCGCTCGTCGGCGTCCATCCGTTCGGCGGATTCAATATGTCCGGTACCGACTCCAAAGCGGGCGGGCGCGATTACCTGCTCTTGTTCACCCAAGCGAAGCTTGTTTCTGAGAAATGGTAATACCGCCGGAAGTGTTGACAAAGAAAAATCCCGGGACAAAGGCCCCTTGCCGCCTCTGTCCCGGGCTCCTGTCGCCGTCCCCTAATCGCGCTCTTACAAGGGGACGGCGTCCATATAATTTATGATTGCCGTGCCGTCAGCCGACTTGATAGGCAACCGCCTTCTTCCAGCCGGCAAATTTGTCCTGACGTTCTTCTTCCCCCATCTTGGGAACGAAATGTCCGTCCTGGGCGCAAATTGATTTCAATTCCTCTTTATCCTTCCATAAGCCTACGGCCAGGCCGGCCAGGAATGCGGCGCCCAACGCGGTGGTTTCCTGCACCTTGGGCCGCAAGACCTCTGTTCCGATAATGTCCGCCTGGAATTGCATCAGGAAGTTATTTTGCACCGCACCGCCATCCACCTTAAGCTGCTGCAGGCTGATGCCGGACTCCTCTTCCATGACGCTCAGCACTTCCGCCGACTGATAGGCAATGGCTTCCAGCGCCGCACGAATCAAATGCGCCCTCTCCGTTCCCCGGCTTAATCCCGTAATCATGCCCCTGGCGTGAGGATTCCAGTAAGGGGTTCCCAGGCCGGTGAAGGCCGGTACGAAGTAAACGCCGTTCGTATCCGGAACGGACATTGCCGCTTGCTCACTGTCGGAGGCCCGTTCCACGATCCCCAAACCGTCGCGCAGCCATTGAATGACCGCCCCGGCCGTGAAGACGCTTCCTTCCAGCGCATATTCAATTTGCCCGTCGATTTCCCAAGCCACGGTAGTGAGCAGACCTCTGCGGGAAGCAATAGGCTTCGGACCGGTATTCATGAGCATAAAGCAACCGGTTCCGTAAGTATTCTTAGCCATTCCTGCGGAATAACACGCCTGACCGAACAGCGCCGCTTGCTGATCGCCAGCCGCTCCCGCAATAGGAATGTCGATCCCGTCTCCCAGCAAAGAAGTATAGCCATATACCTCACTGGACGATTTCACTTCAGGCAGCATGCTGCGAGGAATAGACAGGCGCTGCAGGATTTCATCATCCCAATCCCGTTCATGAATGTTAAACAGCATGGTCCGGGATGCATTCGATATGTCCGTAACGTGAATCTTCCCCCCGGTCAAATTCCAGATGAGCCAGCTATCGATCGTCCCGAACAACGCTTGGCCGGAATCAGCCTTCTCCCGGATGTGCGGATGATTCATCAGCAGCCATTGCAGCTTGGTGCCCGAGAAATACGGATCGGTCACAAGCCCCGTCTTCTGGCGGATTTTCTCCTCCCATCCATCCGCTTTCAACTGATCGCATAGATCGGCCGTCCTCCGGCACTGCCAGACGATGGCCCGATGTAAAGGCTTCCCGGTTTCCCGATCCCAAACAACAGTGGTTTCCCGTTGGTTCGTAATCCCGATACCGGCAATATCTTCCGCCTTCACCTGAGCAGCGGCATCCCGCATAACCTCCAGCTGCACCCGCCATATTTCTTCCGCATCATGCTCTATCCAACCCGTCTGCGGAAAATGCTGGGTAAACTCCTTCTGAGCCATGGCCACCCCTTGCCCCGAACGGTCGAAGAGAATAGCCCTGCAGCTTGTCGTCCCCTGATCCAGCGCTAGAATATATTGTTTCGGCATTGTACCCCTCCCGCTTTCGAAAAAAAAGATCATGAATTCCTATATATCCATTCTAACATACTTCAAGCCGGTCAAGGGCTGGCAAACCTTGCAGCCAGCCCCGTCCGGGCCTCTGTCCTTCTTACTGTCCAGGATAGGATTTGGCAGGAACCGCCCGTACCGTTTCGAACGCTTTGTTCAACCGCTCTCTCTGCCGTTCGGTCTCCGCTTCGTCCCAAGCCAGGCGATCGACCATAATATGAAGCACCGATTCGCTGATTTCCCGGGCGCGTTTCACGTTAAAGAACATCAATCCGGTGCGCCGGACGATAAAATCAACAGCCGATGCGGCCATCTCATGCTCGATGCAGTAATGCACCTCGGCAATGAGCGCCTTCTGCTCCACATCTAGCGCAGCTTCCTTCTCCCACTCGCGGATTTTGTTATAAATGACAGGAGTGTTGGAGCCATAACGGGAATACAGATAAGCGGCCGTTTCCCGCGCCAATCCGAGCCCCTCTCCTTCCCGGATAATCCGCTCCTTGTATTCCTCGTAGCTTACGCCGCCGGTTTCCCCGCCGCTGATGACCTCCTGATCCGTACTGCATGGAGGGTAGCTGGTCCCTTCCTCTGCGCCAAGCTGCTTGGCGACCAGATCGACCACCTTCTCCGCCATCTTGCGGAAGCCGGTCAGTTTACCGCCGGCAATCGTAATAAGACCCGATTCGGCTACAAAAATTTCGTCCTTCCGGGATACCTCGGACGGCTTCTTCCCATCTTCGTGGATAAGCGGGCGGAGACCGGACCACATCGACTCGACGTCCGAAGCCTTCAGCTTCACGTTTCGGAACGCGGCATTCACTGCATCGATCAAGTAATCGCGGTCGGCATCCGTTGTCCGCGGCTCTTCAATGGCATCCTTGTAGAACGTGTCCGTCGTTCCAATATATGTCTTACCGTCCCGGGGAATGACGAAGATCATCCGGCCGTCGGGAACATCGAAATAGGCCGCCTGCCGAATGGGAAGCTTCGAATAATCGACGACCAGGTGCACTCCTTTGGTCAGCAGCATTCTCTTGCCGACGATGGCATGGTCCTTTTCTCTGACCTTATCCACCCAAGGCCCGGCTGCGTTCACGATTTTCTTCGCATACAGATCGTAGCTCTCTCCGGTTAATTGATCGGTTACCCTGACGCCCACCACTTTGCCGTTGTCATACAGGAATTGTTCCGCTTTCGCATAATTGACCAGCTTCGCCCCGTTCCGGTTGGCGCATTTGGCAATTTCCATCGTCAGCCGGGCGTCGTCCGTCCGGTATTCGTAATAGTATCCCGAGCCTTTCAGCCCTTCTGTCTTGAACAGAGGCTCGATCTCCATCGTTTTCTCCCGGTTGAACATTTTGCGGCGTTCTTTTCTCTTCACTCCCGCCAGCAAATCATAGACGTACAACCCGACGGAGGAGGCCAGGTAACCATAAGTGCCTCCTTTATAAACGGGGAGCAGCATCGGAGCGGGAATAACGATATGCGGCGCATTGCGGTGCAGAAGCGCCCGTTCCCTGCCGACCTCCATGACCAGCTTAACCTCACCCTGCTTCAAATACCGCAGCCCGCCGTGAACCAGCTTCGTGGAACGGCTGCTCGTTCCCCATGCGAAATCGTTCATTTCGACCAGCGCTGTTTTCAAGCCCCGCCGGCTGGCGTCCCAAGCTGTGCCCACACCGGTAATCCCTCCGCCGATAATCAGCACGTCCTGCTTCTCCGCCTGCATCGCTTCCAGAATTTCCGAACGTTTCAATGCCGAAAATGTTTGACTCATCGCTGTATTTCCCCCTTTGTTCTCTATTATTTGCGGAGCGGAGAAAATACAAAAAACCCTTTGGCTCAAACTGTACACCTAAATAAAGGTGCAAGTTCAGCAAAGGGTTCTCTTATCGTCTCCGCCCATAGCTTTATGCATCGTTAATTTCATTATAGCTTAGCGCTTTTCCGTTGTCTATAACTTCATTTGCCACAGATCCGGTTCGCCTACCGAAACGGCCAGCGCCCCTGCCTTCAGAGCTTCGTGGACCTCTTCCTCTTCCCTAATCAGTCCGCCGGCAATAATCGGCAATTCCGTCATCTCGGTCAGCTCGCGAATCACCTTGGGCATCAGGCCGGGCATGATCTCCACCGCATCCGCGCCCGATGAGCGAATCGCTTTCATCCCATTGCGAATCGCCGTGCTGTCAATCAGAAAAAGCCGTTGAATGGCTTTCATCCCGTTTTCCTTGGCCATCCCGATCAAATGATTGCGCGTGGAGAGAATCCCGTCCGGATGAATATGGTTTGCTATATACTGAACCCCGCTCCGGTCCGAGGCAATCCCTTCAATGAAATCGAGGTGAACAAACACACGCCGGCCGCTGTCTCTTACTTTGGTGACCAGCTCCTGCAGATTGCCTATCGAGCCCATCAGCAGAAAAATAACATTTACCCGGCTGCCGAGAGCCTCCGCCAATTCTTCCTCCGACCGAACCGCAGCGATCACTTGATGCTCGACCATATCGACTATCCGCTCCACAGTCACGCCTCCCGCAAGGGCACGGCCGCATTGCAGCTATCCCCCGTTAGTCTCGTTGCTTTGCTGTATAGTATTTTAGCATAGAAAGCAAGTTTCATCTAAACTTATAGATATCATTCCGGTAGTATTTACTTTAATTTCCGTAACTAAGCAACCTTATCGGGATTGGATCGAAATTCCTTATGTCATACGGGTGAATGAGCCTGGTCCATGTTATTATCCCCGTCCTCCTTTCATGAATGAAGCACAGGGAGAATGGAAACCTTAAGCTTATCGCGAATGGATGATTAACAATAGATAAGGGGATGAACAAGATAATGAAAAAAGTGATGGTCTTTATCTTCTGTCTGCTGCTTATAGCCGCTTTGGCTGCTTGCGCCGGCAAGAAGGACGATGCCGGAACCGCAAGCCCTGCCCCGGGAGCACCTAACGGGGAAACCGGAAAGCAGCCGGCGACCACCGTCGATGCGGAAGCATTGTTTAAGCAGCACTGCATAGCATGTCATGGAGCTAATCTGGAAGGAAAGCTTGGAGGCAATACGAACCTGACGAAGGTCGGCGGCAAGCTGTCCAAGGATCAGATCGCGACCAAAATCGAGAACGGCGGCAACGGGATGACCGCCTTCAAGAACACTCTGAGCGCCGATCAAATCGATGCATTGGCCGATTGGTTGTCTACCAAGAAGTAGAAGGGCGCTTGATCCTTCATTAAAACCTCCACCCCGCTTATTTAGCGGATGGAGGTTTTATCTGCTTGATCGGCAAGCTTACGGGATTCCCTATGCTCGTACCCCGGTCTTCCTGCCCCGACGAATACCGGCCTGTCCGTTATGTGCCGTCACTCCGCCCTTTCGATTACCGCAAAAGCCGTCGCCATAGTTTCGCTATGGGAGATGCTTAGATGGATCTGTATATTTGCCAGGCCCAACCGGGTTAATGAAGCCTCCGACAATCGGCATTGCGGCTGCCCGTTCGAATCGGGAAGCACCCCGATGTCCTGAAAGCCTACCTGTCTGCCTATCCCGCAGCCCAAAGCCTTCGCCACAGCCTCCTTGGCGGCGAAGCGTCCGGCTACATATTCATGGAGCCTGGCCTGACGCTGTTCGGCCAGCTTTCGCTCATCGGGAGTAAGAACCCGCTCTACAAAGCGGGGGCCCGATGGCTCCTCCATCAGCTTCCGTACTCTCGCAATTTCAATAATATCGGTCCCGACTCCAATGATCACGTCTGTGTCCCTTCCTATCTAGGCAGGCGGCCTCGAAATTTGTCCGGTTCAAGTACTTATTCTAAACTCAACTTTCGCAGACTCAGATTGACGGGGATCCCTTATAGATAAAGGAAAATGCCCCGAAATAATAGGGTCTTGACAGAACAACACCGCTTTGTTTGGTTAAGTGGAAGTGTCAATAAACCATTCTAAACAAAGAAATAGCTTGATGATGCACCAAAATTTTAAATCACAGCTATAGGGGATGGCGTCCATTTTTATTGGCACTAAGCCTGAAAATCGTGCTTCATTATGATCTGTTTGCGGAACGTTATCCGGATGGATGACCCGGAAGCAGATAAAAACCCGCTTCCCGCGCCTTCGCTTGGGCTGCGTCTTCCACCGAGCTTTAAATATTTCTTATTCATCGTCCCGGCCGGGCTGTCCAGGAGCTGGATAACCCCGCCAGCTTACACAAGCTTTGTGACGCTACCTTCATTAGTGTGAAATTTGAAAACTACCTTAAAAAAATCTATTTATTTCCATTATCTGATGGTGCCACAGCCAGAGGCATGAGCGTCTAAATGGATTTCATCCAGTTAATTTTCTATATTCGGGGGAAATAGGAATATTAAATGGAAAACCTACAGTTAGTTTGCGCCAAAACAGCCGTTTCGCCCAAAGTTGCCCATTCTAACTGTAGTTTTTCCAGGTAGTTTGATCATTTTCGCCCATTCGCTTGAATTTAACTGTACAAAATACAGTTAGTCCCCCATGCAAGCTTGGTCGCACCGAAAGTTGAGTGCTAAAGACCAACACATTTGCAGGTCCAGCAGAGGATTTTCATCGAACTGATTCCACCGACCTTATTAAATGCCGGGGATCTTTTCCCGTTTATGCTTCGTACGGAGGTAATGCTTCTCTAGCTTCTCGGCGCTGGCCGGGTCAATCTCCTTACCTTCCAGGTAGCTGCTGTTATCCTCATACGAGACGCCCAGCTCCTTCTCGTCGGTCTGTCCTTCCCACAGTCCGGCTGTAGGCACCTTGTCGATGACGCTGCGCGGAACACCGAGCTTCTCGGCCAGTTGACTGATCTGCCGCTTGTTCAGCGAGCTGAGCGGGTTGATGTCGACCGCACCGTCCCCATATTTGGTGAAAAATCCGGTTAGTGCCTCAGAAGCATGATCGGTGCCGACAACGATCAAATTCAGCTCGAAAGCCAGGGCATACTGTACGACCATTCTTGTACGGGCCTTGATGTTTCCTTTGCCCGGAATGCTGATATGTTTGTGAATTCCAAGCCCCTTCAGGCTGTGTTCGACCTCCAGGGCGATTTCATCCACCGCCTCCTCAATATTCGTCTCCGTCTTATATTTCAAGTCGAACGCCTGCGCTACCGCGTAGCTGTCCTCAATATCCTCCTGCCGGCCATACGGCTGGAAAACTCCGAGGGTCATATATTCCTTACCCTCTTCCTGCGATAATTCGTCCGTTGCCTGCTTGCACAGACCGGCGGCTACCGCGCTGTCCAGTCCTCCGCTGATGGCTATGAGCAAACCGGAGGTCCCGCTATCCTTGACATACTTCTTAAGAAAATCGACTCTCTTGCGGATTTCCGCATCCACATCTATGACCGGCTGTACTCCGAGTGCTTCAATAATTTGACGCTGCAACGACATGGCCACTTCACCCTTTCCCTTTCATTTCAATAAATGGATTCAAGCACCGAATTTATCGGCTTGCTTTTGTTTCTCTGCTATCAGTTTAACCTTAGTTTGCGGAAAGCGCCCGCCAAAATCAAGTGGATTTTTACCTGTACTTTTGTTAGGATGACAGAAAAGACCCTGGTAGCATAGAGTCAATGGATAACATTCCATAATAGAGAGGAGAATCAGGATGATTGATATCCATTGCCACATCTTAGACGGTGTAGACGACGGGGCGAGCGACCTGAAGGAATCTGTCGCCATGGCCAGAATAGCTTATGAAGACGGTGTCCGCCATATTGTGGCCACTCCCCATTTCAACACGGTGTATCATGTCCCTAAATCCGTGACTTATCATAAAGTAAGACAGCTTCAGGATGCGCTGGAGAAAGAGGGCCTTCCGATCACCGTATCCTGCGGCCACGAAGTGACGCTTAAGAGCGCCGAGCAGTTCTATCAGCAGACGGAGAATGAAGAATACTGGCACTTGGACAGTGATAAAACCTTTATTCTGCTGGAGCAGCCCTGGGCGAATTATATGCCGGATTCCATTGAGGTCATTGACTTCCTGATCGCTAAGGGAGTAAGACCGATCATTCCCCATCCGGAAAGACACGGATTCTTCCGGGAGATGCCGGCCTTGTTAACCGGTCTCATCGAACGGGGAGCCTGGACCCAGGTATCGGCAGACAGCCTAGCCGGCCGCAATAACGAAGATGCCAAGAAATTCGCTCTATGGCTGCTGGAGAACGACCTCGTTCACACACTGGCTTCCGATGCCCATAACGTCCGGCGCAAGCCTAATGTCGGAGAAGGCTACCGGATCATCGCCGAGCATGCCGGGGAAGCCAGGAAACATGAAATCATCGAACGAATGAATCAAATTATCCCCGATGACGGGCAAGCAAATAAAAATCCTGTTACGGCTTAACCGCCTAACAGGATTTTTGGTTACCTTTTTAAATCTGAAGGTCTAACTTTAAAACGCGCCTATCACCGGCAATATTTATCGAAGGCTTGAGTCAGATCGTTCGCGATCATCTCGGCGGAACGGTCTTCAATCTGATGGCGCTGGATGAAATGGACCAGTTCCCCGTCTTTAAACAAGGCAATGGAAGGAGATGAAGGCGGATACCCGGTAATATATTCGCGGGCTTTAGCCGTCGCTTCCTTATCCTGCCCGGCAAATACGGTGAAGAGATGGTCCGGCTTGGCATCGTGCTCAAGAGCTCTAGCCACTCCCGGACGGCATTGGCCCGCGGCACAGCCGCACACCGAATTGACGACAAGCAGCGCGGTTCCCTTGGCGTTCTCCAAGTTCTCGACCACTTCTTCCGGGGTCCGCAGCTCCTTCACACCGATTCGGGTCAGTTCATCCCGCATCGGCTGAACCATATCTCTCATATATGCGTCAAAGGACATTGACATATCGTTCACTCCCTATATGCTAGTGTATAATCTTTATTTATTATACCGCCCCGGGGAGTGAATGCAAAGGCAGTCTTTGCAGGAAGCCCGGGCTTTGCTCGGCCCATCCTTCCTTATTCTTGTTCTTGCCCGTTTTTTCGCTTCCCTGAATCCTCTTCCGGCTCCCCCCTGCCCAGATTGAACTTGTAGGAGGAGTTTTTGTCCGGATGCATGAAAATCCCGCTTTGCGGAGGAATGCCTTTCTCAAAGTAATCGCGATTCTCATTCGAATGAAACCCGGTATCTTTGAACGGATGGACCCATTGATCCCCTGCCATCACTGCCGGATCGGTGTCTGTTGTCCACTGCTCCAGCGGAGAATTCTCGGATTCATAATCATGGTCTCCGATAACCACTCCGAACGAATTGACGAATGGCTTCCGAGGACCGCGACCCTTACGGAATTCCGGCAGAAAGTTTATTTCGAATGGATCGAGGTCTTCTTGTCCTGTCTGATCCCTTATCGATCCCTCGTCCATCTCCTGTTTACGTTCATCCATCTTCTTACCAACCTCCTAGGTAGATGGGCGGTTAGGTCCGTCCAGCTTCTTGCCGCGAGCCATCTCCTGCTCCTTACTGCGCCGCTCGTTCTGCTTTTCCTGCAGCTGCTGTTCCTTGGAGTTGTTGGATCGGTTCTTCATCGTCATCGCTCCTTTCTGCCAGTATTATGTGCCAACCCTATGCGATTTATCAGCCGCTTGAAGAAGATTCATTTCTATTCCTAAGGCCTTTAAGGTACAATATAACGGTCTACAAGTTCTGAAGTGAAATGAGGTTCGTAATGGAATGGACTATGATGTAATCGTCATTGGAGGAGGTCCTTCCGGCTTAATGGCCAGTATTGCCGCCGCCTCTCACGGGGCGCGGGTGCTCGTTGCGGATAAGGGAAACAAGCTTGGCCGCAAGCTTGGAATTTCCGGAGGCGGCCGATGCAATGTAACGAATGCGAAAGACATAGATGAGATCATTCTTAATATTCCGGGGAACGGGCGGTTTTTGTACAGTGCCTTCGCCGAGTTCAGCAACAAGGATATTATTGCCTTCTTCGAAGGCTTGGGAATTCCGCTTAAAGAAGAGGACCGGGGTCGAATGTTTCCGGTATCGGACCGGGCGCAAACCGTAGTGGATGCCTTGATCCGCAAGGTTCGCAGCCTCGGAGTCGACATTCTCGTCAACCAACCGGTGGAGCGCGTGCTCTACAAGGATGGGCGAACCGCCGGAATCCGTCTGGCATCAGGGCAAGAAATACGGTCGTCCTGCGTCATTATCGCTACAGGCGGCAAGTCGGTGCCGCATACCGGAAGCACCGGAGACGGGTATCCGTGGGCGGAGGAAGCCGGGCATACCATCACCGAATTATATCCGACCGAGGTGCCCATAACGTCTGGTGAATCCTTCATCCAGAGCAAGGAGCTTCAAGGGCTGTCCCTGCGTAATATTACTCTTTCCGTTTGGAATGCCAAAGGGAAAAAAATCATTACCCATGAAGGAGACATGATTTTCACGCATTTCGGCCTGTCCGGTCCGGCAGCGCTTCGCTGCAGCCAATTCGTCGTCAAGGAGCTTAAACGCTCCAACAAGACGACGGTCACTCTGACCATCGATCTCCTCCCGGAGCAAAACGCCGGGCAGCTTAGCGATGAATTGCTGGCACTGGCGCGGAAAGAATCCAGGAAAGCGATCAAGAATGTCCTTAGAGAGAGGCTTCCGGACAAAATGATTCCCCTTCTATTAAAGAAGGCGGGCCTTCGCGAAGACGTTACCTATGATCACCTTCCCAAGCAGCCTTGGGAGGAGCTTGTCCGGACGATCAAAGCCTTCCCCGTCGAAGCGAATGGTACGCTGTCGCTTAAAGAAGCATTCGTTACCGGGGGAGGCGTCCATCTGAAAGAGGTTGATCCGCGAACGATGCAGTCCAAGAAGATGCCCGGCCTATTTTTCTGCGGAGAGGTGCTGGACATCCATGGCTATACGGGGGGTTATAACATTACGGCGGCCTTCGCCACAGGCTATACCGCAGGCAAGAACGCCGCGGCTGCCAGCCGGTAGTAGCCTCCTAGGGTCGCGCGGAGGCTTGGACGGGGACGGACAACGTCCTTTTCTTAAGATCCGATAAGTAGTCGCCGAACCGCGCCGCCATAGGGCCGTTCTTGTCTTCTCCTCAAGAGGAATTAGTTAAAGTTGAAAAAAGACCCGCAATTGTGCAGGTCTTTTTCATGGTTTTGCTTGAAATCGGCCAAAGACATGCAATTGTGCAGGTAAATTCCGCCATTTTACTTGAATTTCGCGATTTTACGGTGAAAGACCTGCACTTTTGCTCGTCTTCTTCAATGTTGGCGCAGGAGCACTAGCGCCAGCACCGGTGCCGCACCAGTGCACCATTTTCAGCGGATGATTAGAGCAGAGACAGCCCCAAACCGGCGAGCGCGGCGAACGCTACCACCATCCAGGGTGGAAGCTTCCCGTATACCAGGAGTGCGAAAGAAGCCAGAGCCAGGCTGAAATCAGCGGAAGTATGAATCGAACTCGTCCATACCGGGTTATAAAGGGCAGCCAGCAGTATGCCTACCACCGCCGCGTTCACCGCCGCAAGCATTCCTCGGGCTGCGGCATGACGGCGGATGCGTTCCCAATACGGCATCACCCCGATCACGAGTAAAAAGGCGGGCAGGAAGATAGCGAGGGTAGCCACTATCGCTCCCCACCAGCCGTTCGCTACTGTCCCCAGATATGCCGCGAAGGTAAACAGCGGGCCGGGCACAGCCTGTGCAGCCCCGTAACCGGCGATAAACTGCTCCTGCGTAATCCAGCCTGCGGGAACTACTTCCCTCTCCAGAAGCGGAAGGACTACGTGCCCGCCCCCAAATACGAGCGAGCCTGAGCGGTAGAAGCTGTCGAACAGAGCGAGCGTATCCCAGGCAAGCAGCGACCGCAGCACAGGCAGCAGCACGAGCAGCAAGCCAAACACAGCCAGCGATACCGCCCCGGCTGATCTGCTGATCGGCACTCGGGAGAAGGGGCCGGGCTCCCCGTTATTCTGCCTGTACAGCACCCAGCCTAGTCCGCCCGCTGCGGCCAGCAGAAGGAGCTGGGTCCAGGCGGAGGGCCACAGCAGAGAAGTGATCGCAGCCCCGAACAATATGGCTATGCGACCGCGGTCCGGTGCCAGACTTCTCCCCATCCCGAGCACCGCCTGCGCCACCACCGCAACGGCGGCAATTTTCAATCCGTGAACCCAGCCTGTATCGGCCCATCCCAAGCCTTCAACCGCATAAGCAAACAGAATCATAAGCAGGACAGAGGGCAGAGTAAAGCCCAGCCATGCCGCCACAGCCCCGGTCCAGCCTCCCCTCATCAGGCCGATTCCAATGCCGACCTGTGAGCTTGCAGGTCCGGGCAGAAACTGGCATAGCGCGACCAGATCCGCATAGCTGCGGTCATCCAGCCATTGTCTGCGCTCAACATACTCATTGCGGAAATAGCCCAAATGGGCAACCGGTCCCCCGAAGGAGGTCAGTCCCAGCCTGGCCGAGACTTTAGTTATTTCCCATAGCGAAGCCCAGGCGGGCTGCCTGGTTTTCCTGCGGCCTCGGTGATGCTCCACCCTACTTCCCCCGTTCCTAAAAAACTCATCAAAATTCCTTATGGCGCTAATCATATACCACATCAAGTAAAATGAAAACAGGGGCTGTCCAAAAAGTCCATTTTAGAGTAAATTGCAGTGAAATGAAAAACCCAAGAATGTTGATTTTACGGCATCCTTGGGTTTTGCTTTTTTTTAGTTAGCGGGCTGAAATACCACTTTTCGGACAACCCCATTTTAATCTAACCTTAATAAACTTTCATCGATTTCTCGTATTCCTTCTTCTCCCCATTCGCCAAAGTGACTCGTACCTCTACGGTCCATTCCCCGGGGAATGCCAGCGAGGAGCCCTCGTAACTATATACATACTGTGTATATCCGGGAAACCAGCCCTGTTCCTTATTGGCGGAAGCCGGCTGCAGCGGAATCGGGATCGGTTCAATTCCGTCTTCGTTAATATGCTTAAGAATCATCTGAACCTTCTGCGGCTCTCCCTCTTCCTTAGGAACCCAGACTTGAAGGGTGAACGTGTTGCGCGCTCCAGGTATATTCGGAGCAATCTTGGCCGTCATATGGAGCTCTTCCCCCATCTCATGCCAGTTCAATGGCTTATTGGGGGGCAGCGGATTCAGAGCGGTCAGCACTCCGACAATGGAAACTATCGCTACCATAAGCCCGATTTCGATTTTGACGGCCGTCATTAAAGAACTGAATTTCTTCTTCTTAATAAAGCGTCTGACGACAATCCCGGCTACAATCACGATGAGCACCAGACTTATCTTGATCAGCAGCGCGGTTCCCCACTGGGTATACAGCAAATAAGCAGGGTTCGGAAGGAACAGGAGCAGAATGAACACGCCTGACAGAACGAGCAATATCATGCTGTCCAACGCCAGGAAAGAAAATTGCGGCAGAAACTGCAGAGCATGCTCTCTGTTCCTGCGCCAATGCGCCGTAAGGTATAGCAGTCCCCCGACCCAGACGGCCGCAGCCAACAGATGGATCAGATCTATCAGCACCGCATTCTTGCCGTCTACCAGGCCATTCGCGTGGCCGGTGAAGCTCTTGGCTGCCAATAGCAGCACAAGCCAGGCCGCATCGGCCAGCCTGGAACGATGCAGAATAACAAATCCGAGCAGGGACAAGCCGATGGATACCATCCATGAAATGGCCTTGGAGGTCCCGATGAATGAAGTGAGGTTCTCCGTCGTCCATTCTCCCAATGCGGACGGCAGCTCCACTGCGACGAGCAGGATAAGCACCAGAAGATAGGCCCGCTGCAAGCCTAACGACCACTTCCGGTCAATCTGGGCGACCAATTCGGGTGTCCTGCGATAAAACAATCTCCAGAACACCCATCCGGTCAAGCAAAGCAAGCTAATGTAATAAAGTATTTTGATGAGATAAGCAGCATATTCTAACAGCCCCATCTTCCAGGAAAGCTTGCCGGAGCCGCTTAATGCCGATCTCTGGGCCGCCAATTGGGCGGGATCCGGCTCTCCGATGGTGAATACGTAAGATCCGGCGACGGTATGACCATCCGCGGAAGAAACGCGGTACGTGACGGTGTACGTACCATTCTGAAGCTTGGGCAGCCCGACACTAAGCTCCTGCCTGTCCTCGCTCAAAACTGCTTTCTCCCGGGTGACTTCGTTCTTGCGGTAATCCACCACTTTGATCTGCACGTTAGGCTCCAGCGCCTGATTAAACGTAAGCACAATCCTTTCCGGAGATTCCTCCAGCTGGCTATCCTCTCCGGGAACTGCCTGGATCAAGGATGCATGTGCCGATACCTGCTGAGGCCATATAAACAGCATCAGCAGCGCTATAATTAACCAATGCCTTGCTTTAAGCAATTGCTTCGGTCCCCTTCCTGCCTTTATCTAGTCTGAATGTTACAATAAATTCGGCTAAATGCACA
This sequence comes from Paenibacillus sp. 32O-W, assembly GCF_007679495.1. Lineage (GTDB taxonomy): Bacteria > Bacillota > Bacilli > Paenibacillales > NBRC-103111 > Paenibacillus_L > Paenibacillus_L residui. The sequence goes on along the minus strand of NZ_VEGP01000015.1, from coordinate 40,852 downwards.
ACGATTTTATATTGGAGAAAAGTGCATGTCTTACGCCTATCTCTTCACCATATCGATTGACGCCCACGAACGGTATGGCCCATTAGGGCTATAATCATGAACTTTTAATGGCAAAACAAAGAGCCAAACCGGGATATGCCGGTTCGGCCTTCTTGTCAATCGCGCCTTGTTCCAGGCTGATGGATTATCATTATGATTATCTTTCATCCAATCTTATACGGTAAGCGTCATTATGATACCTTTCTTCGTCTTGCCCAGCTTCAAATGATTCCAAATGCCGGGCTTGTCCGAAATGACCTCAATGAGTTCCCCGTTATCATCATATACGAAGATCACGTTGTTGCGGTCAAACTCGGTATCACATTGAACGCAGTACCAATGCTTAATCGATGAGATGAAATTAACGTTATGTGTTTTCTGGCAAACCGGACATTTCTTAGCCTCTTGCTTCTGTTTCCTTCTTCTGGATCTTGTGGATGCTTTCGCTTCCTGAGGCTTTGCCGCAGATTTTACATTAAATTTATCCAGCCAGGATTTGACGGTTTGTGGTGTGGTGATCATCATCCTTTCCTCCCTTGCATTGAAAATGCCAAAGACAATTTCAACTGATTTCTTATAAGGATACATTGCTTACCTTAATTTGAAATTAAAAAAATGTGACTAAAAAGTACACATTTTCTTAAAAATTTATTAAGTTTTTAAGATTTTCGGCACATTCGGCGATTTCTTTAAGTTTTTTGCAGCTTTTCAAAAGTTTGTACTTATACAGAATATCGTAGTCAGAGCTTTTTCACAATAGTTTGGTTAAAGACACCGTCACTCCTTCCGGCCGACGATATTCTAAAGGCGGTTGCAAATTGGTTAAACGGGCTGTAACTTTTACCAATCTTAAACGTGTATTGGGTGAAGGGGGGAGTCAATGAAACGAAAATCGTTGGACGAAATCTATCAACTATACATGAAAGACGTGTACCGTTATTTGCTCTCCCTTTCCTGCGACCATCATACGGCTGAAGATTTGGTCCAGGAAACCTTCTATCGGGCGTATTTGTTCTTGGAGCAGTGCCGGGAAGACAAAATCAAACCCTGGCTTTTTAAGGTGGCTTATAACGCATTTGTTGATTTCAAGAGAAAAGAAAAACGAAGCGATGCAAAAGAAGCCGGTTATTTTGAACAGCTTTCCGATGCCGGCACCCCGGAAACGGAAATCATGCGCCGGGAATATTGGGGAGGCATTGAACGGACGATTGCCGGTCTGCCCGACCATCAGAAGCAAGCGATATTGCTGTACGATTTTCACCAGTTGTCCTATAAAGAAGCCGCCGGCATTATGGGAGTCAGTTTGTCCCATTTTAAAATATTGCTGTTCCGGGCGAGGCAAAAACTGCGGCTAAATCGAGAAAGGAATGATGTCGATTGAGCGAGCGCTTTAAACAACAACTGAAAGATTACGCCGAAGGCAAGCTTTCAGCCGAAGAAAAGGCGGAAATGGAAAAAGAGCTGGAGAAGATGGAAGCATATCAAGCCTATTTAGATGAAGTCATGGGCGAAGAAAACCGGCTGGCCAGGCAAGAATCCCAGCAAGATGAGAGTGATCCCCACGCGGCCAAAAGAGAAAGAAGGATCATTCAGAAAGGGAAATGGCGCGCCCGGATCAGCAATGCATGCACGGTACTGGCGATTTTTATAATCTTCTCGATCGTCAGCTCCCTCATTACTGCACTGTATTTCGGCACAGGCTCTCCGAACCGTGCTGAACTATATCGAGACGTTATTCGTTCGGCCGTAGCTGTTAGTCAACCCAATGTCTCGTTAAATTTAAGCTTTAATACCAACGCATATTACAACGTCGATTTCAAAGGCCAACTGAACAAACAGATCGGCGATGCGCGCATCAATATCGGCGATTTTTCCATGAATATGTTTCTTGGCCTGCCCCGCAGCAAAGACGTTGTATGGCGAACGGAAACGGAACCGCAGCGTTTCGTATTTGTCGACCCGAACCGGACTAAACTGTATCAGGGGGAAAAGAAGAAGAGTGCGGAATCGGGGTTTGCGGGAGAATGGGCGACTCTGGATAAGCTGCCTGAAGGTACGGTGGCGGAAGCTTTTCTTTCCCTGGACCGATTTTATTCGACTGAGGAGCTTCTGAAGATATTCGATGGCAAAAATATGTCTCCGGAATGGTTCGCCGTCTATACCGGAGATGATTCCGGAACCATGAGTCCGATTGGCTTTCCCTATTATCCGATGTGGCACCATGACGATTGGACCATGACCGGTCAAACGGTAGAGAAACGCGGTCTGTTCGGAAAAACTGTCTCACGGGGGTATTCCGCCCCTCCGGTCGATTCATTGGACGGCAAGATTCGGAACGAAAATTTTATGAAGACACTGTACTTGCTGCAGAAGTATAAAAGGATTGCGAATTATGTGGCGTTTGATCTGAATTTAGATGCACGGATTTCCTACCTTGAAGAGAACGGAATCCAATTGTATGGAGTTGCTGTTACCGGGCCGACCAAAGAACTGTTAAAGCTGCGGGACGAAGACTGGATCGCTTCGATACAACTGGGCGAAGTCCGCTTATGGAACTGGAATGATCGTTAGCCGCCGTCCAAGAATAAATCCATCCATCCAAGGAATATTAAAAACGGATTTCATATTCAATGGAGGAGGGATTTCATGGCGGTTACTGAAGCCATAAACCAGGCAGCGGCCGCGCTGCCCCGGCTCAAGGATCAAATTGCTGTCGTTACGGGGGCGGGCTCCGGAATCGGGCGTGCGGCCGCGTTGAAACTAGCGGAGCACGGAGCGAAAGTATGCCTTGTCGATTTGAAGAACAACCGCAGCGAAGCCGTCGAGCAGCAGATTAAACAGGCGGGGGGCGAAGCGGTCTTCGTCGATACGGACATTTCCGACCCTCAGCGGGTCCAACAAGCCATCCGGGCAGCAGCCGACCAATGGGGGAGGATTGACATCGTCTTCGCCAATGCGGGAATTAACGGCACCCTGTCCCCTATCGAAGACCTGACCCCCGAAGATTGGGATCAGACGCTAGCGACGAATCTGAAGGGTACTTTCTTAACGGTCAAATATGCCATTCCGCATATGAAACAGAACGGGGGCAGCATCATCATTACAAGCTCCATTAACGGCAGCCGCAAGTTTTCCGGCTTCGGCATGTCCGCTTACAGCACGTCGAAAGCGGGACAGCTCGCCTTTGCCAAGATGGCCGCTCTGGAATTGGCGCGTTATAAGATCCGGGTAAACGTCATTTGTCCGGGAGCCATTCAGACGAATATACAGGAAAATACCCATCCGACACCGGCCGTAGAAGCTATTAAAATTCCGGTTAACTATCCGCAAGGCAATCAGCCGTTGGAGCATGGGCCGGGGCAGCCGGAGCAGGTCGCCGATCTGGTCCTGTTCCTCGCCTCTAACGAATCCAGCCATATAACCGGTACGGAAATATTCATTGATGGCGCCGAATCGCTTCTATAAGCCAAAGAGGGGCCGCCCTGCAGATCATCGTCGATGATTTGACGGGACGGCCTTTCCCATTTTCGAAACTATTGAGCCCTAATCTTGCTTAAAGCCTATAATAGCTTTCATAGAGCTCCAGCGCTTCCGATCTCTCTTCATCATTGCCGTAAAATAGGTTTTTAAGCAGAGCCTTCTTCCTTTTAATGGAAAATGGCTTTCGGGGCTGCAGCAGCGGAAGCTCCTCTTCCTTGACATCGTTCCATAGCCGATAGATCAATACTTCCGCATTGCGGTCATACCGGATCAGACGGGATGGACGGAAGCGCAGCCCGGCAAATAACGGCAGATTCTCGGGCATGGCCGGACCGCACTCATCCCGGACAAGCGCCTCCAGCGTCCGCTCATTCTCGAAGGTCACCGCAATCGCCTGGCATATGCGTGTTTCCCAGGCCGGATGAAGCTTCCCGTGCCGGGAAGTAATTCTTCTGCGGGAAATTCTCGTCAAATCCGACACCAGCAGGGTGGTTTGGCCTTGCGGAAGTCCGCGAAGCTTCCCCACCGTAAAGACGTTGGCATATTCCGTCTTGCGCTGGCTGGTGGCCGGGATGACGGTAATATCCTCAAAATACGGATTATCCTCCCATACCACAGCATAGTGCCCCCCGCTATATTCCGATCCGACACCCGAAAATTTGCAGTGGACGATATCCCTCCGCTCGTAATGGGGAGTAAATTTGCCCCGGGCATCTTTAGCGAGCCTCACCTGCTCGCATTCCGAAAATAAACGCAGCTTAAACCATAAGGAGTTTATGTTTGGTGTATATTCGCCCTCCAGGAAGGGGGCTGCCGACGGCCCGATCAGCATTGGAGCGGGCAGTCCCATCGCAGAAGGCGCTTCCTGGGGCTTTCCATTTCGGGATCCGTTCTCATGAAGTACGCTTGAAGCTTCGCTCATGAACCCGTCAGGCATTCCAAACGTATTGTGCTGCGCCTGATGATCCCCTGTCGGAAACAGCGAATGATCCACGGCCACCGGCTCCTTTCTTTCCCTGCTCGCCAAGATGTGCTTTTCAGAGATTTAGTTTGCCGGCAGACCGTTCTCTTTATTCAATGGAAAAGGCAATTCTCCCATGGTCCGTTGGAACATCCCCCATCTCTTCGACGCGGCGGAACTCCAATTCGGATATAAGGACGCCTTCCCTTAACACCTGCTCAAAACGGCGAACGGCCTGCTTCCCTTCATCATCCCCATCGATAACCAGTCGAATCCGCTTATCGATGGGCAGCTTCATTTTTTTCCGCTGATCCTGAACCGCCCTTACCAGCTCGCGCACTGCTCCCTCCTGCACAAGTTCAAGGGTAAGGCGGGTATCGAGGGTGACGGTGATCCCCGCTCCGGATGCGGAAGCAAAGCCTTCTTTGGGACGCTGATCCACCAGCAGCTCATCCAATTCAACCCTCATCGCTTCCCCGTCTTCCATCCATTCGAAGAAGCCCTTACTCAGTTCCTCCCGAATCTCGTCGGGGCTCAAGTCCTGCAGACGCCGTTGTATTGCCGAGGCCGCCTTACCGAATTTGGGACCGGCCATTTTCCAATTCAGCTTGACGGTATAGTCTACGAAGCGCTCCAGATCATCGGATCGTTGAACGGTCTTCACATTGATTTCTTCCGCAATGGTTTCCTCATAGGCAGCAAGATCGAAGTCGTCGGCCAGTGTCACCGTAAGTCCGGATAATGGCTGTCTCGTTTTGATCCCGGTTTCGTTGCGAACACTACGGGCCAACTCTACAATCTTGCGGGCGGTTCCCATCCCCTGCTCCAGACCAGGGTCGATCTGCGCTTCATCATATACGGGGAATGGCGCCAGATGGACGCTGGACTTCTCCCCTCCCAGATTGAGGTACAAATCTTCCGCGATAAACGGGGAATATGGAGCGATCAGCCGGCTAACCGTCAGAAGAACGGTCCTCAATGTCTGGTAAGCGGAAATTTTGTCCCTGGTCAGGCCGCTTCCCCAGAAGCGGTCCCGGGAGCGGCGGATGTACCAATTGCTCAGTTCATCTATGAACGCTTCTATAGTTTTGGCCGGATTGAGGAAATCATAGCCTTCCAATCCGCGTGCCGCCGCCTGAATGGTGCTGTTTAGTCTGGAGAGAATCCAGCGGTCCAGCGGGTGGTCCGGCCGCAGCGCTTCGTGCTCCTCATGGCGGAACCCGTCGATTCCGGCATACAGCACATAGAAGGAATGGGCGTTGGTGAGTGTATCGATCACCTTCGATTTGGCTTCCGCTACAAGCTGCTTCGAGAATCTTTTGCTGTTCCACGGAGCGCTGTCGGCCAGAAGAGCCCAACGAAACGCATCGGCGCCGAATTCCTCGATCACTTCCCAGGGGTCCACGACGTTGCCCTTGCTCTTGGACATTTTCTGACCATTCTCGTCGAGGATATGTCCCGTAGACATGACGGCTTTATAGGGAGCCCGGCCATTTAACAGAGTAGAAACGGCCAGGAGACTGAAGAACCATCCCCGGGTCTGATCAATTCCTTCGCAGATCATATCGGCGGGATATTGTTCTTCGAATACCCGCTCGTCACCGAACGGGTAATGGTACTGGGCAAAGGGCATCGATCCGCTGTCAAACCAAACATCGATCACTTCGGGGGTGCGCTCCATCTCCCCGGAGCATTGCGGACAGCTCAATCTGATTTCGTCCACATACGGCTTATGCAGCTCGATATCCGTCCCCAGAGGGGCCGCTGCACGGCGCCGCAAATCTTCCCGGGACTCCGGTGCGTATTCGCAGCCGCAATCACGGCACAGCCATACATTCAGAGGGGTTCCCCAGTAACGGTTGCGGCTGATGTTCCAATCCACCAGCTCCTCCAGAAATTTGCCGAACCTCCCTTCCCTTATATGGCCCGGATACCAATCGACCTGCCTGTTGTTCTCGATAAGCTTCTCTTTGACGGCTGTTGTCTTGATGAACCAGCTTTCCATCGCATAATACAGCAGCGGAGATTTGCAGCGCCAGCAGAACGGATAGCTATGCTCATAGCGCTCCTTGGAAAACAGCAGGTTCCGGGAGGCAAGGTCCTTCACGATATCGACGTCGCAATCTTTGACGAAGCGGCCGGCGAACGGCTGCACAGCCTCCACATATCGGCCGGAGGAGTCCACGACCTGCAGCATGCTGATGCCGTTCTCCTGGCAGGCCCGGTAATCATCTTCCCCGTGTGCCGGAGCGATATGGACAATCCCCGTTCCATTCGCATCGCTGACGAAATCGGCTCCTATAACGATATGGCCCTGTTCGACCGAAGCGAAATCGAAGGGAGGCCGGTAAGCCGTCCCGATTAATTCGGAACCCCGGTGTACCGATAAAATCTCATAATCGCCGTTCATAACTTGTGCGACACGATTCTCGGCCACGATGAACACTTCATCCCCCTGCCGGACTCTCGCATAGGAAAGCTTGGGATTAACCGCCAGTGCCGTATTGGCCGGCAAGGTCCAAGGGGTGGTCGTCCATGCGAGGAAGAGGTCGCCTGTCGTCATGGAAGCAAATTTGACCGTGGCACTTAAATCTTTGACATCCTCATAGCCTTGCGCGACTTCATGGGAGCTGAGCGATGTCTGACAGCTTGGGCAGTATGGGCTGACGCGGTGTCCTTTGTAAAGCAGCCCCTTCCCATGAATCTGAGACAAAATGTACCAGACACTTTCGATGTAATCATTGGTCAGCGTCACGTAGGGGTTATCCAGATCGGTCCAATATCCGATGGCCTCAGTCAAATCCCGCCACTGCTTCTCATATTCGAAAACGCTGGCCTTGCACCGGTCCACGAATTTCGCTACGCCATAGCGTTCGATTTCCTGTTTGCCCGAGATGCCCAGCTGCTTCTCAACTCCAAGCTCTACCGGAAGCCCGTGCGTATCCCAGCCGGCTTTGCGGACGACCCGGTAGCCCGTCATCGTCTTGTAGCGGCCGATAAAATCTTTGATGACCCTGCCGAGTACGTGCCCGATATGCGGCGCTCCATTGGCCGTTGGGGGCCCTTCATAGAACACAAAATTCGGCCGGCCGGCTGCCTGTTCTACGGATTGGGCAAACGTGCCGTTCTTTTCCCATTCCTTCAGGATTCTTCGTTCCCGTTCTCTGGCTTTTTCCTTTACGTCCACCGGTTTCATAAACGTTGTCCCCTTTCTTCTTCCAATCCATAGGTCCCGTTCAGATCAACAGATTGAACAGAACCGGGTCTTTGTTCAGCTCGACGTATTGGAAGCCTTTCTTCTCCATTCTGTCGATAAGAGGCTTGTAGTCCTCCCGGCTCTTCAATTCAATTCCGACAAGCGCCGGCCCGTTATCCTTGTTGTGCTTCTTCGTATATTCGAAGCGGGTAATATCATCGTTCGGACCGAGCACATCATCCAGAAATTCACGTAATGCCCCTGCGCGCTGCGGGAAATTGACGGTAAAGTAATGCTTCAAGCCTTCGTAAATCAGAGACCGTTCTTTAATCTCCTGCATCCGGTCAATATCGTTGTTACCCCCGCTCACAATGCAGACGACATTCTTGCCGCGGATTTGCTCCTGGTACAGGTCCAGTGCGGCGATGGCAAGGGCGCCGGCCGGCTCGGCCACAATGGCATTTTCATTGTACAAATCAAGAATGGTGGTGCAGACCTTGCCCTCCGGCACTAGCAGCACATCATCCAGCACCTCTTTACAGATGGCGCTGGTCAGCTCTCCTACCCGTTTGACCGCGGCCCCGTCAACGAATTTATCGATGTTATCCAGCGTAACCACTTCGTTATTCGCTATCGCCTGACTCATGGAAGGAGCCCCGCTCGGTTCCACGCCGATCACCCGGGTTGCGGGACTGATCGTCTTGACGTAGGTGCCTACCCCGGAAGCCAATCCGCCGCCGCCAACGGTAACGAACAGATAATCGACGGCACCGTCCATGCTCTCCAATATTTCCATTCCGACGGTTCCGTTGCCCGCTACAATCTGGGGATCATCGAACGGATGAATAAAGGTCATGCCGAATTGTTCACAGGTTTTTATCGCTTCGGAGTAGGCGTCATCGAAGGTATCCCCGGTCAGAATGACTTCTACGTATGGGCCTCCGAACAGCTTCACTTGCTTGACCTTCTGCCTTGGGGTTGTGCTGGGCATAAAGATTTTCCCCTGAATCTGCAGAAGATTACAGGAATGAGCTACCCCCTGGGCATGATTTCCTGCGCTTGCGCATACGATTCCGCGAGCCAGATCCTCCTCCGGCAAGGTACGGATCAGATGATAAGCCCCCCGGATTTTGAAGGACCGGACGACCTGCAGATCCTCTCTTTTCAAGAATACATTGCACTCATAGCGGTCCGACAAAATCTTGTCCCTCTGCAGCGGGGTTCGCACAATCACTTCCTTCAGCACATGATGCGCATAAACGATGTCTTCCATGCCGACCGCTTTTTTCGTGTTCGATTTGTTCATTATTTTTGGCCCCTTCCTTTTCCTTCCAAGGATTGTTACTTAATAAATGTTGCAACGGACTTCAAACCGGGCTGCAGAGCCGGAGCTTGAGGAGCGTGTTCAACAGAATTTAATTGCAGCAGCAAATAAAAAAGCCCCGCCCCAACAAAGGGACGAGACTTTAGCTCGCGATACCACCCTAATTCCGCCGTGCCTGCTCCAATAAAATACGCAAACAAGCACTGCGACACTCTGCAACGTACCATCATACGCGTTCCTTGTAACGGCGGACTCCCGGTAAAGCTTACTACGAACGTTCAGCTTTACTTCTCTGAGATGATTTTCAGCTATGTTCTGAACATTGGCTTTCAGCGGCATGCCAACTCTCTGGGGAACAAAATCACAGCCTACTCTTTCTCTTCAACGAATTTATCAGAAAATTAATTTAATAATAGTTATACCTCGTTTTATTTTCGTTGTCAATGCCTGGGTTTACAGATGGACCCCTGCGGAAAAATGGTTATAATCTTCCCCGGACGGATCGAACGGCTCTTGTTCTTCGTCCCCTGGAGTGTCATCCGATAATAGCTCCCCATCCGAATGAAGATATTGCTCCGGCCAGTCCTCGTTCACGGTATGAGCAGGAATAGGGACCGCATCCATGTCATAGGCCGAGGCCAGCACCGTTTCTTCTTGACCGTTCTGCGTTTCCCGCAATCGGCCGCCATATGCCTGGGCAATTTCCAATGCGGAGGTAAGATCTCCTTGCTCAATTGTAATATGGACTACCGCTTTGCTTTTATAACCCAGCTCATTCAGCATATCGCAAGCCTGAGCGGCCGATCCGGGCTGATCGAACTCAAAGGCAACGGTATCTTTCATTAAGATCAACTCCTAAGCATGGTCGTAGTTAATGATAGGTTAACCTTTAGGAAGAAGCTTAATACCCCCCATTTGCATCGGCCGTTCTTAATCCTGTACTTGATCCGGATTTTTCCGGTTATTTTTCAAACATCGTCAGGACACCCGCTGCCCAATAAGCGAACATCCCTCCAACGGGTAGCAGCAGCAGAGCCCCCCACCAGGAAAATAGAGCCGCCCCCATCACCGCGCTGATCACCGCAAAACCGGGAATTACCGCCAAGCCCACCGATTTGCGGGCCGCCTCGCGAATCACTCCGTCCTTCCACGGGAACATTCCGAGCAAGGGGCCGGACCGGGTCTCTTTCGCCGCAAGCTTCACCATGCTCGCCAGCAGAAATGCCGCCGCCAGCCAAAGCACCCATTTCATCGGGTCAGGCAGGGTCAGCATGGCGAAGGAACAGACGGAAACCAGCTGAATGTACAGCATCACCGACGATCTATTCCGGAAAAATAATTTAATCCCCGCCTCGGCCAATCCGTTAACTGAGTTTCTCTTCTTAAACAGCCGGTTGGAAGAACGGAACAAGAAAGGGCGTTTGCGGCTGGATTTCGGCCGTGCGGGAACGGAGTAAGCGAGAATAAAGCCCGCCAGCAGCATTTTCGCTTCGTAATCACTCTTGATATCCTGCTGGATCGTTCTCAGATCCCCTACCTTGCTCCGCCATAGGATCTGTCCTGTTAATACAAGCACAAGGGATATTAGAAGAGCCAGCGGCTGAATCGGCAGGAGCCAATAACTGACGGAGATATAAACGGCGCAGGAAATGACGAACCAAACGATATGCAGCCAAAGATTTCTCAAGCCCGGATACCTGCTGTCCAGCCATTTCTGAATGAGCTGCAAATTCCATTTGCTTAGAAAGGTAAAGATACCGAGCCAAACGACATACGGAACATTAACCGAATAAATCCGTATCAAAAAAGGAGCCAGCAAAGCCATTATGAGGGCCGTCAACAGGAACTGTTTCGTCAGACTGTAGATCAGTCCCGTTCTCCGGAGCTCCCTGATCCAGTGAGGATGCTGCAGCAAAATCAACTGGTCGGCATTTTCCAGAAAAAATCGGAGCTTACCCGAACAGACATATAAAAACAGTACGAAAGCACATAGCGGGAAAGGAATGAAGGCGAACCAATCCGGAGGGGACGATATCCAGGTATAATATTGCAGCCCTGCGAAGAACAGCGCGGGAATGACAATATACAGCGCCACAGTCCAGTCCACGGCCTGCCTTAGAGCTTTCCACTGAAATCCGGCGTTCTCTTTAATTCTCCGCCTAACCAATAGCTTCGGTGTGATCATGGTATCTCTTCTCCTGTTTCGGACAGTCCTGATCCCTTTCAGGTTATTAGGCCGCCCTGTATCTATAACAATTGGTGATTCGGGTTCACAATAGGGAGTTGAAGCATTCAAAGAGCGTTTCGCCCGGCAGACCGCATTGCTGCTGAATCGATTCCAGATCGCCCCGGGCGGCCAATCGCCCTTCATTCATAAGCAGGAAGGAATCGCATATCCTCTCCGCCGTATCCAGCACGTGTGTCGACATTAACACACCGGCGCCCTGCTTGCGTTTCTCATTCAGCATATCGAGAAAATCTTTAATTGCCCGGGGATCCAGCCCTATGAAAGGCTCATCCACGATATAGAGGGCGGGCTCGTGCAGAAACGCCAGGATGAGCATGACCTTCTGCTGCATCCCTTTGGAGAAGCTGGACGGGAGATGATGGCGGACCTCCGTCATTCTGAAGGTGGCCAGCAGCCTCTCCGCCCTTGCCTCGAATACGTTCTGATCCAACTCCCAGGCGCTGGCGGCCAGCTCCAGATGCTCCCACAAGGTCAGTTGATCATAGAGAATCGGCTGCTCGGGAATATAAGAATAAGTTCCAGCCATCGAAATTTCGCCGCGGAAATCCTGGAGGAGGCCTAAAATAGCTTTTACGGTCGTGCTCTTACCGGCCCCGTTGGGGCCTATCAGTCCAACTAATTGCCCGGGGCGGATGGAGAATTGAATCTCTTTAATGACTCCATCCCGTTCAGCGTATCCTGCCCGCTCTATGTTAACCCGTAACAGTTCGTCCGGATTGAGTGGTGAAGTCCCGGCGGATTCCTGTGTGGATATGGATGTTTGTTCGGTTTGCATGGCTTCCCTTCTTTCTTTCAAGATAAACCGAAACCGTTTTGCTTATAATAGCCTCGCTAGAAGCTTTCTTTTATTACTCTATTACGTTATCCGGATGCGATCCGTTTCAAGCTTCCCAATTAAGATCTATAGCATTATAGCCCCTATAGGCCGTTTTTAACGCTTCACCATTTCCATTTCACTTTTATTCCTCTCCTCTATAGCTAGAACCTCCCTTGCTGCTTCTATGAAAGATAAGATGATAGGTGAAAGCCATTTGTCTTTATGCCATAACATCTGTGTATACACGTGCAGGTCCGGAATTTGCCAAGGAAGAGCAACAAGATCGCCCCGTTCAACTTCGGCCACCGCTGTTACTTCAGGAAGAAAGGCGATACCGATTCCCGTAATGGCACATTGTTTAATGGCTTCGGCATTATGAAACTCTAAATACGTAATACTATCAATGCCCTCTTTCTCAAATTGCCGGTCAAACATGGTTCGATAGGGACAACCCTTTTCATTCGTAAGGAACACTTGTCCGTGAAAATCCTCCAGCCGCAGTACATCCAGTTTCGCGAGTGGATGGTCTGGAGCGACGAATAAGCGGAAAGTTTCTTCCACCAGCGGCTCCACTGCAAGTCCGCTTGAGCGAATGGATTCGTCCAGCATAAAGACGACATCCGCGGTTCCCTCAAGGAGCGTTTGCTTGAGCTCTTGATTTGGAACGGAACGGAAGATGAGACGCACTCCCGGATGGCGCGAACGAAATAGGTGAAAGACAACAGGAAGCCGGTAGGCGCAAAGAACCTCGTTGGCACTTATCGTTAGGGTGCCGCTTAAATCTTCATTGTCATGAACGACGCTGCGAGCTTCGTCCAATTTGTTTAGCACGCCTTGGATATGAGGTAATAAGCGTTTACCTGCGCTTGTGAGAACGAGCTGCTTGCCCAAGCGGTCAAAGAGACGAACACCTAGCTCATCCTCCAATGCTTTTATTTGCATCGTGACATTGGAGGGGACATAGTTCAGCACTTCCGCAGCCCGACTGAAATTTAAAGTGGATGCAACCGTACAGAACGTAATCAGTTGGCGCAATTCCATCATACGATCCCCTTTCACTTTCAATATAATTGAACATTAGATTGAATTCTATTCACTTTTCTTGAGACTATCACAGATCTATACTAACAACAAGAAAGACATTCTAGAGGTATGTTTCATTTTGAAGGGAGAGACAATACGATGGATTATGAGATTTTTGATTTGGGTGACGTAACCCTGCAATCAGGAGTGACATTACCAAGCGCTTTTCTTGCTTATAAAACTTATGGAAGATTGAATGAAAAGAAAGATAATGTCATCGTCTATCCAACCGCTTTTGGCGACCAGCATCCTCAGAATGAATGGTTGATTGGAAACGGCATGGCACTAGATCCGCAAAAATATTTCATTATCGTTCCCAATCTGCTTGGCAACGGATTATCTTCGTCTCCCAGTAACACGCCTCCTCCATTCGACCGGGCTAATTTTCCGCAGGTAACCATCTATGACAACGTTAAATTCCAGCATCGGCTGGTGACCGAAAAATTCGGCATTCAAAAAATCGCTCTCGTCGTTGGATGGTCAATGGGAGGCATTCAAGCATTTCAGTGGGGGGCAAGTTATCCCGACATGGTGGAACGAATTGCGCCTTTCGCCGGAATTGCCAAGACCTGGCCTCACACGTATGTAGTTCTGGACGGGATGAAAGCTGCACTCATGGCTGCAGTAGGCTTCGATTTAAGTAAACTAAATCAGTTGACTTCTGCAGATATGCGCGCCGTTGGTCGTGTCTATGCGGGATGGGGCTTATCGCAGGCATTTTACAGAGAGGAACTTTATCGTGAGTTGGGATATGACTCATTGGAAGATTTTGTGGCTGGCGTCTGGGAAGATAGCTTTATGAAGATGGATCCGCACAATGTATTGGCCATGTTGTGGACGGGCCAAAATGCAGATATTAGTGCAAACCCGACCTATAACGGAGATTTCGATAAGGCACTCAAAAGCATTAAGGCGCTTGCCTGCATTATGCCGGGGAGTACGGATCTCTTCTGCTCAGCGGACGATAACGAATACGAGGCTAACCTTATACCTAATGCTGTTTTTAATCCGATCGATTCGATCTGGGGCCATATTGCCGGTCGCGGAATCCACAGTGCCGACAATCAATTTATTGATGAAAACCTAAAACGCTTGTTGTCGCTTGTTACAAACGGATAGTGCGGATGGTATAATGTCATGCCGCCGAACGGCTTATAGTACTCATAACACCTCGGGCGGGATTCTATCCCATTCCGCTGAGCATCGCCCAAGAATATCGGATCCCGTTGGTAGTCGCGACAGTCAGATCGTGACGATGAACGGTACGACAGGCGAAATAACGGTGCAGCAATAGCTTCAACTGCGAGAGTGCCGATGACTATCGGCACTCTGAGCTTGGAAGGAGATTATCTTCCGTTATTGAACCATCTATTGCAATCAGTTACACACGAAAAGTATCCGTTGCAGGCCTAGAATAAATTGACCAGCTTATAAATGACATAGGCCAGAACCATGGAGATAGGAATCGTAATGACCCAGGTCATAATCATCCGTCCGACGGTTCCCCAATTGATAGAACGGTAGCGGACGGCACTGCCTGTCCCGATAATAGCCGACGTAATGACATGTGTTGTCGATAAGGGCATTCCGAAATGTGTAGCGGTCTGCAGAACGACGGTAGATGTCAAGTCCGAAGCAAATCCATTCATCGGCTCGATTTTAATAATTTTCTTACTTACGGTTTTGATAATCTTCATTCCGCCGAAGGCTGTTCCAAGTCCCATCGCGGTAGCCGCGGCTGCCTTAACCCAGAAAGGCACATGCAGCTCCTGTTGGAAATCTCCTGCCACCAGGGCAAAGACGATAATCCCCATCGCCTTCTGAGCGTCGTTCGCGCCATGGGAGAAGGCCTGCGCACCGGCAGATACGATCTGCATCAGACGGAAATTGCGGTTAACCTTGCTGGGTGAGCGATTCCCCAACAGAAGGATAATCCAGCGAATAATATGCAGCACGATAAAGCCGACCGCAAACGCGATGATCGGAGATAGAATAAGTATAATGATGATTTTGTTGAAGCCGGTCCAATTAATCGCATCCATCCCGGCTCCGGCGAAGACAGCCCCTCCCAACGATCCAATCAATGTATGAGAGGAAGAAGAAGGAATACCGAAATACCACGTTACCAAGTTCCAGACGATAGCGGATATTAATGCTGCAATGACAATTTGCATACCATTCTCGATATGGAAAGGATCGGCAATGCTCCCCCCTACATTCTTGGCCACTCCTTCGAACAGGATAGCACCGACGAAATTGAGAACCGCCGCGTACATAATTGCGACTCGGGGTGTCAAGGCTTTGGTAGATACCGAGGTAGCTATGGCATTGGCCGTATCATGAAACCCGTTGATAAAATCAAAAATAAGCGCCAGTAAGACAATTATAATAATAACAGTCACGCCGGATCCCCCTATTAAGTATTAACTTTTGCAGAATTTATGGAATGCCAGAGGCTTATTTTCGTCTGTCATTTGTTTCGAGAATGAAACAACATTCAAATGATACCATAAAAAATTGAGATTTCGTAAATATTTTTTGACTTTATTCTACACCGTTCGAGCGGACGTTAACGAAACTTTAACATTTATCCCAATGGCGGCTACAATCATCCATAAGCACGTCAAAAAGAGCGATAGAAGAATTACTCTCTATTCTTCCCATCGCTCCAAAATTCCATCATTTAAAAATAAAAAGCCCGACTTTTAGAACTTTTTAATGATAGCGGTTACAAAACCTCCCACCAAACCGGCAAGCAGGAATAAAACAGCCGCCCCTGTAAGTAGAAACATGACTCTCTGAGTATATGGCTCTAACTGGCTGTCCCCGCAATGCGGGCACCATTTGGTTGTCTTCGATATTTCTTTAGCGCAGGTCTTGCACTTCGAATTAAGACCCATAGCTCCTGCCTCCGATCATCCGCTCGTAATAAATTAATCCCACAAAACCATCTTTATATATACGACATCTTCACAGGCTGTTATGTTCCGGTCCAATATAAATTTATTTCTCCATTCGGCCGGGCCGGATCGAGAAGGCAGATGACTGCAAAAATGATATTACACGAGAAATTATATACTCGCTTACTCCTCAGGGCTTACTACCGCCACAGAGCGATAATGATTCTCATTATCGAACGACTCAATAAAAAAATTCCCTCTATCTTAATTATATGAAGGCCAGGCTTTATTGTCGACCAAATCACGGTAAACTTTGTTAACATTTAGAGAAATTTGCATTCAGCACATGCGCCGAACAGACGAATTTTTGAGCTTCCAGTGCGCTTTTTCTTAGTTTAAATAGCATCTTGAAAAACACAACAATTTATGATATAGTTAACACTTTCTCTAAAAATACCCACAAAATAAAACGATGGCGAAGCGCGGTGAACTTGAAATTGCCTGATTAGGCGCAACCCGCCTGAAGCGTCAGGTCGCCGGTTTCCCGTATGGAGGTAACTGATTTGGATTCTACCCGTCAAAGTGCCTATCAAGAGGAACGTCATCATCTGGAGCGGACTCTGTCCGTTCTCGAGTCCCGGCTCCAAGAGCTGGAAGCGATTGCAAGGTATTACGGAACAGACTTCACGGAGCAGGCGCTCGAATCTGCCCGGGAGAAGGCCCGGCAGAAGCTGGCTAAGGCTCTGGTGGAGCCGTACTTCGGCCGTCTCGATTTCCAGGAGGAAGGCAGCGAACAGAAGCAGCCGCTCTATATCGGCAAATCCGGAACAGAGGATGAAGATTCCGATAATCCGCTAGTGGTTGACTGGAGGGCGCCGATTGCGAGCCTGTTCTATTCCTATACCGGCGGAGACGGCCCTGCAACCTATGTTTCGCCCGACGGCCCGATATCCGGAACCGTCCATCTTAAACGCAATCTGGTGGTCCGAAACCGGGAACTGTCGAGAGTGGTGGACACTTACGTCCGGGGCAGCGCCAACCTGGGAGTAACGGATGAATTTCTCCTTTACCGGTTAGGAGAGAACAAGGATCATCGACTTAGAGACATTGTTTCCACGATTCAATCCGAGCAGGATCAAATTATCCGCGCACCCAAAAATACGGCGCTGGTCATTCAGGGAGTGGCAGGAAGCGGTAAAACGACCGTCGCCCTGCACCGTCTAGCCTATTTATTATATCAATACCGGGAGAATATCCGTGCCGAACGCATGATCATCTTCGCCCCTAACCGGATGTTCCTGGATTACATCTCGGGTGTGCTCCCCGAATTGGGTGTAGGGGACATTCAACAAACTACGTTCACGGATTGGGCGCTCGAACTGCTTGATAACGAAGTGACTCCAGCCGACCCCTCCCCCCATCTCGCTTATTGGTTCAGGCCCGGTCCCGATCGTCCATCAATCCATGAACAGATCCCCGGACTATATAAAGGCTCCACAGCCTTCAAGGATCTGATCGACAGTGCTCTCCAATACTACGATGAGAATGGTGTCCCCTCGCAGGACTATGAGCCTCTCCCCGGAAGCTTGCTGCCGGCCGCAACTATCCGCCATTGGTATTACGTGGATAACCGGCATGAGCCTCTGGCCAGGAAGAGGGAACGCACCTTAGCCCGGATCAAAAGATGGCAGGAGATGGAGCTCGATAATATATGGGAGGCCCATCTGAAGAAAGAGTACAAGAAGAAGGCCAATGCCAAGTGGAGAGCCTTCGCCAAGGGCTGGCACGAGATGACTCCTCTCACTTTCTACTCCCAGCTCTTTGACCCGGCCAAGCGGCTGATTGATTTTCCCCCTTCTTTATTAGCCCGGATTCCCCGCCCCGTGGCGGAGCTTACGGCCAAAATATTGAAGAAGAAACAAGCGATGTGGGAAGACTTGGCACCCCTTGTTTATATACGCCATCGTTTATACGGTATAAGCGGACTCCGATTTGACCATGTAGTCATTGATGAAGCCCAGGATTTCTCCCCATTCCAGATCGTCCTGCTGAAGCTTCATACCCCCGGGGATTCCTTCACTATTCTCGGCGATTTGGCGCAGGGCATTCATTCCTACCAGGGAATAGAGCAATGGGAAGCCTTCATCGAGCTGTTTCCGGAAGATCAATCCGCTTTCTACCGGTTAAGCAGAAGCTACCGATCTACAATGGAAATCATCCGGTTCGCCAACGCCGTCCTCTCGGAATATTTCGAGAGTTTCCGTCCGGCGGTCCCTGTATTCCGCAGCGGGGAGAAAGTTAAGCTGGTCCGGCTCTCTGAAGGGCAAACCGTCGATTGGGTCAAGAAAATGACGATTCAACTTCGGAAAGGCTCCTCCGAAACAGCGGCCGTCATTACCCGAACCGGCGAACGATCCGCAGAAATTCATGCGGCGCTGGAGGCTGCAGGGATCTCAGCCACTCTTATCCAAGCGGATAAGACGGAATACGCCGGGGGGCTATCGGTTCTGCCGGTGTATTTGGCCAAGGGACTGGAATTCGATGCGGTGCTTCTGCTCGATGTCGATTCCTTCCATTATGACGGCGGCATCCAGGATGCCAAGCTGCTGTATGTAGGAGCAACAAGAGCGCTCCATGAGCTGTGGGTGCTGTACGAAGGGGAACCCTCTCCGCTCTTGCAGTGGGAAGTCGGGGATTTTGCCGAATATGTGGACGGGGATATTTGATCGTTTTGGGGAAATGTCCCGCAAAGTGAACGTATGTATTCTTTTACGCATCCTATCAGGGGAGAGCCCCCCTGACTTAACCTCGAAAGAGGGGCAATACGTTACTTCGCGAGGGGGCCCGGAGCAACGGCTTCCGACTCGGCGGTTGTCTCCTGCAGGAGAGAATCCTCGGAAGACGCCCCTCCGTTAGCCACAGTCACAATGACATAGCTGAGAATAACGATGAACGACAGAAACCCTAATAGGGAAGGTCCTTCCGTATTATAATCGTCCATTAGTTTCCCTCCTAACGGTCATACTTCCATATTTTCCATTAGGATGGTTAATAATGGGCTTTTCTATTCTTAAATATCGGCAGAAATAGCGACGCAAGGATAAACGGCTAACGCCGTCCTTTGGACAGGCGCGTTTTCCGATGAAATATTAAGTGCCCGGGACAGAGATCCCGGGCCTTACATCTATGCAGCCGATTAGCTTGATTTATATCTTTCGTATGCCGTCGAATAAATTTCCAAATACTCGGCTAACCCCATCTTTTTAAGCGTATCCACGTAGGTATCCCATTCCGAGAACGGGACTGCCCCGGTAATAAATTTCGCTCTCATCTCTTCCATATAAGCATTGATATCCGGGTGCAGAGACTGATATCTTTCGGACTCCTCCTCCGTAAAGGTAAATACCGGCCACACCTCTTTGGTCAAATACGGCTCCAGCTTGTCGGTTGCTTCTATAGAAGCAGGCAAGGATTCTGCCCCTTTGAAATATTTCTGCCGGACAATTCCCGGATAGCTGCCGCCCGGCCATGTCACATATTTAACCAGCGCCTGTTCCAAGGTGAGTCCTTGCGGATTGTTCTTAATTTCATCCGTATATTCAATTTGTCCATCCGCTGTTTCTATATAGCTCTTATCCTTGAAGCCCATGAAGAACATCTTGTTGCCTTCCTCGCTATAGAAATAGTCCATCCAGCGGACAGTGGCTTCCGGATATTTATTCTTGTCGGTAATGACGAACGCTCCAGCCCCGGTAAGTGAAGAACGGCTGGGCACAAGGCGATCTCCGAACGGCCCTTGCAGTGCCGGCAAGCCAACGAAGCTCTTCTGATTCATCAGAGTCTCCGGGCTTGTCGTAAGTACGACCCCGTAAGTATTTTCCGCACCTTTGGCAAAGAATTCATTAGCCTTCAGTGTAAAGATCTCCGGCTCCAACAAGCCTTCCGTATATAACATATTTAAAAATTGCAGCAAATCCTTGTACCGTTCGTCAGCCGGAACATAGCGAAGCTTGTCCGTCTCCGGGTCCATATCGATATTGCTATTGGCTACCCCGCGGTTCATCAAGCCCCAATACCCGCTAAGCTTGAGGATCACATCCGAGATACTGTAAGAACCGAACGGAATTTCATCCGGCTTCCCGTTCCCGTTCAGATCCGTCTTCTTAATGGCTACAAGAAACTCATAAAATTCATCCACCGTTTCCGGCTCCTTGATGCCCAGGGCATCCAGCCATTCTTTGTTATACCAAAGCTTCGCTCCGATCAGAACGGAAGTAAAATCCGGGTCGTAAATCGTCGGCATTCCGTATATATTTCCGTCGGGCAAGGTCATCCCCTTGCGCAGATCGGGATTTTCATCCATTAATTTCTTGAGGTTGGGGGCATACTTGTCAATCAGATCATTCAATGGGATAAATATCCCCTGAGAGCCGTACTTGGCCAGGTCCTGAGTAGTAATCCGGGCGGTATGGAAGGCATCCGGGTAATCTCCGCCGGCCAGAACCAAATTGCGTCGTTCCGTCAAGTTATCGAAGGGGACCAGTTGAAAATCCACATTAATATTTGTCATCTTCGCATATTCCTGCCAAAGCATCGTCTCATTCCAGTTATTGGCGGTTGTCGCCGACTTTCCAGTGAAGAAGGCCAGGTTTATCGGTTCTTTCATTATCGGAAACCCGGTCGCATTGAAGTTGCTTTCCTCCTTGGGCGTCCCTCCGTCACCTCCGCCTCCCTCTGTACCGCTCCCGCTCCCGCTGCCGTTACCGCCGCCTCCGCCGCATGCTGCCAATAAAGATACGGACATAGTTGCTGTCAGCATAACAGCTCCCCACTTCTTAACTTTCATTTCTAGACCTCCCTGAGATAGAGTTTAAAAATGTATTTTTATGAAGCGGAATGCCGCCTGCATCTGAAGACGGCTGTCCGCAGTTCATACGGGCTAACCTTTCAATGCGCCGATCATAACCCCTTTGACGAAATACTTCTGCAAGAAGGGATACAGCGCGAGAACCGGCAAGTTGGCGACAACGACGACCGCATATTTGATCGCCTCAACCTCCATGACCTTCTTGGCAAGCGAATCGTCGGCCATATCGATCATATCCTGCATCTGTCCTTGAATAAGAATTTCCCTCAGGACCAATTGAAGGGGATACTTGGCACGGTCCGTTAAATAAATCAACGCATTAAAGAAAGCATTCCAGTGGCCAACCGCATAGAAGAGAATCATCACCGCTATAATAGGCATGGATAACGGCAGCACCACTCTGAATAAGATCTGAAAGTTATTGCAGCCGTCAATCGAAGCGGCCTCCTGGATTTCGTACGGAATGCTGCTCTGGAAGAAGGTTCTCATAATGACGATGTTCCAGACGGATACCGCATTCGGAATAACCAGCGCCCAGAAGGTATTAAGCATTCCGAGATTTTTAACCAACAGATAAACCGGAATCAAACCTCCGCTGAAGAACATCGTAAACACTATGAATGCCGTAATCACGTTGCGCCCCTTAAAGTCTCGGCGTGACAGCGGATAAGCCGCGCACGTTGTCATGACCAGATTGATTGCCGTTCCCAGCAAGGTATAGAAAATTGTGTTGCGGTATCCCGTAATGATGTCGTTATTCTCGAAAATTCTTTGATAGCCAACGAAGGTTATATCTTTGGGCAGCAGCCAAAGCTCCCCTTTAACCACTGCATTCGGGCTGCTTATCGATGCGCTGAGAACAAAGACGAGCGGATACAGCACAACGATAGTAAGCACGATCAGCAGCAGCGTATTGACGAAATCGAATACTTTGTCTCCCCGGGAATGATCTACCATATATTCCGCCCTCCTGTCACCATAGGCTGGTTTCGTTAAGCTTTCTCGCCGTAAAATTGACCAGCACCAGCAAAATAAAGTTAATCACAGCGTTGAACAAGCCGACCGCAGCCGAGAAGCTGTACTGCGCCCCCAGAATCCCGCTACGATATACATAAGTCGCTATAACATCCGAGGCTTCCATATTTAGCGAGTTTTGCATCAGGAACACTTTCTCAAAGCCGACTCCCATGATCGATCCCACATTCAGGATCAGCAGAATGACAATGGTCGGCAGAATCCCCGGCAGATTCACATGCCAGATTCGCTGCAGACGGGTCGCTCCGTCCACCTTGGCGGCTTCATGCAGTTGCGGATCTATCCCGGCCAGGGCAGCCAAATAAATAATGGAGCTCCAGCCCATTTGCTGCCAGACACCTGACAACACATAAATCGTCTTGAACCACTTCGGCTCGGACATGAAAGCAATCGGCTCTCCGCCGAAGAAGACGATAATTTGATTAACCAAACCGCTCTGCGGCGACAGGAACATAAGGAGCATTCCGACCAGCACGACGGTGGATAGAAAGTGAGGAGCGTACGTCACCGTCTGTACGAATTTACGGAAATACTTCATGCGCACTTCATTAATCATCAAGGCCAGAATAATCGGAGCGGGAAAACCTACGACCAGCTGATACAAGCTGATGCCGAGAGTATTCTTGATCAGTCTCCAAAAATAATAGCTGTCGAAAAACCTTTCAAAATGTCTGAATCCGACCCATGGACTTCCCCATATTCCTTTCGTGGCTATAAAGTTTTTGAAGGCAATCTGAACCCCGTACATTGGGAAATACTCAAAAATGATGTAATAAAGGATAACCGGAGAAATAATGACGTAGAGCTCCCAATTTTTACGAAACGGCTTTAAAAAGCGGGACAATTTAGAAGGCCGGGTTGCCGGCGCTGAATTAGGAACGGTTGGATTTGGCAACGATTCATTCACCTCTTTTTTTGTAACGGAAATGTTATCATTGGTTTCTCCTAAGAAGACAAGCTCTTTCTCTATGACGGAGAAATATAATAGCGCTTTCATTCTTTGCTTGCATCAAATTGCAATATGCGCCGGCTTTACTCAATCATTTTGATAACATAATTATGATAGCGCTTTCCATAAAGTGACTTCCCTTAATGCATTTTTCACCCCCTCGAATATCCGGAGCTTCATTGTTAGATAAATTCGTTCTTTAACATCCTATTTTTGATTCCGCTGTACAATACTTTCCTGTTAAGGCTAATCCTTTACTTGATGTGGTCGTGTTACTAAAGGAGCAGAATAACGCGAAGAGGAAGTGACAATATTTCCAATTAAGTGAATTTTTTTGTAATAAAATTATCTCATTACAGGTGGGCTGTCAAGGAAAATACCTCCCGGTTTTCGTTAAGTTAATGTAAAGCCTGGATGAAGCCTCGCGGGACCGGCAGTCGTTGTCCCTCATAAAGTGCAACAAAAAAAGACAATAAGAAAACAGTACCAAGCGAACAAAATACAGTCCCTAATTGTTCGTATTCAGCACCGGGTTTTCTCATCGTCTCTACCCGTCATACCTATTCCCAAACTTAAGATATTCAATTTTTCATACCCGGCTTGTTTCTACAATAGCTCGAGCAAAAATGTAACAAACAGTTACAATTTACGTAGAAAGCGTTTTCTTAATCTAATAAATATTATCGTTTGTATTGATCAATATTGCAATAGATATCAGAAAATTTACTTTATTTTTAATATTATTTTTTTTCAATAAATATATTGTTTACAATTAAACACATTGACTAGCGGTCAATTTCTCCAGATTTTTTTGCCAAAAAACCCAAACAAATTCATATAATAAATTCATGAACAAATTATTGCTATTCTTTAATTAGTCATGTATTATGACTAATATAACATGTAAACGCATACACCAAGGAGGAATGACATTTGAGTGGATTAGATTGGGGCGTTATCGGTTTATATTTCTTATTGATGGTCTTCATTGGTTTTTCTGCTTTCAAGAAAGTGCAAGGATCTAAAGATTTCTTCGTTGCCGGAGGAAAGCTGCCTTGGTGGTTATCCGGAATTTCTCATCACGTTTCCGGTTATAGCGGAGCGGTGTTTGTAGCTTACGCCGGCCTTGCATATACCCATGGATTCAGCTTATATGTATGGTGGGCTATTCCGATTGCTATTTCAGTCATTGCAGGCGCTTATATTATGGCTCCCCGCTGGGCCAAATTAAGAACGAAGCTGGATATTGAATCCCCCACCGAATATTTGGCCATGCGATTCAATATTCCGACTCAGCAGCTAATTGCCTGGAGCGGAGTTTTGCTGAAGCTGTTTGATGTCGGTGCCAAATGGGCGGCTATCGGTATCCTGCTCAACGGCTTTACAGGCATCCCGATTATTTACGGAATTTTAATCTCGGGGATTGTCTCGCTCATTTATATTACCGTGGGCGGATTATGGGCGGACATCTGGACGGACTTTGCCCAATTTGTCGTACAAATTATCGCGGGAATTGTCATGTTCGTTGTCGTGGTGCAAACTCTCGGCGGCATAAGCTCCATTACCGGTATGTGGGATCAGCTCCCTCCGGCCAACAGCCAGCCGTTTAACGAGCCTTATTCTCTCGGCTATGTCATTGTATACGTTTTCGTTGTCTTCTTAAGCTACAACGGCGGTACTTGGAACCTTGCAGCGCGGTATATCTCTTCTCCTTCAGGCAAAGAAGCGAAGCGTGCCGGTTTGCTCTCGGGTATTCTTTATCTTATTTGGCCGCTTATTTTGTTCTTCCCGATGTGGGCAGCGCCAATTATTCTGCCGGGTCTCAGCCAACCGGATCAGTCCTATTCCCTGCTGACTCAAGAGCTTCTGCCGGTTGGACTTATCGGACTTGTACTCGCTTCCTTGTTTGCGGCAACCATGTCCATGACCTCCTCTGATGCCAATACCATCTCGGCGGTCATCACGCGGGATATTCTGCCGGTCATGAACAAAAAGTTCAGAGGCATCGATCAGAAGCTTTCGTTGAAAATTGCGCGGATTACTACGTTTACCTTTACATTTATTACACTCGTGATCGCTATTTATTCCGACGTGTTCGGCGGCGTACTCGGCCTGCTGATCACTTGGTTCGCCGCTCTGGTAGGCCCGGTTTCCATTCCAATGCTGCTCGGACTGCTGCCGGCCTTCAAACACAGCGATTCCAAAGCCGCAATAGCTTCCATTCTTGGCGGGTTCATTATGTTCGCCTTTACCAAGGTGGTTGTCGAATGGCCACTATATATTGAAATCGGGGCACCTGTCTTCACTGCCGGTATTATCTTCATCTGGATGGGGCTTATTAACCGGGGCAAACCGGTACGGCCGGAAATTGAAGACCTGCTGCAATCCATCAGCAAAAGTGATGAAGATTTGGCCAAAGACATGGCAAAGTAGCTATATAAATGCGGCACACCCCTGAACTGCGAATGGAATTAGCCAAATATAGCTCTTTCCTGATATCCTCATGCTAAGAGGATAGATAGAGAAAAGAGGGATCATTATGGCAATCAAAGGGCCTGGCTTGTTAAGAGAGCAAAATCAGAAGAAGCTTATCCATTTACTCAGGAAACATAAGCAAACCTCCAGAAAAGATCTGGCCAAGCTAATGGGGGTCAGTAAAAATACAATCTCCTTAATCGTCGATCAATTTATCCATGAAGGCGTGATTAAAGAAGTTGGGATCAAGGACAGCCGTAGAGTGGGCCGTCCCAAAATATTGATCGAGCTTAATGCCGATGCCTTCAAATCGCTCGGTGTTACTCTATCCAACGAATCCGTTGATTACGTTGTAACGGATTATTGCCTCAATATCATCGATAAAGGCTCCGATAAAGTGGACAGCCGGCAGGTAGGCGAAGTAGTTGCCTGCCTGACCCGGCTCATTCAAAGGACCAAGCAAGCACATGACGGATTGATTGGCGTGGGTATAGGCATCCCCGGAATCGTAAATACGGATGAGGGCATTGTGTATGTTTCCACGAAGCTGGAATGGAAGGATGTCCCCCTCCATTCCTTGCTCACCCAATCCGCCGCGCTTCCCGAGCATATTTCCCTAACTATCCAAAACAGCGTGAAAATGACGGCCTTATGCGCTTCGTTAACGGAAGAGCTTCACCATAACCCCAGCTTCTTTTATATTCGCATTGGTGAAGGGATCGCCGGGGCCTTCTTTCAACACGGACAAATTTGGGACGGGGTCAGCTGGACTTCGGGGGAGATCGGCCATCTTCCTGTGGAGCCAGCGGGACCGCAGTGCAGCTGCGGCCAAACCGGCTGTCTGGAGCAGATGATCAGCATCCGCTCCTACGCCCAATGGATGTCCGAGCACGAGCAGGCTCCCGCCCAGGAGCAAATGGATGATCTGCTGAAGCAATACGGTAAATATTTGGGCGTGGCATTAATCAGTGTAATCAACATTATGAATCCTGGCCTCATAGTCATTGACAGCCCGTATAATTCGAACGCTTATTTCAAACAGGCCTCGCTGAATTATCTTGCGGCCAACGCTCTGGAGATTCCTCTGAGCAAAACTAAAATCGAGTTCAACGAACAGCCGTACATGCAATCACTAGGCGCGGCCGTCGCGGTTATTCATAATTATGAGCATTGAAGTCGCCTGGCCGTTAGGCAGGAAGCTGCGCACCGGATTATCTGGAAGAAGAGCGAAAATGCCTTTGATGATCAAGCGCTCTGTAGAATGAATTAGCAGCGATGACATGGGCTCTGACAACCTGCTATGCAGCGCCTTAAAGCGCCCCGGAAAAAGCGTAGGTTGGTAAATTTAATACCAAAACATTCACCTTTAAGTGAAGAGGTTAATTCATTCATGTGGTGTTGCTGTCAAGGGCATGTGCGATTAACTACGTCCCTTGGCCGAATTAACACCTAACTCTGAGCTGGTTAATTGATCTATTTTCCATTATAATAATTTTTAAGTGACGAAGAACGTCCCGATCCATTCCTATATGAATGGAACCGGGACGTTCTTTATTTTATCAGGGAGGTGCTATAGCCCGGATGAATTTCGAAGAGGCCCATACTGAGTTTATCCAGTATCATTTGCAAAGAAGAGCGGGAGAACGAAGAGATCGTCTCGCTCGGGGACACCGGGAAGCCGAGAAATTATTCTGCCGCAACATATGGTGGCCGCTGCATGAGAACTTCAATGATCTGCACCCGGAATTCGAAGTGCTGGATTGGCGGGGATTATCCTATTTCTGCGACTTTGCCTGGCTTTCGCGGCATGTGAAGCTGATTATAGAAATCAAAGGCTTCGGCCCCCATGTACGTGATATGGATAGGCGAAAATATTGCAACGAGTTGAACCGGGAAACTTTTTTATCGGCTCTAGGGTTTCAGGTGATTTCCTTCGCTTACGACGACGTCGCTAACCGACCTGAGTTGTGCATTACTTTGCTGCGCATGGTTCTTAGCCGCTACCACCCCGATTCTTCTTCTGTCAGCGTGGATAGTGTGGCGGAACGAGAAATCGTCCGTCTTGCCTTTATGCTTGCTCGTGCTCTGCGTCCCATCGATGTGAAAACTCATTTAAACATCAACCAACGCACTGCAGTGCGCATGCTCAAATCACTCTGCGATAAAGGTTGGTTTATGCCAATAACTGGTTCGACAGGCAAACATGTTGTGCGTTATGAACTTAGACGAGGCATCCTTCAGCATTGGTAGAAAACCTGCAATTTTACATCTTTTGAATGAGTTGTGGCTTGGTTGGAAAAAATTGCTGCAAAAATACATGCTTTTGAGCTTCAAATTGAAGCAATGCCTCTCATTCACTGAAATTCGTGTATTTTTGCAGGCTTTT
The DNA here is from genome assembly GCF_007679495.1 of Paenibacillus sp. 32O-W. Classification (GTDB taxonomy): domain Bacteria; phylum Bacillota; class Bacilli; order Paenibacillales; family NBRC-103111; genus Paenibacillus_L; species Paenibacillus_L residui. The sequence goes on along the minus strand of NZ_VEGP01000015.1, from coordinate 13,092 downwards.
CCCTTACAATAGGCGATTTCCGTGAAAAAAGATGCACTTTTGCTTCTTTTGGGGGCCGGCAGCCGGCATGAGGGTTGACCTATCACCATGCGAGGACCGCAATGGCGCCCCCCTCGCGGCTTGCGAAGAAAAAAGCCGGCCTCTTGAGCTGCGACAGCACAGGCACGGACGCAGTCATCGCGTACTTGAAAGAAAGCCGTCCGGTGGGCCGGACGGCTCTTTTCGCTTATTAAAACTGAAGGATGCCTGACGTATGCAGGAATACGAGAAAAACAAGAACAGGCGCTACATAACGCAGCATGAACAACCATACCCGGAACCAGCCTGCTCTCAAGCCAGAAGCCTCGGCCGCTCCTTTCCAATAGTAGCCTGCAAATATCGTAATGGCGAGACCGCCAATGGGCAGCATGATATTGGAAGTGACAAAATCGACCCAATCAAAAAAGGATTTGCCCCCAAATGTGAGAGCGGACACAGCGCCTAACGATAAGACAGATGGAATCCCCAGGACAAAAAGGATCGCTATAATGATGCAAACGGCCTTGGTCCTTCCCCAGTGAAACCGCTCCATCGCATAGGAAACCGGAACTTCAAGCAGGGATACGGCCGAAGTCAGTGCCGCAAAGGCGAGCAGCACAAAGAACAAACCGCCAAACAGCGTGCCAAGCGGCATAGCCGAGAAGGCAGCCGGCAATGCAATGAAGACAAGGGAAGGGCCCTGGTCAGGAGCAATGCCGAAGGAGAACGTCGTCGGGAATATGATTAACCCGGCAATGAAGGCATAGATAAGATCGCCCGCTCCGATAGCCAGCGATGCTGTTCCGAGCGATTGCTCCTTGCGCACATAGGAGCCGTACGTCAGAAGGATTCCCATTCCGAGCGATAGCGAGAAGAAGGCATGTCCAAGCGCTACCAAAGCGGCTTCCGCCGTCAACTGCGAGAAGTCCGGCTTCAGAAAGAATGAAACTCCCTCTTCCGCCCCCGGCAAGGTGATAGCCCTTACCATCAAAATCAGGAGAAGAATCACCAGACTAGGAATGATGAGCTTGTTAAACTTCTCAATCCCCTTGGCAATCCCGAGAATCACGATTCCTCCCGTAATAAGCAAGGCAACCAATTGCCACACGACCGGCCAATAGCCGGAAATAAACCCGGAGAATTGGCTGCTAAAATCCTCGCCGCTAAACAGCTTGCCGCTAAAGGCAGAAACCGCATAATGCAGAGTCCAGCCTGCGACGATAATATAGAAGGACAAAATTAAGAAAGGGGCAATAACCTGCAGCAGGCCGACGCTTGTCCAGCCCCGTCTCCCTCCTGCTCTAACGAAGGACGTCGCCGCACTTCCCCTTCCGCTTCTTCCTAATGCCAGCTCAGCCAGCAGGACAGGCAAACCGATAATAATCAAACATACAATAAACAACAAGAAAAAAGCGGCTCCACCATGTTCCCCAGTAATATAAGGGAATTTCCACATGTTCCCTAACCCGACAGAACTCCCTATAGCCGTTAGAATAAATCCGGCGGACGAAAAGCGCTCCTGCTTTCGACTAAGCTCCAAGTTGCTGAATTTTTGATCGTTCATTGACTCGACTCCAATTTTTGCGTTTGAATGCATTATACAATATTAGCTCAGTATTTCGTATATGTACTTTTATCCTATAAGTTATATGTATAGAAAGGCTTAATTTTTTTAATGCATAATAGTTCAACTTTCGCAAGGTAAATTCGGCTTATTAGGCTGATGTGATCGGCAAAACATTAGCTCGGGCATAGATATTGCATATATAGAAAACATCGCTTCGGTTGCTGAAAAAAGGACAACGCAATAGCGTATTGGCTAAAAAACGATCGCTTAAAGCAGTAACGGTTGCTGCAGACGCTATTCCTCAAAAAATGCATACTCTGAAAATCTAACGGTTGTCATCGCCGCTAATAGGCGCCTTTTTCATCTCAAATCCATGGAAAACAGCAAAATAACATCACCCGCAACCGTTAGATTTTGAAAGTGGCTAAAATCAGCTACTTAACGGCCGTGGCAACCGTTAGACCATGTAGTGGAAAAAACTCCTATCGGATTATTCATGGATGAGCGACTATTCTAATGTGGTAAAAAAACAAGGTGCGCTTATTCAGCACACCCCGCTTGTTCCATTTAACCGAGTTTTACCGGCTGGCCCTTCTTGATCGACTCATAGGCGGCAAGCGCCACTTCGGTCGATCTTAATCCGTCCTCCCCGGTAATCGGCACTTCGCGATTATCACGAATAGCATCCAGGAAGCCGCGCACGAGGCCTTCATCCATTCCGTCGGCCCAACTGCTCCATTGAGCCTTCATCTTCTCATCATTATACACTTCGTTCTTCTGTGCGAAGGAATCTACGGAGATGACCCCGCGGGTTCCGATAATCTCCATCGTGACGTCTCCCCAGGTCGGGAATGACTTCGGTCTGGACCAGCTTGTATCGAGCACGGCCACGACTCCATTCTCGTACTTGACATGAACGAGTCCGGCATCATCCACTGCAATATCATGGAATAAGGTTCCCGCTTCTGCGTAAACTTCCTTCACCCTGCTGCCCAAGAACCAATTCATTAAGTCCATGACATGGACGGTATGATCTAGAACCGCTCCGCCGCCGGACAAGGACGGCTCAATGAACCAGCCGCCCGGCATGGTTCCGCGGTTAGTGCCTTTGATCGCGAGAATTTCGCCGATTTCTCCACGTTCAATCGCTGCCTTCGCTTCGGTTACTGCAGTAATATACCGACATGGAAACGCAGTCATCAACTGCACTCCGTTGTCCTTGCAGACGCGGATCATCTCCTCCATCTCTTCAACCGAGACTCCCAGAGGCTTCTCACATAGAACATGCTTGCCCGCATTGGCCGAATCGATCGTCAACTTCGCATGGTGCACGTTCTCCGAACAAATCACCACCGCATCGATATCCGTCTCCAGAAGCTGACGATAGTCTTCATAATAAGGGATCGAATGCTTCTCCGTTAATTCCTGAACACGGCTTTTCACTTCATCGGCAATTCCGGCAACTTCCACATTGGGGATGTTCATCAGCGCCCGGAAATAACTGAAGGCATGGCCGTGGGCAAAGCTGATCATTCCGACTTTAAGCGCTGCTGTCATACGTTCTCCCTCCCGGCTTCACTTTGAAACTGGCGCATATCAATGACCGCTCCCGTACGAATAGATTCGAGCGCGGCGAGAGAAACCTCCACCGCCCGGTATCCGTCCTCCGCTGTAACAAGCGGCTCGGCTCCTGTCCGAATGCACTCCAGAAAATGTTCCAACTCATAATAATACGGATCGCGCAGCGTAGGACTGGCAGTGCGGGAAACCGTCTTGCCTCCGTCTTCGCTGTCTGCTGTTTTATGAATGCGTACTGAATGGGTCTGCTCACTGTTAAAGCGGACCACCCCTTTATTGCCGGCCACTTCCACTGCCGTAGTGAATGGCCCCGGATAACCCCAGAACGCTTCCAAATTGGCCATAGCCCCATTATCAAATCTTAAAGTAACTAAAGAATAGTCCATATTTTCCGTGCTGCGCTCCATGGCATAAACGCTCTTGATCTCTCCGGCAATTCCACGGACAAAATCGATATCGTGGATCATCAGATCCATAATGACTCCGCCGCTCTTGCTCTTGTCGTTATACCAGGCTTTGGTTTGTCCAGGACGGCCGCCGATTCTCTTCGTATGTACAACTCCAACATTTCCTACGGCACCATTCATGACTTGGCGGGTAATATCCTTATAGCTCGGGAAGAACCGGACGACATGGGCGATGAATAAACGGACGCCGTTGGTCTTACAGACTTCTATCATTTCGCGGGCTTCGGACAAAGTTGGAGCCATTGGCTTTTCACAAATAACGTGCACGCCGCGCTCCGCCGCCTTGATCACATACTCCTTGTGCAAATGGGTGGGCAGGCAAATGCTGACCGCCTCCGGCTTGGCCTTCTCGATCATGTCTTCAAAGGAAAAGTAAGGCTGCGTCTCATATTGCTCTGCCGTCGCCCTGGCTGCTTCTTCAACGAAGTCGCATACTCCGACCAATTCTGCGCCGGGCAATTCGCGATAGGCGTTCGCATGAGTTTTCCCCATAATTCCGCAGCCGATGACTGCTACCTTCATATCGAAAACTCCTCCTACGTCTTAATTAAGATTGTTTAAAAAAGAAACTGTCGGGTACGAACCCGCCCACTCGAATGCGGAAGGATCAGCCCCCATGGACATTGTACAACTTATTGAGGACAAAAAATACAAAAAAAAGAAAAAATAATTTTTTGTTGAAGAAATAATCGGAGCTTTAATCCTCAAACCCTCAGTCCGGCCATCCGGGCGGCTGTCGGGAACAAACTCACCTTCGCAGCATCACTTTATATCCGCCTGCCGTACAATTCACGGAACTCGGTCGGGGTCATCCCTTCGTGCTCAAGAAAGCGCTTGTTGAAATAGCTTGCATTCGGATAACCGCACTCTTCGGCAATCCGTTTAACCGGCCAGTCCGGCCGCTCGAGAAGCTGCTCCTTGCCGGCTTGGATTCTGCACAAGGTGATGAAGGCCAGCGGTGTCATTCGGGTGGCCCGCCGGAACAATTTGCAGAAATAGAAGGTACTCACTCCGGCTTGCTCCGCCCAATAGTCGAGGTTAAACGGCTCGCAAGCTTGCTCCTGCATAAGCGGCAGCAGCTCGTCAATCCGTTCCGTTGAAGGGGCCGATCCTTTAGCCGGCATGAAGGGAACCGCCTGCGACATAAATTCGACCAGCAAAGCATACATAAGTGTCGTCAGCTTCGCATCGTGAAGCAATACATGCCGCTCCGCTTCCTCCATCAGCCGCTGATGGGCCTCTTCCAGCGGTTCCAGTTGCCTGATCGACCAGAGTGTGGAGCGTTGAATCCCCATTCCGATCAGAAATTCATTCAGCTTCTTCCCGTAAAAATGGACCCAGCGGATACTCCAGGGCTCTTCTTCGGAGGAATAGTAACGCTGCCGCTCATAAGGGTAATACAGGAATGCATCCCCTCTCCCAAGAGTATGGATAGCGCCATCGAGTTCGACATATCCTTTGCCCTCCAATACAAAATGAATACTGTAATCGTTCCATGCCCCTTTGCTGCGGTCAACTATGTGCTCGGGCTCGTCCCAATACCAGCCTACCGAAACCGGAAGACAGAGCAGGCGGTGCTCCGGTATGGTGGGCAGATGCCTCTGCCGCATCACCATGGCCATCCCCTCCCCTCGAGGACAAAATCGTGTTATTGACATCAATATTTTATTATATTCATTTTAAAATTGCTGGTTTATAATAACAATAAATTTTTAACAAGGAGCTGAAGACATGAGCAGAAAGCTTCGCTGGGGCGTAATGGGATGCGCCAATATTGCCATAGGGTCCGTGATACCCGGGATTCAACAGTCTTCCCGGGGAGAAGTAATCGCCATTGCGAGCCGGGACGAATCCAAGGCGCGGGAAACCGCCGGAAAGCTCGGAATTGCCAGATCATACGGAAGCTACGAGGCGCTTCTGGAGGACGAATCGGTCGATGCCGTATACATCCCCCTCCCTAATCACCTGCATAAGGAGTGGACCATCCGCGCCGCAGAAGCAGGCAAGCATGTACTGTGTGAGAAGCCCTTCTCCATCGATGCCGGAGAAGCGGAGGAAATGACCGCAGCCTGTTCCCGGGCGGGCGTTCACTTGGCCGAGGCATTCATGTACCGTCATCATCCCCGGTATAACAAAATCCAAGAGATCATTGCCTCCGGAGAGCTTGGGGACCTGCGTGGAATCCATGGAACTTTCACCTTCAACAGCTCGGCGAATACCGGCAATTTCCGTTTTAATCAAGCAATGGGAGGCGGCGCTTTATATGATATCGGGGTATATCCGATCAGTGCGGCTCGTTTGGTTACCGGTTCGGAGCCGGAAGCGGCCATTGTTCATGCCTTCTTCTCCGAGCACCATGACGGCGTCGATATGATGGCTTCCGGGCTGCTGGAGTTCCCGGGCGGGATCGCTCTGACCTTCGATTGCGGAATGTGGGCCGCCTCCCGTAACACACTCGAGATCTTGGGCACGGATGGCCGGATTGAAGTACCGTCTGCCTATGTGTGCGATCCGAACAGCCCTAGCGTCTTCTACGTCACCGTACGCGGACAGAGACGGGAAGTCGAATTTCCGCCGATGAACCATTATTCCCTTCAGGCGGATGATTTTGCCGCTGTAGTATTGGACGAAGCCGCGCCGGCCTTCGGACAGCAGGATTCCGTTCGGAATATGCGTGTGCTGGATGCGTGCCTGGAATCGGCCCGGACACGTTCGAGAGTCGTTATTCCACATTAGGAGGTTAGAGGCGATGAATTTTATCTCCATTAATGGTTTAGAGACGAAAGTATCGCAGCTCATTATGGGCTCGGACTATTTCATGCCGGAAAAGATCGATCTAGTGAGCGAAATCCTAGAGGCCTATATCCGTATCGGCGGGAATACTATCGATACCGCCCACATCTATTGCGGGGGCAAAAGCGAAGTCGCTATCGGCCTGTGGTTGAAGCAAAGAGGCAAACGTGAGGATATCGTGATACTGACCAAGGGGGCGCATCACGATGCTGCGGGGCCGCGAGTTCATGCGGAAGCCATTCGCCAAGACTTGCTGGAAAGCCTCGAAAGACTGCAAACGGATTATGTAGACCTCTATGCCCTGCATCGTGATGATCCGAACGTTCCCGTCGGCCCGATTATGGAAGCGCTCAACAGCCACATCGAGGCCGGACGAATCCGGGCCATCGGCGCCTCCAACTGGACGCACCAGCGGATTCAGGAGGCCAACGATTATGCTGCCCGGCACGGACTGACGGGCTTCTCCTTCAGCAGCCCCAATCTGAGCTTGGCCAAGGCCAAGGAGCCTTATTGGGAAGGCTGCGTGTCCGCAGACGCGGATACGTGCGCCTGGCATACGGCCAGCGGGCTTCCGCTGCTGTCATGGTCGTCGCAGGCCCGCGGCTTCTTCACGGGAAGATACCGCCCCGATGACCTGAGCGATCCGGACACGGTCCGCGTGTTCTACAGCGAGGCCAATTGGGAGCGCCTGCGCCGGGCGGAAGAGCTGGCCGCCAAGCGGGGAGTCACGGCGATTCAGATCGCTCTCGCTTACGTTCTGAATCAGCCCTTCCCGACCGCCGCCCTGATCGGGCCCCGGAATCAGGCCGAGATGGAGTCCTGCGCGGAAGCGACCCAAATCCGGCTGACACCGGAGGAAATTCGTTGGCTGGAAGACGTGGAAGCCTGATTTTTTTGTATCACTTGTATCACCCTCTATACTTCAAATCAAGCGGAGAACCTGATATAGGTTCTCCGTTTTTTGTATTCAGCAATCCTTTCAATCCTTTCCTGCAATCACGTATCTTACGGCGAAATTTTGGGCAAACCAACGAGGAAATCCTTTTTGGAAGGGAGAGTTCAATCTTGTTAAGAAACGAATCGGATCGCACGGTCGAAGCCACGGACAATGGACAGATTTCCGATATTCACCAGATCACCACACTAATCGTTAACCTCTATATGATCGGAAAACCGAAGGAATCCGGTGCGGCAGACTGGGTGCTGGTCGATACAGGCATCGGCCGCTTTGCGAACAAAATTATCGGTGCTGCCGAAGAACGATTCGGAGTAGGCAGCAAGCCGAAGGCGATCATTCTCACCCACGGACACTTCGACCATGTAGGCACCGTTATCGAGCTGGCCGATCATTGGGAAGTTCCCGTCTTTGCGCATTCGCTCGAGCTTCCTTACCTTACGGGGCGCAAGGATTACCCCCCTGCCGATCCTACCGTCGGAGGTGGGCTGATGGCCGGAATTTCTCCCCTCTATCCCAATGAAGGGATAGACTTGGGCGGCCGGATCGAGCCCCTGCCATCGGACGGCAGCGTTCCTTCCCTGCCGGAGTGGCGATGGATTCACACGCCAGGGCATACCCCCGGACACGTTTCCCTGTTCAGGGAGAAGGACCGGACGGTCATCGCGGGTGACGCTTTTATTACGGTCAAGCAGGAATCCGCTCTGTCCGTCATGACTCAGACCAGGGAAATCCATGGTCCGCCCGCCTATTTCACAACCGATTGGCAGCAAGCCCGAGAATCGGTTCGGAAGCTCGCTGCATTAAATCCGGCCACTGCCTATACAGGTCACGGTCAACCGATGTTCGGCCGGGATCTCGCCGGGCAGCTAGAGACTCTGGCCCGGGATTTCGACCGCTTGGCCATTCCGGACCAAGGCCGCTACGTTCACCAATAATCTGGCAGGTTTTGATGCTCATAATCCGGGAAACATCATATCACACTAACGGGGAGTGAGGAGGTGAGATAATGAAGAAGATCAGCTTGACCCTTATGTCTTTAGCTCTGTCCTTCATGTTTGCTTTGACGGCTAGCGCCGAGTCTTCTCCTGCTCCTACGACAACCAATCACACTTACGGAGTATCGGAGCCGACGGATAAAACGACCGTACCGACTCCCCCGGCAGGCTCACCTGATCCAAATACGACTGTAGATGGAGTTAGAGGTACCGGTCTAGACGGGACGCCCCGCGGCACAACCACTATGGATGGGACTAGAGGTACCGGCACAGACGGAACGACTCGCGGCACGGGCGTGACCTATAGACCTTACGGAACAAGAGCCCAGACCTACACTACCCGAGAAACGGGGAACTACGGAAACTGGAGCTGGTTAGGTTTGTTGGGTCTGGTGGGCTTGGCCGGCTTGACGGGCCGTAACCGCGAACGGAACGGAGACCGGGATCCCCAACGTTAATCTTCGGCATGAACCAAACTTCAAGATGGCTTGAATATCCAGGCGGATTTTCAGGCCGTTTTTTTCATCGGATGATAAGGAGATGCAGACGAGCATGAATGGATATGAGCCGCTGGATGCCCGCATTGAATACACGGTGTGGTACGATAACGGGCAGGATGACCAAGGTGTGGCTGAGTTCAACAATCGTGAGGAAGTGGATCAATTTAGCGCCCATAACCGGGTCATTCGCACGGAATTATTTATAGGAAACAAAGAATAGCAATTCGGATAGCCGTTCCGGTTCACGAAACAACCCGCTTTAATAGCGGGTTGTCGTCATCAATAGTAATTAGATTACCATCGAAAGTTAAAAAAATACTATAGGATTACAACGTCTCCTTCGTTTACAATCTTATTTGTAATCGTTTTCAATGAGTTGATCATAACGAAGGGGATGAAAGGATTGAAGAATGTTAAATTCCGTACCACATTCATGCTGTTATGTTCGCTAGTCTTAATCTTATTCCTTGCCGCCTGTAATTCGGATAAGGGAGCTAACGAGCCGACACCGACGCCGGACGCCACCAACAACAACAAGGATGGGGATCAAGGGCAAGGGCAGTCCAACTCTAACGATAAGAAGCTCACGCTGAAATGGTTCGTAAACGGCTCCAACAATTCAAGCTTGCCCCCTAAAGACAAAGATTTCGTAAGAAAGACCATTGAAGAAAAATTCAATGTCGACCTGCAAATCGAACATATGCAAGTCGGCGCGGATTTCATCACCAAGCTGAATCTGATGATGGCCGGTCGGGATGTTCCAGATATGTTCATGTCCGACGGCGCCACTTCCAACACCTATATTAAAGACGGATTAACCCTGGATATGACCGGACTCGTTACCCCGGAAAAAATGCCAAACTACTTTAAATACTGGGTTAAAGAGGATGAGCTAGAGCGTTACAAAGTACAGAATAAATTTATGCGCGCCCCGGTCCCGTTCGCCAAACAGCAATACGTTTCCTACTACGTTCGACAGGACTGGATCGACAACCTGAAGGCCAAGGGGGTCGATGTCGATATCCCGACAAATTATGAAGAAATGATCGAGGTCATGAAGGCGTTTACCTTTAATGATCCCGACAATAACGGCAAAGATGATACCAAAGGGTTTACGACCGTCGGCAACGGAACCCTCCCTTACGTCTACTGGCCGGAATATTTGAAAAACGGCCTCTATGGACTCGGATTGGTTAATGATCAATTGGTGGACGGTTATTCCGATCTGAAAGTCCAACAAGTGCTAGACGATATCCGCAAGGTCATTGACATGAAAGTTGTAGATGAAGATTGGTTTTTACAAAAAACAGGGGAAGACATCAATAAGGCCGCGCAAGGTAAAGCGGGTATTTTCTGGAGCGGGTCCCGGTTTGCCGCTTTAGACAACGATCCGAACAGCGTTCAGTTCAAAACAAAAGAGATTCTGAAATCCGCCGGGAAAGCCGAAGAAGCGGAAAAGGTCGACTGGCAGCCCTTCCACCCCTTTGCAGACACCGGTGTAGCGACAGAAGCCTTGCCCGGCAACCCCTTTATGTTCGGCAAAGACACCCCGCTGGAGAACGTAGAAAGAACTCTGCAAATTCTGGACTGGATGGCCAGCGAGGAAGGGTTCCTGTTGGTCCGCTACGGGCAAGAGGGCGTCCACTACAAGAGAGACGGCAATACCATTACGCTGGATGCGGATGCCTACAAACGGGATGTCGTCGACCAGGGAGATTTCCTGAACATATACCAGTTCTTCGCTACGGCGGATGAGCCTCAGGTATTCGGGCTCGAGGTGGTCCGTCCCACGGAGACGGATCGCGACCGCGCCATCCTGGAGAAATTGAGAACTTATAAATACCTTCCTTCTATCGGAACGAACGTAGCTCCGCCGGAAGGGTATAATCTGGCAGATTTCCGCAATCAGTTATATTCGGTTCTGAGCAAGATCTTGTTCGAAGAACAGGATGCCTCCAACTGGCCGACATACCGCGAGGAGCTGATGGATAAATACGGCGGGCGGGCCGTCTTCGAAGCCTATGCGGAACAGATGTCCAAGGCTCATGGGCGTACAATTACTTTCAGAGACAAATAAATAAGTCGTTGTCGTATGGCGCTTGATGGTATGAATTGGCGGATATCGCGGGGAAAGCTTTCTTTCTCTGCGGTATCCGATTTTTCAACAGACCAGCCAAGCTATTAATTTCTCGACAAAGGAGTCTGTGCAGATGAAACCAGAAATCGCTATGCCGCTAAAATCGAAAAAATCGAAGCCTAAAATCCAGTGGAAATCGATTTATCGGGCCCGTTGGTTTTACCTGATGATGCTGCCCGGTTTGGCTTACTATCTTATCTTCTCCTATTTGCCGATGGGCGGACTGATCATTGCCTTCAAGGATTACAACCTGCTCAAAGGAATTTGGGGCAGCGAATGGGTGGGGCTGGATAACTTCCGGAGAATTTTTGCCTCCCCTGATTTTTTCATCATTTTCCGCAATACGGTTCTTATAAGCTTTTATCGCATTATTTTCGGGATGTTCCCCGATGTTCTGCTGGCTTTGATCCTCAATGAAATCCGGGTAGCCTGGTTCAAGCGGATCGTACAGACCATTACTTACGGTCCCCACTTTCTCTCCTGGGTCATTGTATTCGGACTTGTATTCGCCTTCCTTGCTCCCGGCTCCGGGCTGTATACCCAATTTCATCAGAACATGGGGTGGGGAGAGGTCAATCTGATGACCGACAAAAACTTCTTCCGGCCACTGCTAATTATTACGGACTTATGGAAAAGCACCGGCTTCGGCGCCATCATCTACCTGGCTGCCTTAAGCTCCATTAACAGCGAGCTGTATGAGGCCGCAGTCGTTGACGGCGCCAGCCGCTGGCGGCAGATCTGGCACATTACGCTGCCGGGGATCCGGGATGTCTTCCTGCTGCTGCTTATCTTGCGTATCGGGCATATTTTGGATGCCGGATTCGAGCAGGTGTTTATTTTCCTGAATGCCCGTGTTTATGAAGTCGGCGACATCATCGATACCTGGGTTTACCGGCAAGGTCTAGAGAAGCTGGAATTCAGCATTTCGTCCGCTACAGGCTTCTTTAAATCCATAGTCGGCTTTATTCTCGTCCTGGGAGCCAATAACCTATCCAAGAGAATGGGCGGCTCCGGAATTTGGTAAAAGTTGAACTTTAACTAGCATCAGGTTAGGAGGCATAGTTATGTCATTAGTACTGCATAAAACGAAAACAGATCGTGTCGTTGACGCCATTCTGTATATTATTCTCGGCTTGTTCGCCCTCGCCTGCTTGTTTCCAATCTATTATGTATTCATAATGTCCATTACGCCATTCTCGGAGGTGTTGAGCCGGGGCGGCTTCGTCATCATACCGAATTCCGTTACCTTCGATGCCTACAAGGAGATTTTCTCCAGCCAGCGCATTCCGCAGGCATTGAAGATTACCGTATTCGTTACCGTGGTAGGAACCGCCTTGAACCTTGCCACGACCATTCTGCTAGCCTACCCGCTATCCAAGAAATTCGTTCCGGGACGCAATTTCTTCCTGCTGGCCATCGTGTTTACGATGCTTTTTAACGGCGGACTGATCCCTACCTATCTCGTCGTCCGTGGAGTCGGATTGACCAATACGATCTGGGCGTTGATTATCCCGGGACTGGTCTCCGCTTTTAATATGCTGATTGTCAAGACTTACTTCCAGAACCTCCCCGACGAAATAGAAGATGCGGCGAAGGTGGACGGCTGCGGCGACTTTCAGACCATGTTTCGCATCGTGCTGCCCCTCTCCATGCCGATCATTGCAACGATAGGACTCTTCTATGCTGTCGGACATTGGAATGATTTTTTTAAGGCCATTCTATATATAAGCGATAAATCCCTCTATCCTATCCAGCTTGTTCTGCGCAATATGATCCAGAATCCGAACGTCAGCCAGGAGCTGCAATTGATGAACAGCCAGCTTATGCAGCAGCTTCCTCCGGAAACGATCAAGATGGCCACGGTCGTCGTAGCGATTCTGCCGATCCTTGCGGTTTATCCGTTTTTGCAAAAGTATTTTGTCAGAGGAATGCTGATCGGTGCGGTTAAAGGGTGATATTAAAGGGTTTCCCGGCCTTCTGATCGAATGAATAGATATCAACTTAAATTTCGAAAGTACCGTTCATTGAAAACATAAAAAAGTGCCCAAATCTTTGGTAGAATGGTGTTTGTCGAGAACA
>NZ_VEGP01000159.1 GCF_007679495.1 Paenibacillus sp. 32O-W | reverse complement strand
CTTCATTAAGAAAAATCCAATCACTGGCTAATGGATGCTTTCGCATTTTCATTCGCTATCTAGTTTTCAAGGAACAATCTCGTGCGCGGTTAGCGCAGCGAAAGATATCTTACCACATTGCCGCCGTCTTGGCAACTAGCAATTTTTGCTTGCCTCGAGCGGCTTCTTTGGTGGAGCCAAGCGGGATCGAACCGCTGACCTCCTGCTTGCAAGGCAGGCGCTCTCCCAGCTGAGCTATGGCCCCTAACTGAACCCCAAAAAGTGAAGTGATGCTTCGAGGCTAATTCCGAATACTTTTCGGGGAGCCCCAAACACCTTTACCAAAAGTGAAGCGATGCTTCGCAGCCTATTGAGATTACTTTTGGGGGAGCCCCCATACATAACCCAAAATAGTGAAGTGATGCTTCGAGGCTTTTTTAAGCCCTAACGCTTCACCTGCTTAATCTTTAGGCTTATTCACTTTTTACAGGCTTAAATGGTGGGCCCTAGTGGACTCGAACCACCGACCTCACCCTTATCAGGGGTGCGCTCTAACCAGCTGAGCTAAGGGCCCTTGGCTTCTGCAATTGAGTTTTCATCGATGAAGGGTTCCGATACTCTCCTGTGGGAGAGATCAACGCTCATCTTTGAAATAACCCGCTTGGCGGCGTCCATTCCGCACCGATTGAACCTACTCCTCAGAATTACTTCGAGGTCGGCATCGGAACCGGCTATGAACGTCGAGCCAGCTTCTTGAGTTTTCATCGATGAAGGGTTCCGATACTCTCCTGTGGGAGAGATCAACGCTCATCTTTGAAATAACCCGCTTGGCGGCGTCCTACTCTCCCAGGACCCCTCGGTCCAAGTACCATCGGCGCTGGAGGGCTTAACGGTCGTGTTCGGGATGGGTACGCGTGGTTCCCCTCCGCCATC
>NZ_VEGP01000158.1 GCF_007679495.1 Paenibacillus sp. 32O-W | reverse complement strand
TCCCTGCTAGACCACCAAAGAAATCCACAACATACCAAATCAGCAACTCGGGTTAAAAAAAGGTCACGGATTCAGGTTCAATTTATGCCATAGGCTGGACCACCGACCTAGAGGGTACTTTTGGCCGGATCGCTTCTTACCTTAAAAAAGACGGTGTATTTATTTTCAGTTGGTCTCACCCTATACATAAATGTGTTGCTGCAGAAAATAATATGCTTGCTTTTAAAAAATGTTATTTTGATGAATCTTGGTATTCGGTATCTCTTGATGAAGGTACGCTAACATTATCGGACCGTAAACTATCAACCTATGTGAATGCGTTGGCAAAAGCGGGATTTGTCATTGAGCAAATGGTTGAGGAATCTGATGACGAAATTATGCAATCCCGGGACGATAACAGCGATTTTGCAAAAAAAGCAAAGATGCTTCCAGTAACTTTTGTAATCAAAGCAAGAAAACTATAGTATCCGATAGCTTAATCATAACTAACAAATGGAGGAAAATTATGGACAGGGTTTTGCATGAGATAGCCACTTCGGTTAAAGGAGAAGATAGAAGATTTATCATTGGGATATCGGGTCATGGTGCGTCTGGTAAGACAACGTTTGCCCATAATCTTGTAAAACTTCTGGGACATAACAATGTAAATTATATCAATACAGATCCTTATATTATCGGTCCTCATCTTAGGAAGTATACCTTAATTAGTTATGAATATAAGAATGAACAGCATCAAGAGAAAATGACAGCTTGCCATCCTGCTGCTCATAATGTATTCGCTTTAGAGAGAGACATACATATGATGAGAGATGGTTTAGATTTTTATACAATAGGCACGAACTATACAAAGAGTAAGTTGGTCTCTTCCGGAAACAAAATTAATATTGTGGAAGGCATGACCGTTGCCTTTACAGATCCCAATTTGTATGATCTAAAAATTTACTTATATACAGATGGGGAAACGGAACTAATGAGAAGAAGTATACGTGATGTTGCTGAAAGAGGAACAGATATTAATAACTCAACTTTCGCAGCTTAGATTGGCAAACAAACCCTTGATATAACTGGGTAAGGTGCTCATCCATTGCTGGACT
>NZ_VEGP01000157.1 GCF_007679495.1 Paenibacillus sp. 32O-W | reverse complement strand
CTAGCTGTAGGTTTTCCAGTTAGTTTCCATATTTCTTCCGAATATAGAAATCTAACTGTATGAAATCCATTTAGTTTGCATTTTTCGCCCTAAAGGATCCCTAACTGTGTGAACCCATATAGTTGTTGCTTAGTTGTTACTTTAGAGGATTCCGACTACATGCAATCCATTTAGTCTGCACATTTCGCTCTAGAGGATTCCAACTACATGAAGCCCATTTTCCTCCATGTTGTTAACCACTGTCATACCACGCCACACACACCGCCCACTAGAAGTCTCGTGAGGTGCGGAAAGAACCGAATGATGAAGAGTGCAGTTTATATAAGGCCGCTTTCGAGACCCTGTTTTGTAACTTCATAATAAAGAATTCTTGAACCCGTCCCGCGGATGATCGGCTTTAACCACCCTTTTTGACATAACCGTTTGAGATGAGCTACCGCCGTTCGATGATCGATGGAGAAATAATGGGAAACATCGATGGGCCGGATGGGTCGGGCTAGAAATAAGGAGTAGCGCAAGATTTCATTATCTGCAAAAAATACCCTTTCCACCTTGGTGTTCGCCGATTCATATCGATTAAGCACTATGCGCAGCAAATAGATGCAAAGATCAGGCCGATTAGCCACATCGTCATAAGCAAACGAAATAACATGGAATCCCATACCGCTCAAAAATGTTTCCCGATTCAGTTCGTTGCAATATTTTGTACGATCCATGTTGGCGACATGTTCACCGTAACCTTTAATTTCGATGAGAATTTTCCAGAGTTTTGGCGCAAACACATAATCGGCAAAGTATGACCTACCCCGCCAATCCACAACTTCGTATTCCGGATGCAAGTCATCAAAATGACCTTTTAAAGGCCACCATATATTTTTTGCAAACATGACCTCCGCGTGCCCATGGCCTCTTTCCAGTCTTCCGCGCCTTTCTCCTGTTCTTTTGTTCAGATGATACTCAATAAAAGTGGAGTGCGCCTCCTGAAATCCATTCACATTACCAACTCCCTAAATAAATTTGCTCCTTGGAAAAATAAAAAAACGCCCTCACTCATCAATAAGATGAATAAGGACGTTCTTCGTCACTTTCCTTCATTATACATGACCTATGCAGTTCAAGTAAGTAATTGGTAATCAGTCATAACGTCAATTGTTAGAAAATATTTCGCTA
>NZ_VEGP01000156.1 GCF_007679495.1 Paenibacillus sp. 32O-W | reverse complement strand
TAAATTTCGAAAGTACCGTTCATTGAAAACATAAAAAAGTGCCCAAATCTTTGGTAGAATGGTGTTTGTCGAGAACACTACACCCAAAGAGAGGAGCACCTTTTAGGTGAAGTCTACCACACCCATCAGCAAAATCAAGACCGAATTTTCCTTACAAAACGCGACCAGTTTCGGCGGCATCAAAATCTTCCTGGAATACCTCGAAAAAATTAAGTTTGCCGCTGCTTTACAAAGGCTGTCATGCATGAAAGCAAACAACTCGCTGTTCCCCGTTTACCGTATACTGCTTTATCTCGTCGTCGGCTGGATGCTCGGCTGCGAACGCCTCTTCCATTTCCGCAAGTTACAGAAAGACTCGCTTCTAAAGCGGTTTCTCGGTGGACGCTGTCCGCACCATTCGCTGTTATACAAAGAGTTGTCGCGTCTTAGCAAATCGCACCCGAACCTGTTGCCCGAATTGCGGTCGCTCAATCAGGAAATCATTGGACCTTGTTTACCAGAGGCTCTCATTCTGGACCTTGACTCCACCGTTGAAACCGTATATGGCGATCAGGGCGGAGCGGCTAAAGGCACGAACCCGCATAAGCCCGGCCGTAAGAGTTATCATCCTTTGCTGGCCTTCGAAGGACAGTCTCGTCTATGTTTGAATGCCGTTCTACGTTCGGGCAATACGCACTCCTCCACGGATGCGTCAGCTTTTCTTCACCAAACCTTCGAACTGCTGAGGGAGCATCCGGTGAAGTACGCGAGGTTCGATAAGGGCTTCGGCGGTGAAGATTTCTACGGCCTGTGGGAAGGCAAAGGAATCGGTTACGTCGGAAAGTTGAAATGGACAAAGCGCCTTGCAGAACAAGTCGCAGCCTGCCGGTACTGGAAACGATTCGTCGATGAAGACTGGATCATCGAAGGGATTACGATCATCTACAAAGCGACATCTTGGGAGAAGGCGCGCCGCGTAGCGATTGTTCGCAAGGCACACATCGTCGATGAAGGCCAGACCCGCATGGTGTTCGATTCGGATTGGCAATACGAAGCGATCGTCACCAATCTCGAATGGGAGCCGCTTGATCTGTGGCGCTTCTACAACCAACGCTGTTGCATGGAGA
Organism: Paenibacillus sp. 32O-W; assembly: GCF_007679495.1. GTDB lineage: Bacteria > Bacillota > Bacilli > Paenibacillales > NBRC-103111 > Paenibacillus_L > Paenibacillus_L residui. The sequence goes on along the minus strand of NZ_VEGP01000156.1, from coordinate 80 downwards.
ACTATATCAAGGAAGCGAAGAACGGCTTCTCCATTGATAGAATTGCGACGAGCGAATTTGAGGCGAATGAACTCGACTTG
>NZ_VEGP01000154.1 GCF_007679495.1 Paenibacillus sp. 32O-W | reverse complement strand
GCATTATTTGGTGCTTCTTTGGACTACGCCAAAACCGGAAATTTACCAAGGATTACCTCGAAGTGCATAGGTCATGTATTATAAATCAAAATTGTAGAATTGGTAACCTATATTTTAAAACTTTAAGACTAGGACTAAATTCTTAACCTTATATTTGCTGCGGGATGAGATAGGTAGAGACTACTATTTTCTCAAATGCTGCTTAGAAGGATGCCTAATGCAAAACAAAAAAACGCGTCGCTTCCATATGGGAAACTATGCGCCGACACACTCTATTATTTTTAGAAGCACAAACAAAAATCCAAGTCTGCCGCACCCATTGACAGTTTATGGAACGTGATCTATAGTGTGATTATACCACTTGATAAAATTTAGTTTCACTATATGAAACGAAAAGAGGGATCTCATGTTTCAATGGATAGGAATCGATCATGTGCAGATTGCAGTTCCTGCTGGATGCGAGGAAGAAGCCCGTCGGTTCTACGGCGACATTCTGAGAATGAGCGAACTGCCGAAGCCTGCCGTCTTGAGCCATAGAGGCGGGGTGTGGTTTCAATGCGGCCATCATCAGCTGCATATTGGCGTTCAGGAAGATTTTCATCCGGCAACGAAGACTCATCCCGCCTTCGAGGTGTCAGACCTTAACCGTCTTCGGGAACAGCTATCCCGCCATAGGGTAACAATGAAGGAGGATGTCCCTCTGTCAGGAATCTTGCGGGTGCATGTTAATGATCCTTTCGGCAACCGTCTGGAATTTGTTGAAACAAGGAAAGGATAAACGGCTAATGCCGTCCTATGGACAGGCGCGTTTACCGATAAATATAAGAACAGGTATAAGGTGAAACTTATACTTTATATTTAAATACGAAGGGACTGTCCCCAAAAGTCATCGAAGATGGCCATTGGGCAGCCCCGTTTTGAAAATTGTTAAACTAAAAAAGAAACCGTTTCTTAGTAAAATGGAAGTGCGACCCACCATTTGAAAGGAGACGGTTTCTTTGTACATTGAATATAACATGGATATAGCCTTCAGCAGCGTCCAACGGATATTCGCGCTTAAAGCCCCATCTAGAGAAGGTTAAGGCAGCGCTCCATAATACCAGGAACTATCATTGCCGATGCCGGATATGGCGGAGAAGGGAATTATGCCTATCTATATAAATGGCACTAAAGGATTTTGGAAACAAATGTCTAATACCTACAGGTAAAACTTTGTTGCCTGTGGGAGGCGATCCGAGTGAAAAACCCCCTTCATGCTGATAACCAGAATCCAGAAATTCAAGCGGTAA
>NZ_VEGP01000153.1 GCF_007679495.1 Paenibacillus sp. 32O-W | reverse complement strand
TTGTTCCTTGAAAACTAGATAGCGAATGAAAATGCGAAAGCATCCATTAGCCAGTGATTGGATTTTTCTTAATGAAGAGAAATCAGGTTAAGCTAGTAAGAGCACACGGAGGATGCCTAGGCGCTAGGAGCCGATGAAGGACGTGGCGAACAACGAAATGCCTCGGGGAGCTGTAAGCAAGCATCGATCCGGGGATGTCCGAATGGGGGAACCCGCGTATCGTAATGGATACGCACTCCGTACTGAATCCATAGGTACGGAAGAGGCATACCAAGGGAACTGAAACATCTAAGTACCTTGAGGAAGAGAAAACAATAGTGATTCCGTCAGTAGCGGCGAGCGAACGCGGAAGAGCCTAAACCGATGCACTTGTGCATCGGGGTTGTGGGACGTCAACATGGACTGAGCTCATTAGGTGAAGCGGTCTGGAAAGGCCGGCCAGAGGAGGTAAAAGCCCTGTAGCCGAAAATGAGCAAAAGTGCTAGACGGATCCCGAGTACCGCGGGGCACGTGAAACCCCGTGGGAATCTGGCAGGACCATCTGCTAAGGCTAAATACTCCCTAGCGACCGATAGTGAAGCAGTACCGTGAGGGAAAGGTGAAAAGAACCGCGGGAGCGGAGTGAAAAAGAACCTGAAACCGTGTGCTTACAAGAAGTCAGAGCTCGTTCATGAGTGATGGCGTGCCTTTTGTAGAATGAACCGGCGAGTTACGTTTGCGTGCAAGGTTAAGCAGAAGATGCGGAGCCGTAGCGAAAGCGAGTCTGAATAGGGCGAAATGAGTACGCAGGCGTAGACCCGAAACCGTGTGATCTACCCCTGTCCAGGGTGAAGGTGAGGTAACACTCACTGGAGGCCCGAACCCACGAATGTTGAAAAATTCGGGGATGAGGTGGGGGTAGCGGAGAAATTCCAATCGAACTCGGAGATAGCTGGTTCTCCCCGAAATAGCTTTAGGGCTAGCCTCGGGAGGTTGAGAAATGGAGGTAGAGCACTGATTGGGTGCGGGGCCCGCCAAGGGTTACCAAGCTCAGTCAAACTCCGAATGCCATCTTCTTGGACCCCGGGAGTCAGACGGTGAGTGCTAAGATCCATCGTCAAGAGGGAAACAGCCCAGACCATCGGCTAAGGTCCCCAAGTGTGTGTTAAGTGGGAAAGGATGTGGAGTTGCAAAGACAACCAGGATGTTGGCTTAGAAGCAGCCACCATTTAAAGAGTGCGTAATAGCTCACTGGTCGAGTGACTCTGCGCCGAAAATGTAACGGGGCTAAACACACCACCGAAGCTGTGGCTTGCGTCGTCTTCACTCTCTCTTTGAGGAACGTGTAGGCCGTGACATTTCACCAGAATCCACCTTAAGAGGTAGGGG
>NZ_VEGP01000152.1 GCF_007679495.1 Paenibacillus sp. 32O-W | reverse complement strand
GGCTCAACATCAAAGTTAGTGCTTGACTTTATGTACCAAATCGTTCACGGTTACATTCGACCAGAAGTCCTTGTACGTAACGTTCCCGGTTCCGGGTGAAGTAATGTCGGCGTTGAAAGGCTTTCATTCGGTTGTTTCTTCCTTCAACCGCCGCATTGGTCCACCGACAGGAGTGATAATTGACGATCTCCGTTCGCCAGTTTCGCATCGTTTTGATGCAGGTGGCTACTGCCGGATGCTGAAAATGTTCCCCTTGTCCCAGCCAGCGGTCAAACCAGATGGCAGCTACTTTGGCGTCCGGTGCACCGTCGTACCATTCCCCAAGCGCTTCTTTCCAGGCATGAACCTGCTGTAAAAGCGACGAATAGCTGAGGATTTCTTGTAACTCCTGCTGCTTTTCAGGGGGCAACGATGCTGCCTGGGGGTTTAGAAGCCGGTGTTTGGCTTTGAGGTTTGCCCGGGCTCTGGCCGACAGCGAACCCTGTACGTCTTTTCGGACCGCCTGAAGGGCATCGATCACGTAACGCGTCACGTGAAACCGGTCCGCGACTCGAAGGGCATCAGGAAAACATTCCTGAATCCAGGCATGGTAATAGGGAGCCAGATCCATCACCACCGCCTTGGGACGAAGCGCCAGAAACTCCGGATGCTTATGCGCATAATCCCGCAATTCTTCCAGTTTGCGTCCGGGCAAAATATCCAGCAACGTCTCGCCTCGGAGGTTATGGATGCCGGTATTGTAGGTATGACCTTTTCGAATCGCAAAATCGTCGATGCCCAGTACGAGATGGCGGCTGCTGGCGGCCTCTTTCCACGCCAATTGCCGAAGCCGTTCACTTTCCACCGACAACCATCGTTGGTGTTTGATCTGCAAGGTGCTGGCCGGCATGCGATGAATCTCCGCACTCTGCTTGACGGTGGAGACCGACGCGGTGTGAATGGCCTGTTGCTCGGACGCGGTACTGTAGCGTTTGCCAGGACCGACAAACGAGTACCGCCAAACAAAACCGGCATGACAACTCTTGCAGAACAGACGAATGGCCGGAGCCAGGAGATAAACGATTTTGCCGAAAGCGTCAGCATGCCGAATTTTCCGGGTTTGGTTGCTGCCTTTGCGAATGACCGAACGATCCGAACGGCAAATGGCGCAAGCCTGCTTGCGTGACTTTGGAACAACCTGAATATGGATCGTTTGCTCATCAATTTCCACAATCTGTTGAACATTTACCTCTGGTAAATTGACTAAAAGATCAGTATACTGGTTGTGCATCTGTCATTCCTCGAGTTGGATTGGTCGCACAACCATCTTATGGAATGTACAGATGTTTTTCAATTTTTGCTCTACATGTTGTCAAGCACTATGTTTGGTATAGAGCC
>NZ_VEGP01000151.1 GCF_007679495.1 Paenibacillus sp. 32O-W | reverse complement strand
ACTTGAGTCTTGCGAATCGCGGTACTTTACGCCTGAAAAGGGCAGACCTGTAGCGTGAACGGTAAAGTAACGGTTTAGGCTGAGAGTCTGAGATGACGCAAAATGTCGAGAAGCGGTTTCTTTTCCAGGGCTTGTTGGTAAACATATACGACAATTTGCCCAAAGAACTCTTCTCGGATGCGACGTACCACATCGCCAAGCGTCACATCAGTACCGCCATTCATCCACTCCTGCCGTTGAAACTCCAGGAAGTTCTGCGTCAGGAACTGAATGGCCCAAAATCGCTGAATACCGTGAAACGAAAGCAATTGATATTGGTCAAAGCCCAGCAATTCCTTGAAATAACGATAACCCGTCTCGATGTTCCAGCGTACGTGATAGTAACGTTGAATGGTAACGAGATCCAACGTCGGATCCGTACACAGAAGACAAACCTGCGGTTTGCTCGATGGGGTGTATTCGTCTTTCCAAGAAAGCAGCAGCCTGACATTCTCGATTTCGCTGACCGGCCCCTCATAAGCATAAACCCAGTACACACCCTGACCGTCCACCGTAACGGAGCGGAGATCGGATTTGCGAATATACTGCTCGGCGAAATCGTTAATCTTGATGGTCATGCCAGATGGACAGATGAGTCGGTTCGTCCTGATGGCGGCAATGACATGAAACCCTTTGCGATTACAGGCGTTGACGACTTTCCCGCTGGTATACCAACTATCCATCAGCGCATAAACGCGCTCGTTATCGTTTGCCGGAAAAGCTTCGATCATTTCGACGGCCAAATCGTTCTTGCTCTTGAACGCGATCCGTTGGGATTCACAATATTCGCTCGGGTAGTAAGGGCGAAAATCGAAGGCGTAAGATTGACCGTCGCTGACGACATGAGTAGTAACGAGATTGTGACACCAGACGGATTTGCCTTCTTCATGCGAATACTGGAAGCTGAGCGCCTCCATTTTCTTTGTCGTCCGGTCTTTCTTACAACAGGTGTCATCTACGATCAGGAACACGATTCTTCGGGAATCGCCACCGTTAAGGTGCGATTTCCGAATGCGGTTCATGATCGCCTGAATTCGCCTGCGCTGCATGCGATTCATACACCATGGCGAATGATTCAAAAAATTCGTGAGACTGCTTAAATGATGGTGGTCTTTAGCAGCGTGCTGAATCTGCGTGATATTTTTACGTCCGGCACAGAGAATGATGCCATGGACCAAAGTGAACAAATGATTCAACTGTGGTTTGGAAAATTCCAATTTCAGTGCCAAAATGAACTTGACGATCGGCAGATAGAGGGATACCATGAGAATGGGACATCTCCTTTTATTGGAAATTGTGTTTGTGGTGAACAACAATTTCTCGATTCATGGACGATGTCCTTCTTCTATTCTGTTATTCGACAAAGGTTCTAAATTTC
>NZ_VEGP01000150.1 GCF_007679495.1 Paenibacillus sp. 32O-W | reverse complement strand
TAAGTTCCATTGTCCGGAGGCATTCCGGAAAGTCCAGTCCCAAATTTATTTTTCAAAGATCAACTGGAAATTTTGAAGGCGGCCGCCAGTCCCCTAGGGGACTGGAAGTAAACTCAAAACTGCCTTCAAGAAATACTATATGAGGAGGAGGAGTAATGCACAATTTCACCTCTTTGTTTGTTTCTATACTAAACGTCTCTTTTATGGCCGTAGTCGTGTTTATTCTTATCTTACTTACCAAGCTTCTTCTCAAGAATCAGTTAAGCCCGCGTTGGAATTTTTTGCTTTGGACACTTCTCATAGTCCGTCTTGCATTGCCTTGGTCGCCAGAAAGCTCTTATAGCTTGTTTAACCTCTTTTCTTCAGACATTGTTATTCAGGCTCAAGACAATCGTAACCAAGCATCCGACCTGCTCACTGTGCAGACTCCTACCGACCCGATATTCATCGATAATGGAACAACTCAAAGCGTGCAAAACATTGATCAAACCATTAAGCAGCTTCCTGACAGCCAATCCAACCTTTGGAATGCGTTAGCTCTATTGTGGGGGGTTGGAATCTTAATAACAGGAATATATATGTTTTGGGTCAATCGACAATTTGCAATAAGCTTGCAGAAAGAAGCCCGTAAATGCCGTAACAGTTTCCTGCCTAGCATCTTAGAAAGTTGCAGGGAATCTCTGAAGATTAAAGCTAATATTGTTTTGTTTGAATCAGATCTTGTCACTACGCCAACTTTGTATGGCCTTTTCAAACCGAAGCTGTTGATTCCGAGAACGCTCTTAGAAACACTTGACGAACAGGAATGGAAATATGTTTTTCTTCACGAAGTATCCCATATCAAACGAAAAGACATATTGATCAACGGAATTATGAATGTTCTACTTCTCATCCATTGGTTTAATCCTTGTGTTTGGATCGCCTTTAATCTAATGCGCAAAGACCAGGAAATGGCCTGTGATTCCTTGGCTTTAACCAAGGTGAGTCAGGAAGAGAGACGAAAGTATGGCCTGACCTTAATCAAATTGCTGGAGCACTGGAGCAGCCCTATCCCTTTGTCCAAAGCTGTCTACCTATCAGGGAATAAAAATGATTTAAAAAGGAGAATGAATATGATCGGATCAAAGAAAAATTCGTATCGTTTATCCATTGTAGGTTTATTGATTCTAGTAATAATCGCTGCGTTAACCTTAACTGGGGCTAAGTCAAGTAATGCCTCGAACAATATGGAATTACCTGAAAAACAATTGGTTGAAAGAACTGTGCATAATTATTATAGAAGCATATACGAAAGAGTATAGTGGCACAAGAAGTCAAGACAGTTTTTTTTAATTTTTAAGGTGTGAAATCATTCACGAGGCGTTCTTTTGATATATTGTTGGAGGGGAGATCCCCCGCCGGGAACTGGAAAAAGTAATGTGTATAATTACTCAATG
>NZ_VEGP01000014.1 GCF_007679495.1 Paenibacillus sp. 32O-W | reverse complement strand
CTCGCGGACGATGTCTTCATAGTAATGGCCTGTTGCCTCAATACCCAGGAACAAGCGAACAGCCTCTGTGGCTGTAATCGCTTGATTAATCTTCTTGCAAAGCAGCTCCATACCAGAATTATTCACTGAGAAAAAGAAGGGTTTTTCAATGATGTCGCCGAAATAGTTGCATATTAAGGCTTTTTGGTGGAGCTTGGCCGCATCGATCGCAACGATGAGGACTTGCTCCAGGTTAACGCCCCTTAGCTGTTGACTGAACTTAGTTCCCTTACGGCCTTGAATGTGCGAGGATTTCCCCATGCGACTTCAACCTCCTGTGGTTGGTAGGTAAGATTGAAGCTTCCCTGTCAGGTGCTTCTTTCTTCGATAGTCGCTGGGGATTTCCTCTTTATATTTTGATTATATTACACGCCAGAAAGTATAAGTTTCGCCTTATACTTGTTCTCATATTTCATCGGTAAACGCGCCCGTCCTAAGGACGGCTTATAGCAGTTTATCCTTGATGTGTTATTTCATTAGACACTATTTTCCCCATTTGTTATAATTGTGGGGATTATTCATTTCAAGAGACTGGAGGGAAACGGCGAGAATGCAGTATATTAACAATTACGTAATTGTCGCCATTTTCGTTTCGTTAGGCGTACTGCTCCCAGTAATCGCTCTGACGATCGGCAAGCTTTTGAGACCTAATAAACCGCACGAAGAAAAATTGACCACCTATGAAAGCGGTAACGTACCAGTGGGAGAAGGTCAAGTTCAATTTAATATCCGCTATTATTTGTTTGCTTTGATGTTCGTAATTTTTGATGTGGAAGCCGTCTTTCTTTACCCGTGGGCCGTAGCTTATCATAAGCTAGGGCTGTTTGCGCTTGTAGAGATGCTAATCTTTATTTCCTTGCTGGTTGTGGGGCTAATCTATGCTTGGAAGAAGAAGGTGCTGAAATGGAATTCCCGTTAGAGTCTATTCGTCCGGAGGAAAGACAGGAGCTGGAGAGAACTGTTTTTTACTCGACCATAGAGCAGGTCAAGGGTTGGGTTAGGAGCAATTCCTTATGGCCGCTCACTTTCGGTTTGGCTTGCTGTGCCATTGAGATGATGGGAGCCGGTGGCCCCCACTATGACTTTGACCGCTTCGGCGTCATGTTCCGTACCTCGCCCAGACAGGCGGATGTCATGATCGTGTCCGGGACGGTGACTAAGAAGATGGCCCCTCTCATTCGCAGGCTGTATGAGCAGATGCCGGAACCGAAATGGGTTATTGCCATGGGCTCGTGTGCAACAGCAGGAGGGCCTTATGTCCGGTCGTATGCGGTCGTCAAAGGAGTAGACCAGATTGTACCTGTCGATGTTTATATTCCAGGCTGTCCGCCTAATCCCGCAGCGTTGATTTATGGGGTAATGAAGCTGCAGGAGAAAATTCGTTACGAAGCGAAAACCGGGAAGCAGGTGACGAATCTGTGAGTGAGGATAAGAAGGAGCAGGGGAAGAGAGAAGATATTCCATCTGAGGAGCCGAGACAACAGGACCATTCGAAGAACAGCGGCGAAGTCTCATCTGGTGATTCTGAAGCGGTCAAGGCGAAAGCTGAAACAAGCCCTCCTCCCGAATCGGAACAGGATAAAATTATGAAACCGCTTGCGGGGGAGAATGCGGCCAGCCCACCTCCCAGAGCCGCGCGGAGTACCCGGAATCAAGCGGAGAGCCCGAAACCAGAGGCTTCAGAGCAGAAGACTGCTTCAGAGCCTTCCGATTCCGCGCCTAAGGAAGGAAAGGTACAGGCTGCAGAGGACCGCGAAGCCAAGCTGAAGAGAGCCGCGGAGGCGCGTGCCGCCAGAGCGGAAGCCAAGGCTAAGAAAGAAGAGGCGGAAGTTCTCAAGGAGCCCTCTCCGATGCAGCCTTTATTGGATAAGTCGGTACAATGGATAAGGGATAAAGTCTCTCCCGAGGCCGTTGAGGATGCGTTTATTAACGAATTAGACGGTCATCGGCCATACATTATCATCAAGAGCGATTATTGGGCGGAAACAGCGAAATTCGTTCGGGATCATGAACATTTTCAATTGAATTATTTACGGAATGTTGCCGGGATCGATCAGGAAACGCATATGGAAGTTGCGTACCATTTAATTTCTTTGAACACGAAGCAGGAGTTTTTGTTTAAGGTTAAGACCGACCGGGAGCAGCCTGCCGTTCCTTCTGTTACTTCCGTATGGCAAGGGGCAAATTGGCAGGAGAGGGAAATTTACGATTTGCTGGGGATTGATTTTCCGGGGCATCCGGATTTAAGGAGAATTATGATGCCGGACGATTGGGTCGGTCACCCGCTGCGCAAAGATTATGAACCGATTGATCCGGAGGTGTAACGATTGATACGGACAGAAGAGCTGCTGCTAAACGTAGGACCACAGCATCCCAGCACGCATGGAGTGTTCCGCATCATTGTCAAGCTGGATGGAGAGGTCATTAAGGAAGCCATCCCGGTTATGGGTTATCTGCACAGAGGGACAGAGAAGCTGGCCGAGAATTTATCCTATACTCAAATCATACCTTATACGGACAGGATGGATTACGTCTCGGCCATGACCAATAACTATGTGCTTGTCCATACAGTGGAGAAGCTTCTGCAATTGGAGGTTCCCGAGAGAGCCGAATTTCTACGGCTTATTGTCATGGAGCTGCAGCGGGTCGCCAGTCATCTGGTCTGGTGGGGGACTTACCTGCTCGACATTGGGGCGATGAGCCCGTTCCTGTTCGCCTTTCGCGATCGGGAAATGATTATTAATTTATTCAATGAGCTGTGCGGGGCCCGATTAACTTATAGTTATATGAGGGTAGGGGGCGTCAAATGGGATGCTCCCGAAGGCTGGATTGATAAAGTACGTGATTTCGTGCCGTATATGAAGAAAAAAGTCGAAGAATACGACCAATTGGTGAGCGGCAACGAAATCTTTCTGGCCCGAATTAAGGGAATCGGCCAATACGATGCGGAAACTGCCATCAGTTATGGGTTAAGCGGAGCCAATCTCAGATGCACGGGTGTGAACTGGGATCTGCGTAAAGCTCAACCTTATTGCCTCTATGACCGATTTGAATTCGACGTTCCGGTAGGCAAGAACGGGGATTGCTATGACCGCTATTGCATTCGGCTGGAGGAGATCAGGCAATCGCTTCGCATCCTGGAACAAGCTTTGGAGCAGTTCCCCGAAGATGGGCCAATTATGGGTAAGGTACCGAGAGTCATCCGCGCTCCGGAAGGGGAAGTTTATGCGGGAATTGAATCGCCACGCGGGGAGATTGGATGTTATATTATATCCAGAGGGCGTGATAAGCCTTATCGATTGAAGTTCAGAAGGCCTTCATTTATCAATCTGCAAATTCTTCCTAAACTGCTGGTAGGGGAAACGATGACCAATCTGATTACGATTCTCGGCGGGATAGACATCGTTGTTGGGGAGGTGGACAGCTAATGGCCAACTGGTTTCTGGACGCGTTAACGTGGAAGAGCTTCACTATTTATTTTCTGTTATCCGTAGTACTGCTTCTCGTCATCCTTGGTTATGTGACCTATGCCATCTATTTCGAGCGGAAGGTGATCGGCTGGATGCAGAGCAGACACGGTCCGAACCGGGTGGGCCCACTAGGGCTGCTGCAGACGGTGGCCGATGTCGCCAAGCTGTTGATGAAAGAGGATACGATTCCGAAGAAGGCGGAAAGACAGCTATTCATTCTCGCGCCGATCATCGCATTCGTTCCTTCCTTTGCCGTATTAGCCACCATTCCTTATACACAAAACATATATTTCGCCGACTTGAATGTCGGTGTGCTCTACTACGTCGCCCTGTCAGGAATATCGACCATCGGAATTATTCTGGGAGGCTGGGCCTCGAACAATAAATATGCGCTTCTGGGCGGCATGCGCTCTGCGGCACAGATGATCAGCTACGAAATTCCGCTCGTGATTTCGGTGGTTGGGGTCATTATGCTGTCCGGCAGCATGCAATTAACCACCATTGTAGAAGGTCAAAGCGGAGGTTTCTGGCACTGGAACTTCCTGCCCCAAATCATCGGCTTTGGTGTATTTGTCGTGGCTGCGGTTTCGGAGCTGAACCGGACCCCCTTTGACCTGCCCGAAGCTGAATCGGAGCTGGTGGCGGGTTATCATGTAGAGTACAGCGGCTTTCGCTTCGCCTTCTTTATGCTGGCGGAATATGTCTACGTCTTTGCCATTGCTTCGCTGACTACCGTTCTGTTTCTGGGCGGCTGGCATGCGCCGTTCCCTTTTCTTGATTTCGTACCGGGCATCATCTGGTTTTTGCTGAAATTCTCGTTTATTGTCTTTTTCCTGTTCTGGCTCCGGGCTACTTTCCCACGGGTGCGAGTGGACCAGTTGATGGGGTTGGGCTGGAAGGTGCTGCTTCCGCTGGCCCTGCTTAATATTATTATAACCGCCGTCTTCTACGAAATTTTTGGCCGGTAGAGCGAGCCGAAGGGAGGAGATCTCATGAAAGGCTTATTGAAAGGACTAGGCGTGACCTTCAAAAATATGACCCGGAAGAAAGTGACTTACGCTTATCCGAATGTTCCGCTGAAAATGCCCGATCGTTTCCGGGGAATTCAGTATCTGGATCCCGAAAAATGTATTGTATGCAATCAGTGTGCCAGAGTCTGTCCGACGGAGTGCATCACCTTGGTAGGCAAGCCGAACCCCGATCCGGAGTCGAAAATAGCCCGGGTACTGGAAACGTTCGACATCAATTTCGAAATATGCATTCTTTGCGATTTTTGCACAGAAGTATGTCCGACGGAAGCGATAGTGATGACGAATAATTTCGAACTAGCGACTTACAGCAGGGATGATTTGTTCAAGAACATGCAATGGCTGTACGAGAACGATCAGAACATTCGACAGGAAAACCATTCGTCGTCTCCTAAAGGGGGGGCGAAGAAGGATGCTTAGCAATATTGTCGAATTTTTCTCGAACGGAAGCAATCTGGTGTTTTTTGTCTTTGCCTTGTTGATTATCGGGGGAGCGATCTTCATGATCAGCTTCACCAAAGTGGTTCATATGGTCGTGGCGCTGGCCTTTTCTTTTCTAAGCCTGGCAGGCTTGTACGTGCTGCTTGAAGCGGAATTTGTAGCTTTTGTCCAGGTGTTGATCTACGCAGGGGCAGTATCGATCCTGATGATCTTCGGAATTATGATGACCAAGCATCGGGATGAAGACAAGGCACCCCCTCCCCGACAGACGCATAACATTCTGCTCGGAATCGGTATCCTGGGTTTGTTCGGAATTTTGTTCTATGCCATCCAGACAGCGGATTTTCCCGTGGAGAACGTCTCGTTGGCACAGGATAACACACTGGAGATCGGAACGCGTATTTTTACCGATCATGTCATCCCGTTTGAATTAATGTCGGTGCTGCTGACCGTAGCCTTCATAGGAGCGATTGTCGTGGCCAAAAGAGAGGAGGATTGACGATGAGCGGCCTTATTTCTCCTTATTTAACCTTGGGAGCCATTCTTTTTTGTATCGGTCTATATGGAGCACTTTCCAAAAGGAACGCCATCATTATCTTGCTTTCGATTGAATTGATGCTGAACGGGGTCAATCTTAATCTGGTAGCCTTCTCGAAGCTGGGGATCAACCCTTCCTTGACCGGTCAGGTGTTCTCTTTATTTGCAATAACCGTTGCGGCGGCGGAAGCGGCTATCGGGGTAGCTATTCTGATTATGCTCTACCGAAACCGGGGAACATCGAATGTCGATGAAATGAACTCGATGAGGCATTAGCCTAATCTTTAGAAAAAAGCCTCTTTTGTCTAACAACCATAAGGAGGAACAATAAATCCATGGAATTGGACATTTCACAATATGCGTGGTTAATCCCGCTAATTCCGTTATTGGCTTTCCTGGTCCTGATCGGCGTAGGCCGGCAGGCTAAAGATACGGGCGCCTACATCAGCATTCTAGCCTCGGCCGTTTCGTTCATCCTGGCTGTGCTCGTCTTGATCGAAAGGCTGGGAGGCCCGACCGAAAATTATTTATGGACCGGAATTCAATGGCTTAAAATCGGGGATCTGTCCGTAAAATTCGGATTCGAGATTTCCAATCTGAATGCTCTCATGCTCGTAATTGTATCTACAGTCAGTCTGCTCGTTAACATATATTCCAAAGGTTATATGCAGGAGGACGAAAGAAAGTCGGTCTTTTTCAGTTATTTATCGTTATTCACATTCTCGATGCTTGGCTTGGTCATGTCGCCTAATCTTCTACAGCTGTACATATTCTGGGAATTGGTAGGGGTATGTTCGTTCTTGCTTATCGGCTTCTGGTATTATAAACCGGAAGCGAAGGCTGCGGCCAAGAAGGCTTTTATTGTGACGCGAATCGGGGATGTGGGTCTTCTTCTGGCCATATTGCTTCTTTTCTGGTATATGCCAGGTCATGCTCTGGACTTCTCATCCATACATAAGGTATTCGCTCTCCAGCCGGATATAGCTCCCGGCATCGTTACATGGATTGCCATATTAATCTTTGTCGGCGCCGTCGGGAAATCAGGGCAATTCCCGCTTCACGTCTGGCTGCCGGATGCAATGGAAGGCCCGACTCCGATCAGTGCGCTTATTCATGCTGCAACGATGGTCGCTGCCGGTGTTTACCTGGTCGCCCGCACCTTCGATATTTTCCGGGCGTCGCCGGATGCCTTGACAGTGGTTGCGATCGTAGGAGCCTTCACGGCCATCTTTGCAGCCACTATAGGAACGGCACAGAACGATATCAAGCGGGTACTCGCTTATTCTACCGTCAGCCAATTGGGGTATATGATGATGGCGCTGGGGATAGGTACATGGGTATCCTACACGGCGGGAATTTTCCATTTGTTTACCCATGCATTCTTCAAGGCTCTGTTGTTCCTGGCTGCGGGCAGTGTCATTCATGCCGTGCACACGCAGAACATTAACGAAATGGGCGGATTGGCGGGCAGAATGAAGATTACAACCTGGACCTTCGCCATCGGGGCACTGGCGCTTGCAGGTGTGATTCCACTATCCGGGTTCTGGTCCAAGGACGCTATCCTGTCCGAGGCTTATCATCATAATCAGATGTTATTCTGGGTCGGGTTAATTGCGGCTTTCTTCACGGCCTTGTATATGTCCAGATTGTTCTTTCTCGTCTTTACCGGTCGGCCCAAGACCGAGCATGAAGTGAAGGAGTCGCCGGCATCCATGACCTTCCCGATGATAGTTCTTGCTGTGCTTGCGGTCATCGCCGGGTTTGTGTTTATTCCAGGGCTTAATCCCTGGTTTGGAAATTGGCTTGCACCGGAGGCGGTCGAGGAGTCGCTGAATTGGATCGTAGTGATTCTTTCCAATTTGGCAGCTATTCTTGGAATCGGTTTGGGGTGGGCGATTTATGGCAAAGGCAGCTTGTCCAGAGAAATGGTTTCGGAGAGAGCACCTTGGCTGTATCAGTTGGTCAACCGAAAATATTATATCGATGAGCTGTACAGCCGGATCCTTGTTCGTCCGCTGAAGGTTTTGGGGAAGCTTCTCTACGGGATAGACCGGTCCGTAGTCGATGGTCTGGTACGGCTGGTAGCGGGGTCTGTCGTTTCGCTCGGACGTCTCGGAACGAAGCTGCAGAACGGGCAGGTCCAGACTTACGGGCTCGTTACACTCCTTGGCTTTGTTGCTTTAGCATTGGTTTTGGCCGGAAGGAGGTTTATCGACCTTGGCTAATTTACCTATCCTGAGTATGATTGTCTTTGCTCCGCTGCTGGGCATCCTGGTTCTGTTATTTATCCCTAAGCAGCAAGGCCGCTGGATCAAATGGATTGGAATCGCCGCAACGCTGATACCATTAGTATTGGCGGGCTGGCTGTATGTTGATTTTAATCAGTCTGACGGAGGGGATCAGTACGCCGAGAGCTATAGCTGGATCAACATTCCGCTAAATTCAGAGCTGCTTTTTAACGAGCAGGGCACTTTCCACCTGAAATTCGATTACAGCCTCGCGGTAGACGGATTGTCGCTTCCGCTGGTGTTCTTGACAGCGCTCGTTGCTGCCATGGCGGCTCTGGCCTCGTTCTCAATTAAGAAACGGTGGAAAACTTACTTCATCATGTTCCTGCTGCTGGAGATCGGGATGTTGGGTGTATTTATGGCCCGGGATTTGTTCCTGTTCTTCGTCTTCTTCGAGGTCACGCTGGTTCCGATGTTCTTCCTGGTAGGCATATGGGGATACATGAATCGGGAGAAGGCCGCCAACCGTTTCCTGCTTTATAACGGAGTAGGATCCGCCATCATGCTTATTGCTTTCCTGATTGTGGTGACGACCGCCGGATTTGCTCAAATAGAAGGACCCGATGGAACGTCGGTTTATTTCACCGGAAGCTTGTACGAGATTTCAAACCATTTGTTTAATGAACCGCAGTCCTTCGTCAATACAGATCATCCACAGAGCCCATTCTTTATGACGGAAGGGTTAAAATGGGCGCTCTTCCTGATGCTGCTCATAGCCTTCGGCATCAAGCTGCCGATGTTTCCTTTCCATAGCTGGATGCTTAAGGTCCATACCGAAGCTCCACCGTCTGTTGTTATGATTCACTCCGGTATTCTGCTTAAGATGGGAGCGTATGGATTAATTCGCTTCGGGATCCTGCTATTTCCGGAGCAGGCCAAGGAATGGGCGTTCGTACTTGCCTTGTTGGGGTTAATTAACATTTTGTACGGGGCCGTACTGGCTTTTGTACAGAAGGATTTCAAGCTTGTGTTGGCCTATTCCAGTATCAGCCATATGGGCATAGTCCTGCTCGGTTTGGCCGCCTTTAACGAAATCGGCATGCAGGGGGCGGTTTTCCAGATGGTGTCGCATGGGTTGATATCTGCACTGATGTTCCTGCTTGTAGGAAGTATTTATGAGAGAACGCAGACATCAATGCTGGATCAACTCGGAGGGATGGCGGCATCCGTGCCGTTTATGAGCGGCATCTTGCTCATATCGGGTATGGCTTCCCTGGGCTTGCCCGGCTTGTCAGGCTTTATCAGTGAATATCTTTCCTTCCTCGGCTTATTCGGCTCCATGAAGATCATCACGGCCATCAGCTTGCTGGGGGTTATTCTAACAGCCGTATATGTCCTCCGTGCGGTAATGAAGATTACTTTCGGTCCAATGCCGGAGCAGTATAAGAGCCTTCGCGACGCACGTTTGATAGAAGCGGTGCCTATGGTCACCCTAGTCGCTTTCATTCTGCTGCTTGGGATTTATCCGGGCATTCTCAGCCAGCCATTGGACACAACCATAAGCGGCTTGAACCAGTTTATACAACAAGTAACTGTAGGATTGGGAGGGTAGACCAATGGAACAAGGTATCCAATTAAGCGATTTAGCTCACTTGGCGCCGGAGCTGACATTGGTCATCTCTGCTGTCATTATTTCATTAATCGATCTGCTGATGCCGCGTCATCGGAGCCGAACCGTCATTGGCTGGCTCACGATTGCCGGGTTACTGGCCGCTGCTGTCTTCATAGGTATGCGCCTTAATCTGGAGGAGCCGATTGAGCTGCTCCATCACAGCTATCGGGTCGACCATTTCGGCGATCTGGTGAAGCTGGTGCTGCTGGGATCTACCGCCTTGATCGTGCTGATGAGCATCGGGGGGATCAAGCAGAAGGAAACTCCGCATGTCGGGGAATATTATTATTTCTATCTTCCTGCGGTACTGGGCGGCATGATTATGGTTTCTTCCGGCGATCTGATTACATTATTTGTCGGATTGGAGCTCCTAAGCATTACTTCTTATATTATGGTAGCCATGAAAAAGAAGGACAGCCGATCCAACGAAGGGGCCTTTAAATACGTGGTGCTTGGCGGAGTGTCCTCGGCCATGATTTTATACGGGATGTCATTCTTGTATGGAATGTCGGGGTCCACCAATTTGGCGGAGATCAATGCGCAGCTGTCTCTTTATTCCGGTTCTTTCGGGGCTCTGATCTATGTGGCGTTTTTCCTGCTGCTGGCCGGCTTTGGTTTCAAAATAGCAGCAGCGCCTTTCCATACCTGGGCACCGGATGTTTATCAAGGGGCCCCGACACCGGTTACCGCTTTCCTGGCGGTAGTCTCCAAAGCGGCAGGGCTTGCCCTGATGTTCCGGGTGTTCTATATGGTCTTCTTCCAGGTCAACGCCGGCCCCAATCTGCCGATCGATGCGGATGTTTATATGTCCCTAAGCGTGCTGGCCGCGATCTCCATGATTGCCGGTCATTTCATGGCCCTTAAGCAAAAAAACATGAAGCGACTGTTGGCTTATTCCGGAATAGCCAATGCCGGATATCTGCTGGTTCCTATAGCGGCTAAAATCTCATTAATTCATACAAGCAATTTCTCTGAATTTATCTATTATATGGTAGCCTATGCATTGATGAATATCGGAGCGTTCGCTCTGTTATTCACGATAGAGGCAACGTCCGGAAGCTCTGAAATCAAAGGGTTTGCCGGATTGTATTACCGTGCTCCATGGACAGCCGTCGCGATGGTCTTAATCATTCTGTCCCTGGCCGGGATTCCGGTTACCGCCGGTTTCTTCGGAAAATTATTCATCCTCCTGGGCGCATTGGAGATGAAGCTCTATTGGCTGGCGATCATTATGATTTTGACCAGTGTGGCTTCTTACTATTACTATTTTGGCGTTATCCGGCAAATGTTCATGCGCAGCGGCGAGGAGCCGGAAGAGCTCAAGACAACCATTCCTCAGCAGATCACTCTATGGGTATGCGCCGGACTTGGAATTGTGCTCGGCTTTTTCCCCGGTTTATTGTTAAATTATGTAGAGTCGGTTTTCAGGCTGGGCAAGGATCTGTTTATTTACTAGCGAGTTCTTCAACGATGCGGGCGCATTGAAATCTCTAAATAATAAACCTTCTCCGAACCTACTGGGTTGCGGGAAGGTTTATTTTGCGATTAATCCGGAATCGAGTCAATATTTAGATTTGAACCACGACAGAATATATTCGATAGCCAGGTCATAGTTGCCGACCTGACAATGCTGCTCTCCGCCTTCGGCTTCGGTGAAGAGTCTGCTGGTCACATTGGCGTAAGGCAAATGCTCTTTTAAATAGTCAAACTGCCGATCGGAATAACTAACTGAATTCCGTAATGACGGTGCATCAGCTTGTTTTGCTCGCTGCCGAACATCACGATAAAGGGGTCGGCAAGACCAATAAAATTCATGTCGGCTTCACCACCGTAGTCCAATAATGATTGTACTTGCAGCAAATATGAGGTGTGTACGTCAAAGAATACAAGTTTTAACCATCGCAGAGGGCATTTCCATCTTGTGGAATGCTCCTTGATTATCTAGCATGATACTTGTTCCGGACATCGAATGGCAAGTAGAGTTTGTAGGTCTTTGTATGGGAAGTGGCAGATTCAGAGACCTTACTGATCACCTCATCTGCACAGCCTCGATAGCCGTTGCTTTCATTAATTCTGTCCCATAATCCAGCTTGCAGTTAATTATTCAAAGATATAGGTCTTTAGACCCTTTTGTGAAAGAGCGGAAGGGGGTAGTGTGAAGAGTATCGAATGTATTTTTTAAGAAGAAATTAGGACTACCTTTAAAGAGGATTATACATATGCGACTAACTAAAGCTCTGCTCTCCTTTGGCTTGGTTTGTATTCTGCTTCTGTCCTTCCCGTTATTCGCGGCGGAGGAACCCACCCCCTTGCTCTCGTCAAATACTACGGATTCCGAATTATCCTGGATTATTCAGTGGAAGAATGATGTGGACCCGGTTGTTTATGAGAACAGTTCGATCATTTCTCAGTATCCCGACATGAATGTAATGGTCGTTCGTCCCAAAACAACGGAGAATGAAGCTGCCTGGCTGGATTACTGGCGCGCTTCGGGACAAGTCGAATACATTCAGCCCAATCATCAATACCGTATAGCCGAAATGCCGAACGATTCAATGCTAAGCAATCAACAATATTTGAAGTTGATTCATGCGGAAGAGGCCTGGGATCAAGCGGTCGGCAGCGAGGATTTGGTTGTAGCCGTGGTCGATACCGGCATAGATATGAATCATCCGGATTTAAAGGATCACTTGATTGACGGGGTGAATCTCATTCAACCGGGGACTCCCCCTTATGATGACAACGGTCATGGAACAAGCGTTGCCGGTGTGCTGGCTGCGGTTTCGGATAATGAGATCGGGGTTTCCGGACTTCTGTGGAGGGCCCAAATTATGCCGATCAAAGCCTTGGAAGCGGACGGTAGCGGCGACGAGGATAAGTTAGGAGAAGGCATTCGGTACGCAGTCGATAATGGGGCGCGTATCGTGGTCCTTTCTCTTGGTTTGAATAAGCCTTCACCATTTATGAAATCCATAGTTCAATATGCGGAAGATCATGGGGTTCTTCTGGTGGCGGCTGCCGGGAATGAAGGGAATGCAGTCAAGTATCCGGCGGCCTATCCAACGGTTATCGCTGTGGGCGGGGTCACTCATGATTTACAGCCCCATAGAAGATCGAATTACGGCCCTGAACTGGATATAGTTGCTCCTTGGAACGTCTTTACGACTCTTCCGGGGGGAAATTATGGATATAAGGAAGGCACTTCCTTGGCTGCTCCGCAGGTAGCAGCGGTTGCCGGGTTGATATGGAGCAAGTATCCCGACCTGAAGCCTTATCAGGTGCGCAATCTGATCCGCCAATCGGCCCAGGAGATTACACAAACGGGGTGGGATCCGAAATCGGGTTATGGTCTGCTTCGGGCGGACCGGGCGCTAACGATTCCGTATAAGGAAGATATGTATGAGGGAAATCAAAGCCCGGACGGTGCTTATCCCATTTCCATCAGTCAACAAATCAATGCGGCTTTATCCGGAGCTTCTGATCAGGATTGGTTTTATATCGATGCGCCTTATGACGGAACCTTGTCTTTCTCGGCAGAGGCCGATCAGGCTGGGGCCGGAATGACCTTGACTTACTATACGGATCCCGGCGAGTCCGGCGTGCCTTATGAGAACATATTGTCAAGCGGAGCGGATATCCAGGTAAACAAAGGCAGAAGCTATATCAAGCTGCAGGCGGACCAGCCTGTAACTTACCGTCTGACCACCGATTTTTTAATTTATAAGGGTCCTTTCGAAGATAATGACCGGCAATATAAAGCTTATGTACTGCCTGACCGAAGCCAGACGATAGTAGGAACCTTCCATCAGGAGAATGACCATGACTGGTTCGCGATGCATGTGCGGAGCGAAGGCACCTTGCAATTGACGGTGTCCGTCGATACGGCACGGATAGACCCTGTTCTTCTTGTTCAGAAGCAAGGGGAGAAGGAGCTTCTGATCGATAAGAACGGAGATGGCGAAACGGAAACTTCGGGACCGATGAATGTCACACCGGGAACCTATTATTTCAGAGTAAGCAATATCCCCGGTTACTCGGCCCCTGTAGTTGGCGAATATACGCTGTCTATCGAGTACTCCCCCAAATTGGAGGATCCCAACGAACCTAATAATAGACCGAACCAGGCTTCCTCCCTCAATTTAGGAAAAGAAGTAAAGGGCCACATTCAGACGAAGGATGATTCGGATTGGTTCCAGTTCAGGCTGAATGAACGCAGCTTGGTGGATGTGGGGCTGCGGGATATTCCGCAAGGGGTACGGATGGAGATGGAGTTATACGATCATTCCATTCAATTGATCAGCCAGGAGCAGGGGAGTGCGGATGCCCTTACTCTTTCGCAGGAGCTGGAAGCGGGAACTTATTATGTTCGATTAAGAGCCGATCAGGCTTTTGATAATCAGTTTTATAGACTGAAAGCCGAAAGCATTCCGTTGACCGCCGGTTTCCGCGATGTGGAGGGACATTGGGCGGAAGAGGATATTATACGGTTAACGAACCTGAAGATTGTCGAGGGAATTGAGCCATTCCGTTTCGCCCCTGATCAGCCTATGACGAGGGCTCAGGCAGCGGCTGTTATTAGCCGGGCCTTCGGCCTTACCAGCAAGAGCGGAGCAGCGGCCTTTCCCGATGTGACTCCCAGCCACTGGGCTTACGATGCGATATCCGCCGTGTCCCAGCAAGGATGGATCGACGGATATCCCGACGCTTCATTCCAACCGGAAAGGACGATAAGCCGGATGGAGATGGTCGCTCTTCTGGCCAAAGTGCAGAATCTGATGAACGGTCTGCCCGCTGTTACAGAGGCCCCGTATGCAGATGTGGACCCGAGCTACTGGGGAGCCCCTATTCTAGTCAAGCTGATGAATGAAGGTTGGGTTTCAGGCTATCCTGACAATACATTTCGTCCCGACCATAAAGCCACCAGGGCAGAATTTGTTTCAGTCCTTGCTAAACTGTTGAAATAATACTAGTCTTGCCTTCAGCTGATGCCATTTAAGGCAATTTCGGATGGTAGGAAGCCTGAAGAAGCCATCGGGGTTCTGAAGGGTACCGGGAATCCCTTCTCCCTGTGGCCAGTTGCATTCTTACTTAATGAGACAAAATGAATTCAGCACTTCTCAGAAGTTTTATATAGAAGTTGGGCTATTTAATGGCTATACTATAGTTGCGTCAGCAATTTGTAAATTTAATGAAGCCTGTTATTTATAGCCACTAGGAAGGCGGGGAGCAGGATGGGCGAAACCGACTCCATCGGTTTTACTTTTGCAATGAGCGGAATGATTTACATATTGATTGTTTTGGTATGTATCGCCCTCTCCTGGTGGGGGCTGCAGCAATTCCGATTCGATCTGTTTGTGAAAAATCCGCGAAGCATTCAAAGCAAGCTGCTGCAAATTTTTCTATCCTTGGCATTAGGATATCAGGTGGCCCGATTCTTCATTGACTACTTTAACTGGTCGGCTATGCTGAAGGGGCTGTTTTAGAGTGATTAACCAGCGGCGGGGATGATTACCCGGGTCGGTTGCACCGCTCTATCAAGACTTCGAATAACATCGGTCTTACTTGTCAACAATGGAAATAAAACAGGTTGTTTCGACAAACTTCGAAGCCCAGCGAACATAGGAACGACGAAGGTTTGGAGCTAATATACGCAGCTACTGGTCTAAGTTAGATGCGTCTTTAATAATATAGACGAAGAAAACAGCGTTTTGGTTCTCAAACTGTGTGTAATGTTCGATTATTCGCCGATAATTTAATCGAGGGCGGATTATGAAGATAGGCTGGTATCCAGCCCTTTTTCAACAGAATAAGGAAAAGACATAAATACAACGGAACGCGGAGGGACCAGAGATGAGCAAAATAATCGTCCGCGGTGGCAAACGATTATCGGGAAAAGTCAAAGTACACGGCGCCAAAAACGCTGTTCTGCCTATTATTGCTGCTTCCTTGCTCGGTACAAAAGGAATTAGCGTAATTAAGGATGCCCCTCTGCTGGAGGATGTCAAAACGATTTACCAGCTGATCAAAAGCTTGGGGGCACAAATCAAATATGAGAATGAGGTCATTCGGGTCGATTCCTCGCGCTTGGATTCATGCGAAGCACCTTATGAGTTGGTCCGCAAAATGCGGGCTTCCTTTCTTGTTCTCGGTCCGCTGCTGGCCCGGATGGGGAGAGCGAGAATACCGCTCCCCGGCGGCTGTGCTATCGGAACCCGGCCGATCGATCAGCATTTGAAAGGCTTCGAGGCCATGGGGGCGGATATAGAGCTTGGCCAAGGCTTTATAGAAGCTAGAGTGAAGGGGAAGCTGCGGGGCGCCAAGATCTATTTGGATGTTGCCAGTGTCGGGGCCACCGAAAATATTATGATGGCGGCCACCTTGGCTGAAGGGACCACCTACATCGAGAACGCGGCCATGGAACCGGAAATTGTAGATTTGGCGAATTATTTAAACGCCATGGGTGCCCGTATTCGCGGTGCAGGGACCGGGGTGCTCCGTATAGATGGGGTTGATTCGCTGCAGGGTGCTATACATACGGTAATTCCGGATCGGATTGAAGCGGGAACTTACATGGTTGCAGCTGCTATTACCAGAGGCACCTTGTTTATAGAAGGGGCAATCTGCGATCATCTGAAGCCCGTCATTTCCAAGCTTAGGGAGATGGGCGTGAAGGTGCTGGAAGACGAGAATGGAGTCGAGGTATGCGGGGAAGGCCCGCTGCGGGCTGTCGATATGAAGACGCTGCCGTATCCCGGGTTTCCAACCGATATGCAATCGCAAATGATGGCCCTTCTCTTGAAAGCGGAAGGAACGAGTCTTGTGACAGAGACGGTGTTCGAAAATCGTTTTATGCATGTGGATGAATTTATTCGAATGAATGCCGAAATTAAGGTCGAGGGCCGGACGGCTGTTGTTCAAGGCAATACCCGTCTGCGGGGAGCCAAGGTGAATGCCACGGATTTAAGAGCGGGGGCGGCGTTGGTGCTTGCTGCTCTGGCCGCGGATGGGGAAACGGAAATATCCGGTATCCACCACATTGACAGGGGCTACGTGAACATTGTTGAGAAGCTTCAAGCGCTGGGAGCGGACATCCAGAGAGTGGATGGAGCCGTAGAAGTCGAGGAGAAACCTAGCGAGGTCGGCTTCTTCGCGGTGCAGCCCACTTGGGCGTAATGTTTGCCTCGGTCTGAGTCCTTCCCGTATAACTTAAATATAAAACGAATGATCTGCCTTGGTCTGATGACCGAGGCTTTTTTATTTTATAGGTTTTCTGTCATGAACAGGGTTTAAATTCTATTTGGCGATAAGAAAGCTTCTATTAATCCCCCTTCGCAGATGTCGACGCATCCTTCCTTACCGAATATTATCCCGGCTGGCTAGCAAGCTATTAAACGTTAACGCTTCTTTATGTTCTAGCATGTCTTCCAATCTCATAAAATAGGATAACTGCACGATGCAAATCGCTACAGTGCCTACATACATCATGTCTGGGAGGAACGATGCTATGAACCAAGAAACAAGGAAGAAAGTGATTCTATGGATGGCTCTGGCCCTATCTATTTCCATGCTTCTTACTATTCTTGTGCCGAGCCTGATCGTTCGCAAGACCGATCAGCCCGAGCAGACATCTAATTTTCTTCCTGAGCCTGAGGAGGGTTTGACCGATCCTGTTTCGGAAGCTGTCTCCCCTTTGATCGTGCCCGTCTATCTAACTAAGGAAAAGCGCGTGGATCATATCGATTTGGAGAACTATGTGCGTGGGGTGGTAGCGGCGGAGATGCCGTCCGATTTCGAGCTGGAGGCGTTAAAAGCCCAGGCGATAGCGGCCCGGACCTATATCATTCGCCGTTGGCTCGCGGAGGATCGCAGCAATGTCCCCGATGAGGAAGCGCTTGTTACCGATACGGTACTGCATCAGGCGTATTTGACCGATGAGGAGCTGAAACGGCAGTGGGGCAGCGAAAACTTCGAACGCAACCGAGAGAGGTTGAATCAGGCGGTCGAAGAAACTAGAGGGCAAGTGATAACCTATCAGAATAAACCGATTGAGGCGACCTTCTTCTCAACTAGTAACGGATATACGGAAAACTCGGAAGATTACTGGACTAATCCAATTCCTTATTTAAGAAGTGTGGCCAGTCCTTGGGATAAAGAGATAGCGCCAAGATATAAGGAGACGATCTCTATCCCTTATAGCGAGTTTCGCAGCAAGCTGGGATTGTCGGAAACCTTGTCCGCCAGCAGCGTTTTTGCCAACAGTAAAGTCTTGGAATATACGGATGGAAAAAGAATAAAGAAACTATCGATAGGAGGCAAGACCTTCTCCGGCAAAGAGGTGAGAGAGAAGCTCGGTTTGAACTCCTCTCAATTTCAATGGAAGCTTAACGGGAAAGAAGTGGAGATTACTACGACAGGCTACGGTCATGGGGTTGGAATGAGCCAGTGGGGGGCCAACGGCATGGCCAAGGAAGGCAAGACAGCAGTGGAAATTCTTAAACATTACTATACCGGGGTAGAAGTTCAGAACGCATCGAATATAGCAAATTAAAATAATATGCCGATTTATATCATCTCAAGTATAAAAGCTATCGATCTGGCAACAATGGTACTGAGGTGATATAACTATGAGTGAACAATACAAAGAGATTCAAACCGAAAAAGAAGCTCCTCAATCCAAAGAAGGAGCACAAACTGCAACCCCGTACTCTCCGTGGCGCAGACTGCTCGCCAAGAAATGGGCTTTTCCGGCGCTCTACATGGTGGCGGCTGCAATTATTTTAACGTTAATGTTGGTGTATCAAAACTCGGGGAAACAGCCACCCCTAACGGATGAGAGCATCGGTCTCGGTTTGGAGCAAGGCGAGAACGCAACTGATCCGGATGCCCAACCTGTTGCAGCCAATGTAGAGAATATGCAGTGGCCGGTCAAGGATTACAACGAAATGGATGTGACCATGCCATTCTTCGACAGCAAAGCTTCCAGTGATGTAAAGCAGGAAGCGATGGTTGAGTATGGTGATACGTTCACACCGCATATCGGTGTTGATCTGGCCAGACCGGATAAAGAGTCTTTCGAAGTACTGGCGGCTCTAAGCGGTAAGGTAACTGCGGTGGAGAGAAACCCGGTTGTCGGAAACCTGGTTGAAATTACTCACTCCAACGGATTGGTTACGGTATATCAGAGCCTTGATGAAATTAAGGTGGCCAAGGATGTAGAGGTGAAGAAGGGCGATGTTATCGGCACAGCCGGTCGCAACGAGCTGGAGAAGCATCTCGGCAATCACCTTCATTTCGAAGTACGCCAGGGTCAAGACGGAGCAGCCTTGAATCCAAGTGAGTTAATCGCAGAACAATAATGAAACGGCCTGCGGGGGCCATGCAGATTAAAGCAGCGGGAGGTAAACCTCCCGCTATTTGTTTTTTCCATAAGTTATAAGGTTATGTGGAACCCCTAAAAATCGTCGGGCCATAGTCCGAAATAATAAAAAGAAGCCTTGTCCCACAAATTTATTGGCTCGTCCGTGCTTGTCAGCTCTTTAAACAAAGAATATATAGGCTCGCTCCTCATATAATGTACCAAACTATCTTGAGTAGGGAGGCGAGGGGAGTGCATGATTACATCAAAGAGCGGACCATTAAAATCGGTCGATGTATCGTGGAGACGAGGCACACAGTTCGTGCAATCGCTAAACAATTTGGGGTATCCAAAAGCACGGTTCACAAGGATCTAACCGAGAGGCTTCCGGATATAAACCCGGAATTGGCCAATCAAGTTAAGACGATATTGGAATATCACAAATCGATTCGCCATCTGCGGGGAGGTGAGGCAACGAAAATTAAATATAAGAAATCGAGAAATTATAAGAAAAATTCCGATTTATTAGTCTCGTCCAAATCGTAAATTCGATTCTCCCAACCGTTCGTTTTTTTACCCTTATATTTTAACGGAAAAAGGAGGATTTTGTTTTTTTTTGGCGAAACTACCTATTAAGGATAACTGGGCTTACCTTCTTACAAGGGTAAATGAACGGTCAGTGACGGGCAGGGAGGATCATATTTAATGTTCAGTAAGGACATCGGAATAGATTTAGGTACAGCTAATGTGTCGATTTATGTTAAAGGCAGCGGCATTGTGCTGGATGAGCCTTCGGTTGTAGCTGTAGACAGCGAATCGAAGAAGGTGCTGGCTGTAGGGGAAGAGGCTCGCAGAATGGTTGGGCGGACGCCGGGCAATATTGTGGCGATTCGACCCCTGCGTGAAGGAGTTATTGCCAATTTCGAAATGACGGAAGCTATGTTAAAATACTTTATAGATAAAGTGGGCGGCAAAAAATGGTATAGTCATCCAAGAATTTTGATCTGCGCTCCTACGAATATCACTTCCGTGGAACAGAAGGCGATTCGGGAATCGGCGAAGCGCAGTGGGGCCAAAGAGGTATTTTTGGTAGAGGAGCCGAAGGCGGCCGCGATCGGCGCGGGTATGGATATATCACAACCTAGCGGAAATATGGTTATTGACATTGGAGGGGGCACTTCGAATGTAGCCGTCATCTCGATGGGCGACATTGTAGCCGCCTCCTCTATTAAGGTTGCAGGGGACAAGTTTGACGATGCCATTATGAAGTATATCAAGAATAAGTACAAGCTTCTTATTGGCGAACGGACTTCGGAAGATATCAAGATTAGGATAGCTACGGTTCATCCGGAAGGCCGCCAGGAAGAGATGGATATTAGGGGAAGGGATATGGTCACCGGCCTCCCCATCTCTATAACCGTGCATGCCATGGAGATCAAGGAGGCTTTGATGGAGCCGATTTATTCGGTCGTAGCCTCTGCCAAAGCACTGCTGGAGAAGACTCCTCCTGAATTAGCCGCTGATATTATTGATAAAGGAATCATTCTGACTGGCGGCGGTGCGATGCTGCACGGTCTGGACCAGCTTCTGGCCGATGAACTGCTGGTTCCCGTGCTGGTGGCGGAATCCTCGATGCATTGTGTCGTCAAGGGGACCGGAGTCATGCTGGAT
This sequence comes from Paenibacillus sp. 32O-W, assembly GCF_007679495.1. Lineage (GTDB taxonomy): Bacteria > Bacillota > Bacilli > Paenibacillales > NBRC-103111 > Paenibacillus_L > Paenibacillus_L residui. Next base: position 79,871 of record NZ_VEGP01000014.1, on the reverse strand, counting down.
AATCTCGATAAAGTAGCCAAGAAATCAGCTTTGAAAGGATTATAAAGCTCGGCAGAGGAAAGGGGCGTAGGAATGCTAAGAGGATTGTATACTTCAGGTGCCGGGATGATCACACAGCAAAGGCGTCACGATGTGGCAACCAATAACATCGCTAATGTGCTGACTCCCGGCTATAAGCAGAATAATGCGGTAGCCCGGTCATTTCCGGAAATGATGATCTCGCTTTTGAATGGAGACGATCATGGCGCGAACTCCAGACATATAGGCCGAATGAATACCGGTGTGTTCGCGGAGGAGGCTTTGTCGGTATATCTGCAAGGAGACCTTATGGAAACAAAGCAGCCATTTGACTTGGCCATTGTCTCCAATGTGCAGCTTCCTGGAGTGACCTTCGATGGTTCAGGTAAAGCTATAACCGCTGATGGAGAGAGGATATATCAGCCGCAGGCCTTTTTTACCGTTGTTGATGGACAAGGCAACCGCACTTATACTCGGAACGGCAGCTTCCAAGTGAATACGGCGGGGGAACTGGTAACCGAGAGCGGGTATCGGGTGCTTGGACGGGACGGACAGCCATTGACACTGATGAATGCCGCCACGGGTGAGCCGTTATCGGGTGCAGTCATCGGCCGGAACGGAGAACTGTTGGATCCTCTGAACGGGGAACCGTTGCTGAATACAGCCGGAGAACAGGCGGGGCTGCTGCTGTCGATCGTCGAAGAGCCTAATCGGCTGATCCGCATGGGCGATGGGCAATATCGGTTGAATGAAGAGGATGCCGATCTGGTTCGTGGGATGAATCCGGACGATGATGTGGAGGTTTATCAAGGGTATTTGGAACGCTCCAATGTAGATTCGTCCCATGCTATGATCGATATGATGTCCGCACTCCGTGCTTATGAAGCGAATCAGAAGATGGTTCAGTATTATGACAAGAGCCTGGAGAAAGCTGTTAACGAAATTGGACGGGTATAGATGTATACTTGAAGCGAAATAACAGTGTTCGGAAGTTCTAACGAATCTTGTGAGTTACCCAACGAACGTACTTCTGAACGCCGTCTTGTCTTGAGGAGGAACTATAATGAATCATTCCATGATTAGCTCCATGGTGACGATGCGTTCACTTCAACAGAAGCTGGATGTATTATCTAATAACGTAGCCCATTTTGACACGGCTGGATATAAGAGAAAAGATGTAACCTTCGAAGATGTGCTGACTAATGTTAAACAGCAGCCCGAAAGCTTTCGCAAGGAGGGCAGGCTGACTCCGCTCGGCTTGACGCAAGGCTGGGGAGTCAGGCTGGGTCAGGTCAAGGTAGACCTGTCTCAAGGTCCGTTAAGCGAATCCGGGCTTTCGACGGATCTGGCGATTGAGGGACAAGCCGTTTTTGCTGTTCTGAACCCTGTTACGGGGCCGGACGGCAACCCGGCAATGGAAGAGGTCTATACAAGAGAGGGCTCCTTTCAACTTACTCTTCGTGCAGGTGATACGGAAAGTACCTACTTGGCCACTAAGGACGGGCTGCTTATTAGCGATGTGAACGGACAGCCCATAGCTATTCCATCTGGCTACGATATGAAAGTAGATGAACAGGGCAATGTCTGGGCCTATCGGCCTTCCATGCCCGAGGCGGAGGCAGTTCCTGCAGGCCGTATTAAGTTAATGCGCGTCATGCGTCCCCAATATCTTGAGGAAATCGGGAATAACCGCTACCAGGTAGCTGCGGGGGCCGATCGGAATTTGGTCGTGCAGGGTGCCTTTGGTCCAGGCGGGTTGGAGAGAGGAATTTCGGTTAAACAAGGATTTGTAGAACAATCGAACGTTAATTTAGGGGATGAAACCGCTGAACTGATGATGGTTCAACGGGCATTTCAATTAAATTCCCGGGCCATCGCTTCCTCTGACACCATGATGCAGCTGGCCAACAATCTTAGAGGATAGTGAGCGAGGAATGACCATGAGCGAATCTAAACCAACTCCGAAGGGCCGTCCCTGGTATCGCAAACTGAAACCGGTATTGCGCTTGTTAAGAATACTTCTCGTGCCGATCCTGTGTGTGGCAGCTCTTTTCGCAGGACTGATCATCGGTTATGTTTACGTCGGGAAACAGCCTTTAGAGGATGTATGGAGTATAGAAACATGGAGGCACTTATTCGACTTAATGTTTGCCGGTACTTAGGGGGACATTAATAAGTTTATTAGCCCAAAGGCATCATCTTTTTTACATTTACATGCCGCTTATCGACAGCACTCCCCCAGGGGAGTTTTTTTTTTACAATTTCAAAGGTATAATGTAACAATGTAGAATTGTGTACAGAGGAGAGACCCGAAGTGAACCTGCCAAATACGTTGACACTGCTTCGTTTTGCTCTAGTGCCTGTCTATTTATTTGTTTTTTTCTCGGGGCATGTCAAAATTGCTTTCTTTATAATAGTCATCGCGGGAGCAACGGATGTCCTGGACGGGCATTTAGCCAGAAGCAGGGGGATGGTAACGGATTTGGGAGTCGTGCTCGACCCTCTGGCAGATAAAACGATGATGCTGGCGGTTTTTGTCTCATTGCTCATCTCGGGTATGATTCCATGGGAGGCGGCTGCAGCCATCATGATTCGCGATGCGGGTATGATTGCGGGTTCGGCGTTTTTCCATTTTCGGGGCAAGAAGACGGTCCCCGCCAATTCTTTGGGCAAATTAACCACGGTATTGTATTACATAGCCATTCTGATGCTGTTCTTCAGTATCCCGTATGCTATTCCTTATTTATGGGCCGTCATAGCTTTTTCATTTATAACATCAGCTATCTATATACTGAAGTTCCGCCTGCTGAATTCCATGGCACATAAATAGGAAAAGGACATATTTCCAAGACTCGCGATGCCTCATGTGGAAATATGTCCCTTATATCAACCTTCACTACTGCAGATCGTGAAGGGGACACTACTAGTTTAAGTATATTGGGAAAGATTTATACAATGATAAAGAAAAAGGAGCTGTCCATATGCTGGATGTTCAACAAATTAAACAGATTATCCCTCACCGTTATCCTTTTCTGCTTGTTGACAAAATCTTGGAGGTTGAAGACGGGGTACGTGCGGTCGGTCTGAAAAACGTTACCATTAACGAGCCCTTTTTTGAAGGGCATTTTCCGGAATACCCGGTCATGCCTGGAGTGCTGATCGTCGAAGCTTTGGCACAAGTCGGTGCGGTGGCTATGCTCAAGGCGGAGGAAAATCGCGGAAAGATAGGATTTCTTGCGGGAATCGACAACTTTCGTTTTCGAGGTCAGGTCAAACCGGGGGATACTCTGATTTTGGAGCTGGAAGTGACCCGGTTGAAGGGTTCAATTGGTAAAGGAAAGGGAACTGCTAAAGTGAATGATAAAGTTGTGGCAGAAGGTGAACTGATGTTCGCTCTGGCTAATCCGGAATAAATACAATGAGGGAGGAATTTGTAGGTGGATACTATGTCTCGAGTACGCAAGCTGTATGAACAATGGCTTCAGGACCCGGGAATTGATCCCGCGACCAAAGAAGAACTGAAGGCTATCGAGGGCCAGGAGAAAGAGATCGAGGATCGTTTCTATAAAGATTTGGAGTTTGGCACCGGAGGGTTAAGAGGAGTTATTGGAGCCGGAACCAACCGTATGAACAAGTATACAGTGGGTAGGGCGACCCAGGGACTGGCCCAGGATTTGCTGCAAGCTTCAAGCGGGCATCCTTCTGTTGTCATTGCTTATGACTCGCGCAATCAGAGTCCTGAATTTGCTTTGGAAGCTGCATTAGTGCTTGCCGGTAACGGTATCAAGGCATATGTTTTCGAATCCTTGAGAACAACTCCGGAGCTTTCTTTTGCCGTTAGACATTTACAAGCTTCTGCAGGGATAGTTATTACCGCCAGTCACAACCCTCCGGAATATAACGGCTACAAAGTATATGGGCCTGATGGGGGACAGATCGTTAAGGAACAGGCGGATCGCATCATCGGGCAGATTCAATCACTGGAATTCAACATGATTCGCAAGCTTTCCAAGGAAGAGGCGGAATCCCAAGGGGTTCTCCAATGGATAGGCCAAGCTATCGACGATGCCTATGTGAAGGCAGTGCTGGCAGTCCGTCCGAGGCCTGAAGTGGGTATGCAACAAGGAAATAAAGTGAATATCGTTTATACCCCTCTGCACGGCTCGGGAAATATCACTGTTCGCAGAGTGCTTAGGGAAGCCGGGTTTAAGAACGTTCATGTTGTCCCGGAGCAGGAGAAGCCGGACTCTCAATTCTCCACCGTCCAATCCCCGAATCCGGAGGAGAAAGAGGCCTTTTCACTTGCCATAGAGTTGGGTAAACAAGTTGAGGCCGATGTCATAATCGGAACGGACCCTGATTGTGACCGGATGGGTGCCGTTGTTAAAGATGCCACAGGGCAGTATGTAGTGCTAAGCGGCAATCAATCGGGCGCTATCATGGTTCATTATCTGCTCTCCAGCTTACAGGAAGGCAAGGGAATCCCGACGGACGGAGTGGTCATCAAGACGATTGTAACGAGCGAGATGGGAGCGGAGATTGCCAGACATTACGGGGTGGAAGTCATGAACACCCTAACAGGTTTTAAATATATTGGCGAGAAAATGACCGAATTCGAGCGCAGCGGCCATCATAGCTTCTTATTTGGTTATGAAGAAAGCTACGGTTATTTGGCGGGAACTTATGCCCGGGACAAAGATGCCGTAGTAGCTTCCATGTTAATCTGCGAAGCGGCGGCCTACTACAAAAGTCAAGGGAAGACGTTGTATGATGTACTGCAGGAACTTTACAGGCAGTTCGGTTATTACCGGGAGGCATTGGAGTCCCGAACCTTGAAGGGCAAGGATGGTTTGGCCAAAATAAGACAAATTATGGAGGAGTGGCGTAGCCATTCGCCATCGAATGTCTGCGGGAAGAAAATAACGACCATGCTTGATTATACCCAAGGCATTGATAGTCTTCCTAAAGAAAATGTGCTCAAATACTTGCTGGAAGACGGATCGTGGTTCTGCCTGCGTCCATCCGGTACGGAACCCAAGATCAAAGTATATTTTGCGGTTAAAGCCAAGAGTGCCGAGGAGTCGGAACGGTTATTGGCAGAGCTGAGCCAAGAAGTGATGACTCGGATCGACAGATGATAAGGATATAGGATAGGGAGTGGAACTATTGATTCAATGGTATACACGCTGGAATCGAAGAGCCTCTAAATGGCTTTGGTGGGTAGTGATTGTCGGTTTATTGGCTTCTCTGCCGCTGGCTTATGAGAGGATTATGACCGAGAGCTCCTCCAACAAGATAGAGTTTGTTTTTGATTACCGCGATCTGCTGGATATTGCGGAGTTTCGCCCTAACCCGCGCGAATTCGTCGATGAGCAGCTGGATGCCATGAAGCGTGCCGGAATCGAATCGATGGCGGTTTATGAAAGCACGCTGAATGAGCTTAGACTGGCGCAGCGGGTCGATTTATATTCGTCGCGTGATGCCGCTTTGATAACAGGTCAGCCTGCGGCTGCAGGAGAAAATTTTACGTATGTGCTGTTTAAAGATCAAGAATCACAGCAGCGATTGCAGCCGATGGTGGAGAGGGCTTTCCAAACTCAGGGCATAACGGTCCGGCCCTGGTCGTATGAAGATCGGCAAGGACTAGTTGTCGAAGCATCACTGGAGGAGGCTTCATTGAAGGTGATGGATCCGGATCCGATCGCCTTGGAGCACCTTCAGAACAAGGGCTTTCGCATCGTTGCCCGTTTGTCCAACCGCAGCCTGCCTTTCTCCGCGGAGGATATGGACCGCAAGCTGAGCCTGTATAAAGAGGCTGGTGCCAAGTCGATTATTTTCGAGGGAGAAAGCGTGCCGGGTTATACCGGGAAAGAGAATTCTCCGGAACTGGAGCAAATGGCTGAGCTCCTCGATAAATACGATATGGCCCTTGCAGCCATAGAACTGCAGAAGGCTCCGCAAAAAGGCTTCAATTATTTAGCCAAGGAAAGCCGCTACAATGTGTTCCGGCTGCACTCTCTCTCTGAAGCGGAAGCGGACAGGCTAAGCGGAAACTTAACCGAACAAGAGCAGGCAGAGCGAATTCAAATTGTTGCGGACCGTTTCGTCCTGGCTGCCAAGGATCGCAATATTAAGATGATTTTCCTGAATGCACGGCCTTCCAAAAACTTGGAGAGGGCATCCTATACGGATCCTCTCGAACAGATAAGAGAAACCTTGAGGGGAGAGGACGGGGCTTTAAAACGGATTGTTAAGGCAGGCTACACTTTGGGTCCCGCTCACTCATTCACGATCTATAATTCGAGTTGGCAAGGATTGCTCAAGCCGGTGGCCGTCGTTGGGTCCGTTGCCGTTATCGCATTGACTTTGGCCCATTTCTTCCCTTGGCTGCTGCTGATCAGTTTTGTTCTTGGTACAGGGATGGCTGGAGGCTTGTACATCCTCTCCCCCAATATGCTGTTCAAAATGCTTGCATTAGGTGTTGGAATATGCGCACCTACTCTGGGAATGATTCTAGCGATCCAAAGTATCCGCAAGCGGCGGACCGGCAAACTGGCCGGGGCTAAAATGGGCTTCGCGATCAATCTGTTCATCCGGACTTCGTTGATCTCGATGATCGGCGTCGTGTTCATTGTTGCTTTGTTGAACAATATTATCTATAGCCTTGTGATCGACCAATACCGTGGGGTTAGCCTGCTGCATCTGGCTCCTATTCTGATTATCGGAATCTATTTGCTGTTCTTCAGTGAGGGGCTCAAGGCGGGTGAGATCGTTAATCGGGCCAAAAGCTTGCTGTCTTCGTCCGTAACTGTTCTCTGGGTGGTTATCGCCGGAGCATTGGTTGCCATGATTATGTATTATCTGTCGAGGACAGGCAATGAGGGCAAAGCCTCTGCCTTTGAAAAGCTGTTTCGCGCGCTTCTGGAAAATAATCTGGGGGTACGCCCAAGAATTAAAGAGTTCTTATTCGCACACCCCGTATTTATCCTGGGGGCGTATCTAGCGATTAAATATCGTCCGTCCGCTCTGTACATCTTTATTCTTGGCATTATTGGACAACTGTCCATTGTCGATACCTTCGCGCATTTGCATACGCCGGTATATATTTCATCGATCCGTGTCGGATACGGACTCTTGTTAGGGATCATTGTCGGAATTCTCTTTATAGTGGTATGGGAATTGTTGGCGAGGAGTTGGCGAAGATGGGTGCTGCCGTCAAGAGAATAGTTCTCTCGGGTTATTATGGATATAAAAATAGCGGCGACGAGGCTGTCCTGCAGTCTATCTTACTCGCTTTGCAAAAAGAAGGCGGGCGGCATGGAGTGCGGGTCGAACCCATCGTATTGTCCGGCGATCCGGCTTGGACCGATCGTATGTATGGGGTAAGGGCCGCCCATCGAATGAAGCCGATGGAGGTCATTAGGGCCATCAGGCAAAGCGACGGCTTGATTAGCGGGGGCGGAAGCCTGCTTCAGGATGCGACGGGAGCCAAGACGATCCCGTATTATCTGGCCATTATTAAGCTTGCCCAATGGTTCGGAAAGCCGACATTTGTTTATTCCCAAGGAATTGGCCCCGTTCGTCGAAAAATGTTTTATTCTTGGATTTCGCGGGTATATAACAAATGTCAGTATCTCTCCGTCCGGGATTCTGAGTCGGCAGAGCTTCTAGCCCAAATGGGAATTCGAGGGGAGCGGGTGGAAGTCGTCCCTGATCCCGTTATGGGGCTGACCCCAAGGGATAACGGATCACTGCGCAACCCGTCAGAGACGGATCGCCCCGTTGTGGGCGTATCGGTCCGGTATTGGAAGGAAGACCGGTCGGAGCTTCGCAAGCTGGCTAAATGCCTTGGCAGGTTAGAGGAGGAGCGGGGGATCGAAATCCGTTTCCTTCCGTTCCATCTTCCGGACGATGAGAGGGCATCCCTAGATGTAATGGACTGGATGAATGCAAAGGGCAAGCCTAATGTGCATATCGTACGTGATGTTATACATCCGCAGGATATGCTGGCTCAGGTCGGACAATGTGATTTGCTGATTGGAATGAGATTACATTCACTTATTTACGCCGCTTCTCAATACGTTCCGGTGATCGGAATCTCCTACGATCCGAAGATTGATCAGTTTTTGCATCGTTTGGGGATGGAAGCGGCCGGGTCGACGGATCATATGGATGTTCCCAAGATTCTGGAGGAAGTAGACAGACTGTTGCGCGGTAAAATGCAATGGATAGAGAGCAAGCGTCTGTTAATCGATCAATTGAAGGAAGCTGCTCACCGGCCGGCTGAACATATCCTATCCTTGATGCAGGAAAGTAAGCGAGCGCTGAAAGAAGGCTCATAAGTCTTCAAATACCATTCATAGTGAGCGATATAAGAATACAGTTGTATAGATTGAATGCGGATAGTATCAATTTAACCAACGGATGTCTTAAGGCGTTAGTTTGGCCGCAAGCGATTTTTTGAAAATATAAGAAAGTATAAATTTTCATCTATCCTGTTCTTATATTTCATCGGTAAACACGCCTGTCCAAAGGACGGCGATAGCCGTTTATCCTTGCATGTTCGAGAAATATCGGAAAAGTAATGCGGGAGAAAGATAATGTGACCAAACTATGAAAAAATGACTGACAATATCACTAAAAACCCGCATTTTGTCGATAAAACGGGTTGGAGTAAGCACTGCAAACAAGGTATAATGGAGTGCTGAAAGCAACTGGAGAGACTAAGGGGTTGTAAATTATAATGAATTGGATCATTTATGTCATAGGATTAACGGTTTCGTGCGTTCTGGCTGTCATTTTGACCCCGCTAGTGAAGAAGTTTGCGGTTTGGTTCGGCGCTATTGATGTGCCTAATCATCGTTCGGTTCATACACGGATTATGCCTCGAATGGGTGGCTTGGCCATATTCCTTGCTTTTGTTGCAACTTTCTTTATTATTTCGCCCGCCCTTAACGATTTTGATACTCATGTCGTTCTTGGGTTGATCTTGGGCGGTGCCATCATTGTATTCGTAGGCGCATTGGATGATAAGTATAATTTATCTCCCAAGATAAAGCTTGCAGGCCAATTAGCGGCTGCCGGGGTGGTTATAGCTTTTGGGATGCAGATTGATTACATAAAGCTGCCCTTCGGCGATGCCATTGATCTGAATTCCTGGATCAGCATTCCAATTACAATATTTTGGATAGTTGGAGTAACTAACGCCATTAATCTGATTGACGGACTAGACGGTTTGTCCGCAGGGGTTTCTGCGATCGCCACATCTGCAATTCTTGTACTTGCGATTATGATGGGAAACCTGACCGTTATTGTCATAAGCTTGATTTTGCTTGGTAGTATTGTAGGATTTTTGTTCTATAACTTTCACCCTGCCAAAATTTTTATGGGCGATTCCGGATCGCTGTTTCTCGGATTCAGCTTGGCAACCTTATCGATTCTTGGGTTTAAGTCGGCTACCATCGTTTCTTTTTTGGTCCCTCTTGCGATATTGGGAGTGCCGATTTCGGATACATTAATGGCCATCATCCGCAGGAAGTTGAACAAGAAGCCTATCTTTACGGCCGATAAAGGCCATCTCCATCATTGCTTGATGGGGCTTGGCTTCAGCATGCGCAAAACGGTTCTGATTATCTACGGCATCTCGCTGGCCTTCGGGCTGTGTGCGGTCCTGCTAACCAAAGCCTCCCAATGGGGCGCAATTGTCATTGTCGTTGTTTTATTGCTTGTTATGGAGGTTGGAGCGGAGGCGATAGGAATAATAAGCAAGAGCCGCAAGCCGGTGCTCAGACTTCTCCGGCGACTTCTTCCGGCATCCGTTAGGCGGACTTCTAAATAACATACTAGTTTTTTAAGACCCTGCATTTTGTGATGCAGGGTTTTTTGGTCTGCAAAAAGCTATAAAAAAAGATCGTTCATTTGCCGATAAAGTTAAGTATGTATCCACTTTTTTTTGATGTTTGGATTGGAGGGAAGTAGCGAAAAGGGAGAGGAACAGAAGTGCCTCAACAGACTGGATGAACGATTACCCGTTCCCCGAACGGAGTATATAGGATAATACACAAGGAGGTTCTAACGTTGAACGTATTATTGCGAAAATGGACAAGCATGCTTATGGTTGCGGCTTTGCTGGTCACTCTTATTCCGGCATTGGCGCCCAAGGTGTATGCGGCGGCTCCAAACTATTTTATACCCGACAACCAGCAATTAGCCAACAAAGCCAATCCCGGTGAAATAAGCAGGGATAATTCCTATGTGGCGGATTCCAATCGCCTGAACATTACTGGAACTTATCAGTATGTATCCGCCGAATCCATAACCGTAAGGGTGGAACAGTTAATTAACCAATCGGGCAAATGGGTTCCGGATCCCCAGAGATATTTCACGGCGGCGGGCAATCCTTTGTCAAACAATCGGTTTGAAATTCGCAGTTTGGAGTTGTTTTCCGGATTCAATAAAGTGACCATTACCGGGAAGCAGGGAAATATCGAACGTTCGGATACGTTTTATATCGTGTATGATGATGCTCCTTACCTGCAATCGTTGAAGGTGAGATCCGATAACAGCACGGCGGTTGACCTGAACGAAGGGGCACCCATTGTGATAGAAAAGCCGTCCGGAGTGGATGAAGCGTTTGAAATGCAGGTCTATATTGATGGGAAAGCCAATAATGTTAAGACAATTCTGGTCAATGGCCAGAAGGCGAATGTTCTCGAGGACGGGATGTTCTTCGTTCCTCCATTGACACTGAAGCCCGGCAAGAATGAGCTCGATTTTCAGTTGGAGAATCAAGCCAATAAAGTCAATGTAAAGCGCACTATTTACTATTATGATCCTGATCAGCCGTACTATAAGCTGGACATTGTCCATGCCGGGGATGGAACCCAGTCTCTATTAGCAGGGAAACCGGCACTGACCGATCCTTCACAGCAAGCTGTGATTGAAGCGGGCATGATTATTCCGTATTCTGCCGTACCGTTTGACTTGAATAATGTTACGGTAACCGTTCAAGACCCTAATAATGCCGCCAACAATCCAAATCCGGTTAATTTGGCGAACGTCACTTCTATTACCGATGTACCCGCTAATGATGGAAGTATCAAATATCGGTTAGTGGAGTTCAAAACGAACCCGTATACAATCACGACCACGGGACTGCCGGCTTCGGGAGAACAGGCCGTAGCGATTCGTGTGGAATACGACTCTCTGGATACAACCGTTACTCGTTACTTCAGCTATTTGCCAAACCAAAGGCTTATAAAGAATATGTATCTGGTAGAGAAAGACGGCTCACAGTATATTAACAAGGGAAAACTGGATAATAGCGAAGTACAGTCTTCTACTTTCTATGTACAGGTAGAATTTGATAAGGACATTGCTGCAGGCGCAGAAGATAAATTAAAGGCGGCGCTCATGCCGTTAGGCAGCCTGACTGTAAAGCATATCAGTCGAATTGATTCTAAAAACCATATTTACGAGATCAGTAATTTCCCAAGCGGAGAGCAAAAAATTCGGTTTAGTTATGATGGAACGACGGCAGTTTATACCGTTACTGTTAATTATGTATCCAAAAACTTTATCTACGTAGAAAATTATTATGATGGCCAGACCATTACACTGGATTCCAGGCAAGGGAACAAGACCTTGGATGCTCCTAAAGTAAAGCTGGTCGGATTCGATTCGGTTAAAGAATTCGACTACTCGGTCAACGGGATAACCCCGTCTTCCTTCCGCTATGATGGAACTTCACTGGAGTTTACTCTGGAGCCTTTAGTGGTAGGGAATGCTCTGGGGCAATTAAACTATGGCGAGAACAGACTTGTTCTTCGAGCGCTATATACAGACGATAACTCCATTATTCGTGAAGTTATCAAAGAAATTCGTTTGTATATCGTAGACACTAATGTGTCGACAATCGAAAGATTTGAGCCTGTTATTATTCCGAGTGATGGCCGAGCCCCTTTGTCCGTAAATGGCACGGATAATGAATTGAATAGAATATTTGTCGATTCCCCGGACATCCTGTTCCGCAACGGTCAATTTTCTACCAGTCTGAAGAAGGTGGATATAGTCTTTAAGGCAGGTGGAGCCAACTATGTCAAGCTCTCTCATGGCGGAGAAACGATTGTTGAATTTAAAACAACGAACGATGGAGATCCCGATCCTTATAATGACCGGCCGAAAAGCTCGACTCCGTTGGATCTTAGCATAAAGCAGGGGTATGACTACGATTATTATGGAAGTCCCAAGAACTTTACGTTCCGGCTGCAAAATTTCGATATGAGCAATACAGGAAGCTACCCTTTTGTACTGGAATTGAAAAATAATGTGGGAGCTACCAGCGTTCAGAGAATTGAAGTGGTCCGCGAATTGGCCAGCTTCCGTATACTCTCCCCTCAGCCAACGGTAGGAGATCGGATTGTCGTGAACAAAAACTTCGTTCATTTTGACATCGAGGCGGAAGGTGCCACTGAAGTGTTGATCAATGGGCAGAAGGCCGAGAAACGTTCGGATTATAATGACCGTTTCGTGCTTGATTATGTCGGCTTGAAGCCTCAAAAGGATAACGCGCTCAAAATTGTCATCGAGCGACCATCGGGAAAAATTAATGCTTCGGTTAATGTTTACTATGCCTACAGTAATCAAACAGGCGCTCAGTACATGGAGAAAATATCAAATAAGCACAGCGTTTTCGATAAAAATCTGGAGCTGACTTTCCCGAAAGGAACTATTTTGAGAAAGGCTTATCCAGGTCTAAATAATAATGTCGAACAGTTTTATGAAGATACCAAGCTGTTGTTCGGGATTGCCGACCCAAGCGATGGTGTCGTGGAAAGAATGAACGATTACGGAAATATTATCAACTTTGATCCGGACCAGGGATCGGATAATAAGGATGGGAACGGGCATAAAATTGTTCCTATCGAGCCCCGCCTTTCCAGGCTGTTTACCAGTATGATGAACAGGGATCATTTTACCCCGGTTTCAGATATTTATTGGATTTCCGGGGGAGTGGGAGAGTATGGGCGTAAGGGGACAACTTCCTATAAGCCGGCTACAAACGGTTTAAACCCATATTCTTTGGAAGGGACCTTTACCCTATTCGAGCCCGCACGGAAGCTTGTTCCCACTAAACGGGGCGAATTGACCATCAAGTTCGACGATTCCGTGGTGAATGATGCGGGAACGAACGTGACCGTATTCTTCTTTAACGACAAGGGGCAGTGGGTTAATATTGGTGGAGAAGTAGATACCAAGAAAAATACAATTACGGTTCCGTTCGATGACTTTGGTTATTATATGGTGGCCAAATTAAGATACGGATTTAACGATGTCACCAACCATCCGTGGGCCCGTAATGTTCTGCAGGCGTTGTTCTCTAAAGGTGTTATGACGAACCTGCGGACAGAGGATTTCGGGGTGGATGATTACACCACTCGCGGGGAATTTGCGGCACTATTGGTCAAAGCGCTAAATATTCCGTTGAACTATGAAGGGGTTCCAACCTTTGTAGACGTTAACCCAGGGGATCAGGCGATCACATGGAATTACGAATATTTAGAGACTGCAGCCCGGGCGGGTCTTATTGACGGGGTATCGAATCGATACTTTGCGCCAACAGAGAGGCTGAGACGTGAACAGGCTGCAACCATGATAGCACGTGCGTTGGAGCTGAAGCTTGCCATTAATGACGAGAAGCTGTTTGCTAAGCTGGAGAAGAGTTTTAAGGATGCTTCGGAGATCACTTATTATGCCCGCCCGTCTGTAGAAGCTATCAACGGAGCGGGGATTATGGTGGGGCAGCAGAACCCGCTGGCTGAAGGAGAGAAGAAGCCAACCTACAGTTTCCATCCGCAATCGTACCTGACAAGAGCGGAAGCCGGACAAATTGCCGTTCGTCTTCTGCAAAAATCGACAAAGATGTTTCCTAAAAACTTAAACTAGGGTATTATAATGGTAGAGCCTGTCTATTAACGGTCAGGCTCTATCCCATGGTAATTATTTCAGAATGACGGTCCCCGAATAACCATGTATACTAGGAAGTGCCGGACAAGTAGGGTGAATACATAAACAAGTGAGAAAACATATTGTATTTATTTCCATCTAAAAACTTTTTCCGAATAAGCGCAACTTTTTGAAACGGGGTACGTTTAATACATTGAACAACAATGATTCAACCCGTTATTACCGGGATTCGATTGGATAAATTTCTCAAAATACACTTTACGACAAGGATAGGCCATTGTATAATAGGTAAAGTGGCATTCGAGTCTCTAGTTTTCTATGTTTACTAGTTTCTGTAACATCATGTTGCAGACCTTCATTATAGTAATGACGCTCAACTCTGGAAAGGGGGTGAATCGGCCAATGAGGAAATCGAGCTCCAATTATTGTAATACTCACACTCATGAACCGAAACGATTTCGAGGAGGAGAAAAAAAGGTTATGAAGAAAAGTTTGTCTTTACTCGTAGCAATAGCTATGGTCTTCTCCATGTTTGCTTCAGTAGTTTCTGCTGCTGAGCCTGCAACTACTTTGGAGAAATATGAGTTCCTTAAAGGAAAGGGAGTTTTCGAAGGAACTGACGGCGACAAGCCGGCTCTTGAAGAAAACATGACTCGCGCACAATTCGCGAAAGTTTTGACTAAAACTAAAGGTTTGACCGAGGATGCTGCTGCAGCTAACGTTTATACTGACCTGGATGGTGCAGGTTGGGCTGCTGGTTTCATCGGTGCAGTAACTAAAGCTAAGATCATGGATGGTACTTGGGATGGAATTTTCTCTCCTTCCGGTGAAGTAACCATCGAGCAACTGGCAACTACTTTGGTTCGCGCACTGGGAATTGCTCAGTCTGACGACGAAGTAAAAGGTGTAGTTTCCGACTGGGCTAAAGCTCATGTAGCTGCTGCTCTCAAAGGCGGTTTTATCTCTGAAGCTGCTGACTACACTGTACCTGCTACTCGTGCTCAACTGGTTGAGGCAATCTACGCTGCTTACAACAAAGTTAACGTACCTGCTGAACTTAACATCTCCGATGTTAAAGCTGTAGGAGCTAAGAAAATCGAAGTATCCTTCAACAAAGCTGTTGAAGATACCAGCAAGATCACTCTGACTCTGAGCAGAGGTGCAAACAAAGTAACTCTGGCTGAGAAAGACGGCCTTGTATGGAACGATGCGAAAGATAAAGCGACTTTCACCACTAACGTGGCATTGATTGAAGGTACTTATACTGTTAAATTGGAAGCTGCAGAAGGCGTTAAGCTTGGATCTTCCACTTCCAAAGACGTTTCTGTTCAAGCTGAAACGATCAAATCGATCAAATTCAAATCTACTAGCGACATTATTCCGATCGCTAAAAATGTAACTATTGAGTTTGAAGCTTTGAACCAATATGGCGAGCAATCCACTCTGCCTGCTTCCCGCTTCAATGTTCTTGGAAGCAATAGTGCAGTTGCCTTGAGTGCTGCAAATGATAAGCAAAGAATTACTCTGGATACTAAAACTCCTAGTGAAGGCAATAGCCCTCAAATTGGAAGAGGAAGCTACTTCTCCATCACCATCATTGCTGAAAATGGTGGAGTATCGGCTAACAAAAACTTCCAAATTGGCGACACTCAAACTGCAGGTAAAGTAACTCTTAAAGAACTGGTTCTGCAAAACGGTAAAGAGCGTTTGAATGCAGGTGACTATGCTTATATTACCTACGAAGCTTACGACCAATATGGTCATCCGCTGACAGACCTGGATACTCTTAAGCAGTATGTTCAACTGTACAGCACTAACCCTGCTGCATTGAAAGTTGAGTTTGTAAGAGACGAAACTGGTGACAAAGTACCGGATATTCGTGTTGAAGCTAGCAACTCCTTTACGGTAGATAGTGAAATTACTGTAAATGCTGTAGCTATCGGTACAGGATCCAGCAGCCAATTGAAAATCAACGTAGCCTCTCCGAAAACTCCTTATGAAGTATCTTTCGGAGAGTTCAACGGAACTGTTGCAATCGGTGACGTAGATGCTAAGTATCTTCCTTTGGTTGTTAAAGATCAGTATGGTGCAACTCTGAGTGCTGACGATATTGTTAAAGCTTATAATAATACGCTTTTCGTATACGGAGCTTCCCCTTCGGCTACGGTAACACTTGAAACTAGCGGTCCGGACAAAGGTAAGATCAAAATTCAACCTAATGAATCTGGCCAAAAAGGAACTGTTACTATTCATGCCCAAATTCCGAGAAGCGGCAAGAATGCACAAACAACGATCTCTGTTCAAGAAAAGCGTTATCCGAATGAGATTTATGTATCCAGTGCAATGAAAGATCAATTACTTTATGATGCGAAGTCTTCTCTGAAACTGAAGTTCAAAGACCAATATGGCGAAGAACTGAAAAACAGCAAATTCTTCACAGACTATAAAGTTAAGACTGAAGTAAGTACTTTGTCCGGAAGCTTGAGCGATATTGAAGCAAGTGCTCTTGCTAACACAGTTGTTACCAATATTATTGATAACCTCAATGACAAAGAAATTACTTTCAAATCTATTAAAGATGCGAACAGTCGTTTCAACTTCACTGCACAACTGTTGAAAGTTGAAAATGGAAAAGAAGCTCAGATTGATTCTGTTTCTGTAGTGTTTGACACCATTAAAGCTGAAGAAGCTAAAAACCTGACCTATGAAGTTAAGAAATACGAAAAAGGTCTGTATGCTCTTGAGAACAACAAAGGCAAAACAGTTACGGATGCAGTTTACAACAAATACGTTTCTAAGTTGCCTAAAGTTGAAGTAATTGCTAAAAATTCCGGCGGAAAAACTGTTGCACTTCCGGATAATGCTGTTAAAGCAGTATCTGTTTCCAACAGTTATGTAGCTGGTGTTGATAACGCAGACGGCTTCAGAGTATACGGTAAGAACGCTGGTAAAGTTGACGTCACAGTTGAATTTGCTCCTTCCTTCGTAGGAAGCTATTTTGAAACTCTGAAGGACGTAGAAGTAAGCAACACTGCTCCTTATATTGAGTCCATCACAGCTTCTGATACTAAAGCTAAGAAAATCTCCGGTACTACTTTGAACGTTAAAGATCTTTTCGGAGATATCAAAGTTAAGGATCAATACGGAGTTGAATTCAAGAACGAAGATCTCTTCGGAGATGCAGGAATGTTCACTGTTTCCTTCTCCGCAAGCAACATCGAAGGAAGCGGTAAAGTAACTGACAACAAAAACGGTACAATTACTGTTGAAGCAGGAGTTACTTCCTTTAAGTTGACTGCTGTTACTACTAGCGGTAAAACTGTTTCTGTTGATCTGGCAAGATAATTGTTTCCACTGAAAGAACCCCTTCGGGGGTTCTTTTTTTTGTCCGGTTTTGGTTTAATGTAGTTAGCCTGGTTTAAAAAAGAACAAGAGGTGACTTTATGAAATCGAAATGGAAGTTTATAGCGGCCCCCGTTTTGTTGGGAGCGGGATTGTGGCTTGGTTCGATTATGACGACAAGTGCTGATACCGGAGCTGGTGAAAAGCCTGGAACGGCTGACGATCCGTTAGTTACAAAAAGTTATGTAGATCAGCAAATTAAGGCTATAACCGGAGGCGGTGGCACCCCGGCAACAACAGATATTGATCTTCAAAAGCTGAAGGAAGAAATTCTTAAAGAAATACAGGCAGGTTCAGGGTCCGGCTCTTCGGTTGGAAGCAGTCTAGAAGTGACGGTAGTTGAACTAGATCCTGGCCAGACTTTATATGCTGCCCCCGGGACGGAGGTTATAGTGCGGAATGGCAAAGCCATTGCCGTAAGCAGTGACGATAATGGGATTCCCGATGTTACCTCAGGAAAAGATTTGTCAGCAGGAACCGTCATTGAATTGAATCATTTATTATTATTCCCAAGAGAAGGACGCGGTATTCAATCGGATACAAGTAACCAAACCGTCATATATGTAATGGTTAAAGGCAATTACATGGTAACTAACAAAGACGGCTCTAAAGTTACGCCATAATTTTTCCCCTCATGGCATAAAGTTATACGTTTGTAGGTCGAAGGACAAGCCATACTAGGGTTACACGATATAAGGAGGTGACTCTAGCAATGGCAAAGTCCAATAACAATAAAGTAGTACCTGCAAGCAAACAGGCCTTGGATCAAATGAAATACGAAATTGCTGCTGAATTAGGGCTTCCGGTGGGCCAGCAATATTATCAAACAGCGGCGTTGGATACTGAATTCGCTGCAGAATTAGGATCCGTTGCTTCCCCGGCGGTTCGTGAAGATTATTGGGGGCATATTGCCACCCGGGACACGGGGGCTGTTGGTGGTACCATAACCAAAAGATTGATCCAAAAAGCAGAAGAAGCTCTCTTTTCCTTATCCTAAATAATTCCGCGCTAAATCAGGCAAGTCACCGATTGACAGCTTTAGACAAATAAAGTACTATGAATTAATGAAGGTATTCCAACCATCTCTCCTAATTGGAGAAGGTTGGTTTTTTGTGTAAAGCATATTTGAATAGGGAGGTCGAAGAAGTGACGACTTCAAGTAATAGACGTTTATTTACTTCGGAATCGGTGACGGAAGGTCATCCCGATAAGATTTGTGACCAGATTTCGGACGCGGTTTTAGATGCATTTCTTAAAGAAGACCCTAACGCTCGTGTAGCATGTGAAGTATCTGTAGCGACAGGGCTCGTTCTCGTGATTGGGGAAATTTCGAGCCGTGCGGATTATGTGGACATTCCTGCGATTGTGCGTAATACGATTAAGGACATTGGATATACTCGCGCAAAATATGGTTTTGATTATAAAACCTGCGCTGTTTTAACATCTTTAAACGAACAGTCCGCTGACATCGCTCAGGGGGTTGACCGTGCTCTGGAAGCCCGTGAGGGACAGATGACGGATGAAGAGATTGAAGCGCTTGGAGCAGGCGATCAAGGCCTTATGTTCGGTTTCGCCGTGAATGAAACTCCTGAATACATGCCGATGCCGATTGCATTGGCCCATCGGTTGTCCCGCCGGTTGGCCGAAGTTCGTAAAGATGGAACTTTGAGCTATCTGCGCCCAGACGGGAAAACGCAGGTAACGGTCGAATACGAAGGAGACAAGCCGGTAAGGGTGGATACTATCGTTGTGTCTACTCAGCATGCTGAAGATATTACATTGGAGCAAATTCAGAAGGATATTAAAGAGCATGTTATCCTGCCAGTAGTTCCTGAACAATTTTTGGACGCAGATACGAAGTATTTCATTAATCCGACAGGCCGATTTGTTATTGGAGGTCCTCAAGGGGATGCCGGCTTAACCGGTCGTAAAATTATTGTAGATACTTACGGCGGATATGCCCGCCACGGCGGAGGAGCGTTCTCGGGGAAAGACCCGACTAAGGTTGACCGCTCTGCCGCTTATGCCGCACGATATGTGGCAAAGAATATCGTGGCTGCAGGTCTTGCGGATAAGTGTGAAATTCAATTAGCCTATGCTATTGGAGTAGCTCGCCCTGTTTCCATAAGTGTAGACACATTCGGAACAGGCAAAGTAAGCGAAGCAAAGCTTGTTGAACTCATTCGCAAACATTTCGACCTTCGCTCTGCAGGCATTATTAAGGAACTTGGTTTAAGAAATCCTATTTATAAGCAAACAGCGGCTTACGGCCATTTTGGACGGACAGACATTGATCTTCCTTGGGAAAGAACGGATAAGGCCGAAATTCTTAAGCAGGAAGCAATGAACTAAATTACACAGATATAAAATAACAGCATCGATTGCTTTTCAAAGTATAAATTAACTTAATTCGACAAAATTCCGACGCCTATTTTTCCTAATAGGCGTTTTTTTGTTGATTAACGTAACTTTTTACCTATAAGTAGAGTCTAATACTAGAGAAAAAGAATGAGAGACTAATAAATTTGGAGGAGAGAAAAGCAAATGCAACAGCAAGAGAAGCGTAAAAAAAGAAAAAAACGCTATGTAAAAGCTTTGACTTGGGTATTAGCGTTCATGCTGGTTTTGCAGACATGGTCCTTTTCGGCTGAGACAGCTTCTGCCAGCGGAACTGTAACTTATAAGGGGCAAGAGATTATTACCGCTGGTGCGATTCTGAAAAAATACGACTGGGTGTCTACCCGTAATAATAAGCCTGCTCACGTCAACGTCAATGTGATTGAAGTAGCGTTGGAAAACCCTATGGTCAAGTTGGATGTGATGACCGGAAAAGGCGGCAAATTTACAACGAAAAATACAGTAAAGAAAATGGCGCTGGAGACCGGTGCCGTAGCCGGAGTGAACGGAGACTTCTATAATACTAAAGCAAACCTAGCTCCGATGGGACCGCAAATGTCCGGCGGAGAGATTATGGCTACCCCGAATGAACTGCCGGGCTTCTACAGCTTTGGATTGACCAAAGATAACAAGCCGGTCATTGATATGTTTACTTTCACCGGATCGGTTACGGCCGCCAATGGAAATAGCTATTATTTGGGTGGCGTTAATAAAACTTACTATTGGTTTGAACCTAGTGGGCAGCACAGTATGATAGATAGTATTTTCCTCTATACCAGTTCTTGGGGAAGCTCAGACCGTGCCAATGATGGGGTGACGGTTCCAACGGAAGTGCTGGTTCAGAACGGCATTATTCAAGATATTAAAGTAAATGGAATTTTTGAGATGGCACCTCCCGAAGACGGGTACATACTTAGGGCAGCGGGTGCAGGAGCACAATTTGTTCAGGATAACTTGAAGATAGGAGACCCCATTCATTCTGCCTATAATATAGTCCCGAGGGATCCCAGCCGTCCGTACGATGCCGAAGATTTTCAAATGATGATCGGTGGTCATACGATTCTAGTGGATAATGGGCAGCCTGCAGCCTTGTCTAGAAAAGATGCGGATTACACAAAGGCCAGGGCGCGTACCGCAATTGGTTACTCCCAGGATGAAAAATATGTTTATCTTATAAATGTGGAAGATAATGCGAACAGTGATGGAATGAGCTTTGCCGAAATGCAGGATGTTATGACCCAGATTGGAATCTGGAAAGGAATGAATCTGGACGGCGGAGGTTCCTCCCAGATGGTAGCCCGCCCGCTTGGGGAAACCGGTGTGGAGTTGGTTGCTGCTCCAGAGTCTAACTATCAGCGCGAAATTGTTAATGGGATTGGTGTATACACTCTTGCCCCTAAGGGAGAAGCGCTTGGATTGAACATTTCCGGACCGAAGAAATTATTCGTCAATGAATCGGCAGCTTATTACGCAAGAGGCTATGATACTTATTATAACCCGATTACAAATTTGGACGACAACGCGGTTTGGAGTAGTACGGATGGCATGGGTACCTTCGAAAACAACGTCTTCACACTTACGCAAGCGGGGAAAGCTACGATTTCCGTCTCGTCAGGACAAGCTACCTCCAGCAAAGAGGTGGATGTTGTTCGCAGGGAAGATATTGAAAGCTTGACCATACAGCCTTCCAGTGGAGTGCTGATGAATAACGAAGAGATTCAATTGTCCGTTAAGGCCAAATTAAAAGACGGCACAGAAAGAACCGTTCCCGCGGAATCATTCCAATGGCAGATCAAAGGGTTTCAAGGGGAAATCAAGGGAGACACTCTTCATATTACCGATATTCAAGGAACAAGTGCAGGACAGTTGATTGCCAGTTATGACGGTTTCAGCACGATTCTGAATCTGCCGCTGGGGTCGGAGAAGCTTTGGGCTGATTTTGGACAGAGTAATCCGGCGGTATCCTTCAGCTCTACAGAAGGTGTAACTGGCGAGATAAGTCGAGTAGCGGGAATGTTTGGCTTGGCAATGGATAACTATGCGGTACAAATGGACTATGAATTGATTGCTGAAACAGGAACTTTGGCGGCATACGCTGATTTTGGACAAGAAGGTGTATTGCTGGAAGGCGAGCCCCAATCGATGAGTGTTAATGTGTGGGGCGATAACAGCGGCAATTGGTTACGTGCAGAACTAATTGATGCAGCCGGCCAAACCCATCGGGTAGATCTCGCCAAAGAGATAAACTGGGATGGTTGGAAAACGGTGAAGGGGAACTTCTCCAATCTGGACATGGCTTATCCGGTACAATTGAAGCGAATTTATATTGCGGACATAGAGCAAGGAAGAGCGGATAGAGCCCGTAAGGGAACCGTTGCATTAGACGATATTAAGCTGCATTATAAGACGGAAGTCCCAAATCCTAAGCGAAACAAAGTAAGCCTGACTATCGATGAGCCGAAGATTACGGTCAACGGTGAGAGCATGACGATTGACCAAGCCCCGGTACTCATTAGCGGAAATACATTGGTGCCTGTTCGTTTTGTAGTGGAGGCCCTCGGCGGCGAGGTCATTCCTTGGAACGAAGGGGATACCGAACGGAAAGTGACGATTTTTAAAGACGGACAGATGGCTGAACTATGGCTGGATCAACTGGATCTGGTGGTTAACGGCAAAGTGGTTACCGCCGAAGTACCTCCACAATTAATGAATGAGCGCACAATGATGCCTCTAAGAATTTTGACAGAAAACTTTGGCTGGAAAGTTTCTTGGGATCAGGAGACACTTACTGTCACACTGGAGTAGTTTGAACTAGAAATTCCAATAAGGGTTGGAACTAAATTAAGCTTATAGATCGATAAAACAAGGTCGAATTTTTGAAAAATTCGACAATTCTTGTAAAACTTCTGCATGGCGTCCTTTAAGTGGCATGTAAATATGGTAAAATAGTTCCATCGAAACTCTTCAAATGTTTCCGAAATGTGTTAGTATAGTATCATTGAGGGAATAACCCGATGAGTTAAAGGGGTAAAGGATAGAGTGGGATAGAGTGAAGGTAGATGCCATAGATCGTGTCATTAAGGACGCCATTCATGTAATGGAAAGCAGCAAGTATAAAATATATGAGATCAGTGAAAGCGCCCGCAATGAACTGGATGCCCTGAACCGTGAGCTTCAACAGGTGATAGAGGAGACCACGTTGACCATTCAACAAGTGGATAAGCTTGAGCTGGACTACCGAAGATCGAGAATTCGGCTTACGGAGGTAAGCCGGGATTTTCACCGCTTCACGGAAGAGGATATCCGGATTGCTTACGAAGCGGCAACCCAATTACAATTGCAGCTAACCATATACAGGGAGAAGGAGCATCATTTGAAGATGCGCCGGGATGATCTGCAGAAGCGGATTCGCAGTGTGGAACGGCAGGTGGAACGTGCGGAGACGCTGGTTTCCCAGATGAATGTCGTTCTGGAGTACTTATCCGGTGATTTAAATCAGGTTACGCGTATGTTGGAATCAGCCAAGAACAGACAGATGCTTGGCTTGAAAATTATTATGGCACAGGAAGAAGAACGGAAGCGGATTGCGCGGGAAATTCATGACGGTTTAGCTCAAACGATGGCCCATGTTGTTCTGAGAACGGAGATAGCGGAACGGATGCTGAGTCAAGAAAATCTAGATTCGGTAAAGGAAGAACTGAGCGATCTTAAAGGTCAGGTAAGAGACGGGCTGGAAGAGGTCCGCAAAATGATTTTCAACCTCCGCCCTATGGCCCTGGACGATTTAGGCCTAATCCCCACCCTTCACAAATTTGTACAGGATTTTGAAGAGAAATCGAAAATAAGAACGCGATTTGAATTAGCGGGAAGGGAGAAACGGCTTCCATCCGAGATGGAGGTAGCCGTATACCGTCTGATTCAAGAGGCATTCTCCAATGTATTGAAGCATGCTAAAGCCACCTATATCTCATTAACGATAACCTTTCAGAAGCATATGACCCAAATCGTTATTAAAGATAACGGAATTGGGTTTAATGTCGAGGAGATGGAGTCTAAGATGATCACTAGCAGCCACTACGGTCTGATAGGGATGCAGGAACGGATCGACTTGCTGGAAGGGAAAATCGACATTGAGTCGAAAAAAGGCGAAGGCACCAAAATTACAATGCTGATTCCGATTAATCCTGAGCAAAGGGAGGAATGAAATGGATGGTCATTACCGAAAATCCTAAGAAAACCGTTAAGCTGCTGCTTGCTGACGACCATCAGCTATTTCGTGAAGGTGTCAAAAGAATTATCAATATGGAAAGCGATCTCGAAGTCATTGGAGAATGCGGGGACGGTATTCAGGTCATCGAGCTGTGCAATTCGTTAAATCCGGATATTGTTCTAATGGACATTAATATGCCGGTAGAGAACGGAGTCACCGCGACCCAAAGATTGAAGGAAATTTTTCCATCGATTAAAGTAATTATCCTTTCGATTCATGATGATGAAAGCTATGTTTTTGAAACTTTGCGGAAAGGGGCTTCCGGTTATCTGCTGAAGGATATGGAAGCTGAATCTCTAATCAATGCAATCCGATCCGTCGTTTCTGGACATGCCTATATTCATCCTAAAGTAACCGGTAAACTGATTAATCAGTTGCGGCGCATGACCTACCTGGAAGATAGCGGGAATTCCTCGGACGGTTCCGTAGTTAATGAAGCAGGGGTCAAATATATTCATTCACCTAATAGTCCGCTGACGCGGAGAGAAGCGGAAGTGCTTCGATTAATGGCGGAAGGCAAGAGCAACAAGGCAATAGGGGAATTTTTATTCATTAGCGAGAAAACAGTAAAGAACCATGTGAGCAGCATTTTGCAAAAATTGGAAGTGGACGATCGTACCCAAGCGGTAATCATTGCGATTAAGAATGGCTGGGTAACGTTGTAGGAACCCGATTGCTCATGGCGGCATATACTATCTCCATAAGGAGGGTAGCCGCTATGGGGATTGGGTTGCTTTTTATAGGCGGAGTTTATGGGGCCGCTGTTTTGGTTGTCCACCTGGTCTGCTATTTCCAACAACAACGAGGAACGTCGAAGGTTACGAGGTTTATTTTCACTACGAAAAATAATGCGAACTTAATAGAGTGGTATTTATATTCCTTATTATTTACTTCCTGGTTGAGGGGACGCCAAATTAAGGTTGCCGTATTCGACGATGGTTCGACGGATGAAACGCTGGAGATTGCCCGCAGGGTAAGAAGGAGCCGGGAGGATTTAGAAATCTATGAATCTGTCGCCGGTTTTGAGGAGTACATTCGGGCTCACCAGGAAGAGACGCTTCATATCGTATCGTTGCAGCAAAGTACGCAGAAACCATTAACAACCTTGCGTTGGTAAACGCTTACGTGGAAAAGGAAGGAATTCATGAAAGTAACTGTATACTCGGTTCAAATCCAGGGAGAATGGAGATGGAAGCTCTCGCTGGATTTTCAAATGGATGTCTCTTATTGGTTAGGCGGGCAAGGCCGTAGGGCAAATCGTTTGATTCGAATAGAGCCGGAGCTATCTGTTGGACAGGCTGCCTGGTTGATAGAGAATTTGTCGAATCAGCCGATTTCCCTTCATCAGCTTTCCTCCGCTAAGGAGGAGTTGGAGCGCCGAATCCGCAAGGAACCTGTAGGCTTGCAAATAAACCCTATTCAATTTCAGCTAATAGAAAGCGAAGAAAATGACGAAATAATAGATACGGAGATTCTTCAAATAACCAAGAAAGCGGCAGGACGGTTGCAGGGCCGGTCTCTTTTGTATGAAGAGATTCAGTCGTTGCTTGGCTACGATAATCTATTATTGGGAAAGAGGGAGCTCCGCCGCGCTATTCAGTTGGCTTATTTGCAGGGATGGATCTTGTTGGGAAATGGGATGGATAAAGTCGTTCGAAGGAAAGGCTGGAAAAAAACGCTGGGCTACCGGTGCAGAAGATGCGGAACCGATGAAAGCCGGATGTTCTGGTCTGAATGTCTCCACTGCGGACAGCCCTGTCCGTACTGCGAAGAATGCCTCAATATGGGGCGAGTCCGGTTTTGTTCTTTATTTGTCCAGGGAATCCGGATGCAAGGCAGTCCATCTGCATCGGATGATACCGTGCCTCTGGGAGAGCAATTGAAGCAGCATCTCCAGGAACGGTGGGGTCTAAGTCCGGCTCAAACGGAAGCGTCCTATGCCGGATTAGATTTCCTGGCTTCACGATCAGGTGCCAGGAAGCATTCCAGACAATCAGAGGACAATACGTTCCTGATTTGGGCCGTCACGGGGGCAGGGAAGACGGAGATGATTTTTCCATTAATAGAACATGAGCTCCATCGCGGCCATCGGGTGCTGATAGCGACTCCGCGCAAGGATGTTGTATTGGAATTGATGCCGAGACTCCAAGCTGCCTTTCCCGAATATTCCCTCGTGACACTATACGGAGGGAGCCCGCAGAAGTGGGAGCAGGGGGATATTACTCTGGCCACGACCCATCAGCTTCTTCGCTTTCACGGATATTTTGACATGGCCATTATCGACGAACTCGATGCTTTCCCGTATCATAACAATCCCATGCTACAGTACGCGGCGCGCAAAGCCTTGGCTGAGCAAGGAAGAACGATATTCCTCTCAGCAACCCCTCCTCCACCGATGCAAAAGGCCGCAGCCCGCAAAAAGCTTCCACATGTCAAAGTACCTGTTCGATATCACAGACACCCGCTTCCTGTCCCGAACCTTATTCGAATGAAATCGGTGGCTTCTTGTGTTCAGAAGCAGTCGCTGCCCGCAAATTTGCTGAAGGAACTGCAATTATCCGTAGAAAGAGGGGCTCAGCTGTTTATCTTCATCTCGAAGATTAAATGGGTCGAGCCGCTAGTGAAGCTGTTGAGAGAAGCTTTCCCGAACATTGTGATCGAGGGGACCTCCTCCATGGATCCTTTTAGAGCGGAGAAGGTCATCCTCTTCCGTCAGAGCAAGATCAGAATGCTGGTGACAACGACCATTCTGGAGAGGGGAGTAACGGTTCCGCGGACCGATGTATTTATTCTGAATGCGGATGCCGAATTATTCGATGAAGCTTCCCTTGTGCAGATGGCCGGACGAGCTGGAAGATCGAAGGATGACCCAGACGGAAGGGTATTCTTCGCGGCGGAAGACAGAACCCGCTCCCAGATCGGGGCAATTCGCCAGATAAAGCAGATGAACCGATTAGCCATGTCCAAAGGGTATCTTCTTCAAACGAAAGGGGAATGAACGATGCCGCAAACTCCCGTTTCATCCTTCCGCAGCAAGCTAAAGGAGTGGATCCACAAAGCCGGAGGAATTTTGGCGCCTCCATTTGAGGTATGTTCTTATTGCAGGTCTCATACTCGTGCACAACCTAATGAGCTGGGGTTGTGTGAAGCTTGTTTTAGTCAAATCCCATGGATCATCAATGTTGAATGTGATCGTTGTGGAAGGGCGGAACAGTGTCCGGATTGTACTCGGCGCCAGGAGACTTATTTTGTGAGAAATCGCAGTGCCGTGAAGTACGACTCTGTGATGAAGGACTTGCTGGCGCTGTATAAATACCGGGGAGATGAACGGCTTCAAACGATTTTTTCTACGATGCTTGTTCATGCTTTTCACCTTCTTCTGCAAAGCGAGAAGCTGTCGATTGAAGATTTCCGCTGTATTACATATGTTCCGGTGAATGAGGAACGCCTGGAGGAACGGGGGTTTAATCAGGCGGAGAGGTTTGCGTCCGGGTTGGCGAACAAGCTTCGGCTTCCCGTCCGGTGTACGCTTATACGTACTCGCAACACCCCCAAGCAGAGCTTTAAAACAAGGCAAGAGCGGTTATCCGATCTGCAGGATGCTTTCGCCCTTCATCCGTCCTTGTATGATGATCCCTTATGGCTGGACAACCCTTCCCAAAGGCCAATGAAAGTTATTTTGGTCGATGATGTTTATACAACCGGAAGCACCTTGAATCAATGCAGCCGGCTATTGGCTTCATATAGGAATGCACAAGTGTATGGTTTGACCTGGGCCAGATAGCATCGGGCGCTTGATGGGAATGACTGATGGATTGTCGGGCAAATCTTTATCGTAGTATATACGAAAAGCTATACAAAGACGTTAAAAGCCGATAAACTATATATAAAGAAAATCAGCTTAAGCGAAGCTGATTTAGAGAAAACTTGATCCGATCGATGTGATATCGGGAACAGAGAGTAAGGGAAGGGTCGTTGAGGATGGGAGGTTGCTTCATTGGGATTGAACGTTGATAATTGTCCCCGCTGTGGCAAAGTCTATGTGAAAAATTATAAAGACGTATGTCCGTCATGCATCAAAGAAATTGAAAAGCAGTATGAGACTTGCTATCACTATTTAAGGGAGAACCGGAAGGCCAATTTACAGGAGCTGCATGAGGCTACGGAAGTCCCTTATAAACAAATAATCAGGTTTATCAAGGAAGGCCGGATATCGATTCATAATATGCCTAACATGTCTTATCCTTGCGAGGTATGCGGAACGATGATCCGCGAACATACGATGTGCGACTCCTGCCGTAGAAGGCTGGTGAAGGACATTCAGCATACACTGGCGGAAGAGAAGGAGAACGAAGACAAGGAGGCAGGGATGGGATTTAACATACAGGATCGGCTCAAGAACCGTTTTAAATAAATCTAAACTATGAAGTATTTCGTGCCGATAAAGAGGGTGAAGGGTTTATCGGCTTTTTTTATTTGCAAATGAGGTGAGATTATGAAAATTAACGATATACAGCGCATAGGAGCGATCAATCCTTATCAGAGGAATCAGAACGCCTATGCCCAAATACAAGCGGGCAAGAAGGGCAAGCCGAAGGATGAAGTTCAGATTTCACCTGAAGCGAAGGAGCTCTTAAGCTCCAGGACCGAGCCGGCCTCATCGGAGGTCAGCGAAGCCAGGAAGAAGAAGGTGGAGGATCTTAAGAACGCCGTATCTACCGGGACGTACCATGTGGAAGCAGGCAAGATAGCGGAGAAGCTCTATCCTTATATTAAATAAAGCTTTATGGAGATCAGGTGAACCTTATGGCAATAAAGCAGTTAGTTCATGTATTGAACAAGCTGGACGAAATTCATGCCCTGCTTCTGGAATCCGGTGAACAGAAGAAGCAAGCCCTCATTCGGAATGATGTCGCCGCCCTCAACCAATTGGTTCATAACGAGAACAAGTTGATTAAACAGATCGGTCAGCTTGAACAGCAGAGAGCGGTGGTAACGAACGATTTTCTGTTGTCCAAGGGATATAAGCCGAGTGATCGGATTACGGTAGCCGAAATAGCCAAGCTTATATTTAATGCGGAGGAGAAGGGTGCTCTGCTGGAGGCCCAGGGGAGACTTGTAGACACACTGCACCAGCTTAAGCAGCTTAATGAAGCGAATCAGGAGCTGGTGAAGCAATCTTTGGCCTTCATTGAATTTTCCATCGATGTGATGTCGGGTTCCGAGGAAGACTGGTCCTATCGGCATCCCGATCAAACAGCGTCTAAAATACAGAGATCCGGGCTTTTTGACACGAGAGCGTAAAGGAGGCAGCCATCAACGTGAGATCTACTTTTCATAATCTGGAGACGATCCGCAGAAGTTTATTTACTCACCAGACTGCACTGTCTACAACCGGGCATAATGTGGCGAATGTAAATACCCCCGGTTATTCCAGACAAGTGGTCAATATGAGGACATCCCTGCCGTTGGAGCCGGTAGGAATGCAGCGGACGAACATTCCGGGACAGTTGGGGACCGGGGTGGAGTTTGATTCGATTACCCGGGTGCGAAACCAATTTCTGGACGACCAATTCCGCAATGAGGTCAAACACTTCGGAAGCTGGTCCATACGGGCGGATGCATTAAGCAAGCTCGAGGGGGTCGTTAACGAGCCATCCGATACCGGACTAAGAACGGTGATCGACAAGTTCTGGAAATCGTGGAACGACCTGGCCAAGGATCCGGAGAATCCGACCGGACGCAAGCTGGTTAAGGAATCGGCGATTGCGCTCGCGGATGCCTTTAATTTTGCCAGCAAGCAGCTTAAAGATCTTCATGCGGATTTAACGAGCAGCATTGAAGTAAGAGTGACCGAGATCAATTCTCTGGCTGAGGGCATTGCGAGCTTGAACCGGGAGATTCAGAGGATCGAGGGGCTGGGTCATAATGCCAATGACTTGCGGGATCAGAGAGATTTACTGACCGACCAATTGGCGCAGATTGCCAACATTCAGGTTCAGGACGGCCCTCAAGGGTATACCATTGATTTGGCCGGGGCTAATTTGGTTCAATACAACAATGTGACTCCGACAACTGCGGCCAATTTGGAAGCGGCTTTCACCTCCGGAGCGCTGAACGGCGGAGAGGTTCACGGGATGATTGTTTCCCGGGATCGGTATGTTGCCGACTATTTGAATCAACTGAATCAACTGGCCAATACGATTGCAAACGGAGAGGTCACCATCACTCTGCCTGAAGGATCCGTGCTGCCGAATAATACAACCGTCAATCGAGTCATGCCGGACGGTACGGTGCAGCCGGTTACTCTGACCGGAGCCAACAGGGAGATTGGTCCGGGCGGGATGAAGATTGTCGTCAACGGACTTAACGGCTTGCACAAGCTTGGCTATACGCTGGGAGACCCGATTCAGGCGGGCGGGGATTTCTTCACCTCCAAGGATGGCGGGCCGATTACAGCGGAGAGCTTTCAGCTCAATCCGGATATTGCCGCTAACCCCGAGAAGATCGCCTCCTCCCTGCGGACGGATACATCAGGCGGAAGCGAGAAAGTGGTCAAGGGGAATAATACTCTGGCTCTGTTGATGAGCGGCTTGCGGGACGCCTCTTTTCAATTCGGGACGGGGGCCAATGCCTCTTCTGGTTCGATAGACGAGCATTTTCGCTCCATTGTAGGGCAATTGGGCGTTCAAGCCCAGGAAGCGAACCGTTACCTGGATAATCAGATTTCGAAAGTGGCCCAGATTGACGGAGGCCGGCAATCCGTCAGCGGAGTGTCCATAGACGAAGAAATGGGCGACATGATCCGTTTCCAGCATGCTTATACGGCGGCAGCGCGGATGATGACGGCTTTCGACGAGATGCTGGACAAAGTGATCAACGGCATGGGAGTCGTTGGCAGATAAAGCTTAAGATAAAGGAGGGAACGGAATGTCCTTGAGAATTACCCAAGGCATGATGCACACTCAGCTCATGCGCGACCTGAATCGGAACCTGGGCCGGATGCAGAAGCTGCAGGAACAAATGAACAGCGGAATGAAAATCAATCGACCGTCCGACGATCCGGTAGGAATCACCTACGGCTTGAGATACCGGAGCGAGCTGTCTACCAATGAGCAGTATCGGGGGAATGTAAGCATGACTACTTCATGGCTCGAGCATACCGACTCATTGCTTAGTCAGACAGAGGGTATCTTTCATCGATTGAAAGAACTAACCGTGAACGGCTCAACGGATTCGAACTCGGATGAAGCTCGTGATGCGCTCCATAAAGAGATTAAGGAGCTCCGGGAGCAATTACTAGACATTGCCAACAGCAGATTGAGCGGAAAATATGTATTTAACGGACAGCTTACCGATCAACCACCATATACGTCTGACAATGCAGCAAATGACATAACAGATGCGACATTGATTCCTTTGGAACTCGGTACCAAGGTTAAAGTTCCGATTAATCTGTCGGGGAATGATATTTTTGGAAAACCAGGGGCCGATGATAATGCGTTTCAAATCATTGATCAGTTGCTGGTCTCTTTAGAGGAAGGTAAAGTAGAGGACATAGGAAATGCTTTAGACAAAATTGACTCCAGACTGGATCAAATTCTATCCATGCACGCTGAAGTAGGAGCCAGAATGAATCGGGTTGAGCTTATAGACAGCCGATTGAAGGATCTGGAGATCAATCTGGAAACGATGCAATCGAAGGTAGAGGATGCCAACTACCATGAACTTCTCATTAAATCCAAAATCAATGAAAGCATTTATCAGGCATCCTTGTCCGTCGGAGCGAAAATTATTACTCCCACTCTAGTAGACTTCTTAAGATAAGGAGAGGGATGGATGATGCTTCCTTTCCCTTCGATTGAGATTCGTCAACAGTTCGCCAAGATTGGGATAGAAACAAGTCAGGGGAGTATGTCGATCAGACAACACAGGGCAGATATGGAGATCGAAACGACCCCGGCGAAGTGGGAAATCGAGACTCGCCAAGGAGAGTTGTTCATAGATCAAAGCGGAGTATGGGCATCTATGGGACTGGACAGCACTCTTGAGCTGAATCAAAGAATCTATTCCCAGTCGAAGGAAATTGCTTTGCAAGGGTTAGCTCGTATAGTAGAGGACGGAAATCGGATGGCAGCCATTCATCTCGAGGGCAACGCCTTTGCGGAAATTGCCCAAGAACGCATGTTTCAAGAGGTAGGTGTCGAGGTACGGGCGCCTGCCAGCTATCCGATGGTGAAGATGGAATATAAGGTACATAAACCAGATATTCAAGTAAAAGAAGGCTTTTTAAATATACAAGCTCGCGTCAATCCTCCTGAGATTGAATATACACGCGGCAAGCTGGATATTTATATGCGGCAATATGCATCGGTAGATATTATTCCACCACAAATCGATTTGACGAAGTAATCCTTTATAATGAGCTATAGATGAGAAAGGTCTATAGCTTTTTTGTTTTTTTAATTACATGCAATCGGGAGAGTGAGAAGCTATGAAATTATCGACCATACGGTTAGGAGAATTAGAGATTGAGGAAGATCAGCTTATTTATTTCAGACAAGGGCTTCCTGGCTTTGAACGCTTACGCCAATTTGTTATACTTCAGCCGGATGAACAAATTCCTTTTTCCTATTTGCAATCGGTGGAAGATGGAAATATATCGTTTATCATCACAGATCCTTTCATATTCTATCCGGAGTATTCCTTTGAACTCCCTGAGAGTATTAAAGAGGAGTTGGAAATAAAGGATGAGAAGGTCGTTCAGGTCGCAGCTATTATCTCTGTTCGGGAACAATTGGAATCGGCCACTATTAACTTGCAGGCCCCTCTCGTCATCAATACTGCTCGAAAGCTAGGGAAACAAGTGATTCTTCATGATTCAGCCTATAAGCCTAAGCATGCGTTGATTCGTAATAAAGATGAGATGGGGGAGGGCTAAGTCATGTTAGTGTTGACTCGCAAACCGGGAGAATCAATCATGCTAGGGGATGATATTGAATTAACGGTCATTGGAATAGAGGGGGAACAGATCAAGCTTGGTATTAGTGCGCCTAAAGAAATCAATATCTATCGTAAAGAAGTGTATCTGAACATTAAAGAATCAAATAGGGAAGCGGTCGATAGCAGGATTTCGATTGGACAGATAAAGAATCTGATGAAAAAAAGAGGATTGGGTAGATAAAGGTAGGTATATAGGATGATGGGGGCGGAAAATGTCGAAAATTGAGGGATTAAAAGCGAATTTAGGGTTTTTACCTCCTTCATGAAAACCTTCCATCTAACGATAAATATGTATAGAAGCTATTTCTATCAGGTGCGGCCGACCTGATGGGGAAAGCGACCACATGGATGTGGACTATACAAATTTCAAGGAGGAAGAACTCGATGATTATCAATCACAACATTTCTGCTCTGAACACTCACCGTCAATTGGGTGTGAACACAAGCAACTCTGCCAAAAACCTGGAGAAACTGTCTTCCGGTTACCGCATCAACCGTGCTGGGGATGACGCTGCCGGTCTGGCCATTTCCGAAAAAATGCGCGGACAAATTCGCGGTCTGCAAATGGCTTCCAAGAACGCTCAAGACGGAATTTCCCTGATTCAAACGGCTGAAGGCGCTTTGACTGAAACTCACGCAGCTCTGCAACGTATG
Source organism: Paenibacillus sp. 32O-W (assembly GCF_007679495.1). Classification (GTDB taxonomy): domain Bacteria; phylum Bacillota; class Bacilli; order Paenibacillales; family NBRC-103111; genus Paenibacillus_L; species Paenibacillus_L residui. The sequence goes on along the minus strand of NZ_VEGP01000014.1, from coordinate 46,162 downwards.
CGTGAACTGGCTGTTCAAGCTGCCACAGATACTAACGAGGGAGTAGACCGTCAAAAGCTGCAAGCTGAGATTGATGAGCTATCTAAAGAAATCCAGCGGATTTCTACGGATACAGAGTTCAACAATCAAAAAGTTCTGAATGGATCTTTTAAAGACAAAGTTTTCCACATTGGTGCGAACTCTGGACAAAACATTAAATTAACGATTGAAAACATGGGTAATGAAGCTCTTGGTATAAACGGTTATAAAATCAAGGCAGGTACTAAAGATTCTACTGATCTTGGTATTACTATTAATAACGCAAGTCTTGAAAAAGAAATTAAAATTTCTTTTGCAGCATTACAAGGTAATGGCGGGGAAGAGGTTTCAGAGACAACCGCAAAAATTTTAGAAGATGGTACTATAGAAATTACTCTGGCACAAGAAGCAGGTGCGGATGAAAATAATGCGGGAGATATCACTGCAACAAAAAAAGATGTTCTTGATGCTCTTAAAGCGTTGGGCGTTGATGCATATGCTACCGATGCAACGGTTGATTTATCTGATACCCTTACTACTCTTCCCGCGAGTGTAACTGTGGGAGTTGCAACAGAGGATTTCACAACCGTAGACAAAAACAGGGGTGTAAACATCTCCACTCAAGCAGCTGCTGACAAAGCTATCACTACGATCAACAACGCTCTGAACAAAGTATCCGAAGAGCGTTCTAAGCTCGGTGCTAACCAAAACCGCTTGGAGCATACGATCAACAACCTGGGTGCAACTGCTGAGAACTTGGCAGCTGCCGAATCCCGTATCCGTGACGTAGATATGGCGAAAGAGATGATGGAGTTCACGAAGAACAACATCCTTACTCAAGCAGCACAAGCTATGTTGGCTCAAGCGAATAGTCTGCCTCAAGGAGTACTTCAACTTCTAAGGTAATCTATTCAAGGGCGTCTTGGCGGGCAACGGCCAAGAGAATGACTGGGTGAATTGCTGGAACGTCCTTAGAGCCGCTTCTCGACTGCGGAACCGGAAACGGTAAACGTGAACGATGAACAAGCAAGCGGATTGGATAATCAGCAGCCAAGCTCCTGTTTCGAAAGAATGGAGAAGGTTCAACGACTAGGGTAGACCACCTAAGGCAGATGCTATGGTGATGAAATCCGTAGGATGGCTTTTTGACAGGCCATTCGAAGTGCCCAGCCCCTTATTCTAATAGTGAGTTCAAAAAGTAGAGCTTCTCAGCAACTAGAAGATAGGAGCGACTGAAGAAGGAGAGCAAAATGCAGGTACACCTGCATGAGCACCGGAATTCGATGCTGCATGGAAGGGTCGAATTTGCTTCTTGCCCAACTTTACTAACATAAGGACTTTTTGAAATTACCTCTTTTCAGATGAGGGTGAAGATATAGTCTACGCAATGCTCGAAAGACATTGATGCGCGGCAAGCAAACCAACAACCTCAAGGTGTTCTGCAACTTCTTCGTTAATTTATACTTATCAAGAGTGGCGGCTGTTTACAAGCTGCCGCTCTTTTCTTATTTTGCTGCTTGTTTACAGACAGTAGGTTTGGTCCAGATTTTCCGTTTTAATCTTCCAAAAAACATGGGGCATACGATCTTGATCTATTTTTAAATAAAAATCTTATAAAATCTCATTATTTTTATTTAAACTACCGATAAAAAAGATAAGATGTATAAATTAACGGGTTGATATATTGAATAACTAAAAGAAGGTGATAGTTTTGGTAATGAGAGTTGGCGGGTTGGCCACGGGTATGGACATCGATATGATGGTCAAGGAATTGATGAAAGCGGAACGGATGCCTTACGAGAAGTTGAATCAGAAGAAACAAACCTTGGACTGGCAGAGATCGGCTTATCGCGAAATTAACAGCAAGCTATTGGAGTTCCGTAACTTGGCGTTCGATATGACGCTTAACAAGACCTTTAACGTTTCCAAATTTCATTCTTCGGATGATAGTGTTGTTTCGGTCACCGGAAATGCAGCGATAAATGGGAGTTTTAATATTTTTATCAAACAGGTGGCTACTTCTGCTTCCATTACGTCCGAGCAACTCAAGAAAGATGGTCAAGACGGAAAAGTAGACTTTTCAACTACACTAAAAGATTTAGGGTTTAATGGAGAAGGTAGTTTCAAGATAAATGATGTTGAAATTAATGTTAAGGATACGGATAAAATTGCTAATTTATTGGACAAGGTCAACAGTCAAGCAGGGAAGACAGGAGTAAAGCTAAATTACGATGCTACTCTGGAGCGATTGTTCTTTACATCAAGTAAAACCGGCAGTGAATCCAAAATAAAATTAACAGGTAATTCGGATTTGTTTAATTCTTTGGGATTGGCTAATGCCGATTCAGTGGAAGTGAAAGGCGACGATGCAATTGTCGAATATAATAAGCAAAGGTTCGAGTTTTCCACCAACGTTTTTACCATTAATGGAATGACCTTTACGGCCAAAAAGGCTCAGAATACAGGGGATCAACCGATTAATATTTCGGTGACTCATAACACCGATGCCGTAGTAGACAAGATTAAAACCTTCGTAGAGAAATACAACGAATTGGTTGATCTGGTCCACGGGAAATTAACGGAGAAGAAATATCGTGATTTCCACCCGCTATCCGATGAAGAAAAAGAAGCCATGAAAGAAAAAGATATAGAGCGTTGGGAGTCAAAAGCCAAAAGCGGACTTCTTCAGAGCGATCCTCTGTTGAGGACGGTTATGAGCGAGATGAGACTAGCCTTGTCCGAGCCTTTCAAAGGAAAGCAGGGCGAGCTTTCTATTCTGAAAGAAATAGGTATCACCACAGGGGATTACCGCGAGAATGGAAAGCTTCATCTGGATGAGGAGAAGCTTCGTCAGGCGGTTACCGAGCGCCCAGAGGAGGTCACCAAGCTATTCACTTCCGATGATGGTATTAAGTCGACAGCGGGTGACGGGTTTGCAACGCGGTTAAACAACGTATTGAAAGCTTCTTTGGAACATTTAACCAAAAAGGCAGGAACAGCCGACAATTTAACCGACAACAGCTTTTTAAGTAAAGATATTCGCGGCATTGAAGACAAATTAAAAGAGATGTCTAAACGCCTGTTAAGCGTCGAAGAACGATATTATCGGCAGTTTACGGCAATGGAAAAAGCGATAAACCAACTGAATAGTCAAAGTGCTTGGCTGGCACAACAATTTGGCGGTTAATATCCAACCATTAAGCTATGTTCAGGAAACGGAGGAATTCAATTGAACGCGAATTTGCCAATCCATGATAAGACTGGGAATGGCGTGGTGGAGAGGATAATCCCTCTCTCCACTTCCCAAAGCATCTCTGATCGAATGTTATCTTCAATAAAGACACTCAAGCAATTAAAGATGGCAGAGATGAATGGAGAAAAAATCTCCATCAGTGACGAACAGCTGATACTTGCTATTGATCGGGCAATCAAATCTATGCAGGGAAGGCCTACTTCGTTGGAAGTCTCGGTTCATGAGAAGACCAACCAAATCATGGTTAAAGTTTTGGATAATGAAACAGGTGACACAATTAGGGAAATTCCTCCGGAAAAGACACTGGACTTTATTGCAAAAATATGGGAATTGGCTGGGTTAATTGTAGATGAGAGAAGATAGTTTCTATCGCTAGACTGGAGGTTTACAAAATGTATCAAGCGCAGGCGAACAGAAACAAATATTTGGAAACGTCAATTCAGACGGCAACTCCCGCTCAACTGCTAATCATGTTATGTGACGGGGCAATACGGTTCTGCAGAGCGGCAATAGAGGCTATTAAAGCTAACGATACGCCCAACGCCCACCAGAATTTGCGCAAGGCCCAGGATATCATTTCAGAGTTTGCCGCTACGTTGGATAAGAATACGTCTTTTTCTGAAGATTTGCTTAGACTCTATGATTATTTTCTTCATCGATTAGTTGAAGCCAATATGAAGAAGGAGATTGAACCGATTGAAGAAGTGATGGGCTATTTAATAGAATTGAGAGAGACTTGGGTGAAGGCTTCCAAGCTTTCCACTGTTTCTTGAGGGCAGACTCATGGAAAATTTAATTGCTAATTTGGAAAAATTGACGAAAGGCATTGTGGATAATTTAGATGGTGTTACTTATGAACAATTAGAAGATTTCGTGCAGCGGAGAGGCGAAATTATTGCGAAGCTTCAATCCATTCCTTTTTCCCAAATATCCATAAATCCTTATCGTGTGCAGATCCAAAGCCTCCTAAAGTACGATTCAATCATTATTGCCAAGATGGAGGAAATAAGACAGGAAGCAAATGAAGGCTTATCCAAAATTTCCATTGGAAGGCAGCAGAAGGTCGGGTATGAGGCGGTTGGCCCTTATGACAGCGTATTTTTCGACCAGAAAAAATAACCATTTCAAGCGTACCGTTGGAGAAAATCCGGCGGTTATTTTTTTTGCATATACTCCCAATCCAAGCCGAGATATACACACAACAGGTTATCCTCAGCCTGTGGATAATGTGCATAACTTTGTGAATAACTAATGAAAATAAGTTTTCAGCCTGTGTATAAAAACGTTAATGAAATGTGAATTGTGTATTTTCTGATAATTGTCCTTAATTGTATATTATTGACAATCTCTTGAAACGGGTGGTATAGTCAAGGTGTGAATGCGTTTCACATTCAATTGAATAAGAAGGGAATGTTTCGAATGCAAGGTAAAGTTAAATGGTTTAACGCGGAAAAAGGATACGGTTTCATTGAAACAGAAGAGGGCGGGGACGTATTCGTACATTTCTCAGCAATTCAACAAGAAGGCTTCAAATCCTTGGACGAAGGACAAGCCGTAGAATTTGATATTGTAGAAGGCGCTCGTGGGCCTCAAGCAGCTAACGTAACCAAACTGTAATTTATCCGGTTGTCTGCCGATATCTCATATAGAAGGTTACTTTGGAAGCTATTTCTACCCCGGACATCCCGGGGTTTTTTCGTGTTCTTATGCTTTGAAGTATGGCGTAAAATGGATTATAATAGGAATTAGAAGGGAGGAGTTGTTACCATGAAATATAACATTCGCGGCAAGAATATTGAAGTGACCAATGCATTAAGGGAATATGTTCAGAAGAAGCTGGACAGGCTCGAAAGGTATTTTGAGCAACCCGTCGCTTCTGAGGCCAATGTGACCTTGAGTGTGGTCAAAGACAAGCAAAACGTGGAAGTAACGATCCCTCTAACCGGCGTATTGTTAAGGGCTGAGGTCCGGGGAAGTGACATGTATGCTTCCATCGACCTGGTCGTGGACAAGCTGGAACGACAAATCCGCAAGTATAAAACAAGAGTAAACCGTAAGCTCCGCCAAGAAAGCGGAATGAAGAACTATTTTATCGAGGATTCCGAAACTCAAGCTGTTGCACAGGAAGAAGAGGAATTTGAACTCGTTCGTACTAAGCGTTTTACTTTGAAGCCGATGAATGTGGAGGAAGCCATTCTCCAGATGAACATGATTGGCCACAGCTTCTTCGTCTTCTCCAACTCGGACGACTCCGAGAATGTAAATGTAGTCTACCGGCGCCAAGACGGCACCTACGGGTTGATCGAACCTGCCAGATAACCGTTTTCCCAATGCCTGGTCCTCTTATGACGGATCGGGCTTTTTTTGATATCCCATATCCAGGAAATATTCAGGACAAGGGCCTTATTACATCCGGTCTTCCTATGCAGTCATTATGTAATGGCGGCCCCTTTTCTTTCCTGTTGTTGCGGCTTTAAGAGCAAACTGTTACAATTTCTGTATACTTGTCTTTTGTGAATTTTCACTGTTGAAAGGGGCAAACCCATGCTAGGACTTGTTAAGAAAATATTTGGCGATTCAAACGAACGTGAAATAAAAAGAATGCTCAAGACCGTAGAACAGATTAATCAGATGGAGCCTAAGTTCGAGGTGCTGTCCGATGAACAGCTGCGGGCTAAGACCGACGAGTTCAAAGAGCGGCTGGATAAAGGGGAAACGCTGGATGACCTGCTTCCTGAAGCTTATGCGACCGTGCGGGAGGCTTCCAAGAGAACTTTGGGCAAGCGGCATTTTGACGTCCAGTTAATTGGAGGCATGGTTCTGCACGAAGGACGCATAGCGGAGATGAAGACCGGGGAAGGGAAGACATTGGTGGCTACCCTGCCGGTTTATCTTAATGCTCTGTCCGGTAAAGGAGTCCATCTGGTTACCGTCAACGATTATTTGGCGACCGTTGGTTGTGAGGAAATGGGCAAAATTTATACCTTCCTGGGTATGACCGTCGGGCTTAACCTCAATAATATGGACCATGCTCAGAAGCAGGCGGCTTATGCCTGTGATATTACTTACGGGACGAACAACGAATTCGGCTTCGATTATCTCCGCGATAACATGGTTCTGTATAAGGAACAGATGGTCCAGCGTCCATTGAATTTTGCCATCATCGATGAGGTCGATTCAATCTTGATTGACGAAGCCCGGACCCCTCTGATCATCTCGGGGCAGGCGGCCAAATCGACAGATCTGTATTATGCAGCTGACCGGTTCGTAAGCGGACTGAAGGCGGAAGAGGACTACACCGTAGATATCAAGATGCGTTCCGTTACTTTGACCGAAGAGGGCGTAGCCAAGGCGGAAAGAGCCTTCGGCATCGAAAACCTGTTTGACCACCAGAATGTCACGCTCAACCACCATGTCACGCAAGCTTTGAAAGCACATGTAATAATGAAGAGAGATATCGACTACGTCGTTCAAGACGATGAAGTCGTTATTGTTGATGAGTTTACGGGGCGCCTTATGACTGGCCGACGCTATAGCGAAGGCCTCCACCAGGCTATTGAAGCGAAGGAGAAGCTTAAGGTTCAGAATGAAAGCATGACCCTGGCGACTATAACCTTCCAGAACTATTTCCGCATGTATCAGAAGCTGGCGGGAATGACCGGAACGGCCAAGACGGAAGAAGAGGAATTCAAGAAAATTTACGGCCTCGATGTTATTGTCGTCCCGACAAATCGTCCGATGATTCGTAAAGATATGCCGGACGTAGTCTATAAATCCATCAACAGCAAATTTAGGGCAGTGGTGGATCAAATAGTAGAGCGGCACAAGAATAAGCAGCCTGTGCTCGTAGGTACCGTATCGATCGAGAATTCCGAGCGCCTGTCGGATATGCTTAAGAAGAAGGGCGTGCCCCATAAGGTTCTGAACGCGAAATATCATGCGGAAGAAGCGGAAATCGTCTCTCGGGCCGGTCAACCCGGTGCCGTAACGATTGCCACCAACATGGCGGGACGCGGAACCGACATCTTGCTCGGGGAAGGAGTAGCCGAGCTTGGCGGTCTGCATATTATAGGTACGGAAAGACACGAGAGCCGCAGGATTGATAACCAGCTTCGTGGACGTTCCGGACGTCAGGGAGACCCAGGCTCCTCTCAGTTCTTCCTGTCACTCGAGGATGAATTGATGCGCCGTTTCGGTGCAGAGAATATTATGGGAATGATGGACCGGCTTGGGTTCGAGGAAGATCAGGAAATCGAAAGCCGCCTCATTACGAAGGCTATCGAATCTGCGCAGAAACGCGTGGAAGGCAACAACTTCGATGTGCGCAAGATCGTCCTGCAGTATGACGACGTCATGAACCAACAGCGGAATATTATCTATAAGCAGCGCCGGGAAGTGCTCGAATCGGAGAATATCCGTGAGATCACTCTTAATATGATCTACCCGGTCATCGAGAGAATAGTCGAAGCACATTGTCCGGGCGACCAGGTTCCCGAAGAATGGGATTTGCAGGCCGTTGCCGATTATGCCAACGCCACCTTCCTCAAAGAAGGAACGCTTACCGCAGATGAGCTGTGGGGCAAAGAGAAGGAAGAAATCATTGAGAATATTAAAGCCAAGGTTCTCGAGCAGTACGAGGAAAGAGAACAGGAAATTGGCCAAGAATATATGCGCGAGTTTGAGAAGGTCGTTGTGCTTCGGGCAGTGGATAGCAAGTGGATGGACCATATCGACGCGATGGACCAGCTTCGCCAAGGAATTCACCTCAGAGCCTACGGCGGAACAGACCCGCTGAGAGAGTATCAATTCGAAGGGTTCGAAATGTTCCAACAAATGATCGAGAGCATTCAGGAAGAAGTTGCTACTTATATAATGAAAGCTCACGTCGAGACGAACCTCGAAAGAAAGGCTGTGGCTGAAGGTCAGGCGGTCAATCCGAGCGGTGAGCCTCAAGCTAAGCGGCCTGTAGTTAAGAAAGAGGATAAAATCGGCCGCAACGACGCTTGTCCTTGCGGAAGCGGGAAGAAATATAAGCAATGCTGCGGCAAGTAAGCGAAATTCGTCAGCATAAACTATCCAGACACTGAACAGCCGGGTATCAGCTCCATGGATACCCCAATAACATCGATGACTAATTATGAAAGAGGTGTATGCTATGATCGACAGCAGTTGGAAGCATAGCTTGAAAGAAATGGCAAGGCGAATACTTGAATTACGGGGGTCTCTTTGACTTAGATTACAAGCATGAACAGATTGCCGATTTCGAGGAAAAGATGAGCGCTCCCGATTTCTGGGACGATAATGAGCGTGCTCAGAAGCTGATCGCCGAGCTCAATGCGGTCAAGGATGTGGTGGCCGAATTCGAAGCTCTGTCCAAAGAATACGAAGACCTGGAAGTTATGATGATGCTGGCCGAAGAGGAAAACGATGAGGGCATGCTCGAAGAACTCGAGGCAGGCGTTGCTCAACTTGAGGAGAAGCTTCAGAACTATGAGCTTCAGCTTCTGCTCAATGAGCCTTACGACCGGATGAACGCTATTCTCGAGCTTCATCCGGGGGCCGGCGGCACCGAATCCCAGGATTGGGCGGAGCTGCTGCTCCGGATGTATAGGAGATGGGCGGAGAAGCACAACTTTAAGGTCGAGGTACTGGATTATCTGCCTGGAGACGAGGCTGGGGTGAAGAGCGTCACTCTGCTGATTAAGGGCTACAATGCTTATGGGTATCTGAAGGCCGAGAAGGGAGTTCACCGTCTGGTCCGGATTTCGCCTTTTGACGCGTCGGGAAGAAGGCATACTTCTTTCGTATCCTGCGACGTCGTTCCGGAAATCGATGATGATGTAGAGGTGGGGATCCGCCCGGAGGAGCTGAAGATCGATACGTACCGTTCCAGCGGGGCCGGAGGCCAGCACGTCAATACAACCGATTCCGCGGTCCGGATTACCCACTTGCCTACTGGAATCGTGGTAACCTGCCAGACGGAACGGTCCCAGATCAAGAATAGGGAACGTGCGATGAAAATTCTTCGCTCCAAGCTTTACGAGAAGAAAATTGAGGAACAACGTCAGCATTTGGCGGAAATTCGTGGAGAGCAGCGGGAGATCGGCTGGGGAAGCCAGATTCGTTCCTACGTTTTCCACCCATACAGTATGGTTAAGGATCACAGGACCCAAGCGGAATCCGGAAACATTGGAGCAGTCATGGACGGAGAAATCGATTTTCTGATCGATGCCTATCTTCGCCACCAGATTGACAAGAAACCGGATCGGGAATCGACATAAACTTAACATCTATGTAACATCCTACACATAAATGAAATGTGTAGGATGTTTTTATGCAGATGCGAAAGAGCTGTCTTAAGCGATTTATAAAGAGGTGGGACTGTTGAGCAGGGACAATGACAACAACAGAGAAGGAAATCAGGGGGGAGGGATGGAAAGAAGCGGGGGGTCAAATAAAAATAGAGACAGATTCAAATCCCCGGCTCTTTCCGCTCCTTCGCTGATAACAGAGTACGTACTGCTGTTCATCGGTGCTTTCATTATGGCTCTTAGCTTTAATGTGTTCCTGAACCCGAATCAGGTCGCTTCCGGCGGGGTTGCGGGAATATCGACTATCGTTCAGCATGTAACGGGCATCAAGCCGGCTTTCATCCAATGGACCCTTAATGTCCTGCTTTTTGTCGCGGGCTTTAAATTTCTGGGTCGGGATTTCGCCATTAAAACCGCAATCGGCACGGTAGCGTTTCCCTTATTCGTGCTTCTGACGGAAGGAATGCCTTCTCCGACAGATAACGTGCTGCTGGCGTCCTTATACGGAGGGATTCTGACGGGGATCGGATTGGGGGTCGTCTTCAGGGCCAGGGGATCAACAGGAGGATTGGCGCTGGCTTCCCAACTAATTCACCGTTATACAGGCCTCAGCCTGGGAGTAGCCGTGGCTTTGCTGGATGGACTGGTAATATTGACGGCCGGCCTTGTTTTTTCTCCCGAGAAGGCTCTGTATGCCTTGATCGGACTGTACGTCACGAGTAAAACGATCGACCTTATCCAATCGGGCTTTAATTTCTCTAAAGTAGCCTTCATTATATCTAAGGAAGTCGACAGTCTATCCCAGGCGGTGCTGGTCGACCTAGACCGTGGCTTGACCAAGCTGCAGGGGCTGGGGGGCTATACGGGTGATGAGAGAATGGTCCTCATGGTCGTCTTGAATCAATCTGAAGTCTCGCGGTTAAAGACCATTGTCAAGACGGTAGACCCGAATGCATTTGTCATCATCAGCGATACTAAGGAAGTTTTGGGAGAAGGGTTTAAAGTGAACGGCTAAATATGTAAAATAGAAGGGTCGATAAAATAGCTGATTGAATTTTTATACCACAGGACGTATAATAATACATAAGTTTTTTTATTCAAATATAAGAAAGTATAAGTTTCACCTTATACTTGTTCTTATAATTTCATCGGTAAACGCGATTGTCCAAAGGACGGCAGTAGCCGTTTATCCTTGGTTGCATGGAGGAGGGGCTTAGATTATGAATTCATCGATAAGAGCGGCCATTATTGGTTCCACCGGATATGGCGGGGTGGAGCTGATTCGTTTTTTGTTAAGGCATCCCAATGTGGAGATTACATCGGTTATATCTTCATCGAGTGCGGGAAAACCGCTGTCTGACGGGTTTCCCCATTTAAGAGAAATTATAGTAGATCATTTGGATGCCGTTGATATTCCTTTAATCAAGCAGAAGGCGGATGTTGTGTTCGCGGCGACACCGCACGGAGTAAGTGCCGAGCTTGTTCCCCAGCTGCTGGATGCAGGGCTGAAGGTTATTGACCTGTCCGGGGATTTCCGTTTGAAGTCGCCGGCTGTCTATGAAAAGTATTATAAGCGCAAAGCGGCGGATGAGGTCTACTTGGCGAAGGCGGTTTACGGTCTGGCCGAAGTGTTCGGTGAACAATGCCGCGATGCCGATTTTATTTCGAACCCGGGCTGCTACCCGACGGCCACCCTGTTGGGTCTGATCCCGGCCGTGAATGCCGGCTGGATTGATCCTTCGACGATTATAGTTGACGCTAAATCGGGTGTATCCGGTGCAGGCAGGGGGTTAAGCCAATCGTTCCATTATTCGGAAATGAACGAGAATTTCCTGGCCTACAAGGTGAACCGGCACCAGCATACGCCTGAGATTGAGCAGGTGTTAAGCCAGATTGCCGGCAAGGAAGTGCTGACGACATTCACTACCCACCTGGTTCCAATGACTAGAGGGATTCTCAGCACGATGTATGCCCAGTTGACGGATTCCAAAAGCGATGAGGAGTTCATCGACTTGTATCGCGAATATTATAAAGGCCGGCCGTTTGTCCGAATTCGTCCATCCGGCCAATGGCCCGCAACTAAAGAGGTATGGGGCTCCAATTATTGCGATATCGGATTTTCCGTAGACGAGCGTACGGGCCGGGTGACGATCGTTTCTGTCATTGACAACCTGGTTAAGGGCGCTGCCGGGCAAGCGATTCAAAATTTGAATCTGATGATGGGTTGGGATGAGACTACCGGTTTGGAATTTACTCCGGTCTACCCGTAATGATGAGGAAAGGTGAACCAGAATGAATGATCATGAGCAATTTACTGTCGTGCCCGACGGCGGCCTGACGACGCCCGCGGGTTTTCGGGCAGGCGGCCTTCATTGCGGGCTGAAGAAGGTGGAACGCTACGACTTGGGTGCGGTCGTTTGCGAGGTACCGGCGGCTGCGGCCGCGGTTTACACGCTTAACGCTTTTCAGGCGGCACCGCTTAAGGTAACCCGGGAGAGCCTGGCTGCCGGAGGCAAGCTGCAGGCTGTCGTTGTCAACAGCGGTAACGCTAACGCATGCACGGGCAAGCAAGGAGAAGAGGATGCCCGAACTATGCGTGCGGCCGCGGCCCAAGCGTTCGGCGTGGAGGAGCATCTTGTCGGGGTCGCCTCCACCGGCGTTATCGGCGAGCTGCTGCCGATGGATAAATTGGGTGCGGGCATCGCCCGACTTCCGGAGCGGGTAAAGCTTGACGGCAGCGACGATTTCTGCCAGGCCATTCTGACGACCGATCTGGTTCAGAAGATGATCTGCGTCAAGGTTACAGTGGATGGACGTCCGGTTTATATCGCCGGAGCGGCTAAAGGTTCGGGGATGATACATCCGAACATGGCCACGATGCTCGGGTTTATTACGACCGATGCGAATATCGATGCGGATCCATTGCAGAAGCTGCTCAGCGGGGTGACGGATTCTACGTTCAACATGATTACGGTGGACGGGGATACGAGCACGAACGACATGGTCGTGGCCATGGCAAGCGGATTGTCCGGCAGTGCAAAGCTGGCGCCGGGCCATCCGGACTGGGAGGCCTTCGCGGCAGGCTTCCGGCATGTGAGCGAATATTTGGCGAAGGCAATTGCCCGGGACGGAGAAGGAGCGACCAAGCTGGTCGAGGTGCAGGTGAACGGAGCGGCCTCGATAGAGGCGGCGCGGGCTATCGCCAAGACCATCGTGGGATCGAGCCTCGTCAAGTCTGCCTGTTTCGGGGCCGATGCGAACTGGGGACGGATTATTGCAGCCGCCGGCCGAGCCGGTCAGCCGCTCAACACGGAGACGGTCGATATACGCATTGGCGACATATCGGTGCTTGAGCAATCGCGACCCGTGAAATTCGATGAGGAGCGGGCTGCCGAGTATTTAAAGGGCGATCTGGTAGAGATCCATGTCGATCTTCATATGGGAACACATCAGGCTACGGCCTGGGGCTGCGATTTAACCTATGATTACGTGCGGATTAATGCGGCTTATCGGACTTAATAAGGCATTTATTAACTCTAATAGATATATAGGCAAGAAAGCAGTCTGGACGCCAATATGTCAAGAACGTGAGGGGTAGGTGTCCACTGCTCCTGCAAGGGTCGTTTTCATCCTGAAGGATGAAGGATTCAGAATAACGCTACGACATAACTTGTGTTGATAGCAGCGTGAGGAAAGCAGGTGGAGTTATGAGTTACCATTGTTTTGTTATTAAATGCGGAGGCAGCACTCTGGCGGCTCTTCCGTCTTCTTTCTTTGACGACATGAGGAAGCTGCAGCAGGAAGGAGCTATCCCGGTCATCGTACACGGCGGCGGACCGGCTATTTCCAGCACACTTGAGCAATTGGGCATTGAATCCGTGTTCGTTAACGGTCTGCGCAAAACAAGCGAAGAGGTGCTGGATGTCGTTGAGATGGTGCTTGCCGGACGGATTAATAAAGAAATTGTACGTAAAATCCAAGAATCGGGGGCTAAAGCCCTTGGTTTGTCCGGAGTCGATGGCCAACTGATTCAAGCCAAACCGGTGGATAACACGGAAGAGGTCGGCTGGGTCGGGGACGTTACGGCCGTCAATGCTGAACTGATCCAGGGGATTGTCTCCATGGGGTATATTCCGGTCATTGCTCCGATAGGAATCGGCGAGGACGGAAGCCAGCGGTTTAATATTAATGCGGATACGGCTGCAGGGGCGGTCGCTTCCCGAGTCGGAGTGGAGCGTATGATCGTCGTTACCGACGTGCCGGGGGTTATGAAAACCGTTGACGGGGAAAAGAAGGTTCTGCCATCTGTAACCGTGCAGGAAATCGATCAAATGATCGAGAGCGGGGAAATCTACGGCGGAATGATTCCGAAGGTTCGGGCGGCTGTGCAGTGCATACAGGGGCAGGTACGGGAAGTCGTCATTGTCGACGGCACGGTGCCGGAAGTGCTGAGCAAAGTCATACAAGGCGAAGCCATCGGGACGAGGATTGTTAAGGAAGCATGATCGTTATTTAACTAAAAATGGGAAATCCAGACTAAGTTCTGGATGAACATAATATATGCATTTTTAGACGGGAGGGAACAAACGATGGGGGAAGCAAGCAATAAGAGCTCTTTATTTCCAACCTATGCCCGGTATCCGATAACCTTGGTTAAGGGAGAGGGCAGCCGGCTTTGGGATGATACGGGCAAATGTTATTTGGATTTGATGAGCGGTTTAGCCGTCACCAGCCTGGGGCATTCTCCCGCCCAAGTGAAGGAGAAGCTTGTAGCGCAGTTGGATGACTTATGGCATGTCAGTAATTTATTTCATATTCCTAATCAGGAGAAGCTTGCTAAGCTGCTGACAGATGTAAGCTGTGCGGATGCCGTCTTCTTCTGCAACAGCGGAGCGGAAGCTAATGAAGCGGCGATCAAGCTGGCGCGTAGATATCATCAGAAGGTGCTCGGAACCGGACGGTACGAGATCATCACCTTCAGACAGTCCTTTCATGGCCGGACCTTGGCTACCTTGACCGCAACCGGTCAGGAGAAAGTGCAGGAGGGGTTCCAGCCTCTTCCTCAAGGCTTTGTTTATGCACCGTTTAACGATGCATCTGCGCTATCCGGTTACATTACCGACAAGACGTGTGCTATCATGCTGGAGATGGTTCAGGCTGAGGGCGGGGTACGGATAGCGGAGCCCGAATTTGTTCAAGAAGTGGCCAGATTGTGCAAGGAGCACAACCTGCTGCTCATCGTTGATGAAATCCAAACCGGAATGGGCCGCACAGGGAAATGGTTCGCCCATGAGCATTACGGAATTGAACCGGATATCTTTACCTTAGCGAAGGCTCTGGGCAGCGGCTTCCCAATAGGGGCCATGCTCGGCAAGGAGAAGCTGAATGAGGCCTTCGGCGCAGGAAGCCACGGATCTACCTTCGGAGGAACGCCTATAGCTACGGCCGCAGGGATAGCTACCGTAGAGACGCTTCTGGAAGGCAAGCTGTCCGAGCGGGCAGCGGAAATGGGACAATACGCCATGAACCGGCTGAGGGAAGAGTTGAACGGTCATCCTTTGGTTAAGGAAGTCCGCGGTCTTGGGCTGTTGATCGGTATCGAATGTCACGAGCCGGTAGCCGACATTTTGGCGAAGATTCATGAGCAAGGGGTACTGGTAGTATCGGCGGGCCCCAATGTTATTCGTCTGCTTCCGAGCCTGCTGGTTACGAAGGAAGAGCTCGATGAAGGCATTGCCGTCATCAGCAAGGTGATGGCCGGCTATTCGCTCGCCGTTAAAGAGTGAGAAACGATTACTAAATAATTATTTGTGCTTTGAGGCGCTGTCCATAGATCGGCATGAACAATTTCTTTTGAACTGCCGAAACTATTTTGAAGGAATCAACTTGAAAGGAGCGATGACATGACAAATTTAACATCATCCGAAAATGGGCTGAATTTGAAGGGAAGAGACTTTCTCGGGTTAGCCGATTACACCACAGAAGAAATCCAATACTTGATCGACTTGGCCGTAGAGCTGAAACGGAAAAATAAAGAGGGAGAAGTTTATCAGCCACTCAAAGGGAAAACTTTGGGCATGATCTTCGAAAAATCTTCGACCCGTACGCGGGTATCGTTCGAGGTGGGGATGTACCAGCTTGGCGGGCACGCACTATTCCTGAGCCGCAATGATTTGCAGATCGGCCGCGGGGAAACAATCTGGGACACGGCTCAGACCCTGTCCCGTTATCTGGACGGCATTATGTTCCGCACGTTTGCACACCGGACTGTTATTGAGTTGGCTAGAGGGGCTACCATCCCGGTTATTAACGGTTTGTCCGATCTGTCCCATCCTTGCCAGGCGCTGGCTGACTACCAGACCATCTTCGAGAAGAAGGGCAAGCTTCAGGGGCTTAAGCTGGCTTATATCGGCGATGGCAACAATATGGCCCACTCTCTGATGGTGGGAGGCTGTAAACTGGGACTGGACGTCTCTGTGGCTTCTCCGGAAGGCTATGGACCCGATCGCGAAATGGTTGATGTCTCTAGGGAAATCGCTGCGCAAACCGGCTCCAAGCTGGAAATTGTGACCGATCCGAAAGAAGCGGTAGCGGATGCGGACATCATATATACAGATGTATGGGCGAGCATGGGGCAAGAAGAGGAGCAGGCTCAACGAGTCGCCGCTTTCAGCCAATATCAGGTTAATGAGGAACTGGTTAAGTACGCGAAGCCGGATTACCTATTCATGCATTGCCTGCCGGCTCATCGTGGCGAAGAGGTTAGCGAAGGCATCATAGACGGAAATCATTCCATCGTATTCGATCAGGCGGAAAACCGGCTGCATGCGCAGAAGGCAATTATGGCCGCCATTATGTAGCTCACGGACCCATGTGCTTAAGGCAGCAAAGCTTAGGCACCATGCGAACAAGTATAGAGAAGGGTGAAATAGTCATGGCAAAAGATAAAATTGTTCTCGCCTATTCCGGCGGATTGGATACTTCTGTAATTCTGGCATGGTTGAAGGAAACCTATGATGCGGAGATTATCGCGTTCACGGCGGATATCGGACAGAAGGACGAGTTGGACGGACTGGAGGAAAAAGCACTGCGGACCGGGGCATCGAAAGTGTATATCGATGATTTGCGCGACGAGTTTGCCCGTGACTTTATCTTCCCGATGTTTCAGGCAGGTGCTTTGTACGAAGGTCAGTATTTGCTGGGCACCAGCATCGCACGCCCCCTTATCGCCAAGCGGATGGTGGAGATCGCCAGAGCGGAAGGAGCGACGGCTATCGCTCATGGTGCTACGGGCAAGGGGAATGACCAGGTCCGCTTCGAGCTGGCAGCCGCGGCGTTGGCTCCTGAAATTTCCGTGATCGCTCCGTGGCGTCTTGAGTCGTTCCGTGAGCAATTCCCGGGACGCGCCGAAATGATCGCGTATGCGGAGAAGCACGGCATTCCGGTGCAGGCGACGGCTTCCAAGCCTTATTCAACGGACCGCAATTTGCTTCATATCAGCTTTGAGAGCGGCATGCTGGAAGACCCTTGGTTTGACGCAAGCGCCGATTCTTGCAAAGATATGTACGTATTAAGCGTATCTCCGGAGGACGCTCCCGACACCCCGGAATACCTGGAGCTGGAGTTTGAACAGGGGAACTGCGTCGCTCTAAACGGGAAGAAAATGACTCCGCTTGAAGTTATGGATACCTTGAACGAGCTCGGCGGCAAGCATGGA
The DNA here is from genome assembly GCF_007679495.1 of Paenibacillus sp. 32O-W. GTDB lineage: Bacteria > Bacillota > Bacilli > Paenibacillales > NBRC-103111 > Paenibacillus_L > Paenibacillus_L residui. The sequence continues at coordinate 28,863 of NZ_VEGP01000014.1, read as the reverse complement.
ATTGGCCGCGTCGATATGGTCGAGAACCGGTTCGTCGGCATGAAAAGCCGCGGCGTTTACGAGACCCCGGGCGGAACGATCTTATTCCATGCCCACCGCAAAATGGAGTCTCTGACAATGGACCGGGACGTTATGCATCTGCGTGATTCCTTGATTTCCAAGTACAGCACTTTGGTCTATAACGGATTCTGGTTTGCTCCGGAGCGGCTTGCGCTTCAGGCATTGGTGACGGAAAGCCAGAAGAATGTAACGGGTACCGTGCGCATCAAGCTGTATAAAGGCAACGTCATTGCCGCTGGAGTGAAGAGCCCGGTGAGCCTGTACAATCCGGATATTGCAACGATGGAGGCGGATCCGACCCAAGCCTACAATCAGTCGGATGCCACCGGATTTATTCACCTGAACGCACTGCGTTTGAAGGTAGGTTCGGGTGTCGAGCAGAGCAAGCAGAAATAGGAAAACAGCGGGCCGCCTGGTGCGGCTCGCTTGTTGATGGAAAGGGGAAGTACAGTGTCAAAATTATGGGGTGGCCGGTTCACCAAAAAAACGGATCAGCTCGTCGAAGAGTATACCGCTTCGATTCTATTTGATAAAGAGCTTGCGGAAGAAGACATTCAAGGCAGCCTTGCCCATATTGCCATGCTGGCCAAGTGCGGCATCGTTCCGGAGGCCGATGCCGAGCGGATCAAGGAAGGACTGCTCAAGGTTCAGGAGCGGATTCAGCGCGGTGAGATGGAATTTTCGGTGAGTGACGAAGATATCCATATGAACATTGAGAAGGCCTTGATCGAGGAAATCGGTCCTGTAGGAGGCAAGCTGCATACAGGCCGCAGCCGGAACGATCAGGTAGCTACGGATATGCATCTGTACCTGCGCAGAAGAGTAGTGGAATTTGTCGGCATGCTGCATAAGCTTCAATTAGCCTTATTGGAACAGGCCAAGGCCAACCTGGACACAATCATTCCGGGCTATACCCATTTGCAAAGGGCCCAGCCGATCCTGTTCGCCCATCATCTGATGGCTTATGTGTCCATGTTTCAACGGGATATCGAACGGCTTCAGGACAGCTACAAACGGATTAATGTTCTCCCGCTTGGGGCAGGGGCATTAGCCGGTACGACTTTCCCGATCGACCGCCATTTCGTGGCCGAACAGCTTGGCTTTGACCGCGTATATGAAAACAGTCTGGATGCGGTTAGCGACCGGGATTTCATTATCGAATTTCTGTCCAATGCTTCTATGATAATGATGCATTTGTCCCGTCTGTGCGAGGAGATGGTGATGTGGTCCAGCACCGAGTTTGCCTTTATCGAGCTGGATGACGCCTTCTGCACCGGCAGCAGCATCATGCCGCAGAAGAAGAATCCGGACGTGGCCGAATTGGTAAGGGGCAAGACCGGACGGGTCTACGGCAATCTTGTCGGCTTGCTGACGGTCCTTAAGGCGCTTCCGTTAGCCTATAACAAGGACATGCAGGAAGATAAGGAAGGAATGTTCGATACCGTCAAGACGCTGCAGGGGGCCCTGCAATTATTCGCCCCTATGGTTTCGACCATGAAGGTAAACCGGGACCGAATGAGACAAGCAGTCAATCAGGATTTCTCCAACGCGACCGATATTGCCGATTACCTGGTGAATAAAGGGATTCCGTTCCGTCAAGCCCATGAAATTATCGGGAAGACAGTGCTTTACTGCATTCAGAACAAAAAATATTTGCTTGACCTGACTTTGGACGAGTTCAAGCAGTTTTCCGAGCTGTTCGACGACAATATTTATCAGGTGCTGCAGCCGGAACAGGTGGTCAATGCCCGCAACGTCTACGGAGGAACAGCCTCCGAGCAAGTAGCGCAAGCGATTGGCCGGGCGGAGGAAGCCGTCGGGAAGACGGAAGAATGGGTTCAGACCCATCTGGATAAATAGCAAGCAACCATCCATAAACAAGCCCCCCTGCGTGAACAGCAAGGGGGCTTATTAGGTAAGTATTCGAACGGCGCGCAAGATTCTATTATTTGGATAGAACGCTTATACTGCCGATCTCCGTATTTATTTTCACCGATGGACCGTTATTCCCGTAGGATCCTTTCCAGTAGGTGCGGCGGCGTTCTTCCTCTGTCATCCCCGGGAGGTTGGTATGGATACTGCCCATACTGGTTGTAAGCTCCATCGTCATAGGCGCCACTTCGCTAACGATTAGCTCGACCTTGCCAATTTCGTTCTTGATGTTCAGTGGATGGAGAATGGAGGACTGTTCAACGGAGATACTCCCTATATCGCTGCTAACGTTAATCTCCGCATCAATTTCCTTTAACTGAATGCTGCCTATATTGGTATTAACCTCCAATTTCTTTCCAACATAATCATTCAGGTGAACGGAGCCTGCATCGCTTCGGATATGAAGCTTATCAGCTTTCATTCCTCCCAAAGCAATACTCCCCATATCGGACACCAGTCTGACTTCGGAGAAAACTTTATCAGGCAGCGCTACCTCCACGGTCATCGTCAGAGACTGATTATTATTGTTCTGAAGCAAATCCTGAATCCGATCAAGGCCAAACCCTGTCTGTTCGGGATGGAGGACCTCTACGCTTAATTGATCACCCCGCTGCTCAGCTTTGATTTCAGGCTTATATTTTTCGGAAGACTGGCTGGTCAAACGGACAGTAATCGTATCGGACGGGCTGGTAACAAACTGAAGCTTGGCCAAATCGGTCCTTAGGGAAAAGCGGGAAATGTCAGACGAATCGAACGTCTGCTCCTCCTCGGAGCTCTCGGACGTTAACGGTTTCCAGCCATCAGCCGAATCCCGGGTCTGGCCAAATTCCGTACTAATGGCATGGGTGCTTGCTCCCCGCTTCCAGACATAGGTAGCGGCAAAGCCGATGGAACCAATCAGGAAGCATGCAAATGAAAAGAGGGCGAGAAAGGCGACTGCTTTACGTTTCAAGACTTATTCCCCCTTTATCAGATTAACGTTAATTTGGATATATTTCCGTACGGCAATGAAGTACCACTTGACGGAATACCATGACGCGATGCCCGTAAGCATGCCCAGACCGAACACGGCCATAGTTAAGAACAGCTTGTGAATAAAAAGAATATCCCCATAGGGGAACCACCAAATGAACAGCGGCAGAGCCAGCAGGACGAACGTCATGATGCAGAAGGCTAACAGTAATGCGCTAATGGCCAGAAACGGCGGCAGAACAATAATCAGATTAAATAATCCGAGAGCTACGCTGGCTATCAACGGCCGAATCCCTTGGTGCGAGCTATCGATAGCTGGATGCGGATAAACAGCTAGATGGTCATGGGGGGGATGATCCGAAGCGAATCCCAGATAAGCGGTTACCTCGCGTTCATCCTTGCCATTCTCGGCGGCCGTCCGAAACAGGTCTTCATACACTTGCAGAATTTGTCGCCGTTCCTGTTCCGGCAAGCCCTTCAGCTTATATTCAAGGTCTCGGAAGAAATCTTCCTTGGACATCGGTTGCTCACCTCTTTGTTCCATTTCACTAAACTTAGATTACTAGAAGAAGATAGCGCTGCCAAGTCACCGAAGTCATATGACTTGTCATAAATAAAAGACCCTGGTCCAATGTAATTGGACCAGGGCCAGCTTTGCCTTCCTGGATATCAGCGTCCCCTTACCCCGTCTTCTACCATGGGTGCCGGCTGGGAAGGGTTCTCGGCTTTGGCGTCATGAGGAGTAGCGATGAGAGTTGGCTGGGCGGCATAGGTGTCTTTGGAAATGAGTTGGGAATCCGTCCGTTGCCCATTTTCAATCTTATGCCGATAAGTTTCGACAATATAGCCGGGCTTGCCTTTTTGAATCTGCTGCTCTCTGGTCAGGCCGGGATTATACACGTATTTCACCGAAGGCTCCACTTCTTTCACTATAACCGATTCTACATCGTAAGTAATATGACTTGGAGTATGACCGAACAATTTGATGGTCAGCCGGTTTTCGATCAAGGTTGTCTTAATCAGCAAATGACGGCCGGTATTGTTGCGGAACTTGAAATTAATATATCCGTCCGCATAAGTGGCGTCCTGACCCAATTCGACATAGCTGACGGGAAGGGTATGATTCCTTCTTTCCACAATTTCCAGGCCGCCACGCAGAGCGGCATTATACAACGTGCTGGACACCTGGCAAATCCCGCCGCCGATTCCGGTTACAAGCTGCCCGTTCACAATAACGGGGGCTTCCTTAAAGCCGAATTCCGTTTCAGCCCTATGGACGATTTGGCCGTAGTCGAAGACCTCCTGCGGACCCAGCAGCATGTTATCCATTATGCGGGCGGCGGATTGAATATTGTGCATTCGGCCTTCCTCATTAGTCATGAATACTGTGGTAAATTCACTAAACTTGCGGTCAATGCCTTGGGCATTCAGATCTGCAGCCGTCACTTGCGGGTTCTCGGCAAGCAGGGGCAGATGGATGGAAGCCTGGGCGATCTCGCCGTTTAGGCCATTCCACTCTTTATCAAACCATTCCATAATTCTGCGCTTAAGCTCCTGTTCATCTATACGGTATGCCGTTTGCTCGGGTATGATTTCAATCCGGTCATCTTCCGTAATCATTCTTCGGGCATCCTGGGGAGTTTGGCTGTACATATCCGACCATACAGATTTCAACATATTGTGCATTGCATTGTCATTAAAAAATAAGGTAAGCTTTAAGGATGACCCGGAAAGTCTCCAGCGGTTCCCTACTTGTTCGAAACGGTTTCCAGAGCGAAGCTGCTGCAGGACAGTGAAGAAGGGATCCATATCGATTCTGATTCCAAGCTGCTCCATAGTTAACGTATTCGGAGGGGCCTCCGGGCGGTCCGATGTCAAAGCGATCTTGGTTTGGGAGAACTCCCGGGCCGCTTGTTCCAGCTTGGCGACGGTTGAATAATAGGGGGCTCCGGCAATGGACCAGCCGTGCAGACTCATTCCCCTGGGAAATCGGTTCTGAGAGGCATAGCCTATAAGCGCCAAAAAAATTAAAAGTAGAGCCGATAATGCCGAAACAATGATTAATAGGCTCCTCCTTGACCATGGCATGAGAATGACCTCCTTAGATGATGCAACAACCTTTCTTCAATTGTATGAAGAGAATGGACGAGATATTTCGCCTCCTTCTTCATTCGGCGTTATTCGTCACATGTCGGGATAAACTGTTAATTTGGTGAAAATAACGGGGATTTGTTACGTTTTTGATACCAATCTAAAGGAATTTAAAGATTTATGTCGAAGTTTAAGAAGGTTACTACAAACAGGATGTGATAGCATGATTGAAATGCAGGACGTCTGGAAGACTTATCCGGACGGGACACATGCGATAAGGGGCATAAATCTTAAGGTTAATGCTAATGAATTTGTTTATGTTGTAGGCCCCTCCGGAGCGGGGAAATCTACTTTTATGAAAATGATATATAGGGAAGAGCGGCCTACCAAAGGTCAAATTTTTGTTAACGGCTTTAATCTGGAGAAGCTGAAGCCGCGTAAGATTCCTTATGTCCGGCGCAATATCGGAGTGATTTTCCAGGACTTCCGGCTTCTGCCCAAGTTAACGGTCTATGAGAATATTGCCTTTGCCATGGAAGCTATTGAAGCTCCCAAGAAGTTAATCAAGAAAAGAACGATGGAAGTATTGGAACTGGTCAAGCTGAAGGACAAAGCGGCCTCTTTCCCGACGCAGCTGTCCGGCGGGGAGCAGCAGAGAATTGCTATAGCCCGGGCGATTGTCAACAATCCGGCTGTCATTATAGCGGACGAGCCTACGGGAAATCTGGATCCTGAGACCTCATGGGGAATTATGAACTTGCTGGAGGAAATCAATTACCGGGGAACGACGATCATCATGGCTACGCATAACAAAGAAATTGTTAATACCATCCGAAAGAGAGTAATTGCTATCGAACACGGCCAGATTGCCCGCGACCAAGCGAGAGGAGATTACGGCTATGACGATTAGTACACTTGGCCGGCACTTCAGAGAGGGTGGCAAGAACATTATCCGCAATGGGTGGATGACGTTCGCTTCGATCAGTTCGATATCTATATCGCTATTTATACTAGGGTTGTTCCTGATTTTATCATTGAATGTCAATTATTTGACGGAACAAATAGAGAAGCAGGTGGAAATCAAGGTCTTCCTGGAGCTGGAAACGCCGCAGGAGGAAATAGAAGCGATTGAAGCCAGCATTACCGGCATGCCCGAAGTAGAGAAGAACACTTTTGTTTCCAAAGAAGAAGGTTTAGAGATTCTGCGGGAAAAGATGGGGGAATCCGGTGAAGCCTATCTGGAAGGGCTGGATGGCGAGAACAATCCATTGAATGATTCCTTCACGGTAGAAGTCAAGGAACCGAGCCAGGTAGGAATGGTGGCTCAGAAGATTGAAGCCTTGAATACGGGGAAGGACCCGGCTCCGATCGTCAGCGTTAATTATGGCAAGGGGACCGTCGATACTCTGTTTAAAGTAACCTCCATTATTCGTAACGTGGGGTTGGTATTGGTCGTTTGCCTAGCGTTGACGGCGATGTTCCTGATATCCAATACGATCAAGCTGACCATTATGGCCCGTAACCGGGAAATTAAGATCATGAAGCTTGTAGGAGCTACCAACAGTTTTATCAATTGGCCTTTCTTCATAGAGGGGGCGCTGCTTGGATTGATAGGATCGATCATTCCGATCGGTATCCTGTCCTACGGATACTTTGAACTTCTAAAGTCGACCCAGGCCGATATCAGCGTTTTTATGGTGCATTTCAAACCGCTTCTGGAAGTCATATATCCGGTCGGCATTTTATTGCTTTCCATCGGATTAGTTATCGGAATATGGGGCAGCACGATTTCGGTTCGCAAGTATTTAAAAGTGTAGGAGGTATTTCTTTTGAAAAAGTTGTCGTTGTCTCTCACCGCCGTAGTCGTGGCCTTATGCCTGGTAGTGCAGCCCTATACAGGATTTGCCGGTCCTTTGGACGATATTAACCGCAAGCTGGAGAATTTGCAGAAGCAGGAGCAGGAAGCGGCCAAGAAACGGAAGGAAGCCGAAGAGCTTAAGGCTTCCCTACAGGAGCAAAAAAGAGTAGAAATCATTACCCTGCAAGAGATTCAGGAAGAGATTGAGCGGCAGGTAGCCAAGCTGAACGAGCTGAATGAGCAGGTTAATGTGGTAACGGCTACGCTTCATGAAACGACCCAACAGCTAGTAGATGCGGAGGAACGGGTAGAAGAAAGGGACAAGCAGTTGAAATCGAGAGTTCGGGCCATGTATATGAACGGTACGGTGTCCTATCTTGATGTTATTCTTAGCGCGACCAGTTTCTCGGATTTTATCGAAAGATTTAATACGTTGAAGCTGATATCCGGTAATGACAAGCGGTTACTGGAAGCTAACAAAAAGGACCGCGACCTGATCGCGGAGAAAAAGATAGAGGTCGAAATTCAGCTGCAGGAAGCCGAGAGATTGTATGCTGAAGCGGAGGATGTGCGTCAGCAGCTGCTGGCGCGCGAGAAGCAGAAGGAAGTGGCCATTGCCAGTCTGTCCGCCCAAGAGGCAGAAGCTGAGGGCATCAGTGAGGAGCAGGAACAGAGTCTGGTCGCTCTGGCCAAGGAGAAAGCCCAACTGTACAATGAAAAAAATAAATTGATTCAGCAGCAAAAGGCTAAAGAAGCGAAGATGAAGACATCCAATGTAAGCCGAGCCGGCGGGCAGCTGGCCTGGCCGGTTCCGGACAGCGGGATCATTACCTCCGAATTCGGTTATCGGATAGATCCCATTGCCAAGAAGAGAAAGCTGCATGCGGGCATGGATATCGCCGCCCCTAACGGAACTACAATTGTGGCTGCGGACGATGGAGTGGTCTTGATCGCTTCCTGGGTAAGAGGATATGGCAATACGGTTGTGATCGACCACGGCGGTGGAATGTGGACCTGGTATGGCCACATCCGGCAGAATGGAATCAAAGTTAGCGAGGGAGACTCGGTTACAAGAGGACAGAAGATTGCTGAAGTAGGATCAACGGGAGATTCCACCGGCAACCATCTTCATTTCGAGGTCAGAATTGACGAGAAGCCCGTTAACCCAAGGCCGTATGTGGAGTAGAAAATTAATAGCTTGTCTATTATAAACCGCACGTGCTTGTCATATACTAGCAGGTAAGTCAGGGTAGCAAAGGTGGTGCAAGGTTTATGGTTTTTAAAGGCCGTACGGTTTTGGCATTTATTGTGCTGGCTATGTTCGCCAGCAGCATTCTTACTTTAACGATAGTGAGTCCTTCCTTTGCAACCGTCGAAGCTCCGCAAGGAGAAGTAACCCGCAAGGATCTGGACAAGGTCACGAAAGCTTATGAGATTATTCGTCAGAGGTACTTGGAACAAGTCGATCATGATAAGATCATCGACGGTGCCATTCAAGGCATGCTTGCCTCCCTGGAGGATCCGTTCTCTACGTATATGACGACCAAGGAAGCCAAGGATTTCGAGGAGCATATCAGTTCGTCCTTTCAAGGCATCGGGGCAGAGGTATCGTTGGATAACGGCAGAGTGACGATCGTCTCGCCTATTAAAGGCTCTCCCGCAGAGAAATCCGGATTGCGAGCCAGGGACGTCATATTAAGTGTAGACGGAGAATCGCTGGATGGGCTGACTTTGAATGAAGCCGTAGCCAAGATCCGCGGGCCCAAAGGAACCGAAGCAAAATTATCCGTCTTGCGGAGCGGTACCTCGGAACCGGTGGAGATTGTCATCGTTCGCGACGACATCCCCATAGAGACGGTCTACGCAGAGATGCTGGAGGATTCCATAGGCAAGATCGAAATTACTCAATTCTCTTTCCAGACAAGTAAAAGATTTGAGGAGGAATTGAGCAAGCTGGAAGCCCAAGGAATGAAAGGCTTGATTATCGATGTACGGAATGATCCCGGAGGTCTGTTGGATCAGGTGATTCATATCGTTCAGCCGTTTATCGAGAAGGGCAAGCCTATTGTCCAAATCGAAGACCGCAATGGGAAGCGGCAGCCGACGCTCTCCAAGAATCCTAACCCGGCCAAAGCGTATCCGGTCGCGGTTCTTATAAACCAAGGAAGTGCGAGCGCCTCGGAAATTCTGGCCGGTGCTTTGAAGGAATCGGCCGGCAGCCAATTAATCGGCGAGAAGACCTATGGCAAGGGAACGGTACAGGTCACTTTCGAGAAGGAAATGGGGGACGGCAGCAATATCAAATTGACAACCTCCAAATGGCTGACTCCGGACGGGAACTGGATTAACAAGACCGGAATCGAGCCGGATATGAAGGTTGAGCAGCCGGAAATCTTTACAGTCAGACCTTTCAGTAAACAGGTGACGCTAACCTATGACATGGCTAATGAGGATGTAAAAGTACTGCAGACGATGCTTCCTGCCCTAGGCTATTCCGTCAGCCGTAACGACGGATATTTCGATCAGCAGACGGTGGATGCCGTCAAAGCCTTCCAGACGGATAACAGCCTGACGGTCAACGGGGAAGTGGACGAACAGATGATGGGCCTGTTAGAAAGTAAAGTGATAGAGGCGATTCGCGATCCGAACAACGATAATCAGCTGAAGGCCGCTGTTCAATACTTGCGGGAAAAGCTGGCTAACGGTAATTAAAGGTTGCAGCATCGCTGCAGTGCTCTTTTACTGAATACATGCTGAAGACTTATTAACTACCTTTTAGAGAAGCGGCAGGAAATTGAATAGAAACGTAGAATTTGTGAAGAAGGTCGGTTTGCACCGCCTTCTTATTCTTTTCTATTAAGGAGAAATGGAATGAATCCTTGGGTTGATTGGGGAGAGCAGATTGTCCGTGCAGTGGCTCAGCTTCTGCTGAATCCTCTGTATTATATAGGAATCGCCTTTATTATCCTTCAATACCGCCGGCAAATTTCGTTGGAGCGCAAACTATTTCATTCCCGCCTGCATTCCTTAATAGGCGAAACTTGGCGGACGCTGCTATGGGGTTGGCTGGCGGGCATAATGGCATCGGTTCTAATGCTCCTGTTCGGAGTGACGCTATCCCTCCAAGCAATGCTGCTGATTTGGGGGATATCGCTCCTGCTGATGCTGGTGCGGGTCCGTTATTTTTGTATTGCCTATTCTGTCGGGATCATAGGTCTTCTTCATTCCCTGGCACTGTTCGTCCCAAGCGCCGTTGACTGGCCTTGGGCAGGCTGGATATTTGCTACCGCATTATCGGTCAATATCCCATCGCTGCTAGCGTTGGCCGCGATTCTGCATTTGACGGAAGGGCTGCTGGTGCGGTGGCAAGGCAGCCGGATGGCAACGCCTCTCTTTATGGAGAGCAAACGAGGAAAGCTGGTAGGAGCCTACCATCTGCATGGATTTTGGCCTGTCCCCCTGTTTCTGTTAGTTCCTTCCGAGACGGGAATAAGCCATCTGCCGTGGAATCCATGGTTTGTGGAGGGCGGAGCAGCCGGCTGGGGAATGGTCGCTTTTCCCGCGCTGATTGGATTTACGTCATCCACGATCAGCAAGCTTCCCTATCTGAAGGCGAGATTCGATTCGACATTATTATTGGGTTACTCGGTGCTTGTTCTCTGTGCTGCCATCGGAAGCTACTATTGGGAGCCGCTGATCCTGGCGGCCTCCTTGCTGACCTTGCTGCTGCATGAAGGGATGATTGCTTATTCCAACAGTCAGGAGGAAACGGCCCACCCGCTCTATGTGCATGATACCCGGGGCTTGAAAATATTGGCCGTCCTACCGAACAGTCCTGCAGCCGAATCAGGCATCCGGGCCGGAGAAATTATTCGTAAAGTAAATCAGCGGAAAGTGATAACGAAGGAAGGGCTTCATCTTGCGATGCAGTTGAATCCAGCTTTCTGCAAGCTGGAAATTATCAATTTGGATGGGCACTCCAAGTTTGTCAGCCGGGCTATGTTCGCAGGGGAGCATCATCAGTTAGGACTGATTCTCTGTCCGGATGATAAGGCCGTATATTATGTGGAACAGAAGCCGGCTTCGATTTTTGCATATTTCCGCAAGAGAGACAACAGGCTTCGCAGCAATCCTTCCTCCGCCTCCTCTTGAGGGCGGATTAAATAATGAAGCGGACAGGAAGACATTGTAACTTCAGCGTCTTCCTGTCCGCTTCTTTTCAATCGAGTAACGATATTATCTGAGTACGATGATCTCCACCCGCCGGTTCCTTTGTCTATTTTCATCGGATGTATTAGGAACGATAGGCTTGGTATCCGCATAGGCGGTAGAGAGAAACATCGATTCCGGCAGTCCGGCCTCATTCGTGAAGTACCGCAGTACGGACAGCGATCTTTCGGAGCTGAGTCTCCAGTTATCTTTATAATAAGCACCGGTCGCCAGCGGCAAGTCGTCGGTATGTCCTTCGATGCTTATTTTCGTATTCAAGGTCGGGAACAAGCTGGCCAACTTTTCGAGAATCGGATAGGCGTTTTCCCTGAGATCAGCCTTACCTAAATCAAATAGCAGCAAATCATTCAAGGTAATGGCAACGCCTCTTGGGGTGTCGCCTATGGACACGGTGTCTTGCAGCTGTTCTTCTTCAATGTATTCATTGACAATCTTCATCAAGTCCTGAAGGCCTTGCTCTTTCCGCTTATCCATTTCCTCCAGGAAAGCCTCGAAATCCTTAAGGTTGCCTTCTTTTCCTTTGCCTGAATCCATTCCGCCGATGACGCCGGATCCTTGTTGTAGAACCGAGTCCCCTTTGCTGCTGAACTGCAGATGCAAAGTTTGTGCCAGATCGTTATATTTGGTTTCATCGACCTTGCTCATAGCGTACATAATGACAAAGAAAATGAGCAACAGCGTTATCAAGTCCGCATATGTGATCAACCATCGTTCATGATTTTCAGGAACCTCCGGCTTCTTACCTCTCCTCGCCAAATTCTCCACCTACTTCCGCTTTTGAGTTTTTCTTTTGATGAAGGAAGGAGGTCAGCTTTTTGCGAATTAACTGAGGATTCTCACCTGCCTGTAGTGCCAGGATGCCTTCCAGCATCAGCTCCATAGTGGAAATCTGCTCTTTGCTGCGAACTTTAATTTTGTTGGCTATCGGCAGATAGGCAACGTTTGCCGTGGCTACCCCATATAGAGTGGCGGCGAATGCAACGGCAATCGCGGGACCTAGGGAATCCGGATCGCTGAGGCTGCCGAGAACGTGAATAAGGCCCATAACGGTACCGACAATCCCCATTGTCGGAGCGAATCCTCCGGCCGATTCGAATATTTTCGCGTATCCTTCGTGGCGGGCTTCGAGCGCATCCATCTCCAGTTCCAGAATTTGGCGGGTCAATTCCGGATCCGTTCCATCGATAACCATCATTAATCCGTCTTTGAGGAATGGATCATGGTATTCGACAGCTCTTTGCTCCAGGGCAAGAACACCTTCTCTTCGAGCAATAGTCGCCATCTCCACAATGTCGTCGATAATGACTCCTGCTTCTTGCTTCTGTTCTTTAAAAGCCATCCCCATCGCCTTGGGCAGTTCCTTGAGCTTGGACCAGGGGAAGCTGACGATGACCGCGCCGACGGTTCCGCCAACGACTATTAATAAGGCACTGGGAACGAACAAGGCGCTTAAATGACCGCCATCCCATATATAACCCATAATCAGTGCAAACAAGCCCACAATTAGCCCAATAATTGTTGTCAAATCCACGATAGATACCACTCCTAGTTCAGCTTATAATAGTTGGGAGGATAAGGAACCAATCTTGATTTGCAACTCGGTTGCAAACAAGGTATAATAGTAGGAACAAACATTCCTATATTTCAACACATGATAAACGGCAGTTGCCGTTTTCTATCCTTTTTATCGACCGCCAATGTGTAAAAGTTTAGAGGAAATCGCATTCCGAATTTAACGGAGGATTCTTATGAGCGATCTCATATTAAGCAATAAGAAATTTGAGCTGGTCTCCGACTTCCAGCCGCAGGGGGACCAGCCGCAGGCCATTGAGAAGATTGTGCAAAGCATTCAGAGCGGGAGAAGACATCAGACCCTGCTCGGAGCGACCGGAACCGGTAAGACGTTTACCGCGGCTCAGGTTATTGCGCGGTTGAACCGGCCGACTCTGGTCATTGCCCATAACAAGACTTTAGCGGCACAGCTTTGCAGTGAATTCAAGGAATTCTTCCCGAACAATGCCGTAGAATATTTCGTAAGCTACTACGATTACTATCAACCAGAGGCTTATATTCCCTCTTCCGATACTTATATTGAGAAGGATTCGAGCATCAACGACGAAATTGATAAGCTTCGGCACTCTGCTACAAGTGCGCTGTTCGAACGGCGTGACGTCATTATCGTGGCGAGCGTGTCGTGTATTTATGGACTCGGTTCTCCAATGGAGTACCGGGATCTTTTGCTTTCCTTAAGAGTAGGAATGGAGCTGCCGAGAAATCAGATATTGCACAGGCTGGTGGATATCCAGTATCAGCGCAACGATATCAATTTTGTCCGCGGCACCTTCCGGGTTCGCGGGGATGTGGTCGAGATTTTCCCGGCCTCGCGCAGCGAGCATGCGGTGCGGGTAGAGCTCTTCGGGGACGAGATTGAACGGATTACCGAGATTGATGTGCTTACGGGCGAAATTCTCGGCGAGAGAGAACATATCGCGATCTTCCCGGCTTCTCACTTTGTCACGCACGAGGACACGATGAAGCGGGCGCTAGTTGATATTGAACGGGAGCTGGAGGAGCGGCTGGCCGAGTTTCGTAGTCAAGGCAAGCTACTCGAGGCGCAGAGACTTGAACAAAGAACCCGCTACGATATCGAAATGATGCAGGAGATGGGCTTCTGCTCGGGAATCGAGAACTATTCCGGGCCGCTTACGTTCCGCGAGCGGGGAGCGACGCCGTATACGCTGTTTGATTATTTCCCGGAGGATATGCTGGTGGTAGTCGATGAGTCCCATGTCACCCTCCCGCAAATTCGTGGAATGTATAACGGAGACAGAGCCCGGAAGGAAGTACTGGTGGAGCACGGCTTTAGGCTGCCGTCGGCGCTGGACAACCGCCCGCTCCGTTTTGAGGAATTCGAGAGCAAGGTTAAACAGGCGCTGTACATTTCGGCGACTCCGGGTCCTTATGAGATCGAGCACTGCCCGGAAATGATCGAGCAAATTATCCGTCCTACCGGATTGCTCGACCCGATCATTGAGGTAAGGCCAACCGAGGGTCAAATTGACGATTTAATCGAAGAGATCCAGGAGAGAATTCGGAAGGACGAGAGAGTGCTCGTAACGACCTTGACCAAGAAAATGGCCGAGGATTTGACTGATTATTTGAAGGAAATCGGGATTAAGGTTCGCTATCTGCACTCCGACATCAAGACGCTTGAGCGGATGCAGATCTTGCGGGATCTGCGGGTCGGAACATTCCACGTGCTGGTAGGTATTAATCTGCTGAGGGAAGGCCTTGACTTGCCGGAGGTCTCGCTGGTTGCTATTCTGGATGCCGACAAGGAAGGGTTTCTGCGTGCGGAGCGTTCCCTGATCCAGACGATCGGCCGTGCTGCCCGGAACTCGGAAGGCAAGGTTATCATGTACGCGGATAAATATACGGACTCGATGACTAAAGCAATCCAGGAGACCGAACGCCGCCGCGCGATTCAGATCGCCTATAATGAGCGTCACGGAATCACTCCACAGACCATCCAGAAGAAGGTCCGCGAAGTGATTGAGGCAACGAAGGTAGCCGAGCAGAAAGCCGATTATCTGGCCGAGGTAAGGGCCGACAAGATGTCGAAGAAGGACCGCGCGGCACTGATTGAGCGGCTGGAAGCGGAAATGAAGGAAGCCGCCAAGAGTTTGCAGTTCGAACGGGCAGCAGAGCTGCGGGATGCCATTCTGGAACTGAAGGCTCAATCCTGATACGATTTACCCGCCTGAGGTCAGTGAAAGAAATAGCCAATGTGCTTTGATATAGTGGAGAGGGCATTCCTTAAGAGGAGGATTCACATGGCAAGTGATCATATCGTCATTAAAGGGGCGCGAGCCCATAATTTAAAAAATATAGATGTCACCATTCCGAGAGATCGGTTCGTAGTTCTGACCGGGTTAAGCGGCTCAGGCAAATCCTCTCTCGCCTTCGACACGATCTATGCGGAGGGACAGAGAAGATATGTCGAGTCTCTGTCCGCCTACGCCAGACAATTTCTCGGACAAATGGATAAGCCGGATGTCGATTCCATTGACGGACTATCTCCTGCGATTTCAATCGATCAGAAGACGACGAGCCGGAATCCTCGCTCCACCGTAGGGACCGTAACGGAGATTTATGACTATTTGCGTCTGTTGTTTGCCCGTATCGGCCGTCCACATTGCCCTGTGCATGGGGTTGAGATTACGGCGCAAACCATTGAGCACATGGTGGACCGGATTATGGACTATCCGGAACGGACCCGATTGCAAATCTTAGCCCCTCTCGTTTCCGGGAGAAAGGGCGAGCATGTAAAGCTGCTCTCGGATATTCAGAAGCAAGGATTCGTCCGTGTTCGTGTAAACGGAGAGATCAGGGAACTCTCCGAGAAGATCGAGCTGGAGAAGAACAAGAAGCATTCTATTGAAGTGGTGGTCGACCGCATTGTCGTCAAGGAGGGGGTAGAAACCCGCCTCGCTGACTCGTTGGAGACGGCACTTAAGTTGGCGGATGGCCGAGTGCTGGTCGATATTATAGACCAGGAGGAGCTGCTGTTCAGCCAGAACCTGGCCTGCCCCGAATGCGGGTTCAGCATGGAGGAGCTCGCTCCGCGCATGTTCTCCTTCAACAGTCCGTTCGGCGCTTGTCCGGAATGTGACGGTCTCGGCAACCAAATGATCGTAGACCCGGACCTGCTTGTCCCCGATCCTTCGAAATCGATTGAGGATGGGGCGTTTGCCGCATGGGCGGGGAGCACTTCGAATTATTACCCGCAATTTTTGGCCGCCGTATGCGAGCACTTTAATATACCAAGAGAGGTTCCGGTATCCGAATTAACCGATGAACAGATGAAGATCATTCTCCACGGCACGAATGGAGAGAGGGTTCGTTTTCGCTATGAGAATGAGTTTGGAAGGTCGAAGGAAGCGCTGGTTCCCTTCGAGGGGATTATACACAATCTGGAGAGAAGATATCGGGAAACCGCATCCGACGGAATCCGCGAGCATATAGAATCCTATATGAGCGCCAAGCCATGCAGCAAGTGTAAAGGGGACCGCCTTAAGCCGGAGTCTCTGGCGGTAACCATCAACGGCAAGAATATAGCTTATGCGACTCAACTCTCGGTCGGTGAAGCGCAGCAGTTTTTTAGCGATTTGAAATTAAGCGAGAAAGAACAGACGATCTCCAACTTGATTCTGAAGGAAATCAATTCCCGGTTGGGCTTTCTCGTTAATGTCGGGCTGGATTACCTGACATTAAGCCGGTCGGCAGGAACCTTGTCCGGCGGAGAAGCCCAACGGATCCGGCTGGCTACCCAAATCGGGTCCAGTCTTATGGGGGTGCTGTATATTCTGGATGAGCCTAGCATCGGTCTCCATCAACGGGATAACGACCGCCTCATTAAGACACTGGAGCATATGCGGAATCTGGGAAATACGTTAATTGTTGTCGAGCATGACGAGGATACTATGCTGGCCGCCGACTATATTATCGATATAGGTCCGGGAGCGGGTATTCATGGCGGACAGGTTGTGGCTCAAGGAACGCCTGAGGAAGTGATGAAGGATGCGAAGTCCCTGACGGGCCAATATTTAAGCGGCCGCAGATTCATTCCGGTACCTCTGGAACGCAGGAAGCCCAATGGCAAGTGGCTCGAGGTCAAAGGCGCTAAAGAGAACAATCTGCGAAGCGTTAACTTAAAGGTTCCGCTTGGTACTTTCACCTGCATAACAGGAGTTTCCGGCTCCGGGAAGAGCACTCTCATTAATGAAATTCTGTATAAAGCCTTAGCGAGAGATTTAAACGGCGCCAAAGTAAGGCCAGGTTATTTTAAAGAGATCAAGGGACTTGAGCACGTCGAGAAGGTCATCGACATTGACCAATCTCCGATTGGCCGGACCCCCCGTTCCAATCCGGCGACATATACTGGTGTCTTTGACGATATTCGGGACGTATTCGCTGCAACAACGGAAGCTAAGGTTCGTGGATACAAGAAGGGGCGGTTCAGCTTTAACGTCAAGGGAGGACGCTGTGAAGCCTGCCGTGGAGACGGGATAATCAAGATTGAAATGCACTTCCTTCCGGATGTTTACGTTCCTTGTGAAGTGTGCAAAGGCAAGAGATACAACCGGGAAACCCTGGAGATTAAATATAAGGGGAAGAATATTGCCGAGATTCTGGAATTGACTATCGAGGATGCCTGCGAGTTCTTCAGAAATATTCCCCGAATTCATCGCAAGATTCAAACCTTGCTTGATGTAGGACTGGGCTATATGAAATTAGGCCAGCCTGCGACAACCTTGTCGGGCGGAGAAGCCCAGCGGGTGAAGCTGGCTGCGGAGCTGTACCGGAGGAACACCGGCAAATCCATCTATATCTTGGATGAACCTACGACTGGCCTTCATATCCACGATATCGACCGTCTGCTTAAAGTCCTTCACCGATTGGTGGACAACGGGGAATCGGTCATTGTCATCGAGCATAATCTCGATGTCATCAAGACGGCGGACTATATTATCGACCTGGGGCCGGAGGGAGGTAACCGCGGAGGGACGATAATTGCTCAAGGGACGCCGGAGCAGGTTGTGAAATCAGAGCAGTCGTATACCGGGAAGTATTTGAAGCCTATTTTGGAGCGGGATAGAAAACGCACGGAGGAAGCTTCCACTGAACCTTATCTGGAAAAAGAGGATGCGATCGTATAATCCAACCTTCAAGAGACTAAACCGTAAAGCCTGTATGAGATCTGTGCACTTTTGGTTATAAAGGATAGGAGTGCCATAGATCGATTATAATAAAGGTGACAATGTTGTTACAGTTCAAATAAAGGACTTGCAACATTGCTTCTCAGAAGATAACATAAGATAAGATAAGGTATGATAAGGAGGACTATCGATGTTTCTGGCAGAAGGGGCGGAAGCGGCTGCACAATCCACCAGCACATTTACTTTTTTTGATATTTTTGTCTTGATCATAACGGTTATTATTGCTATCGGTCTTGTGAGACTGCTGGCAGCACCACGCAAGAATTTATTCGCTATCGGATTCACAGTTATCAGCTTAGGCGTGTTTGTATTCATGGACATCGTTATGATTAAAGGCTGGATGGGCTGATGCCCGCTTTTCATCCAGCGGCAATGAACACATAGAAGAACCCTTTAATCTTTACAGATTAGAGGGTTCTTTATTTAAATATAAGAAAGTATAAGAGTTTCATCTTATACCTGATCTTACCACATTAGAAAGTTAAAGTTCATTAAAGCATTAAAAATGGAACCAAACTTTCTAATTGGCATAAAAAGCTACCTTTAAAACCGGGTTATTCATCTTCGAAGAGGCTCCGTTAAGAGCTTTTTTTATATTTCATCGGTAAACACGCCCGTCCAAAGGACGGAGACAGCGGTTTATCCTTGATAGACAATATGGGTTGCTTGCAAAAAGTAGAGTAAGAGAGCCCGCTCGCTTTACCTCGAGAGCCTCATAATAGATCTGCTCTCTTTACACCCACCACATCTCCGTTAACGGCTCCTTGATAAGCACCTGTTGAAGGTTTTGCACAGCTTTGGTAAAGCCTTCATCGATCGACATCAGGCCATCCTCATGTTCGATGCTGACAACATAATCGTAGTTGACCAGACGAAGAGCGCTGATAATGTCTGCCCAGGTTTTCAGATCGTGGCCGAAACCGACGGTGCGGAATTGCCATGCCCGATCCAGCATCTGGGTATAGGATTGCATATCGGTAACTCCGTGCATATTGACGTTGTTCGTATCCATCGAAGTATCCTTCGCATGGAAATGGTGGATCGCTCCGGCTTTGCCGAGAATAAGAACCGCCTGCACCGGGTCAATTCCTTGCCACCACATATGGCTGGGGTCGAGGTTGGCTCCAATCGCTTCCCCTGCAGCCTCCCTAAGACGAAGCATCGTAGCCGGAGTATGTACGGAGAAACCGCCGTGCAGCTCCAAGCCGATCTTCACATTCCGTTCAGAGGCGAATTTACCAACCTCCGTCCAGTAAGGAATGACTTTATTTTCCCACTGCCACTTCAAAATTTCCTGATAATCGTTAGGCCAAGGGGCGACCGGCCAATTCGGGTATTTTGCATCCTCGTGGTCTCCCGGACAGCCGGAGAAGGTGTTGACTACGGGGACCTCCAGCTTTTCGGCAAGTTGAATCGTTTTCGTTATCAGTTCTTGGGCTTCCTTGGCCACCGGCTTCTGAGGATGAAGCGGATTCGAATGGCAGCTCAGGGCACTGATTATTAATCCCCGCGATTCTACGGCCTGCTTGAATTGCTTAAGCTTGGCTGCATCGTTAAGCAGAACATCAGGATCGCAGTGGCTGTTACCCGGATAGCCGCCGGTTCCGATCTCGACCGCATCCAATCCTTTGGACGCAATGTAATCCAGGGCTTCTTCCAATGGCTTCTGCGAAAATAGTACTGTAAAAACTCCCAATTTCATACTGGGCACCTCCCGTGATAATGTGAAGCTGAAACAAGGATTCCGCTGATACCATAAGTAGCTGGCGAAACTACCCGGTGCATAGAATCCTCTATCGTCTAAGGTGTTTACAGGTTGGGGCAAATCAAATTCATTATATCATCCTCCTCTGTCAAAAAGAAGGAAAGGAAAGAAGACCCTTGTAGATTTTCATTACGATGTCGATGTTTCCGGAATAAACGATGACCGAGATGGCGACCAATATTTGAGTGCAGACCACACGGAAATAATAGTAGGTTTTCGAGGACTTCTTCTTGTTAACCAGGGACAAGCCGAACAGGTTTTCCAACGCCATCAGGCCGCCATGGTAGAGTCCGTATAGAAAGTAAGGCCAAGTATAACCGTGCCAAAGTCCGATCAGCGTCATAATTAACAGGGACAAGTAGGCACCGGTCCACTTGGAGATCGCTTTGCGTGAGAAGAACATGAAGATATGCTCTCGAAACCAATCCCCCAAGGATGCGTGCCAGTTGCGCCAAAACTGCGTCATGGATGGAGACAGGAACGGCTTCTTGAAGTTTTCCGGAATTTGATAGCCGAGCAGTCGTCCGAAGCCGATGGCGATGTCCGAGTACCCCGAGAAGTCGACGTAGATCAACAGATAGAACCAGAACAGCAGGAAGATGGAATGGTAGAACAATAGTTCCTGTCCCGCTATATAATCAAAGACGGTTCTCATGTAAAAGGCGACGACGACCGCTTTGAACAAGCCGAGAATAATCCGCTTGACGGACGACTCGATTAACGCCGAATCCACCGTGTAAGGCTTCTTACTGTCTGCAATAAAATCGCGGAATCGCAGAATCGGGCCGGAAGTGAAGGTGGGGATAAACAGAATAAAATTGGCGTAATCCAGAGCCGGAACTTGTCCATCCTTGCGGAAAAAATAGGCGAAGTAATAAGCGTCGATTACCTTCAGCACATTATAAACCAGTCCGATCGTGACAATCAGATTGGCTATCGGATGCTCCAGCCAACCATATTCCATAAACCGGGTCAGCGACACTATACCGATGTTGGCGGCAATGAAACCGATGAACCAGGCCAAACGGGCGAAGGTAACCCGGCACAGCAAAGAATAGCCCAGATAATTCAGAACCGTATAAGCGGCATAGAACAAAAAAAGCTTGTAGTTGAACACAAGCAAAAAGCCACAATTAAACAGAAGGAGCAAAATGCGTTTGTTATCCTTCCATCGGCGGGTCAGCAGCAGGGCGGCAATCATGCCGGCCAACCCCATCATCGAGTATATATTAAAGTAAAACATACTTTACGGCTCCCTCGCGATCAGCTAAAACCCTTCATAGATAAAGACGCCCTTCCCGCTAAAATGGATGATGACCAGGACGAGCATAGCCAGATAGATCAGGATTTCGGCGGTTTTTCGAAGGAAAGAAGCCATTGGTCCACCTCCTTGGTAAAGAGAGGAGCTCCCTGCTCACGGTTAATATGAACCAGATCATGGAAATACTGCGGCTCGAAGCTATTCAGCAGATCCAATACAGGAACTTGATGCTCGGCCAGAATCCGGTCCACTTCCTTCTTCAGCTCCGGCATATATCCGGGAAGGGGGTATTCGGGATTATACGGCATCCAGATGACCTTCAATTCTAGCTGTTGTTTCTCGGCGTAATTCATTACCCATTCCAAAGCGTTAAGGTTTTGCTGGAAGTCCGGCATCCTCATATAATTAAATTTCTGCTCGTATTTCTCCCAATCCGCCTGCTTGCTGCCGGGCCCTTCTGCCGGCTTGATTCCGTAATACAGCATCTTGTCGTTCCAGGCCCAATACTCGAACATCTCCTCCGGCTTCCGCTCGCGGAGTGAGGTCACCATCTGCTTCAGCATGCCGATCCCGGCCTCCTTGAAATAGTCCCGGTACTCGTAAAGGTAGGGCTGATACTTCTTCGAATTCCAGGGATAGGTCGGATCGGTTTCCAGCCGGTCCAGCATCGTATGAACGTCGATACCGATGACAAGCTCGTCTTCGAAAGTATACAACGAACGCTCGATAATTTGCTGCAGATCGGTTATTTTTCCGTAAGACAGGCCCATCTCCACGAGGGGATAGCCGGCCTGATCCTCGATATAGGCTCCGGTCACCGCCGAATTGCCGAAGAAAACCCGGCCGGACGTTTCCCAGTTATGCTGGGACAAGGTTTTAGTAAAATCATTCTTGCGGAATCGAAGCGAATTCGTTAACGGATCCCAGCGAGCGACCAGCCAATCCGTCAGCAGGAAGGCGGCGAGCAGTCCAAGAATGAACCCGTTTTTTCTAAGGAACGAAAGGACTCTCACGTCAGTTCATCTCACTATAATGATTTTTCTTTCCAGGCTTCATATTGCTCGCGGAAGCGTGCCGGCCATCCGGATTCCTCAAGCCCGAACTGGGAGAGAAAGGCGAACACCCAGCGCTCTATGCCGAAACCGACGCATCCCGTTACCGCGTTGCGCTTGCCGACCTTAATATTAAAGGCGCTGCCGAAGGTATTGCTGTGGAAGTTGACCGAGCTGCATGCGATCGACTTGTTTAAATAAGGAATGGTGAGCCGAAGCTCATACTTCATTTCCTGATTGCGCTGGAAGGAGGCTTTCACTTGAAAATCGTTCGTGAAGAAAGGATCGTTAGCGACCTCGAGGTAGCTGTCAACCTCCCACTCCCGGGCCAAATCCTGAATATATTCCAGGGACTTCAAGCGATTCTCCTTGACGTAGTCCGGTTTGCCGACGAATACAATCTCCCTCATGCTGAAATCCAGAAGCCTTCCGAAATCGGTATGGTTCCTGGATTCGAACCGGTGACACTTCGATATGGCTGTAACCGCCAATCCGTCTCCTTCGATGGTTTCTCCTTGAAGCCCTTCATAGCAGTGATAGCAGGTGGACGGATTCATAGCGAACCTGGGCTTGGGCATATTAGCATCCAACGCGAGCGGGGCATCCTGCTTCCACCCGCCGGCTTCGCGAACCGATTGGGAGAAGCCTTCAATAACATCCAGGTCTTCACGCAGGTGGGTCAGAAAATGAATATGCTCCGGAAAGGAGGTAAAGTGGTTCGTCTTATTCAGAGTATCGCAATGAATAACGGCCGGGTAAGATTCCTCCGTGACACCGAACGGCTTCGCCACCTTCGTCACAAAGGCATAGTCCATAAATCTCATCAAACTGGAGAAGGGCTCGCGGAAGATAAACAAGCCGGGCTCCAGCACCTTGATCGTCTTGGCCTGGACAAGCTCTGCGATGATATCTCCGTTGTAAGGAAGAGGACCGCGGTTTTCGAACAGGCGGTTTTCCTTGAAGCCGAAGTCCCCTTTCGAGAAACGCTCGATCAACCGCTCCAGCCGCTCGGCAATCACATCGTTACCAAGCGGAGAGTGGTGTACAAGAAGCAGCTCTTGACGAGCCTCGTCCAGACGAATTTCTTCAATATGCTCATCTACAAAAGCGGAAGCGTATTTTAGCTGTCCGTACTGGCCCGGGTCTAACCGTTTCAGTGATACGATGCATTCCATTTCGCTCACCCCGCTAGTTTATTGTGGATAAATTCGGCAATTTCATTAATGGTGTTCAAAGGGTACAGCATCAGGTCTTGATTGGTCACTTCGATTCCGTATTTTTTCTCAATATGGGCAATAAGAGCGGTAGCCCCGATCGAGTCGATGAACCCGTAGTCGAATAGATGAACATCAACCGTAAACTCATCGTCGTCCGGATCGATTTCATAGCGTTCGCGAATATGCTCTTCCAAGTGGCGGACGATTTCTTCCATATCAGTTCCTCCTGATTAATAAGAATGGGTTCTTACTCCCACCGAACGATGATCTCAGAGGCATCACCGTATCGGGTAATGGTATAAGTATGTGCTTCAGCATCTTCTTCCAGCTTCAAATCGTTTCCTTCGAACTGTACGGGCACAGGGCTGTACAGTTTGAATTGCTGCATTCCGGCCTCCAGCAGCTTGATGGTCCATTGCTTCTCTCCTTTGTCGATCTGAAGGGGAACATTGGCCCGAATCAGATGGACCGGGTCGCTCTCCCAACTGATCTGAAGCTTGGTCGGCCGGCTCAGCCCGGTGTAGAGGGTGCCGTCCTTGCTGTAGAAAATATCGGAATCGACCTTCAGCGGATGTCCCGCCAAAGACGGGCCGGATTCAATCCGGACCCCGAGCGTATCCCGGTAAGCACCGGCCTGAGACGGGATTCCGGAAGAATCGGCCGTGATTTGCAGCGTTCGGTGAACGCCCTTGCCGATCGTATCCTTGATCCGGTCCAGCAGGTACATTCCCCACGATTGGCGAACCTCCACCCGGGCCGTCAAGGTCGCGAGGAAGGAGCGGGCCATCTGCGGCTCGGAGACGAAATTATAATCGTGCTCGGTCCGAACCCGATCGAAATATTGGACGAATTTCTCGAAATTCGCTTTCTTCCCTTGGAAATACTCAATATGCTCCATATAGTTGATCGGCATGTCCAACTGAATAATCGATTGATAGATATCCAGAGTAGAGGACGCCGAGCTGCTATCGTAGATGGGAGAAGGTGTATACAGCACCATCGGATGCTTCAGCTCCGGATCCATCAACAGGAAAGGCACTCCCCACATATAGTCGAGATACGAGCGGGGATCGCTGGGCACGAAGGAAGGCCTGAATCCGAAATTAAACCAGATGTCCTGATGGTTCTCGTTGCGCAGCGTCTGCAGCCTGTCCGGATGGTTAATTCTCCAGGTATGCTGGTTGGTCCCGGTATCTGTCCACGGAATGCCGAGCTTGTCGAAAGCTTTGCGGTGCAGCTCGAGCTCCAGCTTCTCCTGTTCATCGCTAATAAAATTATGAAAGAACACGTGCGGATACAGTTCTAAATGATTTTCCCGGGCATATTGTAAAAACTGCTGCAGCTCATCGGCGTATGGAAAATCGGGATCGTCGATGGTCACCGGAATACCGAATTCCACTTGGCCGACGAGCAGATCGTCTATGCCGTCTCCGTTAATATCATACCATAGTGGTACGGAATTATGGCCTCCGACCAAGGCGTGATTGCCGGCCGGATTCAGCTTGTCGCCAACCAGTGGTCCTTGGGCGGTCCAATGATCTCCATCCCGCACGAACAGCTTGATGTCTCCTTCATTGCTGCCGACCAGCAGGTCCAGCCGGCCGTCGCCGCTCATATCGCGGAGCGCAGGCGCCGCGAACCGGCCGACCGCGCTCACGAGCACCTCGCCGCGCTCGAACCGCAGCGGCTCTCCGGCGATGCCGCGATACCGGCGGACGTCGCCGTTCCCATCCCCGACAACCAGGTCGGGGATGCCGTCACCGTCGACGTCCCCCCAGGCCGGCGCCGCGTAGGACGCGACGACGAGCGGGGCGCCGCCTGCCATCACCGGCGTGGGCGGTGCGAAAGTGCCGTTTCCTTGGTTCAAGGAAACGAACACCGCACCGTGCTCATCGCCGATGAGCAGGTCGGGGCGCCCGTCGCCGTCGACGTCCGCCGCGGCGATCGCGGCATAGCCGGAGGCGCGGAGCGGTTCGCCGCTTGGCGTGAGCAGCGGCTCCGGCGCGCCGAAGACGGCGGGCGGCTCAAGCCCGGGCGGCAGCGGCTGGTAGTCGTAAGCGTCCGGGTTCATCCCTTCGTTGGGATACCGGTAGATGAACCCGTCGGCGCTGCCGACCAGCAGGTCCGCCCGCCCGCTGCCGTCAAGGTCGGCGAAGGCCGGATACGCGCGGTAAGGAAGCTCGATCGGCTCCGAAAGCTGGACATATTTCGGGTATTGGGCGAGCTTCAACGGCTGGCCTTCGCTCAATAGCTTCGCTCCGCTCCCGTAGAAGGAGTTCACGTATTCTCCGATGAACTCTGGCTTCTCCTGGGTGCCCTTATTGATGTGAATATTGATAGATTCCCACCATTGCCCCCAATCATAGGAGCCGCGAACGACCGAGAACGAAGGAAGCATGTTGTACTGCTTAAGCATTTCCGTCCATTGAATAGCCTCGAGATCGCGGAAAGCGGGCAGCGCTTCGTAATGGTTCTGGAAGGCCATGGCCGGGCGCCCGTACGGTCCCAATACTTTAGTGATGGAGTAGCCGTACTTTTCCTTACTTATATAAGAAAGAAATTGTCCCCGAAGCTCGTAATTGGCCGCGGCGAACGAGAACTGAAAATAGGGCTCCACGGGAAGCCGGTAGCGGTTGAAATAGGCGGTCCCGTCCTCCGGCGAAGGGCCGTTATATTGTGCGGCCAACTGCTCGAATCCGGCTTGCGGATCCATGCCGCTCTGCAGATCGAAGCCGGTAATGAAATACCGGTTCGGCAGGAAAGCGCTGGTCAGCAGGACCGAGCCTTGACCCACATGATTCAGCGTCATGACCGGAACCTCATTCAAGGTTACGATCGTCTCCGCAGTGCTTGGAACGAGGCCGTATCCCCAGGCAAAGCCGGGAAGCCTGTCCATTCCGGAATGATTCAGGAAATTATCCGCGTATAAGCGGAACACCGTCTGCATCCCGCGGATAGATTCCGTCACCTCAGGATATTGGAACTGCGGGGCGGTATTCTCGGGAAGCTCGACCAACTGCTCCGCACCCAGGAACTCTGGCGGAAACTCTGCGGCAAACCCGTTCTCCAGAAACAGGTGGCCTCCCTGACGGACATAATCCATTAACGCTTCCTTCTTGGCTTGCAGAGATTCCGATTTTAACAAATGAACATCTAAATAAATAGCATCAAATTTAGCTAACTGTTTGGAGCTTAGGTCCGATAACCCGCGCTGCTCCACCCGGACATTCGCAGCTAGCGTCTGTTCGAAATTACCCCAGGCGGACAAATCCGTATCGCTGCCGTTTGTCGCATACAGCAGACGGACCTCCTCCACGCGATTAATAAAAAAAAGAGCGGCAATGAGGATGACCAGAACACTGCCGACAACTGCAATGATTCGTAAAAAGGATTTCACGGGAGTTTCCTCCGTCTCTAAAATGTCACAAGTCATTATAGCATTTTTCGCGAACATTGTTAACAAACGTCGAATAGAGGCGGTAACGGATGAGAGGAAGAACAATGGGGGAATAATGACAATAAACTTTGTAACATTTTCGTAATAGGTGGAACGAAATCCATCCTGCTGCCGTCTATATTAGTAACATGGCAGGGAGTTTGAAAGGAAGTCATAAGGGGGCTTATTGAAATGAAAAAGATGGTCGCGTCTGTCGCAATCATGTCGGCATTGATTATATCGTCAATCGGAGCAGCCAAGGCGGCCGGATGGATGGAAGCATATCGTCCTTATCCGGCGGTAATCGGAGCCCTGGGCGTTGAGGCGGGAGAAACGATCGGGGTTGTTAACAACCTGCCCCAAGCGGTCAACAGAATGCCGTCTGACCGGATCGCATCCGAAGCCCCCTTTAATATAGCAGGACCGGACGACCTTAAGAAGATGGTACAGCTCGGCATGGCCAGAGAAGAAGTTCAGAAGCGGCTGGGACCGGCTTACGCCGAATTTTCCAACAATCTGGACGGTACACCGGTCTCAAGGTATGATCTGGTTCACGGAGCCCTGCTTTCGCCGGACGGTTCAACGATTAATGGGGATGAGGTCGATATAGAAGGGCTGAAGAAAGGTGCACTGCAAGCCCAGTTGTATATAAATTGGAATGCGGAGGGAACCCGGGTCAGCCGGTTTACGGTGTTTTATTCCGACAATGACCGGGCGGTAGTAGAATATCGCGTATTCTCGGATGGGCAGATCAGAGAGATGAAGATTTCCGGGTAAATGGCTGCAGGTTGAGCATTGAAGGACTAAGTTGTGCCATTGTAATTCGGTGATCTGAGAAGCTTGACGGGAAGATTTCGAGCGGCCACGTGTAATATCAGGGCCATGAGAATACAAAAACACGCTAACTGTTCAGGCAGCAGCGTGTTTATAATGACCGATAGCCGGACAAGTCTAGTTTTTCTTCGTAAATAATTGTTTATCGAAAAAGACGAGAAAAGCGAATAACAGCATTCCGATCAGAAGAACCGTCCCTCCGCCGATGAATAATCCGGTTGTGAAGCCGTTGTAGGCTTTGTTGTACAGCAGCATGCCCAGGGGCAGCAGCATGGCGCCGAGCATGGAAAGTATGGCCTGGACCTTAGCCAGCTTGAGCTTCTGCGGCTCGGGAAAAACATAATAGAAAATTCCATATGCAAATAACGACAGCCATCCTACCACAAGAATATGCGAATGCACCGGAATAAAAGAATAGTCCTTACGCCCGGCCATGTCCGATCCGAGTAAGGCTCCCATAACGGAAAAAACCACCGCCACGCGAATCATCCACTTACTGTAAGTTATCATCGCTTGATCGACTCCATTTCCATATAGCTCGTGTCTATATCTATCCGTATTCTCGGTCTCAATATTTCCAAGCGGAGCGCGTCTCTTTCGATTCGCCGTCATTCTTATATCAGGTCCAATACCCTGACCCTATCATTCAATGCGGAAATCGCATTCTTCCCTCAAATAATATTCCTTGCTGTTTCGGGCGTCGGCAAAGCGAATGACGACGCAGTCCGGAGTGATCTTCTCAATAATCCCCCCCTCATCCAATAAAGCATATATGTCATCCGCTGTTTTAGTCCACACGGATACTTTGCGTTGAAGCAGAGCTGCTGCAAACAATTCCATGTCTGTAGTCAGCGATTTAAAACTGTACATTGCGGTCACCTCTAACTCATTAGTTCGCCAAGAGTCGATCAGTTCCTTCCGTGCTCCGTAAAAGTTGCGAAAAAATATTTATGAGCTTTGACACAAAATTGACACATCTTTTTAAGCTTAGATTTAGGAGAAATTAAGGTTTGTTTATTGTTCTCCTTTTCTGGACAGTCAAAAGTTCTACAGCATTAAGAAGCGAGCGAATCGGCGTCAATATCAGTCGTTTCCTGCTTGGATTGGATTATTTTCGTTAGGGATAATTGCGGATTACGAGCAAACAAGCGAAAAATCGACGTGCGCAAATAAGCCATCACCGTGGCCTCGGAAACGACCGTCTTGGGGTGCGTTCTCAAGTAGCGAAAGAACAAGCCCGGAACCCGGCTCGAATAACGGACAGCAATCAGTTGCAATAGCCCCGTGGCGATGCAACTGCACATGACGTAACCTTCAATCGCTTTCACCGTTTGCCGAATGCGGGTTCGTTCCTTTTCATCGGTAACATGCTCGAC
>NZ_VEGP01000149.1 GCF_007679495.1 Paenibacillus sp. 32O-W | reverse complement strand
TTGGGGGTGAAACAATAGAAGACCCTAGCTAGGAAGCTAGAGTCTGCAACGGAATGTGAATTCCGAGAAGCTTAAATGCTTATTTGGAGGGGATATTTTCAACCATCACGCAGATATCTGAAAAGGACGGCAGCTGATCGCTGACTTGTCTTTCCCTTTCCGGTTAAAAAGGCATGAAGCCATCTCGGCTGATCTTAAGCTGCTCCGGAGCGAATACGGCCCCCATGGCATTGACCACTTGCAAATAAGCCTCCGGATGATACCAGTCCTCGTATCCCATTCCTTCGTACAGGGAGCGCAAACCAAGCTGCTTCGTCCGTTTGCCCCCGCTGCCGTCCCCCATGAAATAATCATCGATGCATACTCTGTCTGTAGCTGCTTTCAACAAAGAGGGGAACTTGTCGCTGGAGGGCAGGACAGGGGCTACCGCCGCTTGGGTGGGAAGGCCGGCCTCCGTCAGCTCCCGCAGAGCTTTAAGCCTCGCCTGGATCGGCGGCGCGTAGGGCGAGAAAACTTTGCGCACTTGGTCGAGATCCGTCTCTATCGTTACGCTGATCCGAATCTTGTCCCGCAATTTCTCGAACAAATCGATATCCCTCGTCACCAGCGGACTGCGGGTCTGCACGAACAGGAAGTCCGGCTGCGCCTCCGCCTCTTCCGTCATCGCCTCCAGCAGCGAACGAGTGACCTTCTCTTTATACTCCACAGGCTGATACGGGTCTGTACTGGAGGACATGAAGATCGTAACCGGGCCTTTGCGCTTGGCATTGCGCAGTTCCTTCAGGAGCTGTTCCCGGGCACCGCTTTTGATATCGACCCAGGTCCCCCACTCCTGATCACGAAACAAGCCGACGGGCATCCTCCGGACATAGCAGTAGGAACAGGCAAAGGAACAGCCGGTATAAGGGTTCAACGTATGCGAATACCCCTGCAGAAAGCCGCTCCCCGGATTCAACAGTTTCCCGGGTTTTTTATATTCCAGGCTGATCTTCATGTGGATCCTCCTTCTGGTTCTTAGCAATCCATATACTATATTAAAAAGGTTGTTAAACAGTCCTGTAGAAATATGGGCGACGCGCTCGAGTTGCTTCGAAGAGCTGGCAAAAGTACGGTTTTTTTTGCAGGCGCTGGACGCGTAAAGCCAGAGTTGCCTCGAAGACGAGCAAAAGTGCATGTCTTTTTGCGGAAATCCGGCAAAACTCGAGAAAGACGAGCAAAAGTGCATGTCTTTTTGCGGATATCCGGCAAAACTCGAGAAAGACGAGCAAAAGTGCATGTCTTTCCCCGCCAAAAACGGGAAAATCGCCGAAATCGCAAAATTTACCTGCACAATTGCTGGTCTTTTGCCGATTTTAGCTAAAATCGCTCTGAAGACGTGCACTTTTGCAGGTCTTTTTGCAGGCGCTGGACGCGTAAAGCCAGAGTTGCCTCGAAGACGAGCAAAAGTGC
>NZ_VEGP01000148.1 GCF_007679495.1 Paenibacillus sp. 32O-W | reverse complement strand
ACTCAACTTTCGCAGAGCGAAAATCGGCATAATTGCATGATGTGACTGAACTAACGGTGAATGTAATACTGAGGTTGTAAATAGAAAAACACCGCTTCATTTGGTAAAGTGAGAGTATCCAGCAATCACTACCATATAGAAGAGGTGTCCTCTACATGATAGATCAAAACGTACCATATAATCAACTTCCAAATGAGATTAAACCGGCTTTCAAAGAACTCAAAGTGCTGCAACACTTGAGAACAGCAGGCTTCAAGAAGAAATTCGGCTATACATGCTCGTTCTTATTCCAGCTTGTCTTTGTACTCTTGTTTCATCACAAAAATTGGTTTCGTTTGCTGGAAAGCGACAGGGGAGAATCGTTTCCGGGCAAGGACGCTGTCTATCGTTTTCTCAATCATAGTGGCTACGCTTGGCGTCGGTTCTTATCCTTGCTCAGTTCCTCTACCATCGGTAAAGTCCAGCCCCTTACAGGAACGGACCGCGTATCCGTATTTGTTGTCGACGATTCCATGTTTGAGCGGAATCGCAGCAAGATGGTCGAGTTGCTTTCCAGGTTTAAAGATCATGCGACCGGCTGCTATTACAAAGGATTTCGGATGCTCACACTTGGTTGGTCGGATGGCCATACGTTTATTCCCGTTGACTTTTCCTTGCTTGCTTCTCTCAAATCCCAAGTAAACGGCATCATGAAGGGGATCGATAAGCGAACGTCCGGCTACAAGCGACGGATGGAAGCTCTCTTGCCTGCTCCTGAGGTCATCCCCGCCATGATCGATCGCGCGTTTTCCGCTGGCGTGCAAGCTTCCTACGTGCTTATGGATAGTTGGTTTACGCATGCTCCGCTGATCCAAGCAATGCTTTGTCGCGGTCTGGATGTGATCGGCATGGTCAAAGCCGATAAGAAACGCTATCTTGACCGCGGGCGGCGATTAACTCTACAAGAGCTTTATTACGAAGCCCTCCCCGTTCAAGGAAAGAACAAGGGCATCTTGCGTTCCATCCGCACCAAGCTGTCTCCGGGGATTCCCGTTATCATCGTCTTTGTACGCCATCGTTCGAACAAAAAGGAATGGCTCGCCATTCTATGCACCGACCTTTCACTCTCAGAAGAAGAGATCATCCGGATTTACGGAATTCGCTGGGACATTGAGGTGTTCTTTAAGTGTGCCAAATCGTTGCTGCGTCTGCAAAAGGAATTTCAAGGTCGTTCTTACGATTTGCTCATCAGTCACACTACGATTGTCTTCTCTCGATACATATTGCTGGCATGGCAACACCGACAAAGTACGGACAACCGCACTTTGGGCGGCTTATTTCACCTGCTCTGCGATGAAGTTAGTCAATTGGATTGGGCAGTTGCTCTGGGACAACTCATTGAAATCCTTGAGAACGTAGCTAAGAAAGCGAGCAAAAGAATCACATCACTTATCCAAACGCAACTCCAACAATGGTTTGCTGGTTTACCCAGCTACATCAAGGCCTATCTGCCGAATTTAAGCTGCGAAAGTTGAGT
>NZ_VEGP01000147.1 GCF_007679495.1 Paenibacillus sp. 32O-W | reverse complement strand
TAACTCAACTTTCGCACCTGAAATTCTTGCCTGATGCCAAGTATGACAAGGAGTTAACGGTATATTTCAGGTGGTGTTGACAAATGAAAAACACCTTTCAGATTTGGTAGAATGGAAGTGACGAGCAACCATCCCAAACGAAAGGTGTGTAACTCTATGGTACACCACAAAGCTTCGTCTGAAAAGGCGGAACAACGAATTTCTGCTGCTCTATCTGCTCTTCAAATTGGCAACTTGTTGCGTAAAGCCGGTATTTCTAAGTCATTTGGCCTTTCCAGTCTCGCAATCTTCCAACTCATTTTTACGCTTGTATTTGAAGGGCGGAATTGGTTTCGGTTGTTGGACAGTGAACGCCGGCAATCCCTGCCTGGCAAAGATGTTGTCTATCGCTTCCTGAATCACCCACGCTTTGCGTGGCGGCGGTTTTTACATATGCTCAGCCTCAAGATTGTTCAGCACTTTGAGTCGCTCACATCCGCTTCTCGCATTCGGGCCTTCATCGTAGATGACTCTGTTCTGCGCCGGGATCGCAGCAAAAAAGCGGAACTACTTGCTCGCGTGTTCGACCATACAACCGGTCGTTATGCTCGGGGATATACGATGCTGACGCTCGGTTGGTCGGATGGTTTCAGCTTTGCTCCCATCGACTTTGTCATGCTTAGCTCTGCGAAGATCGCGAATCGTCTCTGTGAGATGAAGGAGTGGCTGCTCAAGCGTACACATGGATACAAACGCCGCTGCGAATCCATGACACGCAAACCCGATGCTGTCATCGGATTGCTTGACCGTGCGCTCAAAGCCGGGTTCAGTGCCGACTTTGTCTTGATGGACAGTTGGTTTACGCAAGCTCCCCTGTTGCGAGAACTGATGGGGCGCGGCCTTCACGTGATCGGAATGATCAAAGACATGAAACAGCGCTACCGTTTCGGGACGGAGCGGCTGACCCTGCGTGAACTGCACGCACGACTACCGAAAACGAAATCTTCCGAGATTCTGGGATCGGTCATTGTACAGCTTGATGGCGGGATGCTCATTAAGCTTGTCTTTGTTCAAAATCGGAATCGCAGACGGGATTGGTTGGCCATTCTAAGTACAGACGTCACCATCACCGATGCGGAGATCGTTCGCATTTATGGCATTCGCTGGAGCATTGAGACCTTCTTTAGGTTTGCCAAATCGTATCTGAAACTCGGGTCGGAGTTTCAGGGCCGCTCCTTCGATATGCTCATCAGCCACACCACCATCGTCTTTTCACGTTATCTGGTCATGGAATGGGAGCGACGAAATGAAAACGACCCTCGTTCTCTAGGCGGCCTGTTTTTCCTGCTCTCCGATGAAATTCGGGATTTAGACCTGAAAACTGCCCTACAACAATTGATTGCTTTCTTCATGGAGATGTCCAAAACCAAGAGCAAGCGAGATAAGTCTTCTGTTTTGAGTCAAGTCCAGCAATGGATGAGCACCTTACCCAGTTATATCAAGGGTTTGTTTGCCAATCTAAGCTGCGAAAGTTGAGT
>NZ_VEGP01000146.1 GCF_007679495.1 Paenibacillus sp. 32O-W | reverse complement strand
TAACTCAACTTTCGCACCTTGAAAATCTGTACTAAGCCTTGATAGGGCTAGGATTTTCTCTTGAAAAATCTCGTTCTTGACAGAAAAACACCTTTCTCGTTTGGTAAAATGGAAGTTGGAGAAGCTTACCATTCCAAACAGAAAGGTGCGTATCCCTATGGTACAACACAACTCTCTGTCTGAAAAGGGCCAAGAACGTATTTCGGCTGTATTCTCTACTTTACAAATCGGGCAACTGTTGCGGAAAGCAGGCATTTCCAAGTCGTTCGGATTGTCCAGTCTGGCCATCTTTCGGCTGATCTTTACGCTCGTGTTTGAAGGGCGTAACTGGTTTCGTCTTCTCCACAGCGATCGCCGCGAGTCTTTGCCTGGCAAAGATGTGGTCTATCGGTTTTTAAACCACCCGCGTTTCGCATGGCGACGATTTTTGCATGCCTTGAGTCTGAAGATCGTTCAGCATTTTGATTCCTTAACCTCTTCGTCCCGCGTTCGAACGTTCATCATTGATGATTCGGTTCTTCGCAGGGATCGCAGCAAGAAAGCCGAGTTGCTGGCCCGCGTCTTCGATCATACGACGGGGAGATATACCCGCGGCTACAACATGCTCACGCTCGGATGGTCGGATGGCTTCAGCTTCGCGCCCATTGATTTTGTCATGCTCAGCTCGGCCAAGCTGGCGAATCGCTTTTGCGAGATGAAGGAGCGTTTGTCCAAGCGTACGCAAGGCTACAAACGCCGCATCGAGGCACTTTCGCGTAAGCCGGATGCCGTGGCGGCTCTGCTTGATCGAGCGATTCAGGCTGGATTTAGCGCTGACTTTGTCCTGATGGACAGTTGGTTTACCCAAGCGCCTCTGTTGCGTGAACTGATGGCTAAAGGTCTGCATGTCATTGGGATGGTCAAGGCGATGAAACAACGATACCGGCTCGACGGAAAAAGCCTAACGCTCCATGAACTGTATGCCCTGTTGCCAAAGCAGAAAAACAAAGAAATTCTTGGCTCAGTCATCGTTCAAACCGCCTGCGGTTTACCGATCAAACTGGTCTTTGTGCAAAACCGCCATCGGCGGCGGGATTGGCTGGTTCTGCTCAGCACTGATTTGGCGTTGGAAGATGCCGAGATCGTTCGCATTTACGGCATGCGTTGGAGCATCGAGACCTTCTTCAAATTTGCCAAATCGTATCTGAAGCTGGGAACGGAGTTTCAAGGTCGTTCGTTTGATATGCTCATCAGCCACACCACGATCGTGTTTACGCGTTATCTCGTGATGGAATGGGAACGTCGTCACGAAAACGACGCGCGGTCGTTGGGCGGTCTGTTCTTCCTGTTTTCCGACGAAGTTCGAGACCTGGATCTCAAAACGGCTTTGCAACATCTGATAGCATTTTTCATGGCGTTCACGGAAGCCAAGTCCAAACGGGATCAGTCTGCCGTTTTTCGTCAACTCCAGCATTGGATTTCGAGTTTGCCCAATTATATCAAGGGTTTGTTTGGACAATTAAGCTGCGAAAGTTGAGT
>NZ_VEGP01000145.1 GCF_007679495.1 Paenibacillus sp. 32O-W | reverse complement strand
TCGACGATGCCAGCGAGCGTCGGATTCGGCGCAAGCCGGATATGCTGGTAGCGACCGGAACCGACCACATTGCCGGGCACCCGGATCACCGCTCGGCGAATCGTTTGGACTTCGCACTGCTGCAAGGTTTCCGGCATCAGCGTCTGTTTGAACCAAACCATTACATTGTAGGCAATGGCCTTGATCCAACTGAACAGCAGGTTGCGGAGCATGGAATGTTGGCTGTTCTGTTCCACCGCATAGCCTTCCTTCAATTCATCGATGCGATTCTCGATGTTGGCGCGCTTGTTGTACGAGCGAAGCAGCATGAGCGGCTTGAGATCGGCATTTGTGACGATGGCTTGGAAGGAATAGGTCGTGAGCGCCATCGTCAATTGGCCGTCGGTTGTACGCTCCGTTTCGTGGGCTTCCCGGTAGATGACACAGCGCCTGGCCTTTTCCCAGTTGCTCAGGAGAATCGGAATGTCGGCAGCAGCCCAACGATCATCCTCGTCTGCAAACGTAATGTGCTCTTCCTTCTCGTTCAGCGTCTCCCAAAAGGCGGGATGCTGCTGCAGATAAGCGATGGCCTTCTTGACGGTCGCTTTCTTCGGGAGCTTGAAGATGTATTGCCAGCCGCGTTCTTCGGCGTACTTCATGACAGCTTCGTCGGCAAAACCGCAGTCGGCCCGGATGCCTTCGACGATCCATTCCGGCGGCAACATCGCTTCGACTTCTTTAACGAACGAGAGCAGATCCTTCATGCCGTTCGTGTTGCCGGGATTCAGCTGCAAGTGTACCAGCTCACCGCTTCCGGCGATGAAAGCAACCCGGATCTTGTACGAGGGGCGTCCGTGGTAACGCGGATTGTAGCCGTTTGTCGCGCCTTCCTGCTCCCCGAACAGCGTGATGACCGTGTCGTCGATGTCGATCCAGACCAGGCGCTTTTCGCCCGTCCGCGCCTTATGTGCCAGCAAATCCCGATTCAATGCGACAAGCTGAATCAAATGACTCCAGGAGAGCTTGCTCAAGAAGCCACGGAAGGTGCTCTCGTCGGGAAAACGCTCGATGCCGGTAACGATTTGGTAACCGGGATCCGACTGCAGGGCATTCATATGCGAAAAACGTGTGTGACCGAGCAGCGCACAGTCCAGCAGGTGATCGACAAGCTTTCCGGCCGTGTAGACACAGTTGGCTTTTTGTTCCAGATGGAAATGGCTCTCGATAAGGGTGTCCAGACCGATGAGTTCTTTGAACCGCGCGAGGAACTGGAAGTTCCCGGCTTCCGTGACGGTGTTATTGTCAAACGTGACCGGTCGCAACTTTTTCAGGATTCTCTTGATTCGGCGACGCTCCGCAAGAATTTCAATTCGGCGTTCGCGGCGTGTTTTTGGTTCTGGCGCATGGTTCGTTGCTTGTGGTATCATGTTGTCAAGGACACTTCCTCTCGGTGGTTATTCTGTGGTGGTTTAACCTTCGACAAGAGGCTTGCAGTGTCCTGTTTATTTTGCGAAAAAATTAGCAGCTTTCTGTGACTGAAAAAAACTGTCACGACGCGGCTCTTTCACCTTTTGACAACGGTACTTTCCGATTTCATGTT
>NZ_VEGP01000144.1 GCF_007679495.1 Paenibacillus sp. 32O-W | reverse complement strand
GGCACGGCATTTCCGAAGAAGGCGCAGCTTGATGAGCATCTGCACCTGCTGGAGGAAGCCAAGAAGCGCGATCACCGAAAGCTCGGCAAAGATTTGAAGATCTTTACCTTCTCGCGGGAAGTGGGGCAGGGCCTGCCGCTGTGGCTTCCTAACGGCGCCAAGCTTCGCCGGACGCTGGAACGCTATATTGTCGATCTGGAGGAGCGTCTCGGCTATCAGCATGTCTACACCCCCGTTCTTGCCAATGTCGATCTGTACAAGACATCGGGTCATTGGGATCATTATCAAGAGGACATGTTCCCTGTAATGAAGCTGGACAATGAAGAATTGGTGCTTCGTCCGATGAACTGTCCGCATCATATGATGGTTTATAAGAGCGAAATGCGCAGTTACCGCGATCTCCCTTTACGGATAGCGGAGCTCGGCACCATGCATCGCTATGAAATGTCCGGGGCGCTCACAGGGCTTCATCGGGTTCGCGCCATGACTCTGAACGACGCTCATATTTTCTGCCGCCCGGATCAGATCAAGGAGGAATTCTCCCGCGTCGTTAATCTGATTCGCGAAGTGTATCGGGACTTCGGAATTGAGGAATACCGCTTCCGTCTTTCGTACCGGGATCCGAAGGATACGGAGAAATATTTCCCTAACGATGAGATGTGGGAAATGTCGCAGCGCATGCTGCGAGAGGTTGTGGAGGAAATGGGTCTTCCTTTCTACGAAGCCGAAGGCGAGGCTGCCTTCTATGGACCGAAGCTGGATGTTCAGATCAAGACGGCTTTGAAAAAGGAAGAAACACTCTCTACCGCCCAGCTTGACTTCCTTCTGCCGGAAAGATTCGAGCTTGAGTATGTCGGCGAAGACGGTCAGAAGCATCGTCCGGTTGTCATCCATCGCGGCATCATCAGCACGATGGAACGGATGACGGCATTTCTGCTCGAGAACTTCGCAGGGGCACTTCCGACCTGGTTGGCACCGGTGCAGGCGAAGGTTCTGCCGGTTGCTCCGTCGTATAACGAATACGCCCGTAAGGCCGTTGATGCCTTGTTGGCGGCCGGCATCCGGGTCGAAGCCGATGAGCGCAACGAGAAGCTCGGTTATAAGATCCGCGAAGCCCAACTGGAGAAAATACCTTATATGCTCGTAGTGGGAGAGAACGAGCAGCAGGCCGGCACCTTGTCTATCCGCCGGAGGGGCCAGGGGGATATAGGTGCACACAGTATAGAGGATACGGCAAGCCTTATTCTCGAAGATATCCAAAGCAAGAAACATTAATTTAATACAAAGGCGATGACCAGAGACATGATTCCCTGTCCGGCCTGAACAGAGAGAGGAGCCCAGGCTGCAAGCTCCTTCAGAGACCGGTCAGGGAGTTACCCCTTTGCAGCCGTGATATGGAACCCGCGTTTGTCATTCGCGAAAGTATATATCACCGGGTTATTCCCGTTATGAAATACCGAAGGATTCGTTGTAAGGCGAAGCTGATTTTCCTGTCGGACCGGCCGCGAGCAAGCGGAAGGGAAGGGGATAGGGAAGAGCTGTCCGCCCGTGCCTGTCTTTCGTCCATTGGACGGAGCAGCGTTGGCAGCGAATCGAATGAGGGTGGAACCACGAGCAGAACGCACTCGT
>NZ_VEGP01000143.1 GCF_007679495.1 Paenibacillus sp. 32O-W | reverse complement strand
CATGACCTATGCACTTCGAGGTAATCCTTGGTAAATTTCCGGTTTTGGCGTAGTCCAAAGAAGCACCAAATAATGCTCCGGCCAAAATAGTTCAATGAGTCTTGCAAATTGCTGCACTTGTGTGTCACAATCAATAGAGATTCGCTGAAAGCCCTTGTGGTTTTTCACGCGAACCTGACAACGAGTGTGGAAGAGGCCACGAACCATTTTGCCGTGGGTGTAGCCTTCATCATCACTCGTTTTTTCTTTGTTTAGTTCAAAGAGCGCCACAGCGAGCAAGGTTTCAGCAGCAAACAATAGCTCGAAATGGGCGTGGTGATGCGCTTCGGATTCAGAATGGCATTTCTCAAAAGCCAATTCCTGCTTGGCGGCGCGAAAGAACACTTCGATTCGCCAGCGCTTGGCATAGGTTCGCACCACGTCTTTCGGAACATCGTAGCGATTGCTAATCAACAAATATGCACCTTTGTAAGTGGCCGGCTCTTCTTCTTGTTCGGCTTGAATCGAGTCCGGTTCCGTGAGCTCATCTTCCTTCAATCGCATGGCGACAACAGCAGCCACCGGAACATAGCGTTGCTTGGTCACTTGTTTTCCGCTCCGATTCACCGTGATGTATGGACGTTTCATGTAGATGCCCGGTATCGAAATGGAACTTAAGCCGGATGTTGCTTGACGTGTCAGTTCCTTAAAGACTTCACGGATCAGCATGACCGGAGTCAGTGGCACGTAACGTTCCCGGCGGGTGCCAGGTTCGATGACTTTACGGAATAAAGCCGTGTTGCGTTTAGCCTTGGTGACCCAGTCAAAGTTATTCTCTTCAAGGAACGAGAAGAAATGCTTGCACAGGTACCAGCGATCCATGGCAACCCACAACCGGCACGTAACGGATTCACGCAGCATGAGTAGCATCTGCTTGGCTAAATCGATTTTGGTAAGACCTTCTCCTTTCGTTTCGGGCTTGTGCCAAATCCGGTAAAACAACGGATACTCCAATCCGCTTTTCAGAACGGCCTGCAGGACCACCAGATTCGTTGCCCAGACATAAGCTTTGGTTGAGTGGTCATAGAGCCAGCCCAGAAACGGAAGCAGTTTGGCAAAAGGATGTGCGCTGTGGGTGTCATCGAGATTCACGACATCCCCATCGGTAAACGCAGTTACAGGATCTTGCTGCAAACGAGCGACACGTTTTTTTCCAAATGTCGTCCAAGCAAACCCCTTCGTAAAGAATCTACTTAAGGTGTACTGTGCAAGTTTCCAAGGCTGGAACATCGCCTTCAGCAAGGCGTCTTTGTCGGCCAACTGCGCCATCTGGGCGACGGAGGAGCAATTGGAAACGAGACCAACAACATAGAGAAAGCAAATTAACCATGAAGGAGTACCATTCCGTTTCATAATGCCGGATTGAGTAAGCAATAGAGAGAAGTCGAATCGATCCCATAGGCTCTTCAAAATGGGAGCTCCGGCACATTCGCTGTGATTTAGTTCTTTGAACCTCGGTTTTTGTAACGCTGACATTGGAAAACCACCTATAATCTAGAAGATATACCCTATTAAAAGAGGTATCCTTCGCGATTATGGGGGTGTTTCTCAAAAGTCAAGAGGTTTTCGTGATATTTAGCGAAATATTTTCTAACAATTGACGTTAT
>NZ_VEGP01000142.1 GCF_007679495.1 Paenibacillus sp. 32O-W | reverse complement strand
CCTGAATCCGTGACCTTTTTTTAACCCGAGTTGCTGATTTGGTATGTTGTGGATTTCTTTGGTGGTCTAGCAGGGACAGGGACTAATATGGAATGATCATTTTGTGCCTTTCAGTTTGCCTCATTCGTTTTTAGGCATGCCAAATAAGCCTGTCTTTTTGCAGGTATTCCATTGGTTACGAACGGCCCGTCGCTTTTTAAACAAATGCTTGGTAGATGCGTCTTGCGGTGAGAAACCACGGACTGTTGCCGCCAAAGTTAAGAGCGATTCTGCCTGCATGACGGACAAATCGTGCCGCCATGTAGATGATGTTCTGGATCACCGTGCGAATCCTTCTGCGTTTCACATTGCCGCGGATGGGCGCATCGTCTTCACGGAGGCTTTCTTGACCCATGATGCGCAAGAGATTGTACGCAAAGACTCCCGCGTGCAGCACCAGATCATTCGTTGCGAATTTCCCGGCCGGAAGGCGTTCCAAATCCAGATCGGTCTTGATTTCGCTGTGAAATTGCTCGCTTGTTCCATGGTCACGATAGAGTTCAATCACACGCCAAGGCGCACAACGCAGGGATGTCCAGTACACATGCACCTCAATCTCGGGAACGAGGAGCAGTTGACCATCCGGCTCCATCGTCCGTTCGATGACGTGAAAGACTTGCCGCAGGTTGTGTTCGAACCCTTTTTGGGCAAACTCGATGGCGCCAACATATTCGATTTTGCCTTCCCGCTGCTGGCATGCGATTCCCTTTGATTTGGCGATGGAAAGCCATGTTTCTTTTGGCGATTTGCGCAGGTTGACCTTGATGATGTAATCGGTGTCCGGATGCCGGTGGCAGACATGCAAATTGTCCAGGCTGTCATTTCCCGCATCCATCCGTACGAGCAGCTTGGCGTCGGTGACACGCCGGGCGTACCGAATGCTTTGTTCCAGGAAGACATCCGTTTCTTTTTGGCAATGCACGCTGCCTTCCCGCAGCTCCACGTTGATGCCATACCCTTCCTGGCCGAGGTAAGCGAAGATGGGGGCATAGCCGTCTGTACCTTTGTAGGTACGGGATACCCCTTCCTTCTTGGTACCCGAATTGTCGAAGGGGGAAACATCCAGATCAAGCGGGATATAGCTTTCTTCGCCTGCAAGCAGACCGGTCAACGGAGCCTGGATCTGACGCAGGAGGTCGGCTGATTCCTCCAGCAAGATCCGGTTCCAGTCCGCTTTCTTAGACGAAGCAGCAGCATCCAAGCGCTGGCGGAGGGTAGGACTGGACGGAACCTTATTCAACTGCAGGCAAATGGAAAAGACATCATCCTTGCGGAAGGGTTCGATGTGATCAAAGTCGCTCTTGCCCTGACAAAGCAGACCCAAGTAGCTTTTCATCACATCCGCGTGGGAGTGAAACGGATGTTCAAAATCCTTAATCATGGTATGGTTCAATCGTTTCGTTAACTTTGTATGAGCAAGCAGGGTGCCGACTGTAGCCAGCCCCGCGTGAGTGGTTAGAATGAGCTCTTTGGATCGTACAAATTGGATCTTCATCAATGCACCTCGATGGTGAGAGTTATAATCTAGCGAATATCCTACTATTTCTCCATCGATCATTGATTTCCTTTCTTTATCTAGCTATTTTGATTTTAAAGATCACGGATTCAGG
>NZ_VEGP01000141.1 GCF_007679495.1 Paenibacillus sp. 32O-W | reverse complement strand
ACTTTCTAATTGGCGATAAAAACATCCTTTAAACGCGGTCGCTCATCCATGAAATACTCCGATAGGAGTTTTTCTCACAAGAATTTCTATCGGCATAAAAAGATTCATTTGGAAGCGGGAGTAATCTTTATGCAGCCAACCAATACGTTGAGAGGAAAAGTCAAGCAGATTTTTGTCATGCTAATCCCCATCTTGATAACGCAGTTGGGGATGTTTTCGATGGTGTTCTTCAATACGATCATGTCGGGAAAATACAATTCATCGGATTTGGCCGGAGTAGCGATCGGCTCCTCGATTTGGAATCCGGTATTTACCGGGTTAAGTGGAATTTTGCTTGCCGTATCTCCCATTGCCGCCCAACGTTTTGGGGAAAAGAAGGACAGTGAAGTTGCATCGATTGTTGCTAACGGAATTTATTTGGCTCTTCTGATCGCTGCCACAGTCATTTTACTTGGTTATTTTCTATTGGAGCCTTTATTGGAACTAATGAACCTGTCCGATGATGTTCGGGAGACGGCCCACGATTATTTAGTGGGGTTAAGTTTCGGAATTGTCCCGCTCTTTATTTTTAACGTCCTGCGATCGTTTATCTACGCCCTTGGGAAAACCCGGGTAGTCATGGTCATTATGATTCTTTCCCTGCCTCTTAATTTTCTGTTGAATTACATGCTCATTTACGGACGGATGGGCCTGCCGGAGCTGGGAGGCGCCGGTGCGGGCTACGCGACCTCTATCACCTATTGGGCTATTGCCGGAATGACCGCATGGATTGTTAAAAAGCAGGTTCCCTTCTCAGCTTATCCTGTGTTATCAAGCTTTAAGGCTTTCTCTATCCGCAGAAGCAAGGAAATCTTGCAGATCGGGGTACCTATGGGCTTGTCGGCCTTTTTTGAAACGAGCATGTTTGCAATGGTGACCATCCTTATAAGCAGGTTCAGTGTCACGACGATAGCGGCGTATCAGTCCGCCCTGAACATTGTCTCTTTCCTGTATATGATACCGGTCAGCATTTCTTTGGCCTTGACCGTTCTTGTCGGATATGAGGCCGGCGCCAAACGTTATAATGACGCGAGGACGTACAGTTGGCTGGGGATCGTCCTGTCCGTGATGATGGCTCTGGTTACGGGCTTGCTGGTGGTGTTCTTCCGTTATACCGTCGCCGGTTTCTACTCTAACGAAGAAGCCGTCATCTATTTAACGGCTCACTTCTTAATCTATGCGCTGTTCTTCCAGATTTCCGACGCGATCCAAGTGACGGCGCAGGCGGCTTTAAGAGGATACAAGGATGTTAATACAGCCTTCATGATCACCCTGGTCGCTTATTGGCTGGTCTGTTTGCCGCTCGGTTATTTTCTGGCGTACTACACCGGGCTCGGCGCGACCGGATTTTGGATCGGTCTGACCTTCGGCTTGCTTGCTGCGGGTGTCTGCTTGTCCATCAGGCTCATCTATATTCAAAAACGAAAATTTAGCGGTGTATCGATTCAGCAAGACGGGAAATAGAGTAGCAGCTGGAGAGCTCGTGGGCCCACACCTCTACACTTGGCGGACCTTCGGCCAGAAGGACGGGCAGGCTTCCGATATGGTCCAAATTCTGATGGGTTATCATCACCCAAATAGAACTATATTTAACTTCCAAAAGCGAGGTTCAACTCCACCGTCTTTAGACGGTATCCGCTTTTAGCCCTACAGGATCTGGAAATA
>NZ_VEGP01000140.1 GCF_007679495.1 Paenibacillus sp. 32O-W | reverse complement strand
TAAGCTTCTCGGAATTCACATTCCGTTGCAGACTCTAGCTTCCTAGCTAGGGTCTTCTATTGTTTCACCCCCAAACATGGGGTGCGAACAAACATTCCTCTTGACTTTTCAAAATCACCCCAATAATCGCCGAGAAGGCTTTTTTTATTGCCTATCTCTAATGAATTGGGTGATTTTCATGAAATTTTCCCCACGTTCTCATCAAGACTATCTTCAATTTGTCATCGATCAACTGCAATCGGAGTATTCGACTCCGGAACAAAACGCATTTCTGCAGCAGTTCTACAGTGATCTAATCTTTTGGATTACGCCCATTGATCTGTCTAAAACGGCTTCAATCATGCAATCTGCTTATTCCTTGAAGACCAAGGGACGTTCGCCTCGTGATCCAGCGGATATGCTGCGAAGCACGCTGCTTATGACCAAGCTTGGCATGAATGTCGATAACTGGGTTCGCTCTCTTCGTACGTTCCCGATCTATGCTATCCTAAGCGGATTTTCACCACTCGACACGCCGGGTGTTGGGACATTTTACGATTTTTTTCGCCGTTTATGGCGTGCATCCACGCCCCACAAAACGGGGCGCATTAAACGCAAATTGCGTAAACCGCGTAAGAAAGGGAAGAAGAACCAAAAGCTTGAACCCAAAAACCCCAAGATCACGGATAAACTCGTTGCTCGTGTGCTAAGACAAGATCAGATTCATTACAGCCCCAAGGAACACGATACGTTGCAACACTTGTTCCAAACCCTGTTTGTCTTTCCCTCTGCGGAAAAGGGCTTGCTGGGTGATACAAATTCCTTTCGTGTCATCGGTGATGGATCACCGGTCGAAACCGGCGCGCGTTCTTTCGGCAAGTTCCTCTGTGATTGCCGGAAATCCGGCAATTGGAAGTGTACTTGCAAACGTCAATTTTCCGATCCCGATGCTACATGGGGTTGGGACAGTTACCGCGAAAAGTATTACTACGGTCGTACGCTGTACATGTTCACGGCTGCCGACAGCCCTTACGACCTGCCGGTCTATCCACGATTATTTAAAGCAAGCCAGCACGACTCGGTTTCGTGGATTTGCGGATACCAGGAGCTGCGCCACTGGTACCCGCAGTGGAATTTGGGAGAAGCGATTCTGGATTCTGCCCACGACGCTCTTCCCATCTATACCATGCTCGAGCGTGATAATGTTTCAGCCATCATCGACCTGAACAACAGGCGCTCGGGGCATCTGGTATACAACAACATGGAAATCGATTCAGATGGCGTTCCCATTTGCCCCATAGGGCGCAAAATGGTCTGCTGGGGCAAGTGTCCTGGTCGCCAGCGTGTGAAGTGGCGTTGCCCTGCCAAAGTTGGCAAGTGGGAATGCCCTCATCCATGTTCACCATCTGACTACGGCAGAACATTCTACACATCTACAGCGGACAATCCCCGCTTGTTTCCTCGCATCCGCCGTGACAGCAAGGAATGGAGAACGCGTTAC
Source organism: Paenibacillus sp. 32O-W (assembly GCF_007679495.1). Lineage (GTDB taxonomy): Bacteria > Bacillota > Bacilli > Paenibacillales > NBRC-103111 > Paenibacillus_L > Paenibacillus_L residui. The sequence continues at coordinate 367 of NZ_VEGP01000140.1, read as the reverse complement.
GCCTCGCGTACGGGTGTAGAACGGTGCATCAAAAGACAAAAGGTTGACTACAACTTAGAAGCTTCTCGCGGTCGCAGTTCCCGCCATTGGAACATCCGCGTATATTTGATCGCCATGTGCCAACATGCTGATGCGTGGCTGCAAGAAGCGAAGAAACAGAACCAACTCACAACGATTCAACAATGGCTGAAGTCGGCACCGGCGGCGTAACCATATACCTTTCCATATTTTTTTAAAACATGCCCAGTTCGGGTTCTTTAGCATACGCATTTTTGAAAATTGCTTTCAAAAACACGTTTACATCGATAATTTTAACTCAAGCACCCCAAATTGAGCCTCAATCGCCCGGTTTATTCCGAGATCCTAT
>NZ_VEGP01000013.1 GCF_007679495.1 Paenibacillus sp. 32O-W | reverse complement strand
TCATTGATGCTACACAATTTTGCTTTTACTATTACAATCATCCAGTTGAACACCTTTTCCACATTAAATCGACAGCCCCCAAAATACAGTTAGACCCCCCATACCACTGGCCGCGGCACCATCAGATGGTGAAAATAGAAGGATTTTCAAGGTAGACGTGCCATTTCGCTTGCAACGGCACCAGCAGACGGTGAAATAGACGGATTTTCAAGGTAGACATCAACGCACTCCGGTTAGGACGCATCATTCTTCCGCTGGAATAGCCAAGTTCATTGGCAGTCATACAAATAGAGGTGTGTCTGAGCATCATTGAATTTGTTGTTAGCGGTTAGGTTGAATTTCGGTAAAATAATCCCGCACCAGGTTCTGCATGCTTTGCGGAAGCTGGGAGCGGTTCAACGATTGCGTTGCCTCAGCCGCATACTCCGAATACACTTCCTCGTAAGGGCGGGACGCTCCGTCCAATACCGGGGCCTGGCCGCCTTTCTCGATCTCCCCGCCGCGGCCGTTCAGCGGTCCCTGGTCCGAGGTGGGCGTTCCTCCGCCGTCGGGAGTACGCGGGGTAGAGATCATACTGCGCGAACCACTGCCGGTTCCCCCGGCGAGGCCACCTTGGCCGCCTCCGCCCTGGCCACCGCTGCCTTGGCCGCCGCTGCCCTGGCCACCGCTGCCTTGGCCGCCGCTGCCTTGGCCGGCTCCGCTGCTGCCCGGCAACGCCCCTTGGCCGTTGCCGGAAGCCAGCGACGAGGCCAGGCCGTTCGCGCCCCACGTCGTCGGCAGCGCGATGCCTTGCGCGGCTAGCTGCTGCGCCAGGGCCAGGCCCGGCTGCGCGAGCTGCGACGCGGATTGCTGCAGCTGAGCAAGAAGCTGCTGGGCCTGCAGCTGCTGCTGCATAAGCTTCGCCAGCGCTTCCTGCAGCTGAGCCAGCTGCTCCTCGTCCAGCCCGGCTCCGGCACCTTCGCCGTTCGGGCCGCTCTGCAGCTGCGAGGCTAGCTGCCTCAGCGCTTCCTGTGCCTGCTCCGCCTCGGCGGAATGAGCCGGGGCCGATTCGGCCAGTGCCTCCAGCTGTTCAGCCAGCTGCTTGCGCTCCGCCTCGCTCATTTGCTTGACCTGCTCATGCAGCTGCCGCACCGCCTCTTCCAGCTCTTGCGAATCCTGATTGCGGAGCGCTTCTCCAAGCTGCCGAAGCGCTTCCTGCTTCTCCATTCTTTCCGCCCAGTCAGCGGCCTCCTCCAGCTTCTTCTGCTCCGTCTGGGCCAGCTTTTGCGTTTCCTTCAGCGCCTGCTCCAGCTTCTCCAGAGCCTCTATACCGTTAGCGGTCTCTTTAAGACCTGTCTCCAGACGCTCCAGCGTTTGCTCCATCCCTCTTGTGATTTCACTGGATGGATCCGCCTTCTTCCATTCCTCCAACTGCTGCCGGGCCTCTTCCAGCCTGGCCTCGGTCCAGGCCTTCTCCTTGCTCCGGGCCTCGACGACTTCATCCATCGGGTTGGGCAGAAGAAGCAGGGCGGCCAGGACGACAAGAGCCGTCCCATTGGCGATCAGCCACCTTATCTCCCAGCGATAGGGAAGCTTGGAGCGAAGCTGCTTGATATATTCCTCCCCATACCGCAAGGCATCCTCGCGCTGCATGGCGGCAATCGGCGAGTCTTGCTGCTCGAAGGCCAGAGCCGTCGTCATCCGTTCCTCCAAGCCGCCCTGGTCCATAACCTGCGCCGCTTCCTTCAGCTCCGTTCTTCTCCACAATGCATAGGTAACCGAGCCTGTTACCGCCATCCCGATCCAGAACAAACTCCCCCAGCGGTACCCGGCCACTGGAGCCAGCCAACCCGCGACTCCCCACAAACAGGCGGCACACAGACCGATCAGCAGGCCGATCAGCGCCATCCGCACAATATTCTGTTTCCACAACCGGTTGCGAACGGGCCGGATCACATCGTTCAGAACAGGGGTTTTCATGGCGTTTACGCTCCTTTGGCTTATTACTTCTTCTTCAGAATGGGACGCAAGTAGCGGATACTTAGCCATATCGCCAAGACGGTAACGACCGTATAGAACAGGACGAATATTTGCCAAATCTGAAGATCGATGTGGCGCCCGAATACATCCTGGGTAAAATCCCGGTTAAGAATGCTGACCAGCGCTCCCATCGGATTAAGTCCGAGAACGTAGCCGGCGAGGGTACCGCTTGACATAATCGAGTGCAGAAATATAGCGAACAATCCGGTAAAACCCGAAATAAACACGGTAAATCCGTAAGTCATAATAACGGCTACCATCGTTTTCTTGAACAGCGTCGAGAAGAGCACGCCGATCGAGCCGAGCATAATCATCATAAATAGATAAAACATAAATACCGAAATGAGCTGCACGGGAGAAATTCCTCCGTACAAGAACACGATGCTGTAAATCGGAAGCGTCGCAACGATAATGACCACCATAAAGCTTAGCGATGAGAAAAGCTTGCTGAGAATGATCGTGGTCGAGCTTTGCTGGGTCGTAAGCAGTATATTAAGCGTCTGTTTCTCCCGTTCGCCGCTGATGACTCCCGCCGTCAGTCCGGGAACCATGAAACAGATCAGTACCAATTGGGCTCCGCTAATAAAATAAAACAGCTCCTGGCTCCGCCGCGGGTTAAAAGCCGAATAACCGTAATTATTCATGGTCATATACATAAACCCAAGCGCCAACAGCGACATCGCCGCCAAATAAAACAGGACGGCCAGCGGCGATCTTATGGTGCGCATGCGGAGCCTGAACTCTTTCTCCAGCACCGGATTGATCCATCTGCGGCTCCAGTTCATGGCTGCACCCCCTTCGTAATTTCCAGGAAGACATCTTCCAGATTCGTCTGGGCTTCATTGAAGGCAACCACCCGGAAGCCCAGTGCGATCAATTTGGCCAGCAGCTCGGACTGCTCGGCATCCTTCCCGCTGAAATGAAGATGGATGCCTTTCTCGTCGTGAAGCACCATCGAGACGAAGGCCTCGTCTTTAAGCAGATGGACCGCTTCCTCCTCCCTATCCAGCAGTCTCAGATGAAGCACCCGTTTGGCCCGCATCCGGTTCTGGATATCGGCAACCCGGCCTTTGGCAATCAGCCTGCCGTGCTCAATCACTCCGATTTCATCCACCATTTCTGCCAGCTCGGGAAGGATATGAGAGGAAATAATGATCGTTTTTCCCATCTGCTTCAATTCCTTCAGAATTTCCCTCATTTCGATCCGGGCGCGGGGATCCATTCCGGAGGCGGGTTCGTCGAGAATAAGCAGCTCCGGCTCATGTACAAGACAGCGCGCCAGACACAGGCGCTGCTTCATTCCTCTGGATAAGGAATCTACGTAGAAATCGGCTTTATCCGTCAAATTGACCAGCTCCAGCAGCTGGGGAATCATCTTCTGGCGGTCCGCTCTCGGAATTCCGTAGCTCGCGCCGTAGAAATCCAGATATTCCGTAGTCTTGAAATGATCATATACCCCGAAGAAATCGGGCATATATCCGATCAGCTTGCGAACTTCCTTCGGATTTCTCGTCACCTCATAGCCCCCGACTCTGGCGGTGCCTGAGGTCGGACTGAGCAAAGTGGCGAGTATGGACATCGTTGTCGATTTTCCGGCGCCATTGGGGCCGACAAAGCCGAAAACCGTTCCTTGAGCAATATCCATGTTCAGCGAGTCCACCGCGGTGAAGCTTCCGTATTGTTTAGTCAGATCACGAATTTCTATCATGGATTCACCGCTCCTTCCACAGCAATGTCCGGGAATTTCAAATCCATTTCCTGATGGAGGACGGCCTTCAATTTAAGCATGTTCGGCTTGACATAATAGTCCGCCAGCCCTGCGGAAATGGTTGTATTCTTATCTATCGGCTCCCATACCTGCTTCGCTTCATTCCATATTTCGTAGACTACACCCGGGTTCTCCATATAAGGCTGGAATGCGGTCAGAGCTTCATAAGTGACGTTCGCCATATCCGGCAGAACGTAATTGAGAATCACTTCTCCCTGGCCTAAATAATAGCGTCCGTTCGGATCTTTGCCGTTCACGCTTACGGCCCCGAAGTCAGGTGTCGGCAGTACGGTGCCCGGAGGCAAATGCACTTTGGAGCCGTTCACGTAGCTCAGAGGAATAGGCTGAACCCATAACGTAACTTCATTCGCGTTGATCCGCTTGCCCCCTACCTGATAGTCCGCCTCTTCCCGGGACTCGGTGAAGCCGAACAAGTAGGGTTTGCCGTCCGAGAGGATCGCCATATTTTTTTGAACATAATCCAATAATAACGAGCGCTTATGCTTGTTCTCGTCTACCCTTCCTCCATAGGGGAACATCATCTGGGCCACGTCATAAGGGGAGAGATACATATTGCCGGTGCTGCTTGCGAGTTGAAAGGAAACCGTTTCGTCTATGCCCAGCTCCCCGAGATTTTGCAATTGGCCGTTCATAAACAAACCGACATGAGTCAATCGCTGGCCGAGACGGTTGGTCAATTCCCCTGTTATTCCGGTCGAATTGGCCTGGGCGGTGTAATCCATTTTCCCTACAGCTTCAAGCTTATCGGTCTGCAGCAGGATTTTACGCACCGACCAATAGGAAACTCCCTGGAAGAGAACATTCGTGTTCTCCGGATTTTTTTCGACAATCATCTCGGAGCTGCCCCGTAAATCCCCATTCCCTAAACCATGAGGCGAAAAAGGGATGACATAAGTGGAGCCGGTCAATTGCATATTGAATTTGCCGCCCTTCGGGATGAAGACCGCTGCCGCTGTTTCTTCCAATCCTTTGCCTGTGCCGTCCAGTTCAACGGTTCTTAACGACTGGGCCATGACCGAGCCCCGCCCGGAGGCTCCCACCCCGTAAATCCCTACACTGAATACGACTGCTACCAATGGGATTGCGAACCAGAGCCATTCTCTTCTGTCCAGCTTGCGAAGGGTGAAGTACAGAATCGGTCCGATAATGATCGCATAAAAAATAATAGCCAGCACCAGAAGACCAATCGAAGGGGGGGCCAAAGAAGGAAAATACTCCAGCGCCTCGTTCATTTCCCAAGAGGTGTACCTGATGTTTCCTATAAACTGACCGCCAACAGACTGCTGCAGCAAATCGGACAAGACTCTCTCCCAAATGTCGGGATTACCATTCCAGGAAGCGAGCGGATTCAGCGACGTATCATACGCCACGTACCAGACCTCTCCTTTGCCCACAGGGGCGGAGGCAAAAAGCGGCAGCCCATTATGAGAATAATGAATAGTGGCATTCGCTCCCTCCTTGACGGCCGCTTTGGACAAGGTAAATGGCTCGGTCAGTGCCAATTCTCTGCCGGAAGCGGCGGCCAACGAGCTTAAATCCGTTACTTGCTCCGTCCCTTCGAATCGGACCGGAGACAGCTCTTCGAAGCGCTGCGCTGTTTTCGGATATCCCGCTCCTCCCGCCAGGAACAGCTTCCCGCCCCGTTGAACCCAGCTAGTGATGGCATCTATTTGCTCCGGTTGGAATTGGTCGGATGCGATATCATTCAGCACAAGCACATCCAAGCTGTCCAACATGAAGGATTCTTGAGGCAAATCACTAACCGGAATCGGGAACGTCCGCAGCTCGTATCCTCGTTGGCTGAGCAAATTCAAGAAATTCATCGTATCGGGGTCCCGGGCAATGATTCCAACCTGAATGGTCGCCGACGAAACGGGACTCGTTTCAAGATAGGCCGGGCCCGACGACCATTCTATAACCTTTCCGCTCTCTGCGGAGTCCTTATAAAACTTGACTTCGCTGTTCCTTTTGTGCCAATTCCCTCCCGGCAGTGACATTATTATTTCTTTCGTGCTTTGCGCGGGCAGGTCGACTTTCTGCACATAGGTGGTATCCTTGTCCCCATTCCCTCCGGCTAAATGAACGGCGAGCTCTCCGCTTACATCTTCGCCTGAATTGGTTATCGTAAATTTAACCGGGAACCAGTGATCTGGTTTGATCTTGCCATCCATTCCAATCTGGATTTGCACTTGAAGCGATCCGGATTCCGCCGATGCCATTCCCGGCAGAATCATAAGACTGCCAACTATTGACGCTAGGACGATCCATAATACAATAACTCTAATCATTTTGATAGATTTGGTTATAGCCACAAACAAGCCCCTCTCGTTCATTTCTACTCTCGCTTTTTCGACGGCAGCTTTCATCCATTATAGACGATTTTCCGGGGAAAAGGTTTGCCGGTGAGGCCGATATTTTTTATTTATTTTGCGGTGAAGGCGCGGATTTCCTGCGTATGAAGCGCCTGATTCATTTTTTTAATTAACAGAATGGGGCACAAAAAAAGACAGGGACTATAATTATCCATGTCGGAAAAATCATATCAAATAGATTCGGCTCCGGAAGACTGCTTCCGAGGTTCGCCGGAAACGGCATCAATAAGGGGGGCTTGCAACGATGCCGGTTAAGGTATGGAAGCCTTACACGGAGCGCGGCCTGCCCAGTCTTTTCTTAACCAGTCCGAAGATAATGACGAACAGCCCGGCCGCCACGGGTATCAGCCAATGAAGCGGCTCATGGTCCAAGTACCGCCCAAGCTTATGATCTTTCAAAATCATTTCGCCTGCGGTATATCCGAGAATCCCCGCTCCCAGGAAGACCAGAACGGGATATTTATGGAGCATCTTCATGACCAATGTGCTTCCCCAAATAATAATGGGAATGCTGATTGCAATTCCGATCATGACGATGCCGATCTGTCCGTTCGCCTTGGCGGCTATCGCCAGCACATTATCCAGGCTCATAACGATGTCGGCCATAATAATCGTCGTGATGGCATTGCCCAAGGTGGAGGCTTCTTTCACATGAGAAGCTTCTCCGTCATCCGCCAGCAGCTTAACCGCTATCCACAGCAGCAGCAGGGCTCCGATCGCCTGAAGATAGGCTACCTGCAGAATGGCCAGCGCCACCAGCGTCAAGGCTACCCTCAAGGCTACCGCCCCGAAGGCCCCCCAGCGAACGGCCTTTTTCCTTTGGGCTTCCGGCAGATTTTTGCTGGCAAGAGCGATCACGACCGCATTATCGCCGCTCAGCACAATATTAATCAGCAGAATTTGCACAAATAGAGAGAAGGTTTCCAGCATGTGTTGACCCCCTATTAATTCGGGTTAACCATGGATTCGTCTGTATGACCGCCTGCGGCTGAGAAGAGTTTCCTTCGCTTTCTTGAGCTCATCTAACAAATAGAAGCGCTCTGAACCGGAGCGCTCCTAAAGGAAATATAGCTTTTCTATCGGAAAGAGAACTCTCTGCTCTCTACATTGTACAGCCCTGCTTTTAAAAATATTCGTCCAACTTGTCTTTATCCTGCCAGCTAACTCGCATGGTTTCGACGGATAAGACGGCTTTCTCCATTTCTTCCTCCAGCCACTCCTCCATTTTCCGCTCCGCTTGCTCCACTCGGGACAGCGAAGGATTGGTGGTTGGCGATTTGGGGAGAAAGATCGTACAGCAATCCTCGTACGGAAGAATAGAGGTGGAATAGGTGCCGATCTGTTCCGCATGCCGTATAATTTCCAGCTTGTCCATTGTAATCAGGGGACGAAGCAGAGGGAGCTCCGTCGCCCGTCCGATAACATTCAGGCTGGCCAAGGTCTGACTGGCTACCTGGCCCAAATTCTCGCCGGTGACAATGGCTGAGGCGTGCCTGCGCTCCGCAAGCTTGCTGCAAATACGCAGCATAATTCTCCTCATCACGGTAATCAGGATGCTTTCGGGACACTGCTCCTTCAGCTTCGTCTGAATTTCAGTGAAGGAGACCAAATGAAGTGTAAACGGGTTGGCGTACTGCGATAATATTCTGCTGAGCTCTATTACCTTCTGCTTAGCCCGCTCACTGGTGTAGGGATAGCTGTGAAAGTGGACCGCTTCAATTTCCAGCCCCCTTCTCATTCCAAGCCAGCCAGCTACCGGGCTGTCTATTCCTCCCGACAGCATAAGAAGGGCTTTGCCGTTGCTTCCCAGCGGGTATCCCCGGTTTCCTTCGATCACGGTTGTAAAAACGTAAGCATGCCGGTCCCGGATCTCGACTCTGACGTCCATCTCCGGTGAGTGAACATCCACCTTAAGCCCTTCTACCGATTGCAGCACATATCCGCCAACTTCCCTTCCCACCTCCTGGGAATCATACGGGAACCGTTTATTCGCTCTGCGGACGGTAACTTTAAAAGTGGCCGGACGCGGATCGGACGCTTCGATCAGCCGCACCGCCGACTCTTGTATCGCCTTGAGATCGAGCTCCGTTATCCAGGCGGGACTATAATTGGCGATTCCGAACACTTTGTCCAGTCCTTCCGCCACTTTAGAGAACGCTGTCCCGTTTAAGACCAGATACAGCCGTCCGTGTTCTTCCTGAATGGTCACGTCCGGATAAGGAATCATTGCGTTCCGTATTTGATCGTTGACGGAGCGGATAAACCGATGCCGGTTTCTGCCCTTCAGCATTAATTCACCGAAGCGCACAATCACTACATCCGGAGGCGTCTTCCAATCCTCCTGCTGCCTGTTCTTTTCCATCTTGCCGCTCATCCTTTCATCCTTGCATTCGTTCCGTTAAAACGCTGAATCGTTCTTTCCAACAGATCAGCGAACCTCTCCAGTTCTTCGCTCGTCTCGTTCGCAGAGAAGCTGACCCTGAGTCCGCTGGCCGCCCGCTCTTGATCCATACCCATAGCCAGCAGAACCCGGCTTGGTTTAGTTTCTCCCGAGGAGCAGGCCGAACGGGTCGAAATATAGACTTCTTCTTCCTCCAGCGCATGCACTACCACTTCGGCTTTCATGCCCGGATAAGTAAAATGTACGATATGCGGAGCCATTCCGTCGCCGTTCTCCGAACCGGTTAGAAACAGCCCCGGAATTTTCCGTATTCTCTCTGCCAGCCCTTCACGCATCCGGTAAAGCCGGCGGCTATTATTCGCCTGCTTATCTACCGCCAGACGGACGGCCTTGGCCATTCCAACCAGCAGCGGGACGTTCTCCGTGCCCGAGCGCAATCCCCGTTCCTGGCCTCCTCCGTCCAATTGTGGCTCAAGGATTAACCCGTCACGGATATAGAGTAAGCCTGCGCCTTTGGGCCCTTCTATCTTGTGAGCGGAAATACTGATCAAATCCGCTCCTAACCGGGCTGGGCTAACCGGCAGCTTGCCGACGCTCTGGACGGCATCGACGTGATACACAATTTTAGGATAACCGGCCAGCAGCTTGCCTGCTTGCTCCACAGGCTGGATTCTACCCGTTTCATTATTGACATGCATGAGGCTGACCAGAATGGTTTCTTCCGTAATGGCCTCCTTCAGTTGCTCTATCCGGATGGCGCCGCTGGAATCCACAGGCAAATAGGTGACGCGGAAGCCTTCCCTCTCCAGCCGGCGGAACGATTCGTAAACGGACGAATGCTCAATCGCCGATGTGATCAGATGGTTTCCCCTGCTCCGATAGGCTCTTGCTGTGCCTTTGACTGCCAAGTTATTGCTCTCCGTGCCCCCCGAGGTGAAACAGATTTCCTCCGGCCGGCATTCGATCGCCTCCGCAATGACTTCCTTCGCCCTGTTCAACAGCCGCTCCGCCTCCATGCCGATCCGGTGAATAGAGGAGGGGTTGCCGTAATGTCTCTCCATTACTTTAACGATCGATTCCGTAACTTCCTTACTCATTGGTGTAGTGGCGCAATAATCCAAATAAAGCATGTTTCGCGCTCCTTTTGTTCTTGATTTAGAGGGGACGGTGTAAATAACGGAAAAGGAAGAAAAGACCGTCTTGCGATCTTTTCTTCCGTTGATGATCAGACCTTATAAGTTTCCTTCAGATCCAGAACTTTCGTTATATAATTTTGCGTTTCGGCAGGCAGTCGGTCGAAATGAGCCCGCAAATCGCGTTCGGTTGCTATTCCCAATCGGTCTACCCTTCCGGGACCGGCATTATATGCCGCCAAAGCTACAGCTTCCTGCCCGTTATATTTAGCCAATAAGGCGGCCAAATAACGGGTGCCTCCGTTAATGTTCTGCTCCGGGTCCATGGAATCCGCAACCCCGAGAGCCTTCGCCGTACCGTCCATCAGCTGCATCAATCCTTTGGCCCCGGCATGCGATTGAGCGGTCGGATTAAACGAGGATTCCGCATGGATCACCGCTTTAATCAAAGCTGCATCCACACCGTATTTCAGCGCCGCTTCATGAATTAACGGATCGTAAGTGGTCGGTTTGCTTAAGGAAGGATGAGGAACGGCTTGTCCGACAAGCCCTGAGCCGCTGCTCTTGGGCGCTGGATCGGGTTCCGTGACCGTTTCCAGCCTGACAATCTCCTCGAGAAGCCCTGCGAAAGTGGACGCGGATCTGCCTACAGCATAAGGACTAACGGATGAAAAAATATTCGTCTGTTCGTATAACTGCAGCTGCAGCATTTGCTGCACAGTGCGCGGATCGATCTTCATTGACATATAACCAGCCTTCTTTCCCTTCTCCGAGCATACTTCCTTTATTGTACACTTTTTCCCGGCGAGCATCCACTATTAAATGCAGGCATATTAAACGACTTATAACTAAAGCTTATGGGTCTCTAAATTTGGGCTGATAGGTAATGCACCTATAGGAGGGCTAATGACATATGTTACCAATAGGTTATCAGGGGATTAGTTTAGCGCTGTTTTGCGAATGGCCAAGGGAGTGAATTCATTGCTTTTAATTATTACTGCTTTTTCCATTGCTTTCTTCTTCGCTGCCAATATCGGAGCTAGCGGAACCGCCGCCGCCATGGGCTCCGTATACGGCAGCGGAGCTCTGAACAACCGCAGGCTGGCCGTCATTCTGGCGGCTGTCTTTGCCGTTGCCGGAGCCATTCTTGGCGGCGGGGAGGTTGTCACCACGATCAGTAAGGGCATCATTTCCTCCTCATCGATAACGGTGCAGGTTACCGTAATCATCCTGCTCTCTGCCTGTACTACGCTTTTTATTGCTAACCGGATGGGCATCCCTCTGTCTACAAGTGAAGTGACCGTCGGCAGCATCGTCGGGGCCGGCCTGGCCGGCAGCGGGGTTTACTGGCAGAAGGTGCTTTTTATCGTCTCTACCTGGCTGGTCATACCTTTTCTTGCTTTTGCCATCGCTTTTGTGATCGGCCGTTTACTTTCCGGTAAGGAGGATATGTGGAGGCGGAGATGGCCTAGACTCATCCCCAGACTGCTTACTATTCTGCTCATTATCGCAGGCTGCTACGAAGCTTTCTCCGCGGGAATGAACAATGTGGCGAATGCCATTGGCCCGCTGATCGGGGCAGGGGTTATTGATACGACTTCGGGAATTTGGATCGGTTCCTTGTTCCTGGCCGCCGGGGCTATTACGATGGGCGGTAAGGTGTTGGAAACTAACGGCAAGAAAATTACGAAGATGACTCTTCTTCAAGGCAGCATTGTATCCTTTACGAGCGGCTCTCTCATCATCGGCGCATCCGTATTGGGGATACCGGCTCCGCTGACGCAAGCGACGACCATGGCGATTATCGGTGTCGGCACCGAGAAGGCCGGCTGGCATCTTTTCCGGAAACCGGTCATCAAAAAAATATTTGCCGTCTGGTTTTTCTCCCCCATTTCTTCGTTATTAATGACTCTTGCGCTCATGCAGTGGCTTCTTTACCAGTCACCCGCTTTAATCATTTGCGTATTGGCCTCCGTCCTCTTCGCGGCTTATTATAAATTTTTTCAAAAAGTTTGGTGATTGGTTATAGCTTGAAAAAGCAAAAAACTCAGGCATAGCTTGAAGCTTGCCTGAGTTTTCTGCCGCTTGCCCGTTTTCTACCCGATTATTAATAATAGGAACTCAAAAACAAAGCGACGAACAAACTTGCCAAACCAAGAACGATTGACCATGCCCCCATGGTACGGTTTCCCTGTAAAAATGTTATAAATCCCAGAACAGCTGCGGCAGGACCCAGAACGGTCGGCAGGAAGAATAAAGAGACGATGGCCGCGATCAAAGCAACCCAGCCCAGGACACGGGTCGTTTCCAGTTCATTACCGACTTGACCCGCATCGTCTTCCGTTTTAACCGGGGCCGCCGGAAAAGGGGCTACCTCGGAAGCAAATTCCGCATCATCATCCAAGCCTTGACGGCGGCGTTCCTCGTCCTTTCGGTTCCAATCCGGCTTGTTTGCTTTGTTGGACTTCTTTTTACTCACTTCATGCGTCACCTCTTTTCCGTTATTTCTTGGGCTTGAAGGTGTGACAGCACGTTTCGCGACTTTTGTGGGCTGCATCCTTATGATCGCTGTCGAAGGATTCCCCTGCAAATTCTTCATTGAATTTGGCATTCGCATGTTTGTCCACTTCAATCATGATGAGATCCGCAACGCAATTATTGCCTTCGGACCAGTAGCTGCAGTTAGCTACGCTGCATTTTACATCCGGCATCGTCTTCACCTCCCACCTTCATTCTTCCCTTTCGCGGATCCCGGCATTCTTTCCAAAACCTACTCATCGACATTGGACAACCCATGGTTTTCATTCAATTTAAGTAAAAATTTGATCGGTGAAAGTAAAAATAAGCAACGAAAAGAAAACGCTTTTATAGGATAATACGGTGTAGAATCTAATCTGAAATGGAGGATTATAATGATATCCAGGAACAAACTTATCTTTTATCCCGCACGAATTTGGTTAATGGCTGCACTCGTTCTCCTCTTGACTTGCTCAGGCATTGGAAATCGGGCTTTGGCTGCCGATCTTCAAGTAAACAACTTTAGTTTCGAACAAGGTCTGGCAGGCTGGACCAAAATTATGGACAAGGACAATGGAAATGATAACAGCTTAAAAGGAAGCGATATACTGGTTACGTCGGAACAAGCCAGTCACGGCGAATTCAGTGTCCGCATTTACGATGCCAAAAAATCAAGAAGCTTCGGGTTGGAAAGCGAGAAAATTTCGATAGAAGCGGGGGCTGTCTATATTGTATTCGCGGATGTCCTAGTCGAAAGCGGAAAAGCGGATTTAATCATTCGTTATTATAACCAGCATGGTGAATTGCTGGAGGAAGCTAATACATCCGTCGAGCCAACCGATACCTGGAAGACCGTTCAAGTAAGCAGGACGGCTCCCGAAGAAGCCTCCTACGCCACGATTCTTCTTAACTCCGATAAGAAAAACGAAGGAACGGCTTACTGGGATCATGTGCGGTTTACAAAAGATTATACCAATCTCGGAGTGCAGGTCGGCACTTCGGCCCCTCTCGGATCTACTTTCGGAATAGGGGAAAATCAGAATAAAATTTACTCGGTTGTGACAGGCAACGCGAATGATCGGCCCATCATGCAAATCATTGACGCGGATAATGAAAGGGTCATAGACGCGATTACTTTGCCGAGTGCCGGCGTCAACCCGACCGGAGTCTGGGCCGCAACAACCTCAACGGATGGAATGATCTATCTAGGTGCGTATCAGAATGGCAGAATGTATAAATATGTACCGGGTGAGACGACGATAACCGATCTCGGAACGCCTCTGCCGAATGAGGCATTTGTTTGGGACCTTACTCCAGGCAAGGACGGTAAGGTATACGGAGGTACATTCGACCGCGCAGGATTCTTTGAATATGATCCGGTTAAAGGCTTCACCCGGATTGGGAACATGCCAATCTATGAGCCGCCCGGAGAGGATTACAAATACCTCAGGGCATTGGTCCATGATCCTGGAAACAATGTTTCTTACCTTGCCGTCGGTTCAAACGCGTCCGTTGTCCATTATGATCATGAAACCGGGAATATGACGGACATATTGCCGGCTCGATATAAAACAACCCCCTTGGCAGGTGCTGTCGACTATGAAGGAGAACGTGTATTCGTTTCACTGGGAGGTTATATCGTTGTATTGGACGTCACGGTTGATTCGAACGGAACCGTTACTGCTACAGAGGATGCGGCGATCGCCAGCACGACTCCGCGGGTATCGCCGGAACGGAATGGGAAAGTATACTTGATACAAAAAGGCGGCCTTGCCCGTTATGATATTTCCTCCCGAGAAGTGACGCCTGTCGGTCATGCGGTTCCCGGACGTGTTCAGCGCTTCGGTTGGGTTAAGCTGCAGGATCAGGAGAATTACCCCGGGGAAACGTTAGTAGCGATTGCTTCTACAAACAATGAGACTTATCTTATGAAATTTAACCCTCAGAATGAGAATTTCCGCATGGTTCGTGTTGAAAATACTCCGCGTATACCCGGGGCAATCAACAGCATCGGACAAGGGCCGGACGGAAATATTTATACAAGCGCATTTTTATATGGCGGTCTGGGGGTATATGAACCCTTTAACGGCGACTCCAATGACCGGCAGCCGGAGCATGTTTATGCACCGATCGAGCAAATAGATCGTATGTGGTCATATAATGACAAACTATACTTAGGGGTTTACCCGGGCGGAAAGTTATATGAATATGATCCCAAGCTGCCATGGAACCCCGGTGTCAATCCGAAGCTATTGATCCACACTGCCCCATACGATCAGGATCGTCCGAAAGCCATCGCTTACGGGAATAATAAAGTGTTCATGGGCACGGTTGGCGAAACCGGGCAGAGAGAAGGGGCTTTATCCGTTTATGATTACGAAACAGGAACAGTCACTGTCCATAAGAACATCGTTCAGGAGCAGAGTATTATAGCACTTGCTTACTATGACGGATTGTTGTACGGCGGTTCATCTATTCGGGTAGGATATTCAAGCACGCCGTCGCAGGAAGAAGCGAAGCTGTTCGTGTATGACCCTGAAACACAAACCAAGACGGCCGAATACAGTTTACCTGCGGCTTACGACGGCAAGAAGCTGACCTCGATTACGGAATTAAAAGTGATTGACGATAAAATATGGGGATTTGCCGAAGGCTACCTGTTCGTATTCAATCCGGAAAATCGCACATTTGAATACTTCGACGAAAAATTCCCCGACGTCCGTTATCCCGGAGGAACATATCGGGATGCCGATCTGGTGGCGATAGACAAGGATCCGAATTATGTATACGGTACGATTGGCAGCAAATATTTGTTTAAAATTAACAAAGAGGATAAAGAAATAACTATCTTAAGATCGGACGGAGCCGACTTTCTGACGAATGATTCGCTTGGAAATCTGTATTTTAAACATAACGATACGGAACTGTGGCGGTATTCCTTCTAATTTTCCAAACACAATTAACGGGACACTTCTAAACCGAAGGCGTCCCGTTTTTTGTTATAATGGAATGGGAAAATAATGAATGGAATGGATGGGTGTTGTACATGATCTCAACATTATTGTATGAGGATTCTTTGACCCATAAGCTTTACGGGAAGAGCCGGCTTCCGATATTTATTATGGAGAAATTCATGAAGAGGGATTACCCGCTCCACCATCATAATTTCGCAGAATTAAGTCTCGTCATTGATGGAACCGGCGTGGAGATATTGAATGGAAAGCCGCACCGCTTTAAACGCGGAACCGTATCGTTTCTGCTGCCGCATCATATTCATGAAGTTCAACTGCATCAGCCTATTGTACATAAATACAATTGCATGTTCGATATCCAGCTTTTGCTTACAAACAGGTCGAGCGATATCCTCGTCAATTTCTTGCTAAAGACCGGGACAATCCTTCCCTCTCACTACGATTTGGATGAAGAACAGACTGCCTTCATGGAACAGATTTTTAAATCGATGGAGGTAGAATACAATAGCGAAAAATTCGGCAAAGATGCCGTTCTGCATTCCAAGCTGCTTGAAGCTTTCGTTTTTTTGTTCCGAACCATCCATCCGGAAGAAGCCAATATTTCACTGTCAACCGATTCGCAGCGGAATGTACTTGATTTGCTTTATTATTTGCATCTTCATTTTCACAATGATCTTACACTGCATGGGCTAGCCAAACAGTTTAATTGGAACGCCTCCTATATCAGCCGCCTTTTTAAGCAGCATGTCGGCCAGAGCTTCATTGACTATCTCCACTTCTTAAGAGTTGAAAGAGCGGCATCTCTTCTGGCATCAACATCAATGAGCATCCTGGACATCGCTCTGGAAGTAGGCTTCAATAGTTCGCAAACGCTTTCAAGGGTGTTTAAGAAGTTTAAAGGCGTCTCGCCGAAAGAATTCCGGGAAGCGCATCTGAATACTGTATCCAAAATGAGATGACTGTCAAAGTAAAAAAACCAAATTTCCCCTCCCTCCTGCCCGTAATTTGCAAATGCTGCTCCGCATAATTCGCTATCACAAATCGAAATCTAACAAGAGGAGGCTTAACGGGCTTCCGAAATAAACCGCCAAGAGCGGTTACCTTTCACCCTAAAGGAGGTGCAGGAAAATTTGGGGAAACGCATAGCGTTGTTATGTTTGCTTACTTCATTGACTCTTGTCCCGGCCGGATGCCTGAACCGTCCCCCCGAGCAGATGTCGGGTGAGCAGGAGCTTGAACACAAACATAAGCTTGTCGCTCAGGACGTGCAAATTACCGAGCAATTATGCCGGACTCAATGTGCCTCCATTCTTAAGCAAACAGCCAATGAATTGAAAGCCAGCGATCCGGATGCGATTGTGAACCGGCTTCATTCGCTGCATGCCAGTCATCCTCACATGACCCGCTTGCTTTGGTCCCCTAATGACCAGCCGCTGGAGCAAGCCAAGACCGCAGGACAAATCGATGCCGCTGCGGAACAGACGCTTCAGCCGAAATTGAACGAAGCGAAGGAAGCCGCCAAGGCGGGCCGTTCTTACGAATCGGAAGCGATCAAAGTGGGGGCACATACGTATTTCGTTCTCGGAGTTCCGGTGAATGAAAATTCGTCACTCGTTGCCGCAGTACGTCAAGATATTTTAAATGATGTAGATGCCAAGCAGCGGCAAAATTTACGCACTATCCCTTACCCTGCGGAAGGAAACTGGAAGATTGAATCGGTTGAGGCAGGAACGCTTAAGGACAAAAAAATCGATCACCCTGAAGAAAATGGGCGATCCAGCCACTACAACGTCAACGAAATCGTGGTCAAGTTCAAGAAGCCTCCGACCGATACTCAATTAAACCAGATCAAGCAGGAAATTCACGCTCCTGCAGATGCCCAGAAGCTTGGAAACACCTATGTGTTTCAATCCGGGTCGATGGATGCGAAGCAGCTGCTGAGCTATTTTGAAAAGTGGGATGTCGAATATGCCGAACCCCATTTCTTGTATCTAACTAACGAAGATACTGTGCGTGTACCGACAGAGCCCGCTCCCGGAGTCGTTCCTAACGATGCTTTGTACACGAAGTATCAGTGGAATTTCCCGATCATTGCCACGGACCGCGCCTGGGAGCTGGACCGCGGGAACAGAGAGGTCATTGTCGGGGTTGTCGATACAGGCGTGGACTTGAATCATCCCGACCTTAAGGACAGGCTTCTGAAAGGCTGGAACGTGATCGCCCAGAACAATTCTCCGGCGGATGACGTCGGTCATGGCACTCATGTCGCCGGGGTGGTGGCTGCCGCAACGAACAACAATCTTGGGGTAGCCGGAATGACCTGGTATAATCCGGTGCTGCCCGTCAAGGTGCTGGATCATACGGGAGCCGGCAGCACCTATGCGGTCGCTCAAGGAATTATTTGGGCAACCGATAACGGGGCGAAAGTCATCAATCTGAGCTTGGGGAACTATGCCGACGCCAATTTCCTTCATGATGCGGTTCGTTATGCCTTCGAAAGAGACGTCGTGCTAATTGCCGCAAGCGGAAATGATAATACGGAGCAGCCGGGATATCCTGCTGCTTACCCCGAAGTCTTCGCCGTTGCCGCTACGGATGCGGATAAGAAAAAGGCCCCCTTCTCCAACTACGGGGATTATATCGATGTAGCTGCGCCGGGCGTAAGCATAGCCAGCACCTATATGAACAACCAGTATGCGGCATTATCCGGCACATCCATGGCCAGCCCTCACGTGGCCGCCCTGGCCGGTTTGATCCGCTCCGTCAATCCGCTGCTCAAAAATACGGAAGTAATGGATATTATGCGGAAATCGGCCGATGATCTGGGAACGCCCGGGAAGGATAGATATTTCGGTTACGGGCAGATCAATGTCAACCGGGCTTTGCAAATGGCCGCCCGCGGAAGAGAGTCGGCAGCCAATTGGGATGAATGGCTGCAGCGTGACATAGATCGGTTGGAATCCCGTTACGGGCTGAAGGAATAGCTTATAGAGTGAAGCATACAGAAAAACCCGCCCCCAAGGGCGGGTTAATGCATTCATTAGATTATGTGGAAAGTTTGCCATAAGCCGGGTTCTGTACTTCCAGTGGTCCGAACGGGATCAGACCCTCCCACCATTGAAGTGACAATCATCTATCTAGGCCGTACATTACTGCACGACTCATGCGACCAACCCGAACGCACCTCGGGCTAAGGCTGTAAGACGAATCTTACGGCGTTCCTCTTAGGTCTTGCTCCGGATGGGGTTTACCAGGAAATAAGTCGCCATATTTCCTCGTGGTCTCTTACACCACGGTTCCACCCTTGCCTGTGCTATTCGATATGGAATAGATCCAGCATCTTATAGCCATCGGCGGTCCATTTCTGTGGCACTATCCTTCAGCTCGCGCTGACTGGACGTTATCCAGCATCCTGCCCTATGGAGCCCGGACTTTCCTCCCGCTGCGTCACCGCAGCCGGCGATTGTCTGTCAAACTTCCCAATCTATAAAATTATACAATGGTTCATGTTCAATTACAACCGCCAAAAGCTGGCACCATCAATTACAGGAATCGGAAAACCTCCGTATTGATTTGCGAAGTTGTTACTTCCGTATCATAACGGCCATCCGCCAGCGCCTTGGTTAAATAAGCGGCCACCCCGGCCTTCATGATCTTCTCGGAATTATGCCCGGGATCGATAATACATAGCCCGGCGGCTAAGGCATCCTGGGCCGAGTGATAATCCACGTCTCCCGTGATGAGCACATCGGCGCCGGCGAATAACGCAGAACCGATATACCGGCTGCCCGATCCTCCTAATACGGCTGCCTTATTCAGCATTGTCCCGGGCTCGCCGACAATTCTAACGGCCGGAACGTCGAATGCCTTCTTGACCTGCTCGGCCAGTTCAGCCAAACTTATCGACTGAGGCAAGCGGCCCACCCGGCCCAGACCAAGCTTTCGGCCGGAAAGATCCAGCGGATAAAGGTCGTACGCAGGCTCCTCGTAAGGATGGGCTTTGAGCATGGCTTGAATGACCTTACCCTGAAGGTTTTCCGGCACAATCGTTTCGATCCGGATTTCCTGAACCTCCTCGAACTTCCCGGTTGCACCTATATAGGGATTAGTCCCTTCACCTGGCTTGAACGTTCCGACTCCCGACAGATTGAAGCTGCAATGGCTGTAATCGCCAATTGCTCCCGCCCCGTTATCAAGCATCGCCATCAGCACTCGCTCATGATGATCTTGCGGAACGAAAACGACCAATTTCTTCAGCTTCTCCGTAAAAACGGTATCCAAAGGCTTGGTATTCTCAAGCTTCAGGGCATCCGCCATCATATCATTGATGCCTCCATCCGCTACATCCAGGTTGGTATGCGCGATATAAACCGCAATGTCATGCTTGATAAGCTTGGCATATACACGGCCCGCAGGAGTTTCCGTCTGCAAATGCTTGAGAGGCCGGAAAATAATCGCATGGTGGGCGATGATCAGATCCACTTGCTCGGAAATCGCCTCGTCCACGACCTCCTCGACCACATCCAGAGTCACCATCACTTTCCTGATTTCTTTGTTCAGGGTACCCAATTGTAGCCCGATCCGGTCATCCGGAACCGCATAATGCCTCGGAGCGAGCTTCTCCATTAGCTGGATAACCGTTTGGCCTTTTGCAAACATTGCAATACCTCCTTAATTCGGTCAATCCTCTTATTTATTTGCTCCTGCTTGGCTTCCGATGCTTCCAGCCGGGAGTTGGCCAATTGATCGGAAACTTTGACCAGCTTGTCGATTTCCCGTTCCCATTTGGCAACGAATACGGGAGACACCTCTTGGACCAAATAAGGTCCCATGCTTATCAAATCGGCTCGTTCCAGCATGATTCCCTCCGTGCCTTCCACAGGCCGGACGCAATAAAGCGCCTGATTAGCCTCTTCCGCTTCCTCCGACCGGATCGCCGCCATGATTTCGTAGATTTTGCCGTCTTCTTCCATAATGTGCTCCTGCTCCAGGAACCATCCGTTATCCAGCAGCCACTGGCGAACCGCTTCTTCTCCTACATTGGGCTGCAGAATAAGCCTTCGAATGGAAGGAAGGGCTGCAATCCCTTCGCCTAGAATACGCGCGATCAGATGCCCTCCCATGCCGGCTATGACCGCCACATCCGCTTCCCCGTCCTTTAACACGGACAGTCCGTCCCCGTTACGCACATCAATCTGGCGCGACAGGCCGGCTTCACGGACTTGCTTGGCGGCAGCGGCATAAGGTCCGGGATTCAGTTCACCGGCTATAGCAGATTCTATCGTCCCCTGCTGCACCAAGTAAACCGGCAGTAAGGCATGGTCGGAGCCGATATCGGCCAGACGGCTTCCTTGCGGAACCAATAATGCAATTTGCTTCAATCTTTTTGATATAGTTATCATTCTAAACAATCCAATCGGTCCATTTTTTTCTGAACATATATAAGATGATTGCTGCTGCAGCCCATTTGCCCAGCCAGAGAAGCTGCAAAGCCTCTTTCGGAAAATCACTGTTCACATAACCGTAAACCTCGGGGATGAACCAAATCAGGGCTCCAATCGCCAATAATACCGAAGCGGCCGATCGATGATGCCTGTGCAGCAGCCATCCAACCCATATTAGCAAAATTCCGCCAGGAATCCATGCCATCTCCAGCTCTATCCAATCCGGATGAAGCAGGTAGCGATTTAGCATGGATGCATATATGACCAGAAGCAGAATCCATCCGGCGAAATGAAACAAGGGCAGCCTGGCTGACAGGCCCGCTACCATCCAGATGACTGCACAGGCTGCGGCATAGGCAGACAGTACTGTCTCCGCAGCACCCGCGCTGCCTAACAGATTCACCCCTCCTGCCAAAAGCAGCAAGGAAGCAGCCGCCATGCAAATGCAGGAAAGAACCGGAAGCCGGTTCCGCAAACGTATCCCAAAGCCGTAGCATACAATAACGAAAAAGGAAACGGCGGCTATTTGCAATGGGAGGGGAAAAGAGTTAAAATTAAAAGCAATCAAACAAATTATCCCAACAGTTCCAAAAAATGATAACCAACTGCGAAGGCTTCCTTTACGAATAGCGGCCGGAGACAGCCCATGCCAGCCCCGATCATTCCTCTCCTCCGGATCGTCTTGATACAGATTGAGCAGGAAATCGCAGTACTGCTCGGGAAGCAACCGGCTGCTGCGCCATTCCCTAATTTCCCGGATAATCAGCTTTCTTCTCTCCGGTTCCAAACCGTTCACCTCATTCCAACGGGATGAGACAAGCCGGGAGCCTGTCATACAGTGCTCAGCTTCAACCCGTTTATCCGAAAAAAATTGGCCTTACTGCAAGCAGAAAGGCCAAACGGAATTATTCTAGAAAATCCTTTAACCGTTTGGAACGGCTAGGGTGACGAAGCTTGCGCAGAGCTTTCGCTTCGATCTGCCGGATTCTTTCCCGGGTGACTCCGAAGACTTTACCCACTTCCTCCAAAGTCCGGGTACGGCCGTCATCCAGTCCGAACCGAAGCCGGAGTACATTCTCTTCCCGCTCGGTCAATGTATCCAGCACATCCTCCAGCTGTTCCTTAAGCAGCTCGTAGGCTGCCGCGTCTGCCGGAGCCAGCGCTTCCTGATCCTCTATAAAATCTCCAAGATGAGAATCATCTTCCTCACCGATTGGGGTTTCCAAAGAAACCGGTTCTTGGGCAATTTTCATAATTTCACGCACTTTATCCGTGCTTAAATCCATTTCCTTGGCGATTTCTTCCGGCGTAGGCTCTCTTCCCAATTCCTGCAGCAGCTGACGGGAGACACGAATTAACTTGTTAATGGTCTCCACCATATGAACAGGAATACGAATCGTTCTCGCCTGATCGGCAATAGCCCTTGTTATCGCTTGACGAATCCACCATGTAGCGTAAGTGCTGAATTTAAAGCCCTTCGTAAAATCAAACTTCTCGACCGCTTTAATTAAGCCCATATTCCCTTCCTGAATCAAATCAAGGAACAGCATTCCGCGACCTACATAACGTTTGGCAATGCTGACCACCAGCCTCAGGTTGGCTTCGGCCAGTCTGCGCTTCGCTTCTTCGTCCCCATTCTCTATTCTCTTGGCAAGGTCGACTTCATCTTCTGCAGATAAAAGCGGAACGCGGCCAATTTCTTTCAAGTACATACGGACCGGATCATTAATTTTAATTCCCGGGGGCAGAGATAAATCGTCGTCGAAATTAAACTCGTCGTGCTCCTGCTCATCATCTCCGATAGGAAGAACATCTTCTTCCGAATCGTTGCCGACATCGATTCCAAGCTCGGACAATTGTTCGAAAAATTCATCGATCTGCTCCGGATCCTGATCGAACGGGGCCAATTTCTCCATAATATCTTTATAAGTAAGTGTGGATCGTTTTTTACCCAATTCGATTAATTGATCCTTAACCTGTTCCAAAGTCAATTCTGTTTCCAGCTCCGTATGATGTTCGTTCGCCATAATGTCTGCTCCCTCCTACCTAGAATCATCAAAAGGTAGAACCTACAATGATTTCATTTGTTTCTCTAGAATGATGATTTCACTAGCAATTTGTGCCGCCTGGACGATATTTCCCGCACGCTCCGCCTGGATCATCTCTTGTTTCTTTTGCTTGATAGCGTTCAGGCAAGGCACTTTCTTAATTTCTTGAATGTAATCTTCTATCACTTGAGGATTGATTCCTTGCCCGCTTTCCCGGATTGCGATAGAGCTGGCCAGCCGGCTTAGTTCCTCGTCTTGCAGGAAAGCCAAAAAACGGCTGATATCTGGCCGGTTCCCTTCATTATAAAAAGCGTACAAATAGGCAGCCAGGGCTGCGTGATCTTCTATATTGAATTGGTCCCCGATCCTTATACTGACCTCTTCCGCAATATCCCGGTCCAGCATCATGGCAGCAAGCAGTTTGATTTCCGCAATATGATAAGCAGGTAATAGGGAGGGGGCTTCATCCTTAGCTCTATTATTATCTATTACATTATTCCACGGATTTTCGTTATTATCCCCGTTTTCCTGCATTTTTAGAAATTGCTGGCGAAATTCGTTCATTTCCTGCTTGATCGCTTCCACCGGATAAGAAAATTCATCGGACAAAGCCTTGACATGGTGCTCCCGCTCTATAGGCGATGAGATCTCCGCTATTATCCTTGCGGCTGCCTTCAAATAGCGGACCGTATCGTTCTTGTCCTTAAAATTAAAGTTGCTGCGGATATAGGTCAATCTGAACTGGACCGCCGACATGGCATAATCCAGCACTTCCGATCGAAATTTATCCGCTCCTCTAGCCGTAATATATTCATCGGGATCCGCGCCGTCGGGAATATAAGCCACTCTAACCTGCAGCCCTGCCTTCTCCAGGATAGGCAGGCTTTTGTACGCGGCCGTTTGACCGGCCCGATCTCCGTCATAACATATAACGACCCGATCGGCCAATCTGCGCAGCGCCAGCGCATGTTCCTGGGTTAAAGCCGTCCCCATCGTCGCCATCCCGTTCACCACGCCCGCTTCCCACGCTTTAATGACATCCATATATCCTTCAAAAAGAACGGCATGCCCCGATTTTCGTATCGCTGGCCGGGCATGGTGCAAATTGAACAATTGACGGCTTTTGTTAAATAGCGGCGTCTCGGGACTGTTTAAATATTTGGGCTGCAAATCCCCGAGCGCACGTCCTGCAAAAGCTATGACCCTCCCCTTATAATCATGAATCGGAAAGATGATCCGGTCCCTAAACCGATCAACAAAGCCGCTTCCATCCGATCGCTCTACGATAAGACCTGCCTTCTCAAGCAATGTCTGAGGCAGCTCCCGTTTGAGCAGAAACTGAAACAACTTATCCTTCATGGCCGGAGCGTAACCAATTTGGAAAAAATCGAGCCATTTATCGCTCAATCCCCGGGAACGCAAATATTCAAGCGCATGCTTTCCCTGCTCCGTATTTAGAAGAATATAGTGGTACCACTTAGCGGCCAATTCGTGAGCGGTCAGCATAGCCGATGCTTCCTTCTGCTTCTCCGTTTCTTCTCCGGTAGGAGTATCCCACGTAATCGGAATATTGGCCTCTTCAGCCATATGGCGTACGGCCTCGACGAAGGAATAGCTTTCCATCTCCATCAGGAAGTTAATGCTGTTTCCGCCCGCATGACACCCGAAGCAGTAATAGGTTTGCCTTTCCGGTGTCACCGTAAAGGAAGGAGTTTTCTCGGAATGGAAGGGACATAATCCTTTCAAATAGTGGCCCTGCTTCGTCAGTTTTACGTACTTGCCCACTACATCGGCAATATCATGGTGCTTTAAGACGGCTTCTATGACCTCTTCAGGAATTCGTCCGTAGCTCATTCCTCATCACCTTCATTCGTTAACACGTATACTATTCGCTACATTGGGCCGTTTTCCTGCAAATTCCCCAAAAGTTTTGTCAAAGTTTGTAGAAATCGCTCCCGATCCTCATCGGTAAAAGGTTTCGGTCCCTTCGTATGCTTCCCGGAACGGCGCTTTTTGGACTGCTCGTGCCTTCTTTCCAACAAGAAATCAATGGTCCGGTCGGTATAAATCTGCCCCCGGTTCGACAGCACGTGCGCTCTTTTGGCCAGGCCGATCGTAGCCAGGCCGAAATCCTGAGTCACCAACACATCCTGAGGGGAGAGTTGATTGGCGATATACATGTCGACGGATTGATCCGAACGGTCCACCTGGATCACCCGAACTCCATCGCAGGGGGACAACTGATGGTCGAAGGAAGCGACCATCCACACACTAACGCCATAAATGCCCGCCGCCTTGATGATTTCGGCCTTCACCGGACACGCGTCGGCATCGACTATTACTTTGGGTCCCTGCATTATACCGTCTTCCTTTCGCGCCCCGGTGGTTTATTCGTCATTTATATATACGCTTCGAACAGAAGAAATCCTTCCAATCTTCGCAAAAACCTATTTCCTTGTCCGCATAATATCTTCGATCAGGCTGGCGGTTTCTTCGACGGCCTTATTGGAGACATCGATCACGACGCATCCGAGCCGCGACATAACGGAGGCGGAATAGTCCAATTCCTCATTGATCCGCTCCACCTTCGCATAATTGGCGTTCCCGGCCAATCCCAATGCTCTCAGTCGTTCTTTCCGTATGACATTCAGCTTGTCCGACCGGATCGTCAACCCAACAATTTTCTTGCTCGAAATAGTGAACAGCTCATCGGGAAGCTTCATTTCGGGCACAAGCGGCACGTTCGCCACCTTAAAGCGTTTATGCAGCGCCAGATACATAGCCAGAGGCGTTTTGGAAGTCCGGGAGACGCCGACAAGAACGATATCCGCCTTGAGAATTCCCCGGGGATCTCGCCCATCATCGTATTTGACGGCAAATTCAATGGCCTCTACCTTCTTGAAATAAGCTTCATCCAATTGATGAATCATACCCGGCTCATGCCTGGCCGGACGATGAAGCACTTTCTCCAGATTGGAAATGATCGGGCCCAGCAGATCAATGGTAATGACCTGTTGAATAACGGCCTGCTCCAGCAAGTAGTCCCGCAGCTCCGGAATAACCAATGTAAAGACGATCACTCCATTAGCTTGCTTAGCGGTTTGCACAATGCGATCGATTCCTTGCCGGTCATGAATATAGGTCGCTCTTCGAATATCTATTTTTATAGGTGAAAATTGGACTGCAGCCGCTTTTACAACCGATTCTCCCGTTTCGCCGGCGGAATCGGAAACTACAAAGACGACAGGTGAAGAAATAGGCTCCGTCAAGTGCAACCCCCCTTTTTCAATACATTAACCTTATAAAAGCTAATGAAATCTCTGTTTTTCATAGTAGTGCATTATATTATATACGCATGATTGCAAAAATTGTTTCATTTTCATCATTTTATTTGAATCCGGTGATCAAAAAGCTCCTGTCGGACTATTTCATGGATGAACGACCCCGTTTAAAGGATGTTCAGGACGTAATAACTTATTGGACGTTTAACTGGATTTTATACAGCTAGTTTTTTCCTCCGGAGCGAAAGACGGAAACTAAGTGGAAAAACCGCAGCTAGTTTGTGCAAAAAAGACGATTTCAGCGAAAAACCTTGATTCTAAATGTAGTTTTTCCATTTATTTAAATCAATTTATACCGTTCACTTGAATTTAACTACATAAAATACAGTTAAATCGTCGACCCATCTGGTAAATAACACTCCCGCCCCTTTTCTGACCGATTCGGGACGGGAGTAATCGTAGTGCATACTGCTTGCTAAAGCTAAAGCTTGTACTTTTCCATCTGGTCCAAGAAGCTTCTTGATTTCCACCGGACATCCAGATAAGTATCCATAAAGCCTCTCATGGCCGCTTTCAGAACTGCTTTCGTCTCGTCCTTAACCTCCGCCGTTCCCAGCATGCGCAAATCGACTCTCTGAAACAAGCGAAGCAGGCGCAGAATCTTGGCGGACACAGGCATGGCATGATGATCCTTGGCCTTGCATGCGGAGCACAATATCCCCCCGCTGGAAGGACTTAATACCATATCGCCCGAAGTCCGGCCGCAAGAGACGCATTGCTCCAATTGAGGAAGGTATCCGGACAAAGCTAATATTTTCATCTCCATGATATGAATTACAATCATAGCATCCTTGCCTTCCGCAATCGCGGACAGACCGGCCAGCAGCTGCTCGAACATGACGAGATCGGGTTCGGCCTCCGGCATCATCCGCTCGACCAGCTCGACCAAATAGGCGGCATAGGCAGCCTTATGCAGATCTTCTCTTATCTCTTGATAAGAATGAATCGGTTCCCCGTGATTCAGGGTCCCCATCTGACTGCCTTTATAAATAACAAAATCGCCATGCGTAAATAACTGCGCAATGGCGGAATATCTGCTCTTGACCTTCTTCGCTCCCCGCACCATCACGCTTATCTTCCCCATAGACCGCGTGAAGAGGGATATAATTTTGTGGCCTTCCCCATAATCCATCGTGCGGATAACGATACCTTCCGTCCGGTTAAGCATAGGCTTCGTTCCTCTCCGTATAAGCCGAATCGCTTTAGAGGTATGGCGATTTATTGTATGCGGTGCTCCAAGCTTAACAACCCGGGCACCGTTTCTTCAGTCGATCC
Organism: Paenibacillus sp. 32O-W; assembly: GCF_007679495.1. Taxonomy (GTDB): domain Bacteria; phylum Bacillota; class Bacilli; order Paenibacillales; family NBRC-103111; genus Paenibacillus_L; species Paenibacillus_L residui. Next base: position 77,163 of record NZ_VEGP01000013.1, on the reverse strand, counting down.
ATTCCTCGCGGTCCGGCTCCTCTTCCGTCAGATTCCATTCGTCTTCCGGCCAATCATCCTTGTCTTTATAAAGCAAATAAGCGTCTATATTTCCCGTTCGGGTAAAATAATCCCAATAGAACTCTCTCATAAGCAACACCCTTCCAAAGAAAAGTATCGATGCTTACTCATTAGAATGCTTTATTGCTTAAGCTCCTATGCGAAGCAATTATTAACAGTTGCTTACAATCAATCGTGCCGGAAACCGAGATCCTTCAAAATGCGCTCCTGATTGCGCCAATCCTTCTTCACCTTGACCCAGAGCTCGAGAAAAGTCTTGGAACCGAGCAGCCGCTCTATATCGACCCGCGCCTGCCTTCCGACTTCCTTCAGCATCGCTCCCTGCTTGCCTATGATAATCCCTTTCTGCGAATCGCGTTCGACGAAAATGACGGCCGAAATATGAACGACACCGTTCTCTTCCTGCCTCATATCCTCTATCGTGACCGCGATGGAATGGGGGATTTCCTCCCTTGTCAGATGCAGTATTTTCTCACGAATAAGCTCCGCGCAGACGAATTGCTCCGGGTGGTCTGTCACCTGATCCGCCGGATAGTATTGAGGTCCTTCCGGCAAATAGCGGACAATAATGTCCAGTAAGTTGGCAACATTATTTCCCTGCAGAGCCGATACCGGAACAATCTCGGCGAAAGAATACAGGTCTTTATATTGAGCGATTATCGGCAGCAGCTCTTCCGGATGCACACGGTCGATTTTGTTAAGCACCAGCAGTACCGGAGTATTTACCTGCTTAAGCCTTTCTATAATAAACCGGTCCCCGCCGCCAATCCCTTCCGCCACATCGACCAAAAACAGGATCGCATCTACTTCGTTAAGCGTCCCTTCCGCCACTTTCATCATATAGTCGCCCAGCTTGGACTGGGGCTTATGAATACCGGGCGTATCCAGAAAAACAATTTGACTGCTGTCGGTCGAATAGACGCCGTGAATTTTATTTCGTGTCGTTTGCGGCTTGTCGGACATAATCGCTATCTTCTGGCCGATCACCTGGTTGAGCAAGGTTGATTTCCCGACATTCGGCCGGCCGATAATGGCGACGAATCCTGAGTGAAATTTCTGATTCATTCCATCCCTCCTGCTGGTATTATACAATGTTGACGGCGGTAAATAAAATGACCTGATACCCGTTGTGCGATTTTCCGCAAAGGACCGATTTCAGGTTGGCAGTGTAAAGGCGCCGGGAAGCAAGGCGGAAACCGTCGTTTCGCTGACATCACCCGCTAAATTGGCCATATACACCGGCATATCCGGCGCGCATAATTCGATCATGACCTGGCGGCAAACCCCGCACGGGGTAATCGGAGCGGGAGTATCGCCGATCACCGCCAACGCCCGAAACGACCTCGGGGCTTGTCCGTCTGCAATCGCCCGGAACAGGGCTGTCCGCTCCGCGCAATTGGTCGGCCCATAAGCTCCGTTCTCCACATTGCAGCCGTGGAAGATCGTCCCGTCCGCGCCGATCAACGCACAGCCCACTTTAAAGCCCGAATAAGGAACATATGCTTTGTCGCGGGCCAATGCAGCCTCTTGAATCCATGCGGATACATCGTTCATTATGCTGTCCCCTCCTCAAATTTTTACTATTACTCCTATAATAACGTATGCAGCCAAAAAGCCATAATCGTGACAGTGATCCCAATAGCTCCTCCAAAAACCAGTGCCGGAAGCGTGCGGGTCCTTCTCTGATACAGTATGAGCAAAAATAGGACAGACAAGCTGTAAGCCAGTACGGATACCAACGGATGGAAAGTCAACAGAACAATCAGCGTCGATATGGAAAAGGAGACGGCCATCCACAAGCTCGGGCGAACATAAGATTTGGCCGAAAACCGTGTTTCTGTCACGATCAGAGTAAAGGCGACCAATCCCAGATAAAGCCAAACCGCCGAGGAAGACAGCTTGGCCGGTTCCTCCCTAATCCCGCTTATCCATCTCTCCAGCGGTTCGAAGAACACGATCATCCCGACGGCAACGGCAAAAACCGCAGACACCAGAACAGAGGCTGCGGCAACATCTTTCGCGATTTTGGCCAACGGATGGACCTCCGGCATAGCCAGATCAACCGCTTTCTCGACTGCGGTATTAATCAGCTCCGTAACAATGACAAGAGTGACTGCGAGCAGAATGAATAAAATGTCCCACTTGCCCAACCGGAAGAAGAGGGCGGAGAGAAGAGCGACAAAAGAAGCGGAAAAATGAAATTTCATATTCCGCTGGGTAGTTAAAGCATATTTAATTCCTTGGTAAGCGAAGCGGAAGCTTTTCAGCCATTTTGCAATCCCGTTCACCTGATCAAACCGGCCTCCTGCAATATTTCTTCCTGCTTGCGAAACATCCGCTTCTCTTCGTCCTCTGTCTGATGGTCATAACCGATCAGATGGAGAAAACCGTGTACGAACAAAAATCCGATTTCCCGGTTAATGGAATGGCCGTATTCGCCTGCTTGTTCTATCGCTCTCGGCACGGATATGATAATATCCCCCAACTGATCGGCGCCGAACAAGCTTCCGCCAAGCGTATCCTCGTCGGAAGCAATCTCCTCCAGCTCGCCGTAGTTGATTTCAAGCTCCCCGGCACCGAACTCCATCATCGGAAAGGAGAGGACATCCGTCGGCTTATCCAGTCCCCGGTATTCCTTGTTCAGCTTGCGGATTTCTTCGTCGGTAACAAAGCTCAGCGCGACTTCCCCGAGGGGAATATCTTCCCGCTTACCGGCGATTTGCAGCAATTCTTCAATCATGGAGATCAGCTCGGGAGTAATTTCTAACTGATCCTGTTCATTGCTCCATTCCAGCAATAAGGCCATCGTTTAAGACTCTCCTTTGCTATCGTTATTTTTAGGCAAATCGCCCGGGTATTCAATACGGGCATGGAAGATGCCAAGCAATGTTTCTTTGAGCGCTTTGGCAATGGTATCCAAATCCTTGATCGTCAGGTCGCACTCGTCGAATTGCCCGTCATCCAGACGGTCTTTAATAATTTTACGTACCATGGAATCGATCTGTTCAATCGTCGGGCTCCGCAAGGAACGCACGGCCGCCTCCACACAGTCCGAAATTCCCACGATAGCCGCTTCTTTGGACTGCGCTTTAGGACCGGGATAACGGTATTCGCTTTCCTCAACGACCTTGCCTTCCCCGCTTTCCTCCGCCTGCTTAACCGCCTTGTAGTAAAAATACTTGAGCAGCGTCGTCCCGTGGTGCTGTTCGGCAATATCGCGGATCGCCTTGGGCAGGTTATGCTCCTTCAGCATCTCTACACCGTCCCGGGGATGCGCGGTAATAATCGCCTTGCTCAGGCTCGGTTCAATGCTGTCATGCGGGTTATCCATATTCATCTGATTTTCTATATAATAACTTGGGCGCTTGGTCTTGCCCATATCGTGATAATAAGAGCCCACCCGGCAGAGCAAGCCGTTAGCTCCCACCGCCTCTGCTGCGGCTTCTGACAGGTTACCGACCATAACACTATGATGGTAGGTGCCCGGGGCTTCGGTCAGCAGCTTGCGAAGCAGCGGCAGGTTCGGATTAGACAGCTCGACCAGCTTGAGTGGAGACAGAATCCCGAAGGCCATCTCGAAGAACGGCATAATTCCGATCACCAGAATGGCACTAATAATGCCTCCGACAGCCGCGAACGACAATCCGTAAGACAGATCCGTCATCGTAAACCGGTTATCCAGCAGAGCCTGAGTGACGATACCGAGACAGCCGAAGACCGATATCATAATCCCGGCCTTCAAGATCGTAATCCGCTGACTGGCCTTGTGCAAGGAAAAGATAGCGGCAAAGCTTACAATCAGCGAAACGAACAGGTAACGGTAATCCATCAGCCGCTCCTGGTCCACGCTGAAGATAATCCCCGACATCAAACTGAAAATAATCGACGAGACGTAGGCAAGAGGCGCATCCAGCAGTACGATTACGAGCATCGTTCCCATAGCAACGGGGGCAAGGTAACCGATATGCGGATACTCCAAATTTTGTCCCAGGGAGACAATCTTCATTCCGATAATATTCAAGAAGAAGATCAGCAGAAGCATGACAAGCTGGGAATTGTTATTCCGGATGCTCAATTTGCTCTGGCGGATGAACATGAAAATGACCAGAACGAACAGCGCTACCAGCAGAGCCAGGCCCAAATGCGGACGAAAATCGGTTTTATCCTTGAGCAGGTTGAAGGTTTTGAGCCGCTGGTACGTCTCTTCCGTTATCATCTCGCCTTTATAGACAAGAACGTCATTCTTTCCGAACAGAACCGGCTTCGTATTCTCTCTTGCCTGAGCCCTGGCCTGATCGGTCTCCTTGGCATCATAAAACTTGTTGGGTGTCAGGGCAAAGCGAACAATTTCCTGCACCAGTTCCCGCGCCGTATTCTTCGTCAATGTCGAAGAGTTGACCATCTCGGTCACTTTGGCCCGGGCAGACTGCGCCTCCACAAGCGGGTCATTCATCAGCCGATTGACGATGTCCTTCGCTACCGTTTCCATGGCCGTCAAATCGTCCTTGGTCAGCCGCGGAAATTTATAGTAGCTTTCCTCCGAAAACTTGTACTGCTGCTCCAGCAGCTGCTTCTCAATCTCATTCATGAGAGTGTCGTTATAATTACCGGCCGCCCTCAATGTCTTCATAAATCTCTCTACATAATCCGTATAGATAGCCGGAAGCAAATTTCGATACAGATCGACTCTGACATCGAAGGTCATTTCCGGATCGGTATTATTCTGCTCAAGCTTGTCGAAGATCGTCTCGACAATTTGTTCATTCTTGATCGATACGATCTTATAAACCGGCTGAATCCGCGAAGCGGCCTCTTCCTTGGCTTTCTCCGTAGCCAGCGAATTCTCCTCCTGATAAGGAGCATAGATCGTCTTCTCACTGACTTTATTCGGCTGAATATCATAGGTTTCCGGAACGACTTCATTTAGAAGAGAAAAATAAAACAGAAGGGCAAAACCCAGCAATAACAAATAACGGATAACCGGGCTTGTTTTCCATTGACTGAACCGGGAGGGTGAATTCCCGGTAGCGGACGGTTCGTTTCTTGTCATGAAACTTTCAGTCCTCTCTATCCATGCTTTTCTTGATCCAGGTTGTAGGCGGTGATGATTTTCTGAACCAGAGAGTGGCGGACCACATCCTGTTCGGAGAAATATACGAATCCGATTTCGTCGATGTTCTCCAGTATGCGCTCAGCCTCCACCAATCCGGATCGTCTGCCCCTGGGCAAATCGATCTGCGTGATGTCCCCGGTGATGACCATCTTCGAGCCAAACCCCAGCCGGGTCAGAAACATCTTCATCTGCTCCGGGGTCGTGTTCTGGGCTTCGTCCAGTATGATAAATGAATCATCGAGAGTTCTGCCCCTCATATAAGCGAGAGGAGCAATTTCAATCAAGCCTCTTTCCATGGACTTGGCAACCTGCTCTGCCCCCAGCACATCGTTAAGAGCATCATACAATGGGCGCAGATACGGGTCAACCTTTTCCTGAAGATCTCCCGGCAGGAAGCCGAGACTTTCTCCCGCCTCCACGGCAGGTCGGGTCAATATGATTCTCTTGACCTTGCCCTCCTTCAAGGCAGCCACGGCGAGCACGACAGCCAGGTAGGTCTTGCCGGTACCGGCCGGGCCGATGCCGAAGACAATGTCCTGTTTGCGAATTTTCCCGACATACTGCTTCTGTCCGATCGTCTTGACACGGATCGGCTTGCCTCTGTACGTATGTGTAATTTCCCCTTTGAATAAATCAAGCAGTTGATCCGCCATCATCTGTTTGGATAATTCCAGGGCATAATGGATGTCCCGTTCCGACAACGGATAGTTGTTCCGGACCAATTCCAGCAGTACCTCGAACAGCTGCTGCAGCCGCTGGGTCTCGCGGGCTTGTCCCTGAATGACAATCTCTTCTTCCCGGGAAAAAATTTTCGCATCGGTCTGCTTCTCTACGATAGACAGAAACTTGTCCTGCGGTCCAAACAACGACAGCCCCTCGGCTATGTTGGTTAGCGGTATTTTGACAATGTGTTCGCGATCGGTCAAAAGGCCTCAATCTCCTTAATCATCAGTAACTATATTATACGTAAGATATTATCGTATATGTGCTCCCGGAAGCAAATATTAATGCAAAGAAAAGAGCCGCAGCTTTCTATTTCGGAAAGAAGCGGCTGTTATCGTAACCGGTTTTTGCTAGTTTGATATAGACTTCTGCATAAGCTTGTGAAGGCTGCTTTACGCTGTTTATTCGCTGCGAACCAAAAGCGTATACCCTCTCCCAATAGCGGCCTCTCTCAAGCTCCATGGGGCGGGACGTTATCGGCAGGTGCTAGCTGACGGGGCTCTCTCCCGGGGCCGGGTCCGCTTCCGGAGGCAAGTTTACGATCGGCTGCTCGACGGCAATGTTCTCCTCCACTTCGAAATGAACCTCCATCACCAGCACTCCGTTCTCCTCCTGCTCCTTCAACACCTTCTCCGAGGTGATTCTCGAATCCTCACCCGCTCCGTGGAGAATATCCGCCCGAGCCCGCTCCAGACCGATCTGACGCGCCGCTTCCCGTTCCAACGGCTCTTCCAGGTAACGAACCTCTCGCACCTTCTCATTCATCCAGCCGACCGGCAGGCCGTAGTTCCTCCATTGGAGCGTTTTGCGCGAAGCTTCCTGCTCGGATTGTTCATATGAAGTGCCATAGCCGGTTAGCTGCAGCGCCCGGTTTCCGAAGACAAGATAGAAGCGGCGGTAGGACTCTCCGGTATAAGTTTTATATTTGCGAACCATCGGAACTTCGATTTTGCTTGTGTACCAGACCAATCCTTTGACCTGTCCCTGCGAAACTACCGTCTGCTGATACTGCTCGTTGCCGATCAGTCCGGAAATAAGCAAGTCCCCTTTCCGCACATACTGATCAGGTTGGACGACCGGCTTTCCTTTCTCCGCTAAAATTTTAGTAACGACCGCATTTTTGGAGGCGATCAGATGACGCGGACTTTTAAGCTCCTTCTGCTCGGGACTGGCGCTCTCCACCACTTGTATCTTAATGTGGGTGCCTTCTACCTTCACCCCCACCCAGGCCACCCCGGGAAGCTGTTTGTGAAGCTCCCTGGCCAAATCCTCCTGGTTGCCCAGACGAAACTTCCATTGATATTCATAGATCCCGAGCTGCTTCGCCTTCTCCAAAATTTCCATCTTCATCAGCTTCTCGTTTCCTTCCACTTCTACCTTCCAGACGATGGAGGATAGCAGGAAGAGACCGACGATGAAGAAGCATAGACCGGCAATGAAAAACTTTCGTTTCCACAGCTTGTCCAGGAAAAAAGGAAACCCGTATCTTTTAAGAAGATGTATGCGGCAGCCTGTCTTTTTTAAAAGCGGACGAAGCTTGTAAAAATCTTCGATATGCAAATTCACCTCGGCCAGATTCGGCTGTTTAATCTGCATGTCCCACAGAACGAGACGGGAAGAGGCAGCCAGATTGATGAATTCCTCCAGCCTTTCCCCGCGCAATTCAATAGTCACATATCCCTTGAGCCTGGAAATGATATTTGGTCGCACCCGCATTCACCCTTTATTATGAATTGATGTATTTAATATCGTGGATCTTGCCCTCGATGAAGACTTCCTCCGTCTGTATGCCCCTCATGACCAAATTTTCCCCGCGGACCTCCAGCGCCCCCTGCCCGAGCGCCAGCTTAAGCAATTCACTGGAAAAATGCAGGACCCCTCTGTGGTTTTCGATGTAGAGCTGCATATTACCGATCATCGTCAATCTGGGCAGATCAAGGATGACATCCTGAGGCACTTCGAGCAGCTTCGCGGTCATCATGTTGAGCTTCTTTTTAATGGAGCGCATGCCTCGCTCATCCCCCCGAACTGATAGGCTTTTTTACAAATTATGCCGATGCTTCGCCATTTATGAAAAAAGGACTCTCCGCTGGTAACAGATTGTTCAGAAAAACCGCCTTCGCGACGCTCCAACTTAACCAATTGTGACTTAATGAAAACCCATAGTGACTCTTGCAAATCCCGCCTCGCCAATCATCTTGGGGCATTCGTGGTGCCGCGCAAATGTCATGCAAAAAAACAAGAAGCCGTCCCAAGCAGCTTCCAAACTGCTGAGAAACGGCCTGAACCGACTAAATCGTGAATGCTTTCCAAAAAAAGAGCGAGGCTGGCGGTCAATTTTCCGCACCCACCTACTCTTCTCTTTCATCGCTGCCCATTGTAGCAAAATGATAGGCAAGAGAAAGCCACCCATTGTTCATGCATGAAGGTCGCATCTGGGTCCGTAAGGACATCGTAAAGACGAACAAAAGTACATTAGAATTCTGCCTTTTTCCAAAAAGAAAGGGAAAGACGCTCAAATGTGCAGATCTTTTTTGACAAAATGGGGCCATTTCGCAAAAATCGCTCCAAAGACCTGCACTATCGCTTTAGAATAAGGCACTGCGCGGCTTTTTCCCAAAAAGACCTGCAGTTTTGATTGTCTTTCTACATAATTAGGCGGATGACCGGGACTGTCTCAAAGAGTCGCATAAAACGGGAGTCTACGGAACTGAGCGGTGGCTAAAGAGGTGCTTTTTATGCCAATTGGAATCTTTATTCAGCACCATATTAACACTGTAAAGAACTTAAAGATTCCTATGTGGCAAAAAAGAGCCTGGCCGGCTCTTCTTCATAACGATATGAAAGCTGAAAGACGAGGATTTCAAGGAGAAATGAGAGAGATGGGGATTAAAACAACGGCTTGAGCCGAATTAACTTGTCGTCCCCTGGTCCGGGTGTACCCCGCCCGTCGCGATTATTGGTCATTACATACAGGGAGCCGTCCGGACCTTCTGTAACATTGCGAATTCTCCCCAGCTCATGGTGAAATAGTGCAGAGGTATGCTCGATTGAAGTATGATCCGCTCCCCAGGTAACCGCGAGAATCTGCATCCCGCGCAAATTAGCCACAAGCAGCCTGCCTTTCCAAGGGCCCTGGCTTATGAAGGTCATACCCGAGGGCGCCCAGGTATCATCCCCGCTGTGCAGCAGCGGTCGGACCATTCCGTCCTGCTCCTGGTCGCCGCTAATCACCGGCCAGCCGTAATTTTTCCCCGGCTCAATGAGATTGATCTCATCCCGCGCTGTCTGGCCGTGCTCGGAGCTGTACTGCTTGCCGGTATCCGGATGCCAGGCTAATCCTTGGGCATTGCGATGTCCCCAGCTATAGACCGGCGAACCCGAAAAAGGATTGGACTCCGGAATCGTCCCGTCCGGATGGATGCGCAGGATCTTCCCGCCCAGACTCTGCAAATCTTGGGCAAGCTGAGGTTCATACCGCTCTCCGGTCGTGATGTATAACAGCCCGTCCGGCCCGAATTTAATACGCCCTCCATTATGATTCGTATCCCCGGGAATATCAGCTATCAATATCTTGTCCACTTCGATCCGGCTTTCCCTCTGCTGCAGACGAAGCACCCGGTTCATAACCCGGCCATTCTCCTCATAGGTATGATAGGCATACAAATAACCGTTATTAGAGTAATCGGGGTCGATTTCAAGACCCAGCAGCCCTCCTTCCCCTTTGCTTATGAACGGTTCTTCAAACCGGAATACCGGGTCCTCCACTAACTTTCCCTGCCTAATAAGCCGGATTTGTCCGGGTCTTTCCGTAAATAAAATATCTCCCTCGGGGGTAAATACCATTTCCCAGGGAACATTTAATTGCTCGGCTATTATCTCCGCTTCATGCGGTAAACGTCCTTCTTCCTCCTGCCCCATGACCGGACCCGTCGCCTCTGGCCTGTCCACAGCCTTGTCCGGGGAACAGGCTGCTGTAAGCAGGAGGATCAAGAAGATCCCGATACTCTTTATCATTTGGGCCACTCCTTTACTATGAGTGAATATGGAAATGCCCCTGCCGGCTGAACCCGGCAGGGGTGTGTAATTACTTGCGGTAAGGTCTTCTGGAGCGGGGCGGCCCGAGAATCTCGGACCAGATAATACCTTGGATCGCTTTGCGCTGCAGTTGGTCAGCCCTTTCCTTCTCTTTCAGCCTATCCGCTTCAGAGCGATGATCGAAGGTCCGGCGGGAACCGGTAGCCGAGGCGTTGGCAGCCGGTTGCCCGGATTCCGGTTCTTCATAGCGGAAGACTTCCCGGTATCTCTCTTCTTCTTCATCATCATGACTGTAGAGCGGCTTATCCTCTATGACCGATCGCCGATCCATAGCCTCTCTGTCCGGCCGGTCCGCTCTTGGAACGGTCTCCGGGGAACGATCCGATGATGAGGCCGGTTGGACCGGCCCCCCTCCGAAAGGAGGCATGCTTCTCGTATTTTTCGGCTTGCCGGGTTTGGACTTCGACACCAAAGTAGATATAATGGCAAGCACAATAATAACGATATGGATGTTATCCAACAAATACTCGATAATTCCCACTTAGTCCCCCCCTTTGCTTCGGTTTATGGTGAGGAAGCCAGGGTTATTCCTTGTCATTCTTGTCATCCATTCCCTGCATGCGTCCGAAGCTGGAACGCATTTGGGTATCGGATTCTATATTTTTCAAGTTCATATAATCCATGACTCCAAGCTTGCCTTGGCGCAGAGCATCCGACATAGCCAGCGGAACCTGGGATTCGGCTTCGACGACCTTCGCTTTCATCTCCACTACCTTGGCCTTCATTTCTTGCTCCTGTGCAACGGCCATGGCGCGGCGTTCTTCCGCTTTCGCTTGGGCAATCCGCTTGTCCGCTTCCGCTTGCTCGGTTTGGAGGTGGGCTCCGATATTTTTACCTACATCTACATCTGCAATATCGATAGACAAAATTTCGAACGCAGTTCCGGCGTCCAAGCCTTTGCCAAGTACGGTTCTGGAGATCGAATCCGGATTTTCCAACACGTCCTTGTGAGTGTTGGAGGAACCTACTGTCGTGACTATTCCTTCTCCGACGCGGGCAATGATCGTTTCTTCTCCCGCACCCCCGACCAGGCGGTCGATGTTCGCGCGTACCGTAACGCGCGCTTTAACTTTTACTTCAATTCCATCCTTGGCTACGGCGGCAACCATCGGAGTTTCGATCACTCGCGGGTTAACGCTCATTTGTACGGCCTGCAGCACATCCCGTCCGGCCAGGTCAATGGCAGCCGCACGTTCGAAGCCAAGCGCTATGTTCGCACGCTGTGCCGCGATTAAAGCATTGACTACCCGGTCAACATTCCCCCCGGCGAGAAAATGGCTTTCCAATTGGTTAATGGACAGCCCAAGTCCCGCTTTGGTAGCCTTGATTTGCGGATTGACAATCCGGCTGGGAATGACACGACGCAAGCGCATGGCCACCAGGGTGAAAATCCCGACGCGTACGCCGGAGGCTTGTGCGGAAATCCACAGCATCACCGGGAAAAAGCTGAAAAATACGGCCAGCACAATAATAACCAGCGCTGCGATCAACAAAGTAAAAATATCTAGATCAGCCAAATGTAACAACCTCCTGATTCATTTTATTGTTATCTGTCTTAATGAGCCTCGGGGCTCAGCCTGGATCCGGCTCTAGCCGATCTCATCCTCATTAAGTTCGCGGACGACTACCCGTGTTCCTTCTATTTGGGTTACTTTAATTTTCCGGCCTTTATCAATGTAATCCCCAAAGGTGACCACATCAATGCGTTCTTCACCGATCAATGCGGTGCCGGATGGGCGAAGGACCGTTAAAGCCACTCCGTTTTTTCCTAACAGATGGTCTTTGACGGAACTGCTTGTATACCCTTCCTCATTCTTCTGCTCTTCACTCAGAATGAATTTCTTCCATACTCCTTTACGCTTAAAGATCTTAATAAAGATGGCGATCAGGATAATAGCGGGAATCACGGCAATCCCCAACGATTTCAAACCGCTCGCCGTATTATAGGAAGCCATCACAACCCCGCTGATCAGGGAAATGGTACCGGCCGCGGCAAACAATCCAAAGCCCGGAACGACAACTTCTATAATGAGCAAAATGATGCCGAGAACAAATAAAACAATCTCCTCAATCCCGGCAAAACCGGCAATATAATGGCTAAAAAAGTATAAGCCGAACCCGAGAGCCCCCAGGATGCCCGGCAAGCCGAAGCCCGGAACGAACAGTTCAATCGCTACGCCAGCGATACCAACCAGCAATAACAAGGTTTTCGCTACGGGGCTTGTAAGAATCCGGCTCAGGTTCTCCGCTGTGCTCGGTTCTACAAATATGCGCGGAGCCTCCTGTACATTTTTGTAGCTCAACACTTCTTCGAGAGTGTTAGCCGTATGCTCGGAATAGCCCGCTTTCAAGGCGTCATCGAAGGAAAGCGAGACCAGTTGGCCTGCGGCAAATTTCCGGCCGGCTTCAGGGATATCGACCTCGATATTTTTATCGACCATTCCCGCGGCGATAACCGGGTTGCGCCCTCTCATCTTGGCAGCCGATTCCATCGATTCTACCCAGTAAGAAATCAGCTTGGCATTATCCACTTCCCTGCCGCTCACATCGACGATGGCCGCCGCGCCGATGACGCTCCCCTCAGACATTACGATTTCATTGGCATTCAAGGCAATGAATGTGCCCGCGGATGCGGCGTCTCCATGTATGAAAGCGACCGTTGGTATTTTACTATCTCTTACGAGATTTCCAATCTCCATGGCTGCGGTAATTTCTCCACCCAGCGTATTGATATCCAGGACGATGAGTTGGGCAGACGCTTCGTGCGCCTCTTTAAAGGCTCTCTCCAGGAAGCTCTGCAGACCGCTTTCAATCGTTTGATGCACCGGGATGATATATACGGCACGGGATGAAGCGGGCTGGCTCTCCGCATGGATTCCTGCAAAGGGCAGCAGCATTAACAACAAAGGCAATAACCAGACCACCTGCATAATTCTTTTTTTGAGCATAGTTCCCCCTCCTTTCTTGGTTTTCTCGCAGCCTTTTACAAAGTACTACGTAAAGTTTTGGCATATGTTTCAAAGCTTAAACAAATTTTTGCAAAAGTCGTCTGCCTTGTAAATATGATTACTCCCGACTGGAAAATTATGTACTGCAACCGCTCCATAGGAACCAGTAAAACATGCCTAGTAGCGGTTTTTGATCCGCAGCCTAAGCTGCGGATCAGAAACCTGTCTGCGTATTCCTTAAGATAGTAAAAAACACCCCTGAACGGGGTGTTTCACCAGTTGTCGGTTTAATTCAGCAGTTGTTGTACCAACTGATTGACGAGCTTGCCGTCTGCGCGCCCTTTTACCTTCGGCATAAGAGCACCCATCACCTTGCCCATTTCCGCTTTGGAAGAAGCGCCCGTTTCCTGGATGGTCTGCTGTACAAGAACTCTAACCTCTTCCTCCGTCAATTGCTGCGGAAGATACTCGGCAATGACGGCAATTTCTGCTTTAGCAGCTTGCGCCAAATCCTCTCGGCCTGCTTTTTCGAATTCCTGGAGGGAATCTTTTCGCTGTTTGATTTCACGACTTATTATATCAAGCACTTCGTTGTCATCCAACGATCTACGCTGATCGATTTCAATATTCTTGATCGCGGAGCGGATCATTCGGATTACGGAGAGTCTGAATTTATCCTGGCTCTTCATCGCCTGCTTCATATCTTCGTTCAATCGATCACTTAAGCTCATCAATAAGTCCTCCTAGAACTTCCGCTTCCGAGCGGCCTCCGACTTCTTCTTACGTCTAACGCTGGGCTTTTCGTAATGCTTACGCTTTTTTACCTCAGCCAGCACTCCATCTTTAGCGATGGAACGTTTAAAGCGGCGAAGAGCAGCATCTATTGTTTCATTCTTACGAACTTTTGTTTCTGACACCAGATTTCCCTCCCTCCGAACAGACCGTCCAAAACGACTAACACGGGTATCAAACTTCATTATATGTTATAAGGAAAGCGGGTGTCAACCTACCTCCCAACATAACCCAAACTATGCTGCGGCTCCTTGCCCTCACGGCGTTCTTCCGGTTCCTTCAGTTGGTTAAACGAGCGGTTTTTCTTATACCTAGCTTCGCCTCTCCTATTTATTAAGAAACTATTTTTCGAGCGGTTTGCTTCCCGCATGAGAGGAGTTCGGATGAAAATCTATGTTGACAGTTCCGCAGAATTAACCGTTTAAAGGACCCAGCTTCTCGCCGCCCAACAGATGATAATGAAGATGAAACACGACTTGCCCGGCATTCTTGCCGCAGTTATTAAGCAGCCGATATCCGCTCTCATGAACTCCAAGCTGTTTCGCAACCTCTTGTGCGGCGAGATGAATCTCTCCAATAACCTCCACATCTTCCTCCTGGACATCATTCATGGTGGCGATGTGCTTCTTGGGAATTATTAGAGCATGAACGGGTGCGGCCGGCTGGATATCGTGAAAAGCAAGCACCTTGTCGTTCTCATAGATTTTCTTCGAAGGAATGGAACCTTCGATAATTTTACAAAAGATGCAATCCATGACCATAATCATCCCTTCGTTTAAATGCATAGTAAGCTTGTTCAGCGATGCCGGGCATCGGTAAAATCAAATGGAGACTGGCCCGTCTAATCATAAACCGGCTGTAGAAGCCGGATTCTTAACAGCTAAAGCGTCCCCGATAAACATAGTTTAACCAATTATAGGATACGTGTTCAACTCATGGAGAAAGAATCACGATTTATTCGGGAAGCGGAAGCCTTATTAGATATAGCTACAAGCTCTCCACATAAAGCCGGCTGCCCTGTCCCGAGGGCTCGGCGGGCTGCACGATCAAGCGGCGGGGAAGGCGCGCCTTCAGCTCAGGCACATGGCTGATAATGCCAACCGTTAAACGGTCGGTATGCAGCTTCTCCAAAGCGCCGATCACCGTATCCAGCAGGTCGGGGTCCAATGTCCCGAAGCCTTCGTCCAGGAAGAAAAATTCGAGCGGATACTGGCCGCTAAGCTGAATCTGGGCAGACAGCGCAAGGGCGAGCGCAAGGGAGGTCAAGAACGTCTCCCCTCCCGACAAGGAACTGACCGGGCGCCGGATTCCGCCGTTGGCGTCGTCCCGGATAACGAATCCCCCGCTGGAATCGATCTCAATCGCATAGCGCTGACGGGTAAGCTGACCCAGCTTGTGCGAGGCGGAACGGCTCACCTGCATCAATTGTTCCTCGGCTATGAACTCAACGAAAGCATTCCCTCTTAACACGGATTGCAATTTATGCAGCCGCCCGTATTCCTCTTCGTTCCGGGCACGCTTGGCTTCCAGCTCGGTCCAGTGGGCGTGCTTGTTCTTCAGGTCTTCCAGATCCCGCTCCGCTTTGGCACGCTCGCTCAGCGCCTGTTCATCAAGCAGATGCGCCTCTTCCTTCGCTCTCTGGATTTCCTGCCATTGCGCTTCCGTAATGTCGGCCCCGGACAACTGGCCGTCGATATGCTCCAACCTGGCTTCCAGGCGAGACTTCCTGTCCCGATATTCGGCGACTTCGGAGGACCACTGCTGCAGCCGTTCGGGCGTAAGCAGCGCCCTGCGAACCTCCTCTTCCCCGGCAAACGGGGACGGCTCCAGTGCCTTGCGCCAATGGGCCTCGGTCTTGGCCAGCTGCTGATCGGCGGCGCTGCAATCTTGGCCGGAAGCAATGAATTGCCGGTTCAGCTCCTGCAGCTCGGCCCGGACCTTCTCGAGTCTGGCAGCTTGCTCCTTCTCCTCGGCAACAAGCCGTTCCAGACGGCTCTTAACCTCCGAGAGTTGACGATCGACCGGCTCATGGCCCGCCTTCTCCGCTAACTGCTGCTTCTGCATCGAGAGCAGCTGCTCCAGCCCCTTGCGCTCCGTATCCAATTGCAGCAATTCTTTGTCCCGTTCGACCATCTCCGCTTGCAGCTCGTTAAGCTTCGCTAACGAGTTTTCCAGGAAAACAACGCTCTTGTCCAGCCGTTCGTTCAGTTCCTCCCGTTCTTTATCCTTGTGATGCAGAGCGGCAAGCTGCTCCTCCAGAGTGTCCCTGTTCAGATCGGGAAACCTTCGCTGCCATTCCCGTTCCTGAAGATCCATTTCCGCACGGACGGCCTCCAGCTTGCGGACGCCGCCGTCCTTCACGGTGCGTAAAGCATCCTTCCGCGCTGCCAGCTCTCCACGCCGCTGCTCCAGAAGCGTCCACTCTGCGAACAAGTCCCGCATCTGCCCTTCCATACGGGCTAATGCGTTCTTCTCGCCTTCCAGCCGCTCCCGCAGAGCTCGTCCATGTTCAAGCAGCTTGTCGGCCTGCTCCTCCACCTTCGCAAGCTTATGCAAGTGCACCTGTTCGGCCTCATCACCCGATACGTTCGGTCCCGGAACAGATTCTTTGCCGTCCTTGGCGGTCTGACCGATAAAGGCCTCTGCCGATTCCGCATACCGGGCAGCCATGGACGCTCCGCCCTCCGGTGGCGTTGCCGCCTCGGCGGCAGCCGCCGCAGCCTCCTGCAGAGAAGCGCCGCCTATCCGGTCCGCCAGCTTCTCCGCCAAATGGCCGACGGACAGCTTCAGCTGCATGGCCTGTACCTGCAGGTCTTTGGCTTCCTCGGCCACCTGCTTCAGCACCTTGATCTCCCCTGCGTATTCGTGCGCCGTGTGGGCCTGAGCGGGTGCCGGATGATGGAGCGAGCCGCACACCGGGCATGCGTCGCCCGGGCTTAAGGAGGAGGCCAGCATCGACGCCAGCCGGCCAAGCTCCTGCTCCCGCTCCTCCTCCTCAATCCGCCGCAGCCAGTCATTGGCTTCCCGCAGAAGTGCCGCGGCCGACCGCTCCAATTGTGCTGCGGAAGCCGCTTGCCTGACCGTCTCGGACCAGTGAAGCTGCAGGCGGTTCGCCAGACGCTCCTGTCCGGATCGGACTTCCCGCTCCTCCTTCTCCACAAGGGCCAGACGCTCCTCCGCCTCCTGTGCCTCCCGCTCTCCTTCGGCGCGCTGACGGGCCAGCGTTTCCCACTGCTGCTGTGCCTTGGAAGCATCCTGAAGACGCTGCCGCTCCTCGGAAGGGACCTCGACAAGCTGTTTCCGCTCCTTCAGCTCCGTTTGCAAACGAAGGGCCTTGGCATGGATTTGCCGCTCCTTCAGCAGCTCCTCCTCCGTCTTCTGCTTATGCAGAAGAGCCTCCTGTTTACGAGAATCCAACGCATGAAGGGCAGCCTCGCTCCGCCCCGCTTCCTCCGCCAGCCGAAGAGCTTGCTGCAGCTCTTCCATGCGAATGCGCAGTGGAGCTTCATGCTCGGCCAGCCGCTGTCTGGCTTCCGTATACTGTGCCGCCGTCTCGTCATGCATTCGCGACATCCGTTCGAAGCCGGATTTAATTTCATTATGTAACCTTAGCTTCTCGGCAGACCATCGCCGGGCTTCCTCCCATTCCCGAAAGAGCGGATACAGGAGCTCGGCCTGTCCGGCCCGCTGTATTCCTTCCTCCATGGCCCGGATTTCCGGCTCCCTCCCGGCCAGCGCCTGCCATTCCTGGCGGAGTGCCGCTGCCTCCTGCTTCAGCATATATATTTTGCGGCTCTCTTCCCATCTCATGTCTGCCAGCAATCGCAGTTCCCGCTTCTCCTTGGCTTGTTCCGCCGCCGACTGGAAGCGCTGCTCCGCTGCCGCAACCGCCTCCCGGGAGGCGTCCCCGAGCCCCTGCTGCTCCGCCGCCAGTTCCTTGACGGCAGCCTCCGTATCCTTCAGCTTGCGGCTGACTCTCGCATTCAACAAATCGCCGTACTGCTCCAGGTGAAACAACCGCTGCAGCATCTGCCTTCGCTCGCTTCCTTTGAGAGACAGGAACTCGGCGAATTTCCCTTGCGGAAGCACGACGGCCCTCGTAAAATCCTGCATGGATAAGCCCAGAATTTGCTGAATCCGCTGGTTTACCTCGGATGCTTTATCCGCCAGGACGACCCCTTCCCCATTCGCTTCTTCGATCAGACGGCTGATCGTATTGTTCACGGACAATTCATTACCGCGCTTGAACTGCCTTTCTACCCGGTATTTCTTGACCCCTCCCGAATAGGACAATTCGAACACGAAGGAAACGGACAGCACCTTCTCCGCATGGTTCAGAATACCTTGCGTCCCGTTGCTGGCGCGCTCCACTTTGCCATAGAGGGCTAATGTGATGGCATCGAGGATCGTCGATTTTCCGCTTCCCGTCGGCCCGAAAATCCCGAACACGCCCGCGTCGCACAGACGGGTGAAATCTACCTCCTGCTTCTCGCGATAGCTCTGCAATCCGGATAGCGATAAATAGACCGGCCTCATCCTCTCGCCTCCCCTGCTGATTCTGAATCGGAATCCTCTTCGGCATTAAGCAGCTCCATAAACAGACGAATTAATTCCGGTTCAGGTTGGGCTCCACCGGTTTGCCGCGAATAAAAGCGGCTGAACATTTCGTCGATGGGCAGCCTCTCCTGCTCCTCCGGAAGCTGCTCGGAAGCTTGGGTGAAAATCGGGCGGATCTGCACAATCCCGCCTCGCTGCTTGCGCAAGCCCTGAATTTGTTCCATAGTCAGAGCTTCCTCCAGATGGATTTCCAAATCGATCCACGCGGAAGCATCCCTGTTCTCCTCGAACCAGCGGTATACTTGAGCGATTCCTTCCGCCGCTTTCCAACGAACGAGCGGACGCCCGCTGGACAGATAAATCTCCTCCGTCCTCAGTGTTCCACCGGGGGATATATCGAGTACCGTGACTGATTTGGCTTGCCCCGCTTCCGAGAAGCTGTAGGCAAGCGGAGAGCCCGAATATTTGACCGGCACGTCCGCCTTCACCGATTGCGGGCGGTGAAGATGGCCGAGAGCGACGTAATCCGCCGCCGTGCCAAAGGCCTTCGCGTTAACGGTATAAGCTCCGCCTACCTGGATCGGCCGTTCTGAATCGGACTCCGCCCCGCCGAGCACATAAATATGGCTCATGATCAAATTGACCGTATCCTTGGAGAAGCTTTGCGAAGCCTGGCGGATCATGGCCCCGATCCGGTCCGAATAAACGACCTGCAGACTTTCCTCATCCGCGTCCTCGGACAGCAGCTCCTTCAGACGGGATTCCGATGGATACGGCAGGGCGTAGAGCATCGCCCGCTCTCCGGTCCGGCGGATATCCAGCGGCATCGCTTCGGTGCCCGGCAGGCCAAGCAGTGTAATCCCTTGACGGTCAGCCAGAGGTGCGGATGCCGCAAGACGCTCGGGATTGTCGTGATTCCCGGCGATGGCGACAATCTGCCGCGCTCCCCCGTCGGCCAGACGGGATATGCTCTCATAGAACAGCTTCTCCGCCTGGGCCGGAGGATTTACCGTATCATAGACGTCTCCCGCCATCAGCACGAGATCGATCTGCTGATCCCGCACAATCCCGACCAGCTCGTCCAGGAAGGCTTCCTGCTCCTCCAGCCGGCTTCTTCCTTCCAGCGTCCGCCCGAGATGCCAATCGGCGGTATGTAATATTCGCATTAGTCCACCTCCAGTCGCCGCTTTACCTTCCCGCCCATCTCCACGAGATGGGAGCCATCGAAGAAGTACAGATAAATGTCCGACAGCGGCCGTTTCCAAATCTGCTCGACAGCCCGCGCATATAAGCCGAGCTGAACCTTATACCGTTCGGCATGCTCTTCCGGCGGGCGCCCTTTCATCGCATCGGTTTTGTAATCCAGCAGCACAAGCCCTTCCTCATCCTCAAACAGACAGTCGACCACCCCTTGAATGAGTATCGTCTCATCCTTGGCACCCGAAGACGTATTCGGATACACTTCGCCGGCGGGAAGTCCATAGCTGAACGGCACCTCGCGCTGAACCCTTCCCGCCCGCAGCATCCTTTTGCCTGCAACCGTTTGATAGAATCCGGAAATGACCGACGGATCCACCGCTTGGCGCTGCTCTTCGGTCAGCAGGCGAAGCTCCACCATCCGCTCCATTTCCTCGAGAATATCCTTCTCGTCCAGTTCCGGATGAAGCCGCAGTCTTTGTATAACTGCATGGTAGACCGTTCCCTTCTCCGCCGCACTGAGCTGCCACTGCTCTATAAATCGCGGACGGCGAAACAGATGCGCCTGCAGCGAAGAGGGGGCTGCCGCAGGAGCGGCGATATCGTCCGACAGGCTCCATACTTTCTCTTCATGCATTCGTTTGATTTCGGATACGGACGTTTTGGACAGCAGCTTCACGGCATCCGCGAACGGATAAGACCAGGAAAGCCGCCGGTTCACTTCTTCCCTATCCGCGGATTCTGCCGATTCGACCGGCTGCAGGTGCCGGACCGCCTCCATTCTCTCCGCCTGCAGAGCGGAAGCTTCTTCCACGGCCGCCGCCTCCTGAACGAGCATTGCCGGATAAATAACGGACACCTTCCACTCCGAACGGTCCCTTGCCGCCCAATCCGGTGTCGGATTCAGCATATGCCCCATCTCTCTCAGCGGCTGACAATGCTCGTGCTTGATCAAGGCCGGCCCGATCCAATCCAGGTAGCATTTCGCCTGGGCCAGCTCGTAATCCGGGAGTACCGGCGACTGCAAATCGCTGCGCGCCCATAATTCCAATTGTCTCGACAGCGAACGCACCGTGCCGAGCAGAAATAATTTCTCTCTCGCTCTCGTCAGCGCGACATAGAGCACCCGCATCTCCTCGGCCAGCATCTCCAGCCGCATTCTCCGGCGTATGGCCAGAGTAGGCAGCGAAGGATAGCTGATCCTTTTGTCCAAATCGACATAATAAGGGCCCAGCCCCAATTCCTTGTGAATGAGAAAATGCGAATTCAGGTCCTGACGGTTGAACGCCTTGCCCATGCCCGCCACGAATACGACCGGGAACTCCAGCCCTTTGCTCTTGTGAATGGACATGATGCGGACGACATCCTCCTGCTCGCCCAATGCCCTGGCAGTTCCCAAATCTCCGCCGCTCTCCTGCATCCGCTCGACAAACCGCAGGAAACGGAACAGCCCGCGAAACGAGGTCGCTTCATATTGCCGGGCGCGATCATGCAGAGCGCGCAGGTTGGCCTGGCGCTGAACCCCTCCCGGCATCCCCCCGACGAAATCGTAATACCCGGTCTCCTGATACAGCGACCAGATCAAATCGGCCAGGGAGCTCTGGCGTGCGGCGGTCCGCCACCTCTCCAGACGTTCAATAAATACCCGAAGCTTATGGCGAAGCTCCCGATGCCCGTCGTCCGGATCTTCGATAAACTGCAGCAATGCTTTATAGAAATCCCCTTTGCGGTCAGCCGTTCTAACGATGGCCAGATCATCCGCCCGGAGTCCGACAATCGGGGAGCGAAGCACCCCAGCAAGAGGAATATCCTGATATGGATTGTCAATGATCTTGAGCAGAGAAAGGATAATATCCACTTCTGTCGCCATAAAATATCCCGTATTCAAATCCGCATAGCCGGGAATGCCCTGCTGCCTCAGTTCTTCCATGAAAACCGGCGCCCAACTGTGCGTTGCCCGCAGCAAAATGACGATATCCCGGTACTGTACAGGCCGCAGGCCGTTTTCTCTTTTGTCATATACCTGGAACGGCTCCTCCCCGGTTCCGCCCATCAGTTTGCGAATTTGCAGGGCGATGGACCTGGCTTCCAACTGAGCCGTTTCCATCTCACGGATTTCCTCGGCGAACGAGGAGCTCTCCTTGCCCTGCCCCGCCGCTTCCTCCGCCTCATCCGGGCCGTCCTCCGGCTCCACCGCACGATCCCCGCCGGCACGGTCGATCAGCATCCATTCCACCGGAAGCTCCCGCTTTCCGGGGGCCTGCTCATAATATTCAGCCCCGTACACAAGCTCGGCATCCCGGTCATAGGAGATCTCCCCTACCGTCTCGTTCATGACCTGCTTGAACACAAAATTGACTCCGTCCACCACTTGTCTTCGGCTGCGGAAATTCCGGGCAAGATCTATGCGTCGCCCTTTCCCGCTTCCATCCTGCCGGAAGGAGCGGTATTTCTCCAGAAACAAGCTGGGCTCCGCCAGCCGGAAGCGATAGATGCTCTGCTTGACATCGCCCACCATAAACCGGTTACCCCGATCCTCGCGGGACAGCAATTCGACTATCGCCTCCTGCACCCGGTTGGTATCCTGATATTCATCCAGCAATATTTCCACATACTGTTCCCTGTACTCCAGCGCGGCCTCCGACGGCTTCAATCCGCCTCCCGCATCCGGATCGCTCAGCACCTGCAAGCAATAGTGCTCCAAATCGGCAAAGTCGATCAAGCCTTTGCCCCGTTTCGCCTCCGAGAACCGGACGGCGAACTGGCGCACAAGCTCCACGAGCATGCCCATGACCGGATGCATCGCCTTCAGCTCCGCTTTATACTGTTCGGGCGAGCGGGTGAACAGCTCTTCGCGCAGGGCGTTGAACCGCTCCTTGGCCGTATCCCGGATGGCCTTGACCTTCTCCTGCAGCGACTTATCCAGACCTTCCCCCCGGCATGGCTTCAACCGTCCGAACGAAGCGGTCTGGAACCGTTCATAGAGCGATTCCCAGCTTTCTCCACATAATCCCATTAACTGAGATATCATCGCCGTTTCATCCGCCAGATTGGCCAAATACGGTGCCGGGCCTCCCGGCTGTTCAGCCAGACGGGACGCCTCCTGCAGCAATCCGGCTATTCCTTCCAGCTCCAGCCGGACATCGCGTATGAGGCTGTCAAACCAGAGCGAAGGCTCCATCGTATCCGTATTGAAAAACTCGCACATTTGGTCCAGCCACCGGTCTGGCAAAGGATGGCTGCGCGAGGCATCATAAAGCTGGAGGACCAGCGCAAACACCGCCTCGTCACTTCGGTCCCCTCCAAACCATTCCAGCATGTTCCAGAATTCGCTGGTTTCGTCCTCATGGCTGTAATAATGCTCGAACAGCTCCTCCAGCACATCCTGGCGCAGCAGTGCCGCTTCCGTCTCGTTGGCTATCCGAAAGCCGGGATCAAGCGGAATTCGTTGAAAATGCCGCTGGATGACTTCCAGACAAAAGGAATGCAGCGTCGTAATCGAAGCGCGGTGAATGAGAGCCAGCTGTTTCTTCAAATAGGCGGAATCCGGCTTGTCGTACAGAGCCTTCTCCAAGGCGTCGCGAATTCTCTGCCTCATTTCGGAAGCGGCCGCTTTCGTAAAGGTGGCAACCAGCAGACGGTCGACATCGACCGGATGGTTTTCGTCGGATATCCGGCGAATGATCCGCTCTACGAGCACCGCCGTCTTACCCGATCCTGCGGCTGCGGCAACGAGAATGTTCTGTCCCGTCCGGGTAATGGCCTCCCACTGCTCATCCGTCCAGGCCGATTGAGCCGGCTTGACAGGCGGGGCCTTGGCCTCAATCACATCCGACAAGTTATTTTCCTGCTCTTCATTGCGGTTCATTGTCGACCTTCCCTCCTTTACTTAAGCTGTCCATCGATGCAGCGTCCTCCAGACTTGTCCAGATGTCCACGCTGTCCTTTCTCTCGAGAATGCGGAAATCATTGCCCTTAAGCAGCGGGTCGAACTGGCAGACCGGCTTGAAGGGGCAGAAGGTGCAGGCGGATTTCCCCCCCAGGCGAAACGGGGTGATGCTGACATTCCCCTCTGTAATTTCCGTGCCGATGCTGCGGATTTTGCTGCGGACATACCCCCGCAGCCGGTCCCATTGCTCGGGAGTGGCCACCGATGCGGAGGAATAGAAGCTCCCGTCCGTTTTCAAGGCAACGGGGATCAACTGGGAATAGCCGCTCTGCAGGTCTCTGTCCATCAGCCTCACCGCTTCCTCGTCGGCCAGAACGAGCCCCTTCATCTTAAATTGCTTGCGTGTCTCCGCTTCGGCGTCTTCCCGGGAAATCGGATATTTGGTGCGGACCAGCGGGTTATGCACGTGGAAATAGAGCACCCCGGCCGGGCGCGCCTTCTGTCCGAGCCAAACCTCGGAGTGGCTTAGAACGACATCCAGATAGGTAAGCATCTGCAGGGACAATCCATAATAAAGCTCGGCCAGATGCAGCGAGGTTCGGCTCGATTTGTAATCGATGACCCTGAGTAGCAGTCCGCGCTCGCTCTCCGCCCGGTCTACCCGGTCAATTCGGCCCACAATCTCCATCGTGCAGCCGTTGTTCAGCCGGAAGGTAAGCGGGGGCAGCGTCTCCCCGGGCCCAAATCCGAGTTCAAGCCCGACCGGTACGAATCCGCTTCGCTTCGCGTGTTCGGCCAGAATGACGGAAGCCTTCCCGACGATTCCTTTAAGCTTCCTGGCTATGTAGCGGTAGCGGGGGGAGCTGAGCAAAATTTCGCTCTGCAGCCGCGGGGCGAGCCTGTCCACCATTTCGGAGGCCCGATGCTCCAGCTGCTCTCTGCTGAGCAGCGCCCAGTCGGCCTGCTCCTGCTGCAGGGAGCCGATCAGCCCGCTGAGAGCCGCATGGAACAGCTGGCCGATATCAGGCGCCTCCAGCCGGTAGACCCTGCGCTCCGCCAGCCTCAGCCCATGCGAGGCAAACTGGGAAAACGGGCAGGCGACAAACCGCTCCATGCGCGATACGCTGGCTTTCAGCTGGTCGCCGTAGAGAAGCCGGCTGGAGCTTGCGGACAGTGCGGCTTCGGCATTGCTAAAGTCAAGTGCCCGGACCATCATCTCCAGCTTGTCCCGCCATTGGGGCCGTTGCTGCAGCCAGTTGTAGACCTCCCACCAAAATTCGGCCATCTCCTCCCCCTTCATCCACTGCTTCATCCGGATGAATAAGTGGGAGACGGCTTGTCCCGGAGGGGAAATAAACTGCATTTGCTCCTCCTCGGACAAGGAGGAGTCCGGTTCGGCCAGC
Organism: Paenibacillus sp. 32O-W; assembly: GCF_007679495.1. GTDB lineage: Bacteria > Bacillota > Bacilli > Paenibacillales > NBRC-103111 > Paenibacillus_L > Paenibacillus_L residui. Next base: position 52,383 of record NZ_VEGP01000013.1, on the reverse strand, counting down.
AGCAGCTTCTCCTTGACGGATGGAAACAGAGCCTGAATCTGCTGGATGATTTCTGAAGGCAGCAGCGCCCTTCCTTCTTCGTCCGCAAGCGGGTAGCTCAGCCACAGGTGCTCGGAAGGTGCACATAGAACCGAATAGATGAGCAATTGCTCATCCAATTGCCTGCGCCGGCCTCCGTCTGCAAGCTTCACTCCGGCTTCCCGCAGAAACTCGCGTTCATTCTCGGACAGTATTCCGTCCATGTTGATCTTGGCCGGCAGCACACCGTCATTAACTCCCAGTACGAAACAATACTTCACGCGTGTGGAACGGGTCCGGTCAATGGTTCCGATCAGCACCTGATCCAGCGAAGGAGGAACAAGCCCCATCCTTATGCTGTCCAGTCCGGAATCGACCATCTCCGCAAACATCTCACGCCCGATACTCTCCTCGCCCAGCATCTCCACCAGCTGGTCGAGCAGTTCAACTATCCTGTCCCATACCTGGGAATGCTCGCGGGCTTTCTCCGGGTTGCCATTCCGGATGCATTCCTCGCTCCATCGCTCCAATCGTTCGGGGACCTGTAAATCTATCAGCAGCGCATACAGCGCTTCTGCCATTTGCCGGACGTTCTCCGCCTGCGAGAAGCTTCTCTGGAAAGCGGACAGCGGCTCCGTCACCAATCTGCGGCAGGCTTGAATTCGTGCAACATACTCGGGATCGGGGCGATATCCGGTTATCCCGTCTTCCTCCTCAAGGGCGGCCTGCACCCTGAACTCCCATGCCCTGTCATCCAGCCAGCGCGATCCTTGAATTCCGGCCGCTAGAACGTAATTTTCCAGCTCGTCCATAGCGTGTCTCGTAACGGGGTTCTCCCCGGATTCCGTCAGCGGCAGGAAGAAATCCGTCTTCACACAGCGGAATACCGCATCATAACGCCAATTCCGGATGACGACTTCCAATGCGGAACGGATGAACTCCGCCAGCGGATGGTGAAGAATCGGGCGCTTCTGATCTATAAAATGAGGGATACCGAACTGCTGAAGAACGGTGGTCAGCAAATCCCCGTACCCGTCCATATCTCTTACCATAATGGTCATGTCCCGCCAGCGGAGCCCGCGGTCCGCGGCCAGCCGAAGCATCTGTCTGGCCACCCCTTCTACCTCCGCCTTGCGATGAACCGCCGACCGGATCGACAAACCTTGCGGCTCGGTCCCGTCAAGCTGCCGTTCCCGGTAAGCCCGCTTGGCCGCGGACAATCGATGCTCATAATGGCGTTCCAAATGAGCCAGCATCGCATTCGCGGCATAACGCGGAGGCGTTTCCTGCGCCAGCCGGATAATCCGCGGATTCGGCAGACCAACGGCTTCCATACGCTCCCGAAGCCGTATCATCGTCATCGCCGTTGGATAAAATAAATCCAGCTCATTCGGCTGTTCCCCCGCATCATAAGGCTTGTCCAGACAGAGGGTGACCGTAACGCTGCGGCAATGAAGCATGCATTGGACCAGAGCGGCGTGCTCCAACGGAGTGAATCCGAAGAAGCCGTCCACCCAAATATCCGCCTCCCGGATCCAGGGACAATTCCTAAGCTGAGCCGCCATCCGCTCCACGAAGGCGTCCGCATCCAAATATTGTTTAGTTAATTCCTTCTCGTAATCTATGTATACTTTCAGCAAATCTTCCAGCTTCTGCTCCAGAGTCCCGGGCTGCTCCGCCAACAACGGGGTCAGCCGCTCATGCTGCTGCGCGAGTTCATCGGGAGTGATGCACTGTCTCTTCAGTTCGCTGAACAGCGACAGCACCTCTTTGGCAAATCCGACCTGTGCGACAGAATGCCGGAATAGCCGGAGATTATCCTTATGCTTGTTAAGAATCCGCTGCAGCAGCATGGTCTTCCCGGTTTCGTCAATCGGAATCCCCGCGGTTCCTCCTGTTTCCTGCATGATGCGCCAAGCCAGTCTTGGAAAGCTATATACTTGAGCACGTATCGTTCCGGATAAACCGGGTGCGGACACCAGCGCCTGCTCCGCCTGATAGGTTGCCTGCTCCGGGACAAGGAGAATAAGCGGTCTGCCGTCCGGTTCCTTCTCCAGCCGTTCGCGGATTTCCGTCAGACACAGCTCGCTCTTGCCGCTGCCCGCCCGACCGATGACCATCCTGATATCCATGCGTCGTCCCCCTTCGCTTTGTCTATTTATTCTATCATATTTCCTTGCAGATAGGGAGATCATCCGTTCCCATCAGACCCGGTCCAAAAACTGGAGATAGAGAGCCCTGTCCTGCCTTCCAGGCCGGATCAAATGAAAATTTATGAATTTTCAATATCCGTTCACAATTGATTCACTGCATCCAAATCATCCAGTAAATTCCTGTGCTAAAATATACAAGAAGCCTCCTACGCTTTCGAATACCTTTTCGAATTCCAACTGATCTTTGCATGAACCTTTTCCTGCATCAGTCATACTCCTGTTGTAAGCCCTTTAGCTCCTGGCTCCCTGCTACCCACAAATCCATCCCGAATCCTTCACAGCCTAATGTCAGCATTCTCGTTATACGGGACGATCGGGGAGCTATTTTGCCTCTGAGGAAATTCGGAAACGAACCGGATTCACGTCAATGAATTTATTATTCAGAAATCCGATTAAAGGAAAGGACGGATGAACAGATGAGCAAAAAACGCAATCCTGCCGAAGGTTCGGAACAACCGCTGCCCCAGCAGCTCGCTGAGGATGCTGTACCGTCGTCCGACAAGATGACTCACACATGGATGGAGGAAATTTACCGGGATTTTGAAGAGAGGGGCGGCATGGACGACCTGCCAGGCAAGGGCAAGCCTCTGAAGCTGGAGGATGGCGATGTGCTGAGCTCCATTCTCAAGAACGCCAACTACCTTCCTCCATGGGTGGAGCTGCGTATGGAAATACGCGGCCGGCTGCTCCGTATCTGCAACCGGATTGAAGCGGGGGAGAAGGAGGATGCGGAACTGAATCGGGAGTTGGAGGAAATTAACCTTAACATCAGAAAATATAATCAAATGGTTCCCAGTCCTCTTTTGCAGCGCAGCAAAGTATACTTGGAAACCGTTAAGACACAATTGGATAAATGGGATTAAGCGGCTAAGGGCTGGCTTGTATCATGGATCTCCTTTTTCAGACATATACATGGACTAACTATGAAAAAGGAGACAGGCCGTCATGTTTACGACTATATTTATCCCTATGGCGCTGGGGCTGGCTGTTTTTCTGCTCGGCATGAAAGTGATGGAAGCCGCGCTCCATCAATGGGCCGGTCAATATCTGAAAACCTTGCTGGAGAGATTTACAAAAACACCGCTTCGCGGAATGATCGCTTCCACCGGCATTACTGCGGCGATGCAGAGCAGCACAGCCGTTACCGTGATCACGATCGGCCTCGTCAATGCAGGGCTGATGCGCTTTCCGCAAACGCTCGGCATCATACTGGGTACGAATATCGGAACGTGTCTGACCACGGAGCTGATCGGCCTGAATCTGCACAAGCATTCCCTGAGCATATTCATGGTCTCGCTTGTGATCTGGCTTTCCACATTCGTCCTGCCCGACCTTCCCGCTTATCCGCAATTATGGAAAAGGCATGTCCGCAACGGGGCGTTGGCTGTTGTCGGTTTCTCCTGCATTCTGCTAGGTCTGGAAGTGATGCAGTCCATTATCCCCCATCTGCGTTCGCGCGGTTTGTTCGCCTGGTTCGTGCAGCAATCCCAGAGCAGTCTGCTGTGGGCGATGATTGCCGGGGCCATCCTGACCGCTATCATTCACAGCGGTGTACTGACCATTACAATGGCTATGTCGCTGGCCTCCGTCCAAGTCATCTCCCTGGACGTCGGAATCGCCATCATCATCGGCGCCAACGTTGGAACCTGCGTAACGGCCCTCATTGCCAGCATCGGCGGAAGCCGGTACGGCGGATATGTAGCCTGGACGCATATTTTGCTTAACGTCGGCGGGGCCCTTCTGTTCTACCCGCTGATAGGCTCCCTCGGCACCATCGTCAGTTGGATGGCGGATTCTCCTTCCCTGCAGGTCGCCCGGGCCCAGACGATTTTCAATATCGCTTGTTCGTTGATCGCTCTTCCGCTCTGTTATACACCGCTTATTAGAAGACTGAAGTGATCGGCCGGCGGGAGCCCCGGCCTAGTAATCTTCCATTCCCTGCAGCCCGCTAACGATAGCGATGCCGGAGCTGGTGCCGATCCGAGTGGCTCCCGCCTCCAGCATCGCTATCGCCGTTGCGGCGTCGCGTACGCCTCCGGATGCTTTGACCCCCATGGAAGAAGACACAGACTCCCTCATTAACCGGACAACCTCTGCCGTTGCTCCTCCCGGGCCGAATCCGGTGCTTGTCTTAACAAAGCCTGCACCGGCCTGCTCGGCCAGGCGGCAGCCCGCTCTTACCAGCTCGCTGTTCAAATATCCCGTCTCCAGAATGACCTTGACTACGGCTTGTCCCTCCACCGCTGCAACCACCTGTTGAATATCGGCTTCCACCTCTGTGAAACGATGATCCAGCAGCATTCCGATGGGCAGCACCATATCGATTTCAGCAGCACCCCATTTCACGGACTGGGCAGCCTCATACGCCTTGACCTCGCTGCCGTTGGCGCCGTGCGGAAAACCACAAACCGCGCTTATGCGAACGTCTGAGCCTTGGAGCTGTTCCCGGCAATAAGCCACCCACCCCGAATGAACGCATACGCTGTAGAAATGGTGACGAACAGCCTCTTCGCACAGGGTACGAATGGCTTCTGCCCGTGCATCCGGCTTAAGCAGTGTATGATCGATCGTCCGGGCCAGAGTGCTTCTATTCCATTCCATCGCTGCTCACCTCTATTCCCAGCTTCTTCAACGCTTTGCACAGTACGGAATCGTTATTGCTGTAGCCATACTGGATCTGCTGACGCCAAGCTTCCACAGGCTCCAGCCACTCCACTCCGCGGATTTCCTCCACCTGGGCCTGAAGATTCCCGCCGATGCCGCGAACCAGAAAATAATGGACCTCCTTATCCATATTGCCGTGCTTCGGATGGGAGAACTGATAGGAAATCGTCTCGATCGGCTCGATGATCTCGCCTTCAATGCCGGTCTCCTCGGCGATTTCCCTCAACGCCGTCTGCTCCTTCGTCTCACCCGGCTCCATCTTTCCCTTCGGCAGAGTGATTTTACCGTAACGGTCCTGGATCATTTGAATCCAATACCTTCCGTCCTCTTCTTTAAAGACAACACCGCCCGCTGATACCTCCACCGGCGTTCCTCCCTTTCATTATGAAAATTAAGAAGGATTTCATTCTGGCGAACAGAACGAAATCCTGGTACGGTTGGCGCGCTATGATGCGGCTCGTTCCTCAAGTTAAACGACCGCAGACCGGGCCGAATCCAGCGTAGTAACATCAGAGCCGAGGCATTCGTTAACCCCTGCTTCATCGATCCTTACACGCACGAGCTGGCCGATCAAATCCTCGCTCCCCCGGAACACAACCTGCAAATAATTATCTGTATAGCCCATCAGAAGGCCGCTGTCCGGCGCTTCTTTATAAGGGCGCTCCGGAATAACCTCCAGCACCTGCCCGACGAACGGCTTGGCATAAGCCAGCTGCATTCTTTCAGACAAATCGATCAGTTCATGGACTCTCCGGTTCTTGACTTCTTCATCCACCTGATCCTCCATTCGGGCGGCCGGCGTGCCAGTCCTCTTGGAATAGGGGAATACGTGCATTTCCGCGAACTGCATTTGCTCCATGAACCGGTATCCGTTCGCGAACATTTCTTCCGTTTCACCCGGGAAGCCGACAATGACATCGGTCGTAATCGCAGCGTCCGGCATGATCCGGTGAATCTTCTCGATCTTGCTGCCGAATTCAGCCGTCGTATATTTGCGGCGCATCCGCTTCAGCACCCGGTCATCTCCCGCCTGCAGCGGTACATGAAAATGCCGGCACATTTTATCCGAGCCCTGCAGCACCTCGAGTACCTCGTCCGTGATTTGGCTCGCCTCTATCGAGCTGATCCGGACCCGGTTCAGCCCGTCAACCTTGTCGAGATCCCATAGCAGCTTCGCCAGGCTGTAGCCCTCCAGATCCTCGCCATAGCCTCCGGTGTGAATCCCGGTCAGGACGATCTCTTTATACCCGGCGTCCACCAATTGTCTGGCTTGGGCCAAGACGCTTTCCGGTCTGCGGCTGCGAAGAAGGCCCCGCGACCAGGGGATGATGCAGAAGGTGCAGAAATTGTTGCAGCCTTCCTGTATTTTCAGGAATGCCCGGGTACGGTCTGAAAATTCCGGAACATCCAGCTCCTCGAACTCCCGGGTTTTCATAATGTTGCGCACCGCATTGATCGGCTGGCGCTCCTGGCGGAAACGGTCAACCAGGGGGATGATTTTGTCCCGATCCTGGGTGCCTATCACAATATCTACCCCGGGTATCGCCGCGACCTCTGCGGGCGAAGTTTGGGCATAGCAGCCGGTGACCGCAATGATCGCATCCGGATTGCGGCGGATTGCCCGGCGGATCACCTGCCGGCTTTTTTTGTCGCCGGTATTGGTTACGGTGCATGTATTGATTAAATAAACGTCGGCCTTCGTCTCGAAGTCGACCTGCTCGTAGCCTTCTTTCTTGAATAGCTGCCAAATTCCTTCCGTCTCATAGAAATTAACCTTGCAGCCTAAAGTATGAAAAGCAACACTTGGCATAATTAACCTCCCATCTCTCCGCTTTCGTATAATATGCAAGCCAAAGCCACCATAGCGGCCGTCTCGGTACGGAGAATTCGCTTGCCGAGGCTGACCGGAATGCATCCTGCCGCCTCCGCCTCGGAAGCCTCCCGTTCGGTAAATCCCCCTTCGGGGCCGATCAGGATAACTACATGCAGTTCTTGCCCGTGATCGCGGGCTTGGGCCAGCCTGTCCCGAAGCAGGGGACGAAGCTGCCGGGTTTCTTCTTTCTCGTAACAAAAGAGAGCCAGATCCGCCTCCCGGGCCCTCTTAAGCACCTGCTTCCACGTTGCCGGCAGGCTAAGCTCGGGAATCCGGGTACGATGCGCCTGCTCTGCGGCTTCCTTGGCAATTTTGGCCCATCTTTCCAAACGCTTGGCTTCTTTCTTCACGTCATATTGAACAATCGTCCGTTCCGAAACGAACGGAAGGAAGCCTGCTGCCCCGATCTCCGTTCCTTTCTGAATGACGATCTCCATCTTGTCGCCCTTGGGCAAGCTTTGCGCAATCGTAACCCGGACAGACGGCTCGCTATCCGATCCCAGCTCCCGGACCAGAACCGCCTGCACCCGCTGCTCCTCCAGGGCGGAAATCTCCGCAATCCACTCCCGGCTGATGCCGTCACAGCAAATGATTTGATCACCGATCCCGGCCCGCATGACCCGGATCAGATGTCGGGCATCGTCTCCCGTTATTTCCACGGAATCGGCCGTAAACCGTTCCGGCGGTATGAAGTATCGCTGCATAGCTTTGCTCGCTTTCTAAACAAATATCACCTTTCATCATACAACTTTTGAGCCTTAAATGCTACTGCCAGTGTCCCGTATCGCGTACCAATTTCAACCGGAAGGGGGCTTCCCAGCGCCGTGTCGAAAACGGGCTGGAAGCCGACGAACGAAGGCCGGTCCTCTCTACTCTTGCGGAACGAGGGCCAAGCTTACTCCCGAATCAACCGATCTTAAGAAAAGTGGCCCAATGGATGGCCTTGCCGAAGATGACCTGAAAAACAGAGTCCATCCCGAACAACAGGGGCACCCATAAAGAGAAAAACGGCCCCAAGGTGACGTTGTACAGCGGTCGGATGAAAACAATAAGCAAAAAGAGAAAGAAGGCCCACTGCTCAAATTGCTGCAGCTTCAACCGGGTATGGACCGGAAGGAACTCCTGCACGATCCGGTATCCGTCGAGAGGCGGCAAGGGCAGCAGATTGAACAGAAACAGAATCAGGTTCATAAAGATCAAGAGGCTCAAAAAGACTCGCACCGCCTCGAATACACCGGGGCTCATCAGGTCAAACAAGCCGAAATAAGCCAATAGATATGTTAATAGAATACCGATAAAAGCTATGACCAGATTGGCAAGCGGCCCGACGGCGGAAACAATGATGCTCATTAAACGCGGTTTGCGGAAGCTGCTTCGCCTGACAAGCACCGGCTTGGCCCAGCCGAAGCCGACCAGAAAGATAAGGATGGTCCCGAGAAGATCCAGATGAACCTTTGGGTTTAATGTGACCCGGCCCATCGAGCGCGGGGTCGGATCGCCGAATCTGTCGGCGGCGTAAGCATGCGCGAACTCGTGCAGCGTGAAAGCGATCAGGAGCACGAGAAAAACAAACGGAATTTGCTCCAGCGGAAATCTCAAAAAATTTTCCAAAACGGGTCCCTCCGCCCTCTACAATTTTCGCGCAACAAGAGCGACCCAATCTTGTTCCTGGTAAGTTGCCTCTATAACAAAGCCATGCTCTGTCAGCGCTTGTTCCACTGCCGCCTGCTTGGGCGCTATGATCCCGGATGCGATATAGACTCCTCCGGGCTGCAGGGCTTCGTAAACATCCCCTACGAATTGCAAAATGATTTCCGCCAATATATTGGCTACCACCACCTGCACCGGGAGCCGGACCTGCGCTGCCTCCGAAGCCGGGGCTTGTCCTTTCAAAGCCCCGAGAAGATCGCTTTGCATGACGTGAATCTGCTCCTCCAGACCGTTCAATCTGGAATTCTCCGCCGCACTGGAAACGGCCACAGGATCCAGATCAAGCGCGAGCACTGCTCTCGCTCCCAGCTTGGCTGCGGCAATCGCAAGCACTCCGGAGCCGGTGCCGACATCGATCACATCCTCACCGCCGCGAATGACCTTGTCCAATGTTCTAAGACAAAGAGCCGTTGTCGCATGCGTTCCCGTACCGAAGGCCATACCGGGATCCAGCTCCAGAACAATTTCCCCGGGAGACGGAGTATAGTCTTCCCACGTTGGCTTGACCGTCAATCGGTCCGAAATCCGCAAAGGCTTATAGTACTGCTTCCAGGCAGTGGCCCAATCCTCGTCATCCACAAGGGTATGCCCGAATACGGGCGAGCCTGTGTCAATTTCGAACTCTTCCAATTGCGCTACCGATTGCTTCAGCTTCGCCAACAGGCTATCCATGTCCGTTCCTTCGGGATAGTAGCCTTTAATGATGGCCCGGCCCTCCGGAATATCGTTCAAAGGAAGCTCATACCATTGCCCCAACGATGTGTCGCGAGGCTTGTTGAGCGTTCCGGATTCCTCAATCGAAACTCCACCCGCCCCAAGCTCATGCAAAAAATTAGTAATCATTTCAACGGCTTCTTCTGTCGTATCTACCGTAACTTCATGCCAACGCATGAAAACCCTCCTATCCATTCGGCAACTACGCCGGGAAATACATTAAGGTCTATTGTACTACATCCTATACACCAGTAAAACTTTTTTGGCAGATAAATATGAATATGGCATATAGGAGCTAATGTTTGTTACGGCACAAGGATAAACGGTTATCGCCGTCCTTTGGACTGGCGCGTTTACCGATGAAATATAAGACAGGTATAAGGTGAACTTATACCTGTCTTATATTTGAAGAAAACCGGGGAAAAACCCCGGTTTTGACAGATTGACATGCCTGCAGCATGAGGGGGATGCGCTTCGATAAGCCTGCCTTCGTCCGTCTTTAATGATTTAGAGCATCTGGGTAAGGAGAATGCCGAGCATCCGTTTCTCTGTTTTCCAATATAGGGCCCCTACGGCTCTCAAACAAGGCCGCCGCTTTCCTCGATTACTTTTAAAGCTTGCTGGTGAATATCTTCCTCAACGACGGCCGTGAGCAAAATATCCCTGCCCGTAACCACATCCTCCTGGCGGCCGTCGCTCATTCCGCTTGCGGTTACATCGGCCGCAATCAGTACACCCACATCCTTATTGGACACATCGGCATCGGAGGTCAGAGCTCCAAGTCCGCTGACATTCCCCGTTAGAGGATTGAACGTTTCTTCCACCGGCTCGCCGGGAAACCGGCTGATCCGATCGATCTGCACGTCGACCGCACGCATCGCCTTTAGTTTGGACGCCACTTCCTCGGCTTCCTCCGGGCTTTTGAAATAGGCCAAAATATTTTTCTCCGCCATCAGGACTCCGCCCTTTCGTCCGCCGCTTCCGCTCTTGCCAAAGCCTCCAGATCGTCTTCATCGGCGAGCTCTCTCGAGAATTCAACATCCTCATTTCTGGCTATCGGCAAGTTCTTGTCATTCATTGTTTGCAGGTCTTGCGGGTTTTCTCTTTCCTTCATCACTTTGTCCATCCTCCCTTATCACTGTTTCCTCTAAATCTCTGAGACCAGCGGCATCCTGCTTAAGTTAAAAACTTCGCGCCGCTTTTGTTCCATTATGCCTGCCGCCTTCCGGTATCGCTTATAACGATGTATAGGAGTTTTAACGGACCCTAGAAACCTTAATGGCTCCAGAATGGTCTTTCGGTAATTTTAACGGACTCGAATGACCCTATTCCCAAGAAATTCACACGAAAGTAGGAGAATTCCAAGCAATAAGCGCAGCTGTGTCCGTTAATCCAAGGATAAACGGCTATCGCCGTCCTTAGGACGGGCACGTTTACCGATGAAATATAAGAACAGGTATAGATGAAAACTTATACTTTCTTATATTTTAAAAAAACGCCTATTTTGACGAAATAGGGTCTCCCGGTTCCGTTACATTTTCGCTGTTGGACTTTTCACTATCTTTGTCATGACATTTAGATTTCCCTGGGTTTGCAATGGCCTCTGCCGGGGCGGATTTCCCTGATCCCGCATAGTTTAACCTTCCCTTCCCCGGTTCATGCAATAATCTGTCCAATTGAGGCAAAATCAACTAACAAGGATGGCTGTCGGTGAGCAGGCTCTTGTTCTATAAGTGCTTGTTGAAGGATAACTTAGGGAAGCCAAATGAACGATGTGAAATTCCTGTTCGTCGGAATGCGGACCAGCTTATTTAGTTCGTTGACAAGATCCGCCCGATTCGTTTTCCTTGGCGAGACACACAAGGCTCATAATCATGCTAGGGTTTCAAATCCATGCAAAAAGGACCGAATCGTCCAAGACGACCGGTCCCTTCAATGATTCCGCTATTAATCCCCGAGGAATGCTTTCTTCATCCGCTCGAAAATCGATTGATTCTGCTCGTGCGTCTTCTCTCCGCTAAGCTTGGAGAAGGCGCGAAGCAATTCCTTCTGTTCTTCGTTCAGATGGGTCGGAGTGACCACAACGACCTTCACATGCTGGTCTCCCTGGCCGTAGCCCCGCAATCTCGGAACCCCTTTGCCTCTTAATCGGAAATAGGTGTCTGTCTGTGTTCCCGCCGGGATTTTCAGCTTAACCTTCTCCGTCAGTGTAGGAATTTCTATTTCATCGCCCAGCGCGGCCTGGGTGAAGGTGAGGGGAACCTCACAATAGATATCGTCGCCCTCACGCTCGAAAAATTCATGAGGCTTCACACGAATAACGATGTACAAATCTCCAGGCGGGCCTCCGCGCGTTCCGGGCTCCCCTTCGCCCGATACCCGAAGCTGAGCACCTTCATCCACACCGGCCGGGATTTTAACGTGAATTTTTCTCCGTTTTTTCACTTTGCCCGTACCGTGGCACTCGCCGCATTTTTCCCGAATGATCTGCCCTTGCCCATTACACTGCGAGCAGACCCTTCGGTTGACAATACGTCCGAACGCCGTATTCTGAATGACTTCCTGCTGACCGGTTCCCTTACAGCCCGGACAGGTGTCCGGCCGCGTTCCCGGCTTTGCCCCGGAGCCATGGCAATGATCACAGGATTCCGTCCGCGGGATTTCGATGTCGGTCTCTTTCCCGAATACCGCCTCTTTGAACTCGATCGTCATGGAATATTGAAGGTCGCTGCCTCGTTGGGGGGCGTTAGGATTCCTTCTGCCGCCTCCGCCGAAGAACATATCGAAGATATCTCCGAAGCCTCCGAAATCCATTCCTTCGAAACCGCCGCCACCCATTCCCTGGTTAGGATCTACATGGCCGAACTGGTCGTAAGTGGCCCGTTTCTGGGAATCGCTCAGAACATCATAAGCTTCCTTAACTTCTTTAAACTTCTCTTCCGCATCCGCTTCTTTATTCACGTCCGGGTGGTATTGTCTCGCCAATTTCCGGAACGATTTCTTGATCTCCTCGGGAGTCGCGTTACGATCCACCCCAAGCACTTCATAATAGTCGCGTTTACTCACTTGTTCACCTCTTTCCGCCGGTGTTCTGGAGGCTGCCTTATCCTAAGAATGATGACAGAATGTCAAAAAAGCTCCCTACAGCAAGGAAAGTCAAAGTCAGGCCGGTCCCGACTTTGACCTCCTTCAGTCAAATCCACAACCAAAGAACAATTCGGATATTACTTTTTATCCTTGTCGTCCACCACTTCGTAATCGGCGTCCACTACATTCTCTCTGCCTTTGGCCTCTTCTTTAGCCCCTTGCTCCGGATTCTGTCCGGCTTGAGCCTGTTGAGCCTGTTCATACAGCTTAACCGACAATTGTTGAACAACCTGGGTCAGCTCTTCGGTCGCTTTCTTAATCGCATCTATATCATTGCCTTCCAGAGCCTGCTTTACTTTATCCTTCGCTTGGTTGGCTTTGTCGATTTCAGACTGGTCTACCTTATCTCCCAAATCTTTGATCGTTTTGTCGACTGTGTATACCAATTGATCCGCTTCGTTGCGCGCTTCCACCATTTCTTTGCGCTTGCGGTCTTCCTCCTCATGCGCTTCAGCTTCCTTCATCATGCGGTCGATTTCTTCATCCGTCAAACCGCTGGAAGATGTAATGGTAATCTTCTGGCTTTTACCCGTGCCTTTATCCAATGCAGATACGTTCACAATACCGTTGGCATCGATATTGAACGTAACTTCGATTTGCGGAATGCCGCGCGGTGCAGGAGGGATATCTCCGAGCATGAATCGGCCCAGCGTTTTATTGTCCGCTGCCATTGCTCTTTCCCCTTGCAGAACGTGGATTTCCACACTCGTCTGATTATCTGCGTAGGTGCTGAAAATTTGCGATTTGCTGGTCGGAATCGTCGTATTGCGGTCGATCATCTTGGTGAAGACGCCGCCTGCGGTTTCGATTCCAAGGGAAAGCGGAGTAACGTCGAGAAGAACGACATCTTTGACATCACCTGTCAATACGCCCGCTTGAATCGCTGCACCCAGTGCAACCACTTCGTCCGGGTTAACTCCTTTGTGAGGCTCTTTGCCGGTCAATTTCTTAATTGCCTCCTGAACGGCCGGTATACGCGTTGAGCCTCCGACCAGTACGACCTTCTGAATATCGTTAGCGCTGAGGCCGGCATCGCTTAACGCTTGGCGGGTCGGTCCGAGAGTTCTCTCTACCAAATGAGCTGTCAATTCCTCGAACTTGGCGCGGGACAGATTCATCTCGAAGTGCTGAGGCACTCCGTCCACCATCGTAATAAACGGAAGAGAGATTGTCGTCGTCAGCACGCCGGACAACTCTTTCTTCGCTTTCTCCGCCGCATCCTTCAGCCGTTGAACAGCGGCTTTGTCCTTGCTTAGATCAACGCCCTGCTCTTTCTTGAATTCTGCAACCATATAATCCATGATCGCTTGGTCAAAATCGTCTCCGCCCAGCTTGTTATCACCGCTGGTGGCCAGCACTTCGAAAGTTCCATCGCCCAGTTCGAGAATGGACACGTCGAACGTTCCTCCGCCCAAGTCATAAACCAGGATGGTCTCCTCTTCTTTCTCCAGACCATAGGCCAGAGCTGCGGCTGTCGGCTCGTTGACGATACGCAGCACTTCAAGTCCTGCAATTTTGCCCGCATCCTTGGTTGCCTGACGCTGGCTGTCGTTAAAATAAGCAGGTACGGTAATGACGGCTTGCGATACCGTGCTTCCCAAATAAGCTTCTGCGTCGGCCTTGAGCTTCTGCAGAATCATCGCGGAAATTTCCGGAGCTGTGTAGTCTTTGCCGCCAATGCTCACTTTATGGTTAGTCCCCATATAGCGCTTAATGGATGCGACTGTTCCATCAGGGTTGGTAATCGCCTGACGCTTGGCGCTTTCACCGACCAGTCGTTCGCCGTCCTTCTTGAAGCCGACGACCGAAGGTGTGGTGCGGTTTCCTTCCGGGTTAGGAATAACAACCGCTTCGCCGCCCTCCATTACAGCCACGCATGAGTTTGTTGTTCCCAAGTCAATACCGATTACTTTACTCATACTACTCCTACCTCCTCAAATATGTCATATGCCGTTGAATGCCGCTTAGTGCACGAAAAGCTTACATGCTGACCTTGACCATGGAAGGACGAATAACCTTTTCTTTCAGCACGTAGCCCTTCTGCAATTCTTCAACAACGATTCCTTCTTCATATTCTTCCGATTCCACCTGCATAACCGCCTGGTGGTACTCCGGATTAAAAGGCTGGCCTACCGCTTCAATCGGCTTCAGTCCTTCCTGTTGAAGCACTTGATCCAATTGGCGGAAGGTCATCTCCAGTCCTTTGACGAGCGCATCGAAATCTTTAGTTCCCTTGCTGGATTCGATCGCCCGTTCGAAATTATCGACAACCGGCAGAAGCTGCTCGATCAGATTCAAAGAAGCATATTTGGCAAACTCCTCTTTCTCTTGACGGGTTCTTCTGCGGAAATTATCGAAATCGGCCTGGGCTCTCAGATAGCGCTGGTAGTTTTCCTCCGCCTGCCTGCGAAGCTCCTCCATACGTTCGTCGGCGCCCTCCTCGGCATCTGCCTGCTCTCCGGCAGAGCTTGCCTGGGCCGACCCGTCCGAAGCGGCTTCCGTCCGGCTGTCCTCCGGCTTGTCTGATCCGGCTTCACCTTCTATGTTATCCTTCTTCAGGTTGTTATCCTCTTCTATAACGGCTGCATCTTTCTCTTGTTCACTCACGAATGTTTCACCTCCTTAATAGCGTTACACTGGAAGCATTGATGATTTATAGAACTTTTCCAACGCTATAAATCCGACTTCCACATTCCAGAATTTCTGACTTAATCACGTTCCGTGTAACCCGGCTTCATCTTAACAACGGTATGAATTCTTAGAATGGCCGAAGCTACTTCCCCCGCCGCTTGGATGGCATGGATCTTGACCAAAGCCGGATCGACAATCTCCCTCTCGAGACAATCGATCAGCTCCCCGGTATCGCAATCGATACCGATGGCATCGGAATTCGTCTCCGCTTGGCTAGCCTTGGCCAGCTCCACCTTCTCCAGCGGGTTGTAGCCTGCGTTAACGACTATTTGTGCAAGAGGCTTGCGCAGAGCGCGGGCGACGGCCGACAAGCCGAACGCCTCCATTCCGTGAACCGTCTCGCGATACCGTTCGATTTCCCTTGCGGCTGCCAGCTCGATGGTTCCTCCGCCGGGTACATACCCCCCGCGAAGTGCGGCCTGGACTGCAGCGGCCGCATCCATCGCGATCCGTGACAGCTCGCCGCCGACTTCGCGGGTGCTGGCTCCCACCAGAATCGAGACGGCCGGACGGCCTCCGCCTTCTGCTATTTTAACCTTCTCCAGCCGCTCGTCATACCCGATTTTGCCGGCGCGGCCAAGAAAGACCTCTAATTCTTCCGGTGATTTCTCCAAAGCGGCGCGGCGGACCGGCCTGGCTCCGGTAAATTCACACAATAACCGCAGCTCCCGGCGGGGAACCCGTGTCAGTAGGAAGATTCCGCGGTCGGCGCAAAATTGTTCCGCTTCCGGATCGGCACCGCGGTCGACCGCGATGACGCCGATCCCCAGCTTCGCCAATTGTTCAAGCTGGCTTCGGAATCTGTTCCTTCGGAGCATATATTCTTTAAATCCCGATTCGGTCTTTAAAGCTTCTTCCTCGGTTTGTTCGGGCTCCAGCGCATCCTGAAGGACCAGGATTCGCTGTTCCGGCAATTCTGCAAGCCATGGCAGCATGGACGGCTGCCGGTTGATCAGGATTCCCGGCCATACTTCGCTGTGTTCGGCTGCGGATGGAACGACGGCATCCGCCAGCCGGTAGGTTTCCTCACACAATCTTCGGGTGCCGGCATATTGGGCGGCCCGGATCACCAGGTTGGCGATCTCTTCGCGCTCACGGCCCGCCACATACGCGATCCGGTATAAAATCGGATCGTCCGTGCCGGACACTTGACGTGTCCGCTCCCGCAAATAGCCGATGGCAAGCCGAACTCCTTCCTGAATTCCGGCTACCACCTTAGCCACGGGAACCCCCTTCAGCACCTCGGCGATTCCTTCGGCGACCAACGCTCCCGACAGCACGGTAGCCGTTGTCGTGCCATCGCCAACCAACAGCTGCTGCGACCGGGCGACCTGCACCATCAGCCGGGCGGCGGGATGGGAGACATCCATCTGCTCGAGAATCGTCGCGCCGTCGTTCGTAATCAGGACATCTCCCTGACCGCCCACGAGCATCGTATCAAGCCCTTTGGGGCCGAGCGTTCCCTCTACGGCCGAACAAATGGCCCTTACGGCACCCGCATTGTTCAACAGCGCGGAATGCCGTTCCTCTCCTTCGGAATGGCCTTGCTTCGTTTGACTCATTCGCCTGGTATCCTTCCTCTATTATTTATACCAACGCGCCAGCAGCAGCGCCATATCCTTGGAGACGTAATCGAGCAAGCTGATTACCTTGCCGTACTCCATTCGGGTCGGGCCGAGAATTCCAACCGTTCCGAGACATTGTCCGTCCAAGGAGTAAGTGGCTGTGATCAGACTGCAGTTGCTCATCGCCTCCAGCGAGTTCTCGCTTCCGATCCGGACCTGAATCCCTTCCGGCAGGTCGTCCAGCAGCTTCATGATCGCCGGAGTTTCTCCCAATGTATCGAGAATGAGCTTGACTTGATCGACGTCCTTAAACTCCGGCTGGATCAGCATATTGGTTGCCCCGCTCATATAGATTCGATCCTGCTCGTTATGTTCCAGAGCGGATTCGACCGTGCGGATGAGCTCTTCGTATTGGGTGACATGCTTGCTCAGCTCGGCGCCTATCTCGTTATACAGCTTGGATTTCAGCTGAAAGAGCGGGACCTGGGTCAGCTTGGCATTCAGGATGTTAACCGCCTTCTCGATTTCCGAGATCGACATGCCATCCGGAATTTGGACAATGCGGTTCTCCACATGCCCGGTATTCGTGACAAAAATCGCCACCCCGGTCCTTTCATCCAGCGGAATGATTTGCAGATGCTTCAGCGTAGTGCTGAACACCTCGGGTCCGAGAACAATGGACGTATAATTGGTCAATCCGGAAAGAATGGTTGCCGCATGCTGGAAGATCTGTTCCATCTCCTGTATTTTCTCAGCAAAAAAAACCTTCATCACATTCAGCTCGTGACTGGATAAGGTTCCATACTTGACTAGATGGTCTACATAATAACGGTATCCCTTATGGGATGGGATTCGGCCCGCAGAAGTGTGCGGCTGCTCCAAATAACCCATTTCCTCCAAATCGGACATCTCGTTACGGATCGTTGCCGGGCTGAAAGCCACATCTCCCCGCTTGGAAATGCTTCTGGAGCCGACAGGCTCAGCGGATCGAATGTAATCATCAACGATGGCGTTCAATATTTTTCTCTGGCGCTCGGACAACATGTCAATCCCTCCCATGCAGTTGCGAGTGCGGTTAGCCGTTATAGGCGCGGATAAGCTGCCGCGTCCTTCGTTAGCACTCCACTCAAACGAGTGCTAAGTGATACTACAAAAATACCAGACCCAAACGCAAGTTGTCAAGTTAATCCAAGCGTTTGAGCACGGCAATTTCGTCACAGCAATGCTGCTTTTTGCAATGAATGCAGTCGGTCCATACCTTTTCCGGGAAAATATCCTTTGGTACAACCGTGAAGCCCATTTTTTCAAAAAAAGCGACCTCGTAGGTTAAAGCCATAATCTTGGGAATTTTTTCCTCTCTCGCTTCCCGGATTAAATAATCGACCAGCTTTCGGCCAATTCCCCGGCCCTTGCAGCCCTCGGCCACTCCCAGAGAACGGATTTCAACCAACTCCTGTCCTAACTGGCACAGGGAGCCGCAGCCCAGCAAACGGCCTTCCTCTTCCGCAATGACAAAACTGTCTAGGGAATATTTAAGCAGTTCCTTGGAACGGGGCAGCATAATTCCTTGTTGGGCATAGCCGTCAATTAGCTGATATAAAGCATCCAAATCATGCTCCGCCGCTTTTCTACAGATTACAGCCATCGTCATCACCGCCAAATCCAAATACTGTTACAACGTTCTTATTTAGAAGTCCGGAGGATTATCAGACTGCTTCGACCAGATCCGAGTAAGAGAAAGTCTTGGCCCGTTATCCGTTGGATTTCCCTTGGCTTTCTCTTGAATTTGCTCTTGAATATTTGAAATCCTTTTCCTGAACTTTTAAAAGAGTTACGTATAAATATACAACACTATGAATAATCAATTCAAGATAAAATTCCGATGAATTCGGCGAAAACTTCATTGCCAAGCAGTATTCCTTTATCGGATAACCGGACTCTGCCTTCGTCTGCTTCCAGCAACCCCTGCTCTGTCAGACGGTTAATAACCGGGCCGAACACTTCCATCAGGCTTTCGCCGAATTGATCGGCAAAATCGTCTTCCGAGACCCCGCTCAGCACCCTCAAGCCGACCATCATAAAATCCTCCATCGCTTCGCCGCGGCTGACTTCATTGGCCTCCAGAATCGGAAGCCCTTGCCGGGTTGCGTCGATATAGGGCTGGATGCCTTTGACATTAATATGCCGCACCCCTTCCATATAACCGTGCGCACCGGCTCCTAATCCGTAGTAGCTGCGATTATGCCAGTACATTAAATTATGCCGACTTTCGAATCCGGGAATGGCAAAGTTGCTGATTTCATATTGGGCATATCCGGCCTGCTTCAGCTTGTTCATCGTCATCAAGTACATGGACAGCTCTTCCTCTTCTTCGGGAAGCGGCAGCTCATTTCTCTGATACAGCTTGTGGAATAAGGTATTCTCCTCCACCTTGAGCGCATATATCGAATAATGCTGCAAATCCAGCTCAAGCGCCTTGTCCAGGGAATCGCTCATCATCCCGACCGTTTGCTTCGGCAGACCGAGCATCAAGTCGATGGACAGATTGGAGAAGCCGATCCGTTTCGCATTCTCAATGCTTTCATATACATCGTCCACCGAGTGGATACGACCGATCCGTTTCAGCAATTCAGGATCGAAGGATTGGACCCCGAAGCTGATCCGGTTAACCCCGCCGGCTTTCATGACCGCAAGCTTCTCTGCATCGGTCGTGCCGGGATTGGCCTCCATCGTAAATTCGAAACGGTCCGTCCGATCCGGAAAGTACGTCTGCACCAGGCCCAGAAACCGCTCCATCTGATCAGGCAGCAATACCGTAGGAGTACCGCCGCCTACAAATACGGTTTCCACCCTCCCGGCGGGGAAACGCTCTACCGTCATCGCCATTTCCCGTTCCAGCGCATCCAGGTATTCGGTCACAGGCTGTCCTTTAAGCACATAAGAGTTGAAATCACAATAGTGACATTTATTGGTGCAGAATGGGATATGAATATATACCGCCGAAGCGGGGGTGAAGAACGGCTTCATAAGGGCATCCTCACTTTCCTCGGGATTGCTTCTGACTGGAAGCATAGATTAGATGGAATCCTGCTTGAATGGATCCATACTAACAAAAAGGCAGGAAGGCTGTAAGCCTCCTGCCGGAACAGCAGCGGCAGCCGGTGTGTCTACCGTCAATTGTCGTCCAGGCTGAGAACCGCCATGAACGCCTCCTGCGGCACTTCTACACTTCCGACCTGTTTCATCCGCTTCTTTCCTTCTTTCTGTTTCTCCAACAATTTACGTTTACGGGAAATATCCCCACCGTAACATTTCGCCAATACGTTCTTCCTCATCGCCTTAACCGTCTCCCTGGCAAGCACCTTCTGGCCGATCGCCGCCTGAATAGGCACTTCGAACATTTGGCGCGGGATCAGTTCCTTCAGCTTCTCGCAGATTTGGCGCCCGCGATGGTATGCCCGGTCGCGGTGCACGATGAACGACAATGCGTCTACCTGCTCTCCATTTAGCAAGATATCCATCTTCACCAGATTGGAACGCTTGTAACCGGAGAAATCATAGTCGAACGAAGCGTAGCCTTTGGTGGACGATTTCAGCCGGTCGAAGAAATCGTAGACGATTTCGGACAGCGGGATGTCATAGGTCAACGTTACCCGGTTGGTATCCAGGTATTCCATATTGATGAATTCCCCGCGCTTGCCTTGGCACAGCTCCATAATCGCACCGACAAAATCATTGGGAACGATAATCGAAGCTTTAACGAACGGCTCTTCCACGTATTCGATCTTCCCTTGCTCGGGATAATTGGAAGGATTATCGATTTCGACCGTCTGCCCGCTGGTCAGCGTCACCTTGAAGACAACGCTCGGGGCCGTTGTGATCAGCGGAATATTGAACTCTCGCTCGATCCGTTCCTGAATAATCTCCATATGAAGCAAACCGAGGAATCCGCACCGGAATCCGAAGCCGAGCGCCGAAGAGGTTTCGGGCTCGTAGCTGAGGGAGGCGTCATTCAGTTCCAGACGCTCCAAGGCTTCGCGCAGATCATCGTAATCGGATGTTTCAATCGGATACATTCCGCAGAACACCATCGGATTGATGCGGCGGTAGCCGGGCAGCGGCTCGGCCGTCGGATTCTTGGCATCGGTGACCGTATCCCCTACCCGTGTATCCTTAACATTCTTGATCCCGGCCACAATGAACCCGACATCGCCGACATAGAGCTCGTCCACGATCGACATCCTCGGCATAAACGCTCCGACCTCAATGACTTCGAACGTTTTGTTCGTCGCCATGAATTTGATTTTGGACCCGGCCTTGATCGATCCGTTCACAACCCTGACGTAGACGATAACCCCTTTGTAAGGGTCGTAATGAGAGTCGAAGATAAGCGCTTTAAGCGGCTCATCCGGATCTCCCTGGGGAGCGGGAACCTTGGTCACGATCTGCTCGAGAATTTCCTTGATCCCGATCCCGGCCTTGGCGGAAGCCAACACCGCTTCGCTGGCATCCAGACCGATGACATCCTCAATTTCCTGCTTAATCCGCTCCGGTTCGGCGCTGGGCAGGTCAATCTTGTTAATGACCGGCAGAATTTCCAGATCATTGTCCAACGCCAGATACACGTTAGCCAAAGTCTGGGCTTCGATTCCCTGCGCCGCATCGACGACCAGCAGAGCCCCTTCACAGGCGGCCAGGCTTCGGGACACCTCATAAGTAAAGTCTACGTGTCCGGGAGTATCGATCAGATTGAGAATGTAGACATTGCCGTCATCCGCCTTATAGTTCAAGCGGACGGCATGCAGCTTGATCGTAATTCCTCTTTCCCGTTCCAGATCCATCTGATCAAGCACCTGATCCTGCATTTCCCTCGTCGTCAATGCTCCGGTATATTCCAAAATCCGGTCGGCCAGCGTCGATTTCCCGTGGTCGATATGCGCAATGATTGAAAAATTTCTAATGTTTTGTTGTCTTACACGAATGTCCGTCATGCTTACCCCCAAAAGAGCAATATACAATGACAATCATTATAGCATGCCGGGGGAACCCGCATCAATGAAATTGCAAAAAAGAGGCTATTGACCGAATAGCTTTAGCCGAATAGCTTCAACCAAATATCCAATCCACTAACCCGATAACCGCTCTCATGCCCAACTCGGAAAGCCAACGGACCGCTTCCCCGATTTTGTTCAGCAGCTTGTTCAAGAAGGATTCGCTAATCTTAAGCTCCGGCTCCGGGCGGAACGGCCCGGCCGGGGAAGCCCCCTCCCTGCCGAATTCATTCTTGGCTGCGGATGAGGAGGCTGATCCGTCTTGAGGCTGGCGGCCCGTATCAGAGGTACGGACACCGCCGGGAGAGCTTGAGGAGTTCGTTCCCTCCGAACGGACGGAGGAAGCCGCTGCGGCATCCGAAGGCGAGGTAGCAGAGCCGCCGGGCGGCCGGTCGGGTTCTAGCAAGCGCGCCGCTCCGGCCGGTTCATGGTCCGTAGATACCACATCTATCCCGTAGAAAATACCTGCAGCGAACACTAAAGCTACGAATAACAAGCGGTACGAGAAGCGCTTCATCCTGCCACCTCATCCGTTGGACGCGCCGGCGGGAGCATCCACCTTCTCCGCATCCCAATAGATTTCGGAAATCACGTCGGCCAATATATCTGCCGTGCGGTAGCTTTCCTCCAACGTATTGAAGGGACCGCCAATCTCAATGAGCACACTGTTAGGGGTCAAGGACTGGTTATACTCGGCATCTCCCTGGTGAGCCGATTTCCCCCAGATTCCCCGGGACAGCCCGGGCATTTTCTGCTCCAGCTTGTCGTGAATGCGGGAGGCGAACTGTTCGTTCTTTTCCCAATCCGGATTTTTCTGTCCGATGATGAAATAGACCTGGGCATAATCTACGCCGTCAATTCGGGCTGTCGTTTTCTCGCGGGGAAGGGAATCTCTGTGAATATCGAACACGAAATTAATTTCCGGATGCGCGGCAAAAGCTTCCTTCACGGTATTTCGGGAATATTTGTAGGATTTATACCAGCTGTAGTCCGCCTGTGTTTTCTTGTATTCGGGGCTGTAATCGACTGCCCCTACCCCCTTCTCCTCGAGCTTCTCGGCCAATCTCTTGCCTACTAGCGTAATGTTGAGCTTCTCGTCGTAAGCCTTATCCGCTTCTTCGATCCCTAACTCCGGCACCCAAGACTCTTCATAATGAGTGTGATAGATGAGCACCACTTTCTTATCCCCTGTCGTCGGCTTCTCCTGCGGAGGCTGGGATGAAGGCTCCGGCGATGGAGCAGGGCTCGGCGACTCTTCCGGGGGCTGAACGGCAGGATTCTCACCTTGCGAACCCGGTTTGTCGTCAGCCGGAGGCGGGCCATAATCCTGGGGCGGAGCTCCTGTACCGGTTCCCCGGATGGGTGTTGCGCTCGCATTCCCTAAGCCGGGAACTTCTCTCGCCAGCAAGGTTTTGGGATCCTTCGGGTTAATATCGGTAACCAAACGAAACAGAAACCCGAACACATTCTCCCCCGAAAAGGTAGATTCCCTCTCCCGGTTAAGCTGCGGAATCTCCAGTCCGATCATGTCGATAAAGAAATCGTTGGAAACCTGCGCCGCCAATCCTTTCATAGAGGAGAGCGGAGAGTTCTTCAAATAGGTTTGAGCATAGCCCGCCAATCCCAGAAATAGAAAAAATAACAGCGTACTGAGAGATAGAATCATCAGATTTTTGCTCATTACCCGGACATTTTGCGCGGTTTTGCGTATTTTGCTTAAATCCATCGTGAACGCTGTCCATTTCATATTACTTCCTCCGATCCCGTTAGTTAGTCTCGTAGAATGCTGCAGCTGTTTGTCTACTAAGCAATCTATGAAACGAAAACGGAAGATAGAACCGGCCCGGACAAATTATTGAGAGATTATGAGACTTCAGGAATCGAGCTTAACAGGCCAAAAAAAACCTCCAAATCCACTGTTTAAGTAGATAAAGAGGCCTGGGGGGGCTAACTGGATTTCATCCAGTTAGTTTTGCTCCTTTCAGGTAAAAAAAGAAAACTAACGGGAAAACCTCCAGCTAGTTTGTGCTAAAAGGACGATATCAGTAAAAAAACTCGATTCTAAGTACATTTTTTCCATCTAGACCCCCATGCCGCTGACCGCGACACCATCAGATGATGAAAATGGATGGATTTTCCAGGTAGAATAGAGTTGAATTGCTTCAATAGTGTGAAATTTGAAAACTAAATGGATTCCATACAGTTAGATTTCTATATTCGGAAGAAATATGGAAACTAACTGGAAAACCTACAGCTAGTTTGCGCCAAAACAGCCGTTTCGCCCAAAGTTGCCCATTTTAACTGTAGTTTATCCAGTTAGTTTGATCATTTTCGCCCATTCGCTTGAATCTACCTGTACAAAATACAGTTAGACGCGCCATTCCGCTTGCACGGCACCAGCAGAAAAGCGGTATTTAACCAAATGGCTGCTTTCGGGAACACCCCTATCCGGAGCTTGTATACTCTCTGATGGCATACCGGATTTCTTTTAACGAGGATAGAGTAAGGAAAGCTCCCTGCGGCTCGGCATTTACCTCTACCAGATTAAACTCCCAATCGTTGGGAGAAGGCAAATAGATGGAATGAATCCCGTTTTCCAGGGCGGGAAGCACATCGGTTCTTATAGAGTTGCCTATCATCCAGGTCCGCTTGCGGTCAAAGGGTCCGGATTTCAATATTTCGTCTAGCGCCTCTGTATTTTTGTGCCGGCGGACGAACATGCGGTTTTCGAAGAAAGCTTCCAGCCCCGCCTTCTTCACCTTCTTCTGCTGGACGGCCGGAACCCCGCCGGTATACAAGCATAGCTGATGCCCGTCGGTCCGCAGCTCCTCCAGAGTTTCCGCCATGTACGGATAAGGCTCGGCATCCTGATCGTAAACCGACCATCCCAGTTCCTTCAGCCAAGCGGTTTCCCGTTCCGAGACCGGCCGCCCATAAACCGCGGCGAAGTGCAAATAAGTGTCCACCAGCGATTGCGGAAAATGCTCCAGAGTAAACCCAAACCGGGTGACTCCGGAAATGTCGATATCCAGCTGCTTCTGCTTGATTTCGTCTATGCCGAGCCGGTATTCTGCAAACCACAGGGCCAGCTGCTCGGCAAAATGATCGATAACCCCTTGAAAGTATTTATTGCAATGGATCAATGTATCGTCCAGATCGAATAATAATGTTTGCTTGGTCATGATTCTATCTCCTTAATCTGCTATCTGAATGGCCGGCTAAAAGATTAGAATATACCATATTCTAAAATATTTCCTCTTCCAATGTAAAATCCATTATTTTGTCCCGCCCTGTTTTGCGGTCATCCGAAGCCACAGATTGAGTCCCCCTACAGAGACGTGTGGCCTTAGAAGCGTATTCCTTCCGTCCGCACTCTACTTGGAGTCGACGTCTAAACCTTCCTCTAAACGAGGTCGATCTTCTTGCTTCGCTTCGATAGTGGTTTATACAGTACTCGGAGGATCAAACGGAGAAAAGTGAGACGGCACCCGGAAACCGGGGAAATCCATACAGAGGCAGGAGACAATAAAATAGGCGGTGTCTGCACAGTTATGCAAACCCGCCGCAAGCCACCCGTAGAGTGCTTGGAAACCTAAGCCATGAATATTGCAAAACCCGCAACCTTCCAGTCCTCCTCAAACGGTTGACTTGGCCAAATCAAAAGCAGACTATTCTGCTTCTTTGTCCCTTCTTACGAACTTTTCCTTCTTCCGTACACAAAATAGAGCGTTATGGCGGACATAATCATCAAGATGACGGAATAGACGAGCGTCAATGCCTTCGTATCGGCCAGCGCCTGCGCGTCCGTGCTGTTTTTGATGACGATGCCGAGCGGCTGGTACAACGGATGGTACAGGAATACGGTCAAATCGTAATCGGCCAACGTGTTGTTGAAGTTTAGCGCCAGAACGGCGAGCGTCGACGGCAGGATAATCGGCAGCAGCACTCTGCGGAAGGTGTAGAACGTCTTCGCCCCCAAATTTCTTGCCGCATCCTCCAGGTTGCTGTCCAGGCTGAAGAAAGACGCTTTGACCATCCGCAGCGTGAACGGGATGTGTACGATCACATAGCCGAGAAACAGCATCCAGACGGTTCCTACCAGCACCGAATTCCCGATGACAAGCCGCGGCTCATTGAAGGTGACGATCAGGCCGATGGCGATCAACGTAGACGGCAGCATCCACGGAATCAGCAGCGCATATTCCAAAGCTGTTGCCCACTTGTTTTTATACTTGTGCAAAATACGCGAAGCGGCCAAAGTAAGTACGACAACGGCGATGGACGCGGATGCGGCATACGCGATGCTTACCAGGTAAGGCTTGAACGCAGCCATATTCGAGAACACCAGCACATAGTTATCCAAGGAGAAGCTGCTCAGGCTCAGTGTAGCCGTCGCGATGCTGTGCGCATCGCTAAACGAGAAAATAACGATCAGCACGACAGGTATGATGTATAGAATAAACAGAAAGTACGCAAGCGCATGAGCAGCGATATTGGCAAACTTGTTTTCGATTTTCTGTTTGACCAGCTCCGACTTGACTTTGGAAACCGACATAAAGTTGCCCCTACGTTCGAGACGAATCATAATCGTCAGCAAAATGAGCGTAGCCAAGCCGAGAATGAGCGCCAGCAAGGCGGCCAAATCTCTGGAGGTCATGCTCTTGGAGAATGTCAAAATCATCGGCGTAATCGTTTGGAACTCGGTACCGCCCAGAATTAAAGGAGCGGACGTCGCGGCCAGACCTGTTAGGAAAACCAAAATCGTGAGCGCGAACAAGGTCGGTTTTAGTACAGGGAGAACGACCCGCCACAAAATATAGAATGTGGAAGCCCCCATATTTCTTGCCGCTTCAATCGTTTGATAATCAATTTTCCGAATTGCATTGCCCAAAAACAACACATGGTTTGACGTGCAGGCGAACGTCATGACGAAGAGCACCGCCCAGTAACCGTGGAACCAGGTCGTATCGAAGGAAGGAAACACGCTCGACAGCAGCTTCGTCATGAAACCGTTTTCTCCATAGACGAACTTATATCCCGATACCAGCACGACGCCGCCGTAGATCAAGGTCGTAAAGTAGCCGAGCCGCAATATTTTCGCACCTTTGATAGCGAAGTACTCTGAAATGAGCACCAGTGTGATGCCGACAATGTTAACCGTAATGACCAGCGACACAGCCAGCAGAAAGCTGTTATACAAACTTGTCATCGCCCGCTTGGACGACAGCAGCTTCTCCACCGGCTCGAACGAAAAGGTGCCGCCCTTGAAAAAAATTTCATAATAAATGTTCAAATTCGGGTAAATCAGAAATGCCACGACGAACCAAGCAATCAGACCGTACATGATGAGCGCGGCCGGATGAATGGACCCGAGTCTGTTCCTCCATGTTTGCGCGTTCAAAGTCCTACCCCCAGTCCCTCAATACTGCAAAATATCGCCTGATCGGATAAAAATATCAACGGCGTCGCCGACCTTACGCTGATCCAGCCCGCTTTCCTTCTCGATCGTTTTGAGCAGGCCCCCTCCGGCCACTTGCAAAACATATTTGCTATATAGTCCATAGAATTCGCGGTCGGCCACTGTCCCCTGCAGATGGATGACGTCCGGGCCGGACAGAGGGAGCAGGCTTACCTTCTCATTCCGGATATAGGCCGTTTTGCCCGGGGCGATCCTCTCCCGCAAGCTGCTGCCGAGAATAAGTTCCGGCGCGATTCGGTTGATGTCACCGATAAAATTGCACACGAACTCCGTCTGCGAACGATCGTATACTTCTTGCGGAGTTCCGACCTGCTCGACATTGCCGTTGTTGAACACCGCAATGCGGTCGGACAAGGTCAGTGCTTCTTCCTGATCGTGCGTGACATAAATCGTCGTAATGCCGAACTGTTTCTGAAGCAGCTTCAGTTCATTCCGCAACTGCACCCTCAGCTTGGCGTCCAGGTTAGACAACGGTTCGTCCAGCGCGAGGATGGCCGGCTTCAGTACAAGCGCTCTGGCGATCGCTACGCGCTGCTGCTGACCGCCGGACAGTTCGGATACCTTCTTGAACAACTGATCGTCCGTAAGATCGACCTTGCGGGCTATTTCCCGCACATCCCTGTCCATTTCGTCTTTCGATGCTTTCTTGACACGCATGCCGAAAGCGATATTCTCGTATACATTCATGGTCGGAAACAGGGCGTAGCTCTGAAACACCATGCCAATGCCCCTTTTCTCGATCGGAACATGGGTAATGTCCCGGCCGTTCAACAGGATGCTTCCGCCGGAAGGCGCGATGAATCCGACCAGGCTGCGGAGAATCGTCGTCTTGCCGCAGCCCGACGGGCCGAGGAATGTAAAGAACTCGCCTTCGTTAATGCTCAAATTGAGGTTTTTCACAGCATGGAACGACCCAAAATGAATTTGTATATCTCGAAATGTAATCATCTTTATCCCTGCTTCTTAGTCTATTTCATGATCTGCAATTCAATTTTCTCGACCCATAGCTCGACATTGTCCGCTATGAAGCCCCAATCGAGAGGCTGCGCCTTTAAATTGGCGTACAGCTCTTTAACGGATTCGTTGGCACGCTCGACTGCCTTCGTATTCGCAGGCATTGCGTCGAATTGTGCGGCAAATTCGCCCTGCACTTCGGCGGAGCCCATCCACTCGACGAACCGTTCTGCCGTCGCCTGCTTCTTCGTGCCGTTCACAATGGCGATCTGTTCAACGATCATCGGAACGCCGATGTCCGGACTGACGATGCCGGCCTTCACTTTATACTGCTCTTCCTTCTTGGCCAGTGTACCGGAGACGATGGCTCCGAGAGGCGTCTTTCCGAGAAAATGAACTTTCATACAGTAACTCCTTTGTCTGACACTGATTTTCTTTCTATAATTTCGGTCTGGATTTTGATAGTAAGCTGCTTCTCTTTCGAACGGTTCACACGCTTCATCAGCAGCTCAACGGCCGAACGGGCCAACCGTCCCGTATCTTGCCGAACCGTAGTCAACGGAACCGGCGTCAACGCCGACAGCTTGATGTCGGAAAATCCGACGATCGATAGCCGCTCCGGCACCGGGACGCTCATGTGAAGCGCTGTAAACAAAGTGGAAATCGCCACATGATCGTCCCCGCACATGACCGCTGTCATCAGCGGATTGCTGCCAATGAACTGTGCCTGTTCCGGATCCATTTCGTTGACGCGGCTTGGGTCGCAGGGCACGCTGCGGAAATGGATATATTGGTTTTTGACCGGTATCCCGTGATCGAGCAGCGCCTGAATATACCCCTGATAGCGTTCCTCCCGGCTTGTTATGTTCTCTATCGCGTTGGAGGTATACCCGATTTCCCGATGACCTTTAGCGATCAGATACTGTGCCATCTCGTACGAGCCCCGAAAATGGTCGTGATAGACGCAATCGATCTGCACCTCGCGAAAGATGCGGTCGATGATGACGATCGGAATCCGCTCCAGCTTCATTTTGAGCACCTGGTCGCTGCAAGTTTTGCGGCCCTGAGGGAACAAAATCATGCCATCGACACCCCTGTCGACGAGTCTCTGCAAATAACGGTCTTCGTCGTCCTTATCCTTGCTGAATTTCAGAATAAGGTCGCAGTCATGCTTCAGCACCTCATTTTCGACAGCCGTAATAATTCTGGAAGTGTAGTCGGACATGTGGGGTAAGATGAGCGCGATCTGTTTGCTTGATTTCCGCTCGGCGCTAGCCGGCGACTGCTGCTTAGAGCCTTCGCCAACGCTGACTCCTCCTTCCCGATTTCCGGCAAGGAACGTACCTCTTCTTGGCAGTCGGTAGACCAGACCTTGCTCCGCCAACCGTTCCAATGCCAGCTTGCTCGTCATTCGGCTGACACCAAACAGCTTCGCAAGCTCTCCTTCCGAAGGGACGGGATCATGCGGTTGAAGCTTGCGGCTTTCAATGATGGCCAGCACCTTGTCTGCTACTTGTAAATACAATTGTTGTTTTGTACTTTTGGACGAAGAAATGGGTTTCATCTCGAGACATTCCTCTTTTTTGTCATACTGGCAGACCGGCGCATGATCTTTAATGATCCGGCTCGATCTAACATGAACTTACTATATGTCACTGACACATTCAATGACATATTAAGTTAAGCTTGTGTAAATTTTTTATGAGAAATTTTCCATATCAGTAGTATGCATAGCGTTCCGTTTCATTGATATCAACCGACCAATCCAACCTCAGATCCGGCAGTTCTAATGTGATAAAAAAAGAAGCAGAGCTTCAATCCGCTCCGCTTCTGCATCTGTTTCTGCTTAAGCTTCCGTATTCATCAATGGGTATAGGCCGAAACATTCTCCATATCGACAGCCTCATGTAAGGCGGCATTGAGGCCGCTGGCGATGATATGGGCGATATCTTCGATAAATTGATCGATTTCCTTGGGAGTGACTAACAGATCATGTCCGAGCGGAGCGAGAACCTCCTTCACCAGCTGCAGCCGCTCCTGTTCCTGCAGTTGGTCCAGCATGCCGAGAATTTGCCCGGTCTGATCCGTCAACCGGTGGAAATGGCTGGCCATAAGATCAATGCTGTTATTGACTATCGTTGAAGCATATACTACAGTCGGAACGCCTATGGCGATAACGGGAACCCCGAGGATCTCCTCCGTCAAACCCTTCCGCTTGTTTCCAATCCCCGATCCCGGATGTATTCCGGTGTCGGCAATTTGGATGGTCGTATTTACTCGCTCCAATGACCTTGAAGCCAGCGCATCGATCGCGATCACGAGGTCCGGCTTAGTCATCTCTACAATCCCTTTAACAATTTCGCTGCTCTCAATGCCGGTTATCCCGAGCACTCCCGGAGCCACCGCGCTTACCTGACGGTAACCCGGACTCACTTGATCCGGAATCAGCTCGAAATAGTGGCGCGTCACCAAACAATTCTCAACCACAAGCGGCCCTAGAGAGTCCGGCGTTACGTTCCAGTTGCCCAACCCGATAATGAGCACCTTATGCTCCTTTGTCACGCCGATTTCTTGGAGAAAAGCCGCAAACTCCTGAGCAAGCTTCGTTGTAACGCGGTTTTGCAGGTCACTATCCTTTTCCCTCAGCTTAGGTACTTCAATTGTTATATATTGACCGGGAAGCTTGCCGATGGCCTGGCCGGCTTCGGGAGATGCTACCTTGATTTTAGTAATGCGGATACCTTCGTGCTCATCCGTTTCCGACTCCAGGCCCGGAATATTATCGCCAAGCTCATTGGCGGCCATTTCCTTTGCTTCCAACGCTAGATCGGTTCTAACCGAATAGGCGCTTAAATCCATTCTCTCGAATCTCCCTTCAAAGCATCTGTTGGCTGTCCAATTTTTCCTATTGTGTCTTAAACTTGATTCTATTATGCAGCGGCACGTTCGCTATTGATTTTTGCCCGGCACCGTGATAAAATATTGAAAGTTGTCAAGAAACTTGGGTGAACCACTTGATCGAACTGGTTTTCTGGAACTAGGAGGTGAACGCAATGCCAAATATTAAATCCGCTATTAAACGGGTTAAAACGAACGAAAAGCGTCGTTTGCAGAACGCTTCCCAAAAGTCCGCACTCCGTACGGCAGTGAAAGCTTTTGAGCAAGCAGCTAACAGCAACAACGTGGAGAACGCTCAACAAACCCTGAAGGTTGCCATTAAAAAATTAGACAAGGCAGTAACCAAAGGCCTGATTCATAAAAATGCAGCCAACCGCAAGAAATCTCGCCTGGCGAAAAAGTTTAACGAAATCAGTGCGCAAGCTTAATGCGTAACCGCTTCTTAAGAAGCAGCTTACCTTAATAAAACGAGCAAAGTCCAAAGACTTCTTAATCGAAGCCCTTTGGACTTTTTTAAAATATAAGTATAGGTTTTCATCTATCCCTGTTCTTCTATTTCATCGGTAAACGCGCCCGTCCTAAGGACGGCGATAGCCGTTTATCCTTGATAGATGAGCCGGCGGTCGGCATGCCTCTGATCGTTGCAGGGGCATGCGTTGGGCAGTCCTCCCACCCTGCCCATATCCTTGTTGCCCGCTAGACGGTCATATTCAGTAGCAGAAGCTCCAGTCCGAAGCTCTTATCGATTTGACCGCTCTTCATCTGATAATCCAGATCCGCAAGCCTGGACAGGATCCGGTTAAGCCGGTTGACATCATATTTCCTCGCTTGCTCCGCCGCCAGTTTAACCGCATAAGGATGAGCCCCGACAGCTCCGGCAATCTGCTGATGAGAATAACCGGTCTGAACCAGCTCCTTCACCTGGGCGATCAATCTGTACTGCCGCGCCATTAAAGCGACAATCTTGATCGGCTCTTCTTTCTGCTTATATAAATCCTGCAGAATCTCCAGAGCTTTCCCCGTATTCATCTTGACCAATTCGTCAATCAGAATGAAGACGTTCTGCTCCGTCGTCCGGGCCACCATCTGCTCCACCAGGTCTGCCGTCACTTCTCCCCCGCTGCCCACGTACAGCGACAGCTTGTCCAGCTCCATGGCGAGACTCTGCAAATCCGTGCCGCCGTACAGCAAGAACTTCTCCAAGGCACCGGAACCGAAGGTCATTCCGAGACGATTGGCTCTGCGTGCTGCCCAATCAGCCAGCTCCTCGGCCGTCAAGGTCTGAAACGCCAGCAGGCATTTGCGTTCCTTGAGAGCTTTGACGAGCTTCTTCCTCTCGTCCAGCTTCTCGGCGTCGACAATCAGGATAAGGACGGTATAATCGACAGGATTTTTCAAATACTCGGTCAGCCGCTCCAATCGGTGCTCCACCTTGGAGTTCTCTTTCGCCCCGGTCAGAAATTGGGCATTCTCCGCGATGATCACTTTCTTAGGTACGAGAAACGGGACCGTCTCCGAATCGTCGAGAACTACATCCAGCGGAGTTTCGTTAAGATCATAGCGGGTCACCGCAAACTCTTCATGCTCGGGCTCCACCAGCTTCCCCAGCATGAACCGGATGAATTCGCGGCGCCGGAACGCTTCGGGGCCGTAGCAAACATAAACGGGCATCAGCTTGCCCTGTTCAATCTCCTTGACTATCGATCTGTAATCCATGCTCCCACCTCAAAGTTCATCATAACAGCAACAAAGGGAAGACGTCAAAATCCATGGATTTTGCGTCTTCCCTTTGTCCCAATGGACTGCTGTGTATATAAACACCTGGGTGAAGGCTCTAGAAACCTTCCCCCGGGCGGCCTAACCGCATCAGGTCCAATCCGGATACCGTTTTTTACTATACTATATGTCCACCGGTCGCTCCTTGTGCGCAAAATGGGCTAATTTTTTGCTTCGGTTTGTTCGAGGATATCTACAGTATAGCTGGTCGTTCCCGACTCTGATTCGACTTCGTAAATCAACTGGCGATCATCCAGCCATTTCACCAGACGCAGTTGATCTTCCGGCTTCCACTCACGGACCGATTTGAACAGCAGATTGCCCTCCGTATCCTTCACGGTTACTCTCCGGTCCTCAATCACCGCAACAGAGCTTCCATCGGGGGAAGGAAGCTTCTCCGTCTCCGCTCCCATAGACATGCTGCCAAAGCTGTATTGGCCGGCATCCGCTTCGCTCGCTTCACCCGCTAATGACTTCTCGACGATAGGAGCCTGCTCCGTAGAATCGGACAGCTCATCCCGCTCCGCTTCCGCCGGAGGCGTATCCTGACCGTAAGATGACTTTTCCTTCATCTCCTGAATCCCGTCTTGACTTGTCAGGTTATTCGGAACTTGTTGGCTGGCCGCAAAATCCGGTCCTTCCGGTTGATCCATCTTCGGTTCAGGCTCCGCAGGCGGGTTATCCCGCGGCAGCTTGGCAGCCGGGTCATTCTTCTCCTGCTGCTGATTCCGCATCCCGGTAATGCTCCGCTCCTGCAGCCCTATCTCGGGTTCTTCCTCCAACTTATTCTGTTGACTGGTATCCGTATCGGGAGAAGGCGTCTCTGCCGGAGCAGGCCCGATCTCCTTCGATAGATCGCCCATAACCGGTGATTGGTGACCTTCGCTCTCTTGTTGTTGTGATGAAGAACTCGTACCGGCATCAGATTCAGATTGGGCAGGAAGATGATACGTGCGGCTCGCTTCCTCCCTAAGCGGTAAATCGGCGCGCTGAGTGCCGGTCTCGGGCAGGTCAAAGATATAAATTCCCAGGGCAATTCCCGCCGCGGCAACTCCGCTAACCGCGGTCCACAGCAGCCTTCGAGGTCTCTTCCCTGTTGTACGGGGCTTCGCTGAAATCTCGGGGCGGCCGTGCAGCCCGGGTTCCGCCTGTTGGGGATTCGCTGCCGGCTCCAACTCCATAAGCTTGGGCAGGATGGAATCGACAATACCAATTGGGGGCGTAACCTCCGGAAGAGACTCCAGCCCGGCGGACAATTTCTCGAGCATCTTCAATTGCGCCGCGCAGCTTTCACACTGTTCGGTATGGGTAAACAGCTTGATCTCTTCTTCCGGCGACAAATCCGAATCCAGATGTCTCTGCAGCAGTTCTTCCACCTCATGGCATTTCATCCTCGAACACCCCCTTTCTGATATTCTTGGAGGTAAATTTGAAGCTGCTTTCTGGCCCTGAACAAATAAGATTTAACCGTATTAATGGGCAAATCAAGGGATTCGGCTATTTCGTTATAAGAAAAATGCTGTAAATAACGCAGCACCACCACTGTGCGATGATGTTCCGGCAGCTTGTTGATCGCTTCTTGGATATCCTTCGCTACATATTGGGATACAACCTCATCTTCAACGTTATCCGCTGCATGGAAGTCCAATTCGTGCTCGTCAATGGATACCGCTGGCCTGGCTTTTCGGAACTTATCCATGCAAAGATTGGTTACAATCCGCTGGACCCATGTTTTGAAAAGCGCCTTTTCCTCATATGTGTGAATTTTCGTATAAATTCTAATTAGAGCTTCCTGCGAAGCATCCAAGGCGTCCTCCTGGTTGCCTAAAATATAGTAGGCCGTTCGGTAAACATGAGTTTCTATTTCGCGCAAAAGAGTTATCAGAGCGTCGCGATCGCCCGCTTGAGCAGCTTGGATCAATTCTGGCGATACCAAGTCTGGGATCCCCCTCCCTTGCATACATATAGACGGCGTGCCGCCGCAAAATGTTGCATTCTACGAAAACTAATTATCCGGCATGCTAGTTTATTCATTATGGACCTATATAGAATACCAGATTTAAGGGAGACATCCTATAGTCTTCGGCCATCTGGCAGTGATATTTTGGAAGAAAGG
Organism: Paenibacillus sp. 32O-W; assembly: GCF_007679495.1. Lineage (GTDB taxonomy): Bacteria > Bacillota > Bacilli > Paenibacillales > NBRC-103111 > Paenibacillus_L > Paenibacillus_L residui. The sequence goes on along the minus strand of NZ_VEGP01000013.1, from coordinate 17,514 downwards.
AAGATTGACCCCTATAGGCGGCCATGTTACGATTAGTAAAGTTGTTCCATTTTGGGAAAATAGTTTTAGCCCATTGAACATTACTCAAACTGTGGGAGGTTCAACTTAATGAAACTGTTAACTTTCAGGCTTGATGGGGAGTATCGTTTAGGAGTAAAGACAGAGGCAGGGGTCATCGACGTGCAGGCGGCAGCCGCTCATAGCGGTTATAATGATAACAAGCTTCCCGCCACAATTATGGATGCGATTACATGGGGCGAGGATGCGGTCAGCGCTATATCGAAGCTAATCGAGACCGTCGCTTCCAAGGGTGAAGACCAGCCCTACCTGCTGGACGAGAGCAAGCTGGAATTTGGTCCCTGTGTCACTCACCCTAACAAAATTATTTGTGTAGGCTTGAACTACCGCAAGCATGCGGAAGAGACGAATGCGCCTATCCCGAAATATCCTATCTTATTTAATAAGTTTAATAATACGCTGACCGGACATGGTCATGATGTCACACTGCCTAAGGTAAGCACGAAGGTGGATTACGAAGCCGAGCTTGTCATCGTCATCGGCAAGAAGACGAAGGATGTTTCCAAGGAGCAGGCTTTGTCCCATGTATTCGGCTACTGCAATGTCAACGATTTGTCGGCTCGCGATCTGCAGCTCCGTACCCCCCAGTGGCTCCTGGGCAAAACATGCGACGGCTTCAGTCCGCTCGGCCCTTACCTGGTCACTTCCGATGAAGTCGGAAATCCGAATGATTTGAAAATCGAATGCTATGTTAACGGAGAAGTGCGTCAAAGCTCCAATACGGCAGATATGATTTTCCATTGTGACGAGATCGTCAGCTATATCTCCCAATATATGACGCTGGAGCCCGGAGACATTATTCTGACCGGAACTCCGGAAGGTGTCGTGCTCGGTTATCCGGAAGACAAGCAGGTTTATCTGCAGGATGGCGATACAGTCACTATTCAAATCGAGAAACTGGGTCAATTGACCAACCGTATGGTCGCCGAAAAGCACTGATTCTCATCGGTTTTCGGTCATTTTAGGCAAAATGGAGAGCTTCTCCAAATTGTACCGAGCGTAAGCCAATTACCGAAGCGGGTAACGATGAAAGAGTAAGAGCGAGTGTTAGTGGAAATTTGTCCGCTAGCCTCGCTCTTTTTTAGAATCCATTTGATGCTTTGTCGGTTAAGAACAGCCGATTCGCCTGATTTTGTCCGAATAGGACTTTATGATTTCGTTTAAACAAGTTCACTTGGAGCCCTGCATATACCTTTCGTATCCCGAGCGGTAGATCCTCATATATTCGTCCAGCCCCATCTGCTTCAAAGTGCTGACATAACTATCCCATTCGCTGAAGGAAACCGAGCCGTTAATGAATCTGGCTACCATTTCATCCACATAGGGATGAATGTCCGCACTCAGAATCGACATTCTCTCCGTTTCCTCCTGGGTATAGGTGAATGGCGGCCATATTTCCTTGACTACGTATGGCCTCACTCTTTCTGCCGCCTCTATCGACTCGGGCAGGCTTTCCGAGCCTTTAAAGTACTTTTTGGTAACAAAGCCCGGATAGCTGCCTCCCAGCCAAACGACATATTTGCTGAGCTCCTGCTCGAATGTCCTGCCGCTCTTGTTGTTAAGAATCGAGTCGGTGTAGACCACTTCACCGTCCGGAGTTTCAACGTAGGACTCTCCTTCTATGCCCATGAAGAACATTTTGCTGCCCTCATCGCCGAAGAAATAATCGATCCAACGAACCGTTGCTTCCGGATAGGGATTGCGATCTGTGATGACGAACGCGCCCACATGGATCAAAGGAGTCTTGACGTGGGAGTACAGGCGGTCGCCATGAGGGCCCTCCAGCACGGGAAGCCCTACGTATCCGGTCTGGTTCATTAAGGTGAAGGGAGAGGGAACCAGCAGCGAACCGTAGACCCCTCTTGTACCATTAGCATATAACGCGCTGCTTTTGACGGTGAAAATATCTTTCTCCAACAGCCCTTCCGCATAGAGCTTGTGAACATACTGCAGCAATTCTTTATAACGCGGATCGGCAGGGATAAAGCGAAGCTCGTTCGTTTCCGGATCCATATCCACCCTGGAATGGCCCATCCCCCGGTTTCCCAGCCCCCAGGCTCCCTTAAGGTGATTGAGGAGAGCACTCGTGCCGACAGATCCGTAAGGAATTTCATCCGCCTTGCCATTGCCGTTCAGGTCCGTCTCTTTAACCGCCTTCAAATACTGATAAAACTCCTCCGTCGTTTCCGGCGGTTCCATGCCCAGCTTGTCCAGCCAATCCGCCTTGACCCACAATGGATAACCGATCAGCATGGACATAAAATCGGGATCATAGAAGGAAGGAAACGAATATATATTTCCATCCGCCATCGTCAGCCCTTTGCGAATTTCCGGATATTTCTCCAGCAGCCGCTTGAAATTGGGGGCGTATTCGTCAATCAGATCATTCAAGCGGATGAAAACCCCTTGCTGACCATACCGGAGCAGATCGGCCGAGCTCAGACGGGACGTCATGAACGCATCCGGATAGTCCCCGTCCGCCAATACCAGATTTCTCCTCGAAGATAACTGGTCGAACGGAACCATCTGAAATTGCGTATGAATTTGCGTCATTCTCTCATATTCTTGCCAGATTCTTACCTGATTCCAATCGGGGTGAGAGGTAGGAGATTTACCTGCAAAAATATGCAAAGTAATCGGCTCTTTAACAATAGGCATGCCTGTAAGGTTAACCAGATCCGCTCCAGTCATGCCCGACCGGTCACCCGCCTTATCCCGCGGCTTCGAATCATTATCGCACGAGAGAAGGACTCCGGACAGCAGAACTGTTATGGCCAGCCCCGCCGCATATCTTTGTTTTGTCATACCATCTCGTCCTCCCCGATTGCTGTCTTTCAACGGATGTCTGTTTATTTATTGTATCTTTCGTAGGCTTGTTTGTACACTCGCATGTATTCTTCCAGCCCCATCTTCTCAACGGTCTTGACATAGTTATCCCATTCACTGAATGGCATGGAACCGTTGATGAATTTCGCTTCCGCTTCATTGACGTAGGAAGTGATATCCTTACCGATCGAAGACATGAATTCGGTTTCTTCCTCCGTATAGTTGAAGTTGTTCCAAATCTCCGGCACTCTGTGAGGCTCGGCTTTCTCGCCAGTGGCTATGGATTCGGGAAGGGTTTCCGAACCTTTGAAATATTGCTCCTTGACATATCCGGGATAGCTGCCGCCCAGCCAGGTAAAATATTTCGCCAGCGCCTGGTCATAGGTCAGGCCATTCGGATTGTTTGTAATCTCGTCAACGTACTCCAGCTTGCCATCGGCCGTCTCTTTATAAGTGACATCCTTCTGTCCCATGAAGTAGAATCGGGCTCCTTCTTCGCCGAAGAAATGATCCATCCAGCGGACCGTTGCTTCCGGATGCTTGTTCTTATCGGTAATGGCAAAAGCTCCGATATGAACCATAGGGACTTTAATATGAGTGTACATCTGGTCTCCATGCGGCCCTTTAAGAGCACCCAGTCCGACATAACCGTCCTGGTTCATTAATGTTTTCGGATTGGGCATAATGGTGGAGCCGAATGTCCCTTCTCCCCCTTTGGCATACAGATTGCTTGACTTGATAGTGAAAATTTCACTGTCAATCAGCCCTTCCTGATAAAGCTTATTCACATATTCCAGCAATTCCTTGTACTTCGGATCCGTCTTGATGAACCGGAGCTCATTCGTTTCCGGATCGACATCCACAAATTTATGGCCTAAACCGCGATTCCCCAGGCCCCAGGCCCCTTTGAGATGATCGAGCAAAGGCCCGATACCCGCACCGCTGAATGGAATTTCATCCGCTTGTCCGTTACCGTTTAAATCCGTTTCCTTAACGGCCTTCAAGTATTGATAGAACTCCTCGGTCGTTTGCGGCTCGGACATATTTAATTTTTCCAGCCACTCCTGCTTGATCCACAGCGGAGTTCCAATCAGCATCGGCAGAAAATCCGGGTCGTAGAAGGACGGGAAGGAATAAATGTTGCCGTCCGGCATCGTCAGTCCTTTCCTCAGATCCGGATAGGTGTCCAGCAGCTTCTTGAAATTCGGAGCATATTCGTCGATCAGGTCATTCAATTTAATGAAAACCCCTTGCTGACCGTACCTCATCAAATCGGCCGAGCCTAACCGGGCGGAATAGAAAGCATCGGGATAATCTCCGCCGGCCAGGATCAGATTTCTCTTTTCCGTCAGGCTGTCAAACGGGATCAGGTCGAATTTGATTTTCATATTGGACATTTTCTCATATTCGCTCCATACGAGCGTCTCTTCAAACTTATTGCCGTTAGTGGCCGATTTACCGGTAAAGAACGTCAGCTCAATGGGCTCATTGACAATGGGAAAGCCCGTTTTGTTCAGATTGGCGACTTCCGCGCCTCCCTCTGCACCTTTATTTCCGGCGTTCCCGCCGTTATCATTGCCTCCACAGCCTGACAATAAGCCGGCGCCGAGAGACGCGGTCAGCGCTACTGAAGTCCATTTACTCCATTTGTTCATGTTAGTTTCCTCCCTTTTTTATGTTTGAATCTTGGGTTGTATCCCCGGCATTAAAGCCTCGCATCCTTGCCAGCCCTAGCGCCGGTGATCTATGAATAATCCCGCAAAGTGACGTATGGCCTTCGAAGAGCATTCGTCTGCATCCTGATAAGGTCGGCGTCCAGCTTTCCTCTAAGCGCGCTCGCTCCTCTTGGCTTGGCTTCGAATAAGTTTTATACGGCACTTTACGGAAAGCCCAATCCGGGTCAGCCTTTAATGGCCCCAATCATAACTCCTTTGACAAAATACTTCTGCAAGAAAGGATACAGCAGCAGAATCGGAAGATTGGCCACAATAACAATCGCGTATTTGATCGCCTCCGCATCCATCAGGCTGTTGGATAACGAATCCGCACTGATATCGAGCATTTCCTGCATCTGCCCCTGTACCAGAATCTCCCGGAGGAAGAGCTGCAGCGGATATTTGGCGCGATCGGTCAAGTAGATCAAAGCCGTGAAATACGAATTCCAGTGTCCGACGCTGTAGAACAGAATCATGACCGCTATGATCGGCATAGACAAGGGCAGAACGATGCGCGTCAGAATCTGCATGTTTGTGCATCCGTCAATGGAAGCCGCCTCCTGCATCTCGTAAGGAATCCCGTTCTGGAAAAACGTTCTCATGATCAGAATGTTCCAAACCGAGACGGCTCCGGGAATAACCATAACCCAGAAGGAGTTGAGCATGCCCAGGTTTTTGATCAGCAGGTAAGTAGGAATCATTCCTCCGCTGAAGAACATCGTGAAGACGATCATGGCCGTGAACGTATTGCGCAGCATAAAGTCTTTGCGGGACAAAGGATATGCCGCCGCGACCGTCATCACCAAATTGATGGCGGTTCCAATGACGGTGTAGAGAATGGTGTTCCAATACCCCATCAGGATTTCCTTGTTCGCGAACACGCGCTTGTAGCCTACCCAGGTCAGATCCTTGGGCCATAGCCATACTTCTCCCCGCATAACGGCTCCCGGGCTGCTGATAGAAGCGATTACGACAAAGAAAAGAGGATAAAGGACAATGATCGATATAATAATGAGAAGAGAATAATTAATGATGTTAAATATCCGGTCCTGTGTTGTCTCTACCATCTGGCTGCCTCCCTACCAAAGACTCGTCTCATTGACCTTCCGGGCAATGAAGTTGACTGTAATCAGCATTATGAAATTGATAACGGAATTGAACAATCCGACCGCTGCCGAGAAGCTGTACTGCGCTCCGAGAATACCGCTGCGGTAAACATGCGTCGATATAACGTCGGATGCCGGCATATTCAAGTCGTTCTGCATCAAGAAGACCTTCTCGAAGCCGACGCTGAGGACGGAACCCATGTTCAGAATGAGCAAAATCACGATGGTGGGCATAATTCCCGGAATATTGATGTGCCATATTCTCTGCAGCCGACTGGCGCCGTCCACCCGGGCCGCTTCATGCAATTGCGGATCGATCCCCGACAATGCGGCCAGATAAATAATCGAGCTCCAGCCCATATGCTGCCATACGCCGGAAAACACATAAATCGTCTTAAACCAGCCCGGCTGGGTCATAAAGGAAATCGGATCTCCGCCGAACGCTTTAATTATTTGGTTAACGAGCCCGCTTTGCGGAGACAGGAAAATAAGAACCATTCCGACTATGACGACGGTTGATAGAAAGTGTGGAGCATACGTAACCGTTTGCACGAACCTCCGATAAGTTTTCGACCGAACCTCATTAATCATTAAGGCCAGAAGGATCGGCACGGGAAAACCGACAGCCAGCTCGTACAATCCGATTCCCAAGGTGTTCTTGATCAACCGCCAGAAGTAATAGCTGTCAAAGAAACGCTCAAAATGCTTGAAACCTACCCAAGGACTCCCCCAAATTCCTTTAGTCGCGATAAAATCTTTGAAAGCAATCTGCACGCCGTACATCGGGAAATACTGGAAAACGGCAAAATAAATGATGACGGGCAGAAATAAAACATATAAGCTCCAGTTTCTTCTTAAATTTTTTAGGACTTGTGAAGCGAATGATTTTTTGGTACGGTTGGTCGTGTTCATTCGTAGTGATGCTTGTTCCAAATTGCGATTCACCTGCTTTCGTAGTTTTGCGGAGCTGCCGATAAGCCCGATCATAAGTGAAACAGGGTTAAAATTGAATTTACACTTTATTAGATTCCTTGATTTTTTTTAGATTCCAATGGAAAGGCAGGGTTATAAAAAACGGCTAAACTCCGCCATTTTACGCGAAAAAACAGCAAATAGCCCCACAAATGACGCATACCGTTCGAAGCTTATTCCATGCTCACCCTGAACGATACCGGCCATTAACAGGGCAGCGTGTAAACCATCCTATTATCGCGGTCGCTCTTCTTGATTTGCTTCGAAAAAGGATAATATAGTACTTGCGGGGAGCCGGGAAGGACTGAAAAAGTTTAAAAACAAAAAAACGGGCGCTGACCGCGACCCGAAAGAATAGCAAAACAGATTAAATGTATGTTTCGGTTATCGATGAAGGGGGACCATTCCGTTGTTGTGGTTACAGAGAAAAAATTCTTTATTTGTTAAAATCTTCTTCAGCTTTCTAATCGTTATCATTCTGCTGTCTTCTTTTAACTTGCTTTCTTTCACCTTTTTCAGAACGACCATCCAGAAGGAAATTATTCAATACAACCAGTTGATTCTGCAAAACGCGGCAGAACGGTACGGAGTTCACTTCTCCCGTTTGAAAACGCTCTTATTTGACCTTTATCATAATGACAAGCTTGCTGCCTTCAACCGCCAGCTACTGACCAAAAATGAACTGGAGATCAATTATTTGCTCACGGGCGATATTATGAAAAGCTTGCGGTCCGATGTCTATAATCCGCTTCATTATTTGGATAATATTATCATCTTCTTTCATTCCAACGGGTACGCCATTGAGAAAGAAGGCAGCAGCGATGCCGAGGAGCTCTTCTCGAGCTTCTATGCCAGCAGCCGATATCCGTATTCGTTCTGGCTGCAGCAATTTGACCGGCAGGAAAATTATAAAATCTATCCCGCTTCGGAATTCCGAATTCACTCTTCGAACGATTCCGGCACCCGTGAGATGATTCCGCTTTCTTTATTAATTCCGGGAAGCAATTATCAAATCGTCGCTTTAATAGAAGTAGAGAAACTTCTTCAGGCGTTCCATGGCGAGCATAAAAACGCCCATTTCATTATATTGAACGAAGAAGAGGACGTGATCTACAGCTCGTCCGGCACGGTGCCCGAATCAATGCCGTCCGCGGCGGACATCACAGATTACAAGCTGGCGGACCAATATTATTATTTTAAAGAACAGGACGAGGGGACCAAGCTGACGTTCCTGTCCGTCGTCCCCTATTCGAACATTGCGGCACAGGTGCGCAAGCTGAACTTCGTGCTGGCTTTGATGCTGGCTGTATCGGTCGCAATCGGAATGGTCGTCTCGTTCTTCCTGAGCAAAAAGATCAATTCTCCGGTCAAACAAATCATATCGTCCATTATGGAACGGAATCCGGACAAGCTGCAGAGCAGCATCCAGGAATTCGCATTCATTAATCAAAAGGTGCACGATTTGATCAAGGAGAAGGAAGTAATCGAGAATGAACTCGTTCATAACCAGTCCTTCTTGACGAGTTACAACTATATCAACAAGCTGAAAATGATTAATTCGGATTTAAATGAGTGGAAGGAATTTATGGCCGCTGAAGAGGAATTTACGATCGTCCTCTATCAATTGGTCTTCCGTTCTGCATCTTTTGCGGAGAGCGATATGAAGCCGGACAAAGCGGCCAACTATATTCAGGAGCATATCCGGTTAATGATGTCCAAGCGCCTGCCGGGATCTCATACGTTCCAAATCGAGAAGGATCAGATCCTGACCGTGTTAAGCGGGAAGCACAAGCCCGAGGAACTGAGGGAAATGCTGGAGCTGCTTAAGCAGATTCTCGACAGGGACAAAACCTACTGCTTCGCGTTCATCGCCGTCAGCTCCACTTATGACCGCACCTCCCAGTTCAACGAGGCCTATCAAGAGGTGCTGACCTTGGTCAGACAAGCGGAGCTGTTGGATGAAACCCAATTGCTGTACGAACCGAAGCCGCCGAGCCGACCGTTCGTTCTGACGCCCTCTCAGGAGCAGGAGCTGTACAATCACCTGCAGGAAGGCAACGAAAGCGCTTGTCTGGCCATCATTAACCGAATGCTCGACACGATGTTCAAGAAACAGGCGGCAGTGCATCAGTACAGCCAATTGGCTGAAAGCATCGCGGCCAAGACATTGCTGATCCTGGATACCTATCATCTCGATTCCGACAAGACGGAGGATTTGGACCATTTCTTATCCAAGCCGAGGGATTGCCATACTCTCGAAGAATATAAGGAGTATTTCCGCCAATTTATATCTGCGGTAGCCTCGATTGTCCAATCGAAGAAAGAGCAGCAAGATCCGATTATCGACTATATTATGGAGTGGCTGTCCACGAAGTACAGCGAAGACATTTCCCTGGATATGCTCGCCGACAAGCTGAACATGTCCAGCGCCTATCTATCGGTTTATATTAAAGAGAAGACCGGGATCAATTTCATTGATCATATGAACGGCATCCGGATGCAGAAGGCCAAGGAGCTGCTGGCGAGTACGGCGTTAACCGTAACGGAAATCAGCCAGCAAATCGGCTATCGCAATGTCACTTCCTTCAACCGGATGTTCAAAAAATGGACGGGAACCTCCCCCACGGAGTTCCGGAAAAATCAAGCCTTGCTCTCGGAGGACCTGGATGCGTCCTCTATGGATTGAACTGATTATATGCGTTAGGCGGTTGAAATTTTATTGCCGGAGCATCCGCCTGATGCCTTTCTGATAGGAAGCAGGATAGCTAACTGGATTTCAGAGGCTGTCTATTAACTGTGGACAGTTTTCTAACTTGCTTCTCAAATGCCCTCAGATCGATTTTCTTTTCGACAAGAGATTTACCTGCATTAAAAATCCGTATAAGAGGGCGATTTAGAGGCGATTTTGTAATTAATAAAATGTGTCCACATTAAATCGACAGCCTCTTTCATGCAGCTAGTTTGCCCTATTTGAGCGAAAAACGAAAACTAACGGGAAAACCAAGGCTGTCGATTCATTGTGGGAATGGTATTACAACAGGATGTTGTACTAGTGAAAAGTCCAACAGCGAAAATGTAACGGAACTGGGAGACCCTATTTCGTCAAAATAGGCCGTTTTTTTAAACTAACGGAACCAGACGCGCTTATTTCATAGAATTATCCTACTTTCGCGAGCATTTCTAGGGAATAAGGTCATCTGGTTCCGTTAAAATGACCGAAAGGCCCTTTTGGAGCGATTAAGGTCATCTGGTTCCGTTAAAACCAAAACCGTGCAGGAGTTTCGCATGAATAGCAGGCCGCTTTCCTTCTCCTCCTCACGATAATAATCATGCAGCAATCCTGCGGTCATCGCGATTTCACGATCCGCAGCCAGCTCGTCCGACATCTCCACTGCCAGTTCCATTACCCGAACCGCATGGAAAAAATCATGTCCTGTGGAATCGCGCTTCATTTTATCCCAAACAGTCCGCACTACCGGCTCAAACCATTCCGGCAAGGGGATTTGAATAAAGGGAATGTTACTTTTGATTGGACTCACTCCTTATTTCCAATTAGCCTTTTTTTCATTTTTTACCACACTTTAATGTATTGTGATATCAAGCCATCTGTTAAATTTCTTCTTCATTTTTCTCGCACACATTTCCTTCAAAGGGACACTTGTTTCTCAGAAAGATTATAACAAATAAGATGCCATCATAATTCCACCCTAGACTGTAACCTTGCAATAATATCAGCATGCATCAATTATAAAAGTAGTTCCAGCAAGGCAGCAGATCTTAGACTTAATAAAGATAGTTCTAAAAAAGCACCGAAACATTATTAAGTTTAATGGAGTCTATATAAATGAGGCTTGCTGAACCGGGCCGTAGAGGAGAGCTATATGGAAAAGGATTGCATCTCATTCGTTGAACCAACCGGTAAGATGAAACGGAAGTTGATCCTGATTAAAACTGGACGGAGTCAATAAGTACGCCTTGAACGATTGAATTTTTTCTATTTCTAACAGAGAACAAATTACAATGTATCCGCCTTACTAAAGTAATCTTTAGAAGAAAATAATCATTCCAGGGGCCACGCTGCGGTTAAATGAACCTTAATTTTACAGTCAATCGAATATCATAGGTTGTGTCGTAAGACTAAAGAGAAATTACCTTTTGCTAAGCTTTGTGCTTTTATTGCCCGTTCGAGTATAGTTACTTTCAGCTAGCCCTAGATAGAATTTTGATAATTAAAAAATAATTTTATTGAGGGAGGAGGATTTCCATGAAAAAATTTTGGATCGGTATCGCTTGTGCCGGGGTTGTTTCTCTAGGAGCATCAGTTGCTTATGCTTCTGATTATGTTCAAGCACTCTTATTTCCGGTTAAGATCGAATTTAATGGCCAAAACAAAGTTCTCGGTAATGATTACACTATATTGAACTATAATGGCCATGCTTATGTCCCCATTCGGTACATCGTAGAAAACATGGGCGGAGAAATAAGCTATGATGGGCAATTGAATCAAATATCCATAAAATATGCCGAAGATCAAAATCGCTTCTCTGAATTAAACTCGGTTAAACAAGAAGGATCTTTCTCTCTATCTCTTGCCTCGCAAAAAAAAGAATACACTCGTAATGAAGCCATAAATATATGGGCAGAGCTTATTTATTCGGGAAGTACAACAATAGAAGTTCAACATGCCAACCCTCTAATTGTCTACTATATCAAAGATGAAGTTGGAAATTACCGGGAAATGGCAACCTTGGATTCGAATACCACTGAATCTATTACACCCAATCAAAAATATAAAAAGAGCTTTCCTTCCGGATTAGTCTCGGCGTTCAACTACGATAAAAGCGGGCTAAAAGACTACAGAACCTTTTTGGAAAAATCCCCCGCTCCCGAATCATTAAGTCCCGGAAACTATGAGATTGGCGTCAAAGCAAGCTTTAGCTCTAACGGCATGAAGAAAGTGATAGATACTTCAATCCCTATTACGATAAAATAACACATTGTTCCTTTCATTCCCATCGGCACTCATTCGTTTACTGCAGCATCGTCCGGAAGCGGTAGCCTTGCTTGCGGATGATCATTTGCACCTCCCCTTGCAGGTCGGTTCGAAACAGATTTACGCCGCGGCTCTCCAGTCGGTCCACCACTACCGGGGAAGGGTGCCTATACGGGTTATTGACCCCGGCGGAAATGACCGCATGGCGAGGCTGCCAATAATCGAGCCACTGCTCGGTAGTGGATGTTTTGCTGCCGTGGTGCGCCACCTTCAGCACATCGACAGGCCTCAATCTCTCCTCCAGGGCAGCCCCGTCTATTCCGCTATGGGGGCCGAGACGGCTCTCCTTCAGCGAATGCAGAATGTCATATTCCCCCAGCTTCTCAACATCCCCGGTAAACAATACCCTCGCTTGATACATGTCCAGCATAAACACGACGGAATGTTCATTTTGCTCTGCGGAATAACTAACCCCCTCATCCTTCTTATGGTCAGGATAGAGAAGATACAGCGCTGAATATCGGTCCAGCGGAATGTTCTGCCCGGCTTCCGCCGCATGCATGGGAATATTTTTATCCAATGCCGTTTGGAATAATTTACGGGTGCCTTCATTATCCTTCAAGCTCCCGTTAAACAACAGACGGTCCACGGGGATTTGCTCAATGACCGCCTGCAGCCCGCCGATATGATCCGTATCCGCATGAGAAATGATCAGCCAATCCAGGCGATGAACTCCTCTTTGTTTAAGAAGCGGCACAACCAACCTCTCTCCGACCTCGTAAGGCCGCGATCTTTGCTTCCATTCTTCTCCCGGCTTGGAAAATCGCATCGTCCCCCCTCCATCGATCAGGATATGCCTGTGTTCCGGTGTACGAATAAGGATCGAATCCCCCTGGCCAACATCCAGAAATTGAATGACCCCTTCCCTCTTCCAAAAATCGGGGCTATAACCGTATAAAAGGAGGAGAAGCAGAACAGCGCAAAGCGCATAAAGTCTGCGCCTGTGAGATATTTCGGAGGTCCCCGGCTCGACGGTTAGCATCGGCCCATTCTCTTCCTTCTTCCTTTGCCGAATCCGGTTGGCCTGGACCACTATCGCTGCCCATAGCCCATAATACGCCAGCATCCACCCAATAGATGGGGAGGGCCAAATAAGATGAAACGACCTCCAGCCGTCCAGCCAATCGACCAGTTGAAAGCACAGTTCATTAATCCGTGCCGCTACCCATGCAGGCCATTGGCCAATCGAGCTCCACAAAGAACCGATGACGAGAGAGACAAATCCTAAAGGGATGACTGCCATGCTGACAACCGGAACAACAATAAAATTAGCCAGCCAGGATATAAGCGAAAATTGATTAAAATAGTAAACCGAGAGCGGGAAAGAAGCCGCTTGTGCCACCAAAGTCACCGAGAGCGTTCCGCTCAAGGCAGGGTAGCGGTTAGGAAGAAAGGCATTTAACCGAGGAACGCCGACAATAAGCCCGATCGTCACCAGAAAAGAAAGCTGAAAGCTGACATTGACCAGATAATAAGGGTTCCAAACGATCATCAGAAGTCCGACCAGACTGATCAAGCTGAGTCCGTCTTTAAGTTTGTTTGCTCTCGCGGCGTATAGCGCTATCATAGCCATAATGCCTGCCCGAACGACGGAGGGGGCCGAACCGGTCACAACAATATAGAAAGGAAGCAGAAGAATCGCGATCAGCAGCTTCGTCTCTCTGGTTAGTCGGAGCCAGCCAAGAACCGTTAGTATTGCGCCCGTAAAAACGGCCACATGCAGTCCTGATATAGCCAAAATATGAGTCAGCCCAAGCTGGGAAAATTGCTGGAATTGTTCCGGATCCAGATCCTCGCGAAGCCCGACCAGCATCCCTTTCATATAACCGGCTTGCTTGTCCGGAAATAGCCCGTCCAATACACCGGCCAGACGGGCCCGGAACTGATCGTTCCAGCGGAGAACCGTCATGACGTCCCAATGCTTGCTATCCGTTACAACTATCCGTTCCGTCCCCTTCTCCGTTATCTGCCAATGAATATGCTGAAACCGCATATAACTGCGGTAATCAAAGCCGCCGAAATTTCTTGCTCCTGACGGCAGAAGCAGCTTTCCGGCCAGCTTGATTTCATCCCCTCTGCTCCATTGAGAGGCTATAACCTGCTCCGATGGCTTCACGAGCCGAATCGATACCTGCATTTTCTCCCGAAGGTGCGGCATTGGACTTAACGTATCCGAAGCCTCCTGCGAATTAAGCGGAGATAAAGGGGATATTTCCCGAACCTTAACCGTGAAGGAGGCGCGGTCACCGTCAACGGTCACAGGAGAAATAATTTGGCCGGATATATTCACTTCCGCATCTGCCCATTCTTCTCCCAAGGAGGAATGGTTCCGCTCATCGTACCATTGAATATAACTGAAGGAAGTAAACAGCACCAGGATCAGGGAAAGCGGTTTGCGCGCCGGTATTTTGAGCAGCCACAAACTTGCGGTTAACGCTGCCGCCAACAAGGCGGCTATTAATGGAATGCCTATATGCTCAAGCTGAAGGGCGGCCGCTCCACCAATGACCCAAAGACAAGCAACGGTAAGCAGCGGTCTGCTGTATACCAACTGCACCAAAATGCTCCCCCCTTTCATAACCCCACAAAGTGACATGTGACCTTCGAAGCGTATTCCGTCCCCACTCCAACGGAGTCGGCGTCTAAACCTTCCTCTAAACGCGGTCGCTCTTCATGACTTTACTTCGATAAAGGTTTATACAATACTTTGCGGGGAGCCCCGGAACTTATAAAATTATCAAAAAAGAAGAACCTCTCTTCGCTTAGCGCGATAAAAGAGGTTCTTCCTCATTTATATACTTTTATAGGAATTCATTCTGAACGGCTTCTTAACATCCGCAGGTCCGGCACAACTAAATCGTAGGCCGACAGATTCGTCAATCTGTAACGTTCATAACGGTATCCGCGGGAGGCTCATAACGTTCCAGAGTGCGGATTACAATTCCCCTTGCTTGCATTAATTCCATTACTTTATCTGCGTCCTTAGGATAGGGACGGTGATAGACAATTTCCTTAATCCCGCTATTCGCGAGCATGTTGGAACACGTCCAGCAGGGCTGATCGGTAACATAAACCGTAGAGCCTTCACGGTCCGTCCGATCGGTGAAGAGCAGCAAATTCTGTTCGGCGTGAATCGTCCGAATACATCTTTGCTTCTTGACCATCCGCTCTTCGCCGTCAACGTTAGTCATCTCATACTCCTCAACAAGCATACAGCCCGCTTCCGAGCAATCCGGTACTCCCATCGGTGCACCGTTGTAAGCCGTCCCCAACAGCTTCTTGCCTTGAACAAGCACAGCTCCAACGTGCCGGCGGGGACACTGGGATCGAGTAGAGGCCATGTAAGCAATATCCATGAAGTAGGTATCCCAATCTTTACGAGTGCTCATCGTCTGCTCCTACTTCTGGCTGGCCTGGATCGCTTGTTCCAAATCATGCAGAATATCGGCAATCGCTTCTGTACCGATCGAAAGCCGAATCATTCCGGGAGCTACACCGGCCGAACGCTGCTCTTCCTCAGAAAGCTGCTGGTGAGTTGTGCTTGCCGGATGAATAATCAGCGACTTCGAATCTCCAACATTCGCCAGATGGGAAAACAGCTTGACATGGTTGATCACCTTGCGTCCGGCTTCCAGTCCTCCCTTGATCCCGAAGGTCATAATCGCTCCCTGACCCTTCGGCAAATATTTCTGTGCCAGCGAATAGGAGGGGTGGCTTGGCAGCCCGGGATAGTTGACCCATTCAACAGACGGATGCGCCTCCAAATATTTGGCAACTTCAAGTGCGTTGCTGCTGTGACGCTCCATCCGCAAGTGGAGGGTCTCCAGTCCTTGCAGCAGCAGGAACGAGTTAAATGGAGAAATGGCGGCTCCCATATCACGCAGCAATTGAACACGGGCCTTGATAATATAAGCCATCGGGCCAACCGCGTCCGTATAAATTACACCGTGGTAGCTCGGATCCGGTTCAACCAATCCCGGGAATTTGCCGCTCGCTTTCCAATCAAACTTGCCGCCGTCCACGATAACGCCTCCGATGGATGTTCCGTGTCCGCCGATGAACTTGGTCGCGGAATGAACCACGATATCGGCTCCATGCTCAATCGGACGCAGCAAGTAAGGGCTCGGGAACGTATTGTCGACAATAAGAGGAATCCCGTTCTCGTGCGCGATTTTGGCAACGGCTTCTATATCCAGAATGTCGCCCTTCGGATTCCCGATCGATTCGGCAAACACCGCCTTAGTCTTGGGAGTGATGGCCTTGCGGAAATTTTCGGGATCGGAAGAATCCACGAATTTGACGTCAATTCCGATTTTAGATAACGTTGTCGAAAACAGATTATAAGTTCCGCCATACAAACTGGATGAGGATACGATTTCATCGCCGGAGCCGGCAATATTAAGAATGGCGTAAGTAATGGCGGCCTGACCGGAGGCTGTCGCCAAAGCGCCCACTCCGCCCTCCAAAGCGGCCACACGCTTCTCGAACACGTCCGTAGTCGGATTCATGAGGCGGGTATAAATGTTGCCGAATTCCTTAAGGGCAAACAAATCAGCCGCATGATCGGTATCGCGGAAACCGTAGGATGTCGTTTGATAAAGCGGTACAGCCCTGGACAGTGTTGTCGGATCGATCTCCTGACCGGCGTGAATCGCCAAAGTTTCCAGTGCTAATTGACGTTCTTCTGACATTTCAATGAATTCCTCCCTTTTTAGTAGCCTAATCCTATATTCTCACAATTTATACAAAAATAAAAGAGATTTCCCTACAAATCCTTCTTTATAAATGTTAGGCCGGGCGGAAGGATAATGGCTCCATCAAGAGGCGCCGGGATAAGGGCTCACCGTAATCAGATCTTTCAGCTTCTCGAAGGTTTTCTGTCCGATCCCTTTCACTTCCATAAGATCGTTAATGGATTTAAACCCTTGGTTCTGCTGGCGGTACGTTACGATAGCGTTAGCCTTGCTCGGACCTATTCCCGGCAAAGCCGTTAACTCCGTAACGGAAGCCGTGTTGATATCAATCAAGGACGAGTCCGCGGAAACCGCCGATGGCTGATGCGTAGACCCCGGATTTACATCATTAGGGGGCGGGTTACCCGCATTCGGAGCTTGAGCAGCTGAGGTTCCATTAGAATCTTCAACGGCTGCCACCTGCGAATCAGAATCGCTCGTCATCCCGTCAGGCTTGCCTGTAGTATCCGGGGCGGCAGAGGGATTCGGAGCTTGGCTGCCTCCTTCTCCGCCCGAGTTCAACGATTGGCCTTCATCTGCAGAACCCGCCCAATCCGAGGCCAGCAAAGACTTCACTTCATCATTGACTGAGCTGAAGGGTTCCCATTCCCCGGCATCATACAATCTCGTAAACAATAAAAATCCAAGCAAGGCAACGGGCATCAATGAAAAAAACCAGATCCCTTTCGTTCCGAACCATCTGTCCATAGTTATCGCTACCTCCAGTACTGTAAATCAGACTTGCCCGCTGAATGACAAGCCCTTCGCAAGATTGGATACATGCTGCGAAAATGCAAAAACCGCCCTGGGATCCTGCTTAAAGCAAGATCCATCAGGGCGGTTCTTCCGCACATTTCCATTTATCTATTATTATATCACGCTTGGATAAAAAGACAATCCCCGGCTACGATTTCTCCGCCCAAACCGTATCAAATTCCCCTCCATTCCTCAATCTAAGCTTCTCGGAATTCACATTCCGTTGCAGACTCTAGCTTCCTAGCTAGGGTCTTCTATTGTTTCACCCCCAAACA
>NZ_VEGP01000139.1 GCF_007679495.1 Paenibacillus sp. 32O-W | reverse complement strand
GGTCGAGTAGGCGGGGCCTTTCCTTCGAGGATTGTGCCCCTTACCCCTCACAGATCCGTACGTGCGCAATTAACGCATACGGCTCCTCACATTGATCATTCACAATCCATGGCTTTTAGTTGTAGATATTAACGTAGATATGTGGTTTGGGTAGCTTCCAGCGCACGACGTGGTCATAGAATTCCGCTTTGGTGTAGCTCTGCCGTTGGCTTCTGCGGTTCAGCCATTTAAACATCGACTTCTGTGCAAGATAAGCGAATGCCTTTATGCTTATAAAGTTATCCGTTATCCCGTAGTATCTGTAGTGGCCAATGAGTTTCGCTCGAACCTTTGGAAGGGTTAAGGCTAGCTTCTTATGCCTCTCCTGCTTCATCCATTCGTCAAAAGCCTTCACCTTCTGCCTGAATTTCTTCCGGCTCGTCTTGCGCTTGATCCGAAATGAGCCCGTCCGACTTTTCCCACAGTAATGGGTAAATCCCAGAAAGTCGAACGTTTCCGGCTTTCCCAGGCCAACTTTCTTCCTTGCACTCTCGGCGAAACGACCGAAACGAATGATCTTGGTCTTCTCTTCGGCTACGGTTAAATTGAATTTAGCCAAGCGTTTGAGTAACGCATAGTAGAATCGCTCGGCATCGTCTTTGTATTGGAACATACACACAAAGTCATCTGCGAATCGCACCATTTCCGCTTGACCCCGCAGCTGTTTCTTCACCGCTACTTCAAACCAGAGGTCTAGTACGTAATGTAAATAGATATTGGCTAGAAGTGGCGACACAGCTGAGCCCTGAGGGGTGCCTTCCTCTGTCGGTTCGAATTTTCCATCCTCTTGAATGCCTGCTATGAGCATTCTTTTCACGAGTCGATGGATGTTTGGGTCTCCAATCCGTATGTTTAGAAACTTCATCAACCAGTCGTGGTCAACATGATTAAAGAATCCGGAAATGTCCGCGTCGACAACATATGCCATCTTCTTGCGTTCCATGATGTAGGTGACTCGCTTTAATGCGTCATGCATGCTTCGTTTCGGACGAAATCCATAGGAGTGATCCAGAAAGTCCTGCTCGTATATCGCTTCGAGTAGTTGTTTCAATGCCATTTGCACCAATTTATCCTCGTATGCGGGAATGCCGAGCGGTCTCTTGCTTTTCTCATCCTTGGGGATATACGTCCTTCGTGCTGGCAGGGGTCGATAGCTTTTCTTTTTCAGTCGCTCCACGAGATTCTTTACGTTCGCTTCGAGATCACTTTCGTACATCTCTTTTGTTACTCCATCTACTCCTGTTGCCTTACCCGGTTTCATCTTCCGATGACATGCGATGAGCGCCTCCTCATGAATGAGGTGTCCAATGGAAGTAAATCTTAGATTCGGGTCGGACTTCGCCATGTTTGCTATTCTTGCTAATTTGGTTTCCATTTTTGGTTCTGCCTCCGTTGTGCAGGAAATGTTTCCTTACCAAGATCGATCTCTGTGTCGCCTGCCTTCCCTCCGTCGACATTACATCGATTTCTTCGGTACTATGCGGCGATCCGACTCCCTGACTACCTTTTGGCTTTCTTGCGTTTCAGCGCTTGTCCGCCATACTCCTCACGTCATTCCTAAAGAGTACTCGACTTGAGAAGAGTGTCAGGGTCTCCCAAGTTGCCGAGTGATTATTGGTCTGCATGCCTGGCTCTTCGACCCCGGGGAAGCTCCCATCTAAGCTCACCTTTAACGCTTAGGGGAATGTTGCCTTCCAGCCTTTTGACACCGTCGGCCTTCCCGATTTATGCATTTCGAGGCTCAATCACTTTCAGGCCTACATCCTATCTGTCTACGCTTAAACGTACATGTTACCATGCCCGCTCCAAGACTCGTTATTGGCGACG
>NZ_VEGP01000138.1 GCF_007679495.1 Paenibacillus sp. 32O-W | reverse complement strand
GAAATTAACAAGTCGCCTCAGAAGGTAATTGATCGCCTTTGTATCCAACTCTAAATCTTAAGTGCCACTTATATAGATGATGGCTTAAAGATTAACTGCTATCGGATTGAATTTTTACCGTGTGATTCAACGAAAGTCAGGGCGTAATATTTAGAGTTCCAAAGATCGATGACGTTGAGAAAAGAGCTTGCTAACGGAACTGTCTACCGGACAAGCATTTGAGGTGATCCAGTGGCCAAGCGGAAGCGGCAACTCACAGAAGCAAAAATTGAAAGGATGATTAAAGAAGGTAGAGGACAGGGTTCCGGTAAGGACTATCTTCCTTGGCTTACTATTCAAGACATCCTCAGAAGGCAGGGCAACTCGTGGCGTTGGATGGACGACCGGTCGAAGACACCAACTCTTGTCGAATATTGAGCGTGATTACTTCTATCTCCTGGATTACTGCGACGATGTATCGGATATTCGTGAACAATTTCCATTCCTGCCGTTAGAAGAAACGCAAATGATCGCGGAAAAAATCGGTGTGGAACACCCAAAGATCCGAAAACTGGCATGCAGCCTTGATCAGGGTTTGATGAGTAATGGGTTTAAATTGCCCGAGCGCTTGATTGACTTCCGTCAAAATCCGGAGCTTGGGCTTCAGAAAATTATTCAGTTTCAGTTTGACGGGATGATATATTGCTTTCCAGTGTTCGAATTCATTCGAGCCATGTTTATTAACTCCAGGTATTTGGCGTATTATTTGATGCAGCCGCACGGTCTGGAAATGTTGATCGATAACAGCGATATGAGAGGGAAAGCTTTGCATTTTGATTTGAGTTTTCGTGTACCGGCCAAATTGGCAAGCGAAAGTAACGCACGTCACCTATCCTGGATTTACATCGATCCCGCTATTCGTACCATGTGGGATTCCGTTTATCAATTGATGTTCAATCAAGCGATCAAGGACTCTCCTCAAAATCCGAGCGCTAGGATGAAGAAGGGAATTCCGCTTGGCGTTGAGCTCCCGGCTGTTGGTCCTCTTGAGTTTCACGTTCGAGGAGAACAATTCAATAACTATTTCTTGGTGAAAGAGATTCTCGGTATTGGCGGTTTTAAGCATCCGGCGGAAGAAATCGTCTTTTGGCACCCATCGAAGAAGCGTCGTGAGTCGATTTCAGGGGATAAACAAGTTCGAGTTACGTCCAGATCCGAAAATAAAGACTACATATTGAATGATCAAAGTGAAAATGCCAGGGAAAATGCGAGGCAAGATGTATTGGAGACCCCTCCTACGTTTATGCGATTCTCCAATTTTCCTAGGGTTACTGCTCGTCGAGAGGATGTGAGGCATTCCCATACCGGCAATGACGTGATCGTCATCTCCGGGAGAGGCGGGAAGAACTCAGGAGGACTAGATGAAGTAAGTACACAGGATTCGATGGTCGGCGGCGATACGCCTCCTATCGATTTTCAGACGCTTGAAACCATGCCAATCACAGAGGCCATCGGTCTTGAATCGTTTTTCGAGATGATTCAAATCTTGAAGCCCGGACATATCCGGATGTCTGTGCTCAGGGTTCCTCCCGGCAAAAGATTTTCTGTATGTCCAAACGGCTCCCGACGAACATGCGCGATCGTACAGGCGGATCATGGTATCACGACTAAGTTTGTTATCGAAGTGGCCCGGCCGGATGATTGGTCTATTTCGACATTGATCCTCCACCCAACTCAGCAGACTGCACTAAAGACGGTTGAGCGTGACATTAAGTTGCTTCTTGAAGGGCTTGTTCAAAAAGGCGGCCACTGGGATCAGAACATTTTAAACCAATGCAACGGCTTCAATATCGAAAAGGTTAAACATGAATTCGGAATGTAGCCTAGCCAAAATCTGAGAGATTCACGTTGTGACAAGGCATTTTCGTCATAAAAA
>NZ_VEGP01000137.1 GCF_007679495.1 Paenibacillus sp. 32O-W | reverse complement strand
ACACGTTTACATCGATAATTTTAACTCAAGCACCCCAAATTGAGCCTCAATCGCCCGGTTTATTCCGAGATCCTATAGTAAATGGGAAGTTGTCCACACAAAAGCAACCTCCTGTCAAAATTAATTAAAATTTTTAATAGTAGGTATTTCGGATGATAACGTTCCCGTTTTTATTTTTTGAACCATTGGTCACAAAAAAGTCAAAATTGGGGACTTACACTGTGTAAAGGTTGTGTTCACTACGTTGCTAATGAGTGGTCAAGCCATTACCATGTCTTATCTTGAGAATGACATGGGGGATCGCAGCAAAAGTTCTGAATGACTCTTACGATAGGGTTATTACCGAAAATCTCCCCGAATAAGATTCATCATTCCTAAAAACAAAGCTACCGAGAAATAGGTCGGGAGCTCATGGAAGTAAAAACTTTATGGCGGTTTTATCGCGTTAAGGACATCAGTCGTATGAAACGTTCAGACATGAAAAAAACCAGAGTGCAGCACGATTGATATAGAACACATAGCCTTAATTAGGGGTCCCGCCAACAAAACGAAAACATACGCTAAGCGAATAATTGGTCAAACAAGCCGGAATTTCCGTATGCTAAGGAAATCCGGCTTGTTTTTATTCTTCTCGTGAAGGCCGTTTAAGTGGACGTAGCCCTTTCAGTGTTGCGATTTGTTTGATATCAAACTTGTATTCACCTAAGAAATTAATGTGTTCCCATCCGAGTGGAAAATATGCTTCAACAATTCTTCATTCAGTTGCTTATGGATCTTTCTATATCCCGTCCATCATTCATACAAACTATTGAAACGGCAGAGCTGCCGTTTTATTGTTTTGACTGATTGTAAGAAGATTTCAATCGGACACTACATTGACCTGTTCAATTAGAGCTCAAGCAACGAATACGCTTGAGCTGTTGCTGTAGTTTGAATAGAGGATCTCTTAGGATTATGAGTTGAATGCATTAGTACGCGATAGAAAAAATACTTTTCAATAAACTTACTATGTAGTAACATTACTTATGAGTAAGTTATAGAAAGGAAGATTGGATGATAAAGTCAAGTAAGGAGAAAGGAAAAGCAAGTAAAGCTCGGTTGCTTACATTAGCTGCCTCTGAGTTTTCTAGAAGAGGCTATCATGATACTAAAATCAGTGATATTGTAGCCGCGGCCGGACTTACTCAGCCTGCATTCTATCTATATTTCTCTAGTAAAGAAGCGATATTTATAGAACTAACTCAAGCTTTTCATAACCGGATGAGGACATTAATTGAAAATAGCTTACTAGATTCCGCAATGGAACAGGAGAATGTTTTTGAACACATCAAAACAAAGTTGAAAATGTTCTTTGAGTTTTTGGCGATGGAACCCGATTTGACGAGAATTGGATTATTCGTCAATCCGAATAGAGCTCAGATTCGAGCGGATATGGTTCGCATGGTTCGGGATAATTTGGTCAAAGAACAGCAGTCTGGTTATTTTCGCAGTGACTTGGATATGGAATTTGTGGCTGAATGTTTAGTAAGTATGATCGAACAGTTAACAGAAACACGTTTATTGCCAGGTTTAAGTAGTGCAGGTCATTTAGCGACCCAAATCGTCGATTTATTATTAAATGGGATGATTGCGGAATAGATGAATATTATTTCTATATCTTTTTCGTACTAATTTTTTAGAAAGGTGGAATGAACTCATCGTGAGGGGTGGCATTCGATTTGGGTTATTCAGTTTGTTACTTTTCTTTACTATTCTTTCAGTTGGATATGAGGCTTATGCGAATGAAGCGGATTACGAATGGAGTGAAAACGAGGATGGTACAGTTACGATTACAAAATACAAGGGTTCAGCAAGGAATGTGATTATCCCAAATCAGTTGAATAATAGAGATGTAACAGCTATTGGGAACAAAGCTTTTTACAACAAATCCCTCGCAAGCGTGGAGTTTCCTAATACTATCGTTAGTATCGGAGATGAAGCATTTCAATACAATAATCTTGTAAGTGTAACATTGCAAAATGGGTTAGAACAGATTGGGGATTATGCATTTGGTAATAATAAACTTACAAGTATAGAACTACCGGATAGTCTAATACCTGAATCCGTGATCTTTAAAATCAAAATAGCTAGATAAAGAAAGGAAATCAATGATCGATGGAGAAATAGTAGG
>NZ_VEGP01000136.1 GCF_007679495.1 Paenibacillus sp. 32O-W | reverse complement strand
TGGGTTACTTTTCCTGTATGCACCTTTAACCTTTATTCCCATGAATTTTTCGACAAGAACTTTTCACTGTCCAGTAATCTTATGAAGATACTATAATTTTCCTTACTATGGTTTCTTTGACCTACACTAATCTTTCCTTCCTTCTTAAGTCACGTCCATGATTTCAAATAAAGCAACAAGACTCCGGTTCGAGTACTTGTTGCTTTATTGTTAGGCTTCAGTTTTCCTTCGATATCCTACGTCTCTATTTGGAATAGAGTGAATCATGGCTCTCCTCTAAAAAATTTTATAATTCTGCTACTATCCAACCGTATTTTTCAACGGAAATTCACAAAATAACTTTTGTAGGCTTACAGCATCAACAGAATTACTCTTCAACAATGATACTAGCGTTGCTCTTGCATCATCGTAAGTGGAATATTTTAGTTTTCCTAAAACGGTACGAAGTATGTTCTCAGTTTTCTCCATAATGCTTTCGATAATCGTCGGGTCTAACAAATAAATTCCATTTGTTGCGTGAGCAGCATATTGTTCAACAAATTGTTTTGCGCAAATTAATACATTATAAATTTCTGCATCTTCTGGAATGTTTCGATGATGTTGGACCCACTTATCATGAAAATAGGCTTGACGAATATCATCCAATGGTATAGCACTTTCTGCGTTTTCAATATTACTTTTGATTTCAAATACCACCCAAGATAGTTCGATGTTCCAAACGCTATCTGGAGTCCCTTTTCCTAATGGACGCTCAGTTTGGTAGCCAAGGAACTTTCCTAAGGAACAAAAAGCAATCTCATACTGTTCTGCATTCTTTTGTTGTAACCCAT
This sequence comes from Paenibacillus sp. 32O-W, assembly GCF_007679495.1. Lineage (GTDB taxonomy): Bacteria > Bacillota > Bacilli > Paenibacillales > NBRC-103111 > Paenibacillus_L > Paenibacillus_L residui. The sequence goes on along the minus strand of NZ_VEGP01000136.1, from coordinate 1,472 downwards.
TCCTTACCTTCTGCCACTCTTTTTCAAATCTAGTGTTTCGGTCTCCATACGATTCAAGTATTGAAAGTACTGAATTAACCTGCTGTTCAAATAACTCTGGCACAACTATATCATCAATTTCATGAGCATCGAAAACTCTTTTATCAAGCCATAGTTTATATGGAGCTGCTTGAATTGCTTTATTATGAAACTCCTTGGCTTTTTCAAAATCTTGTTGTAGAACTGAGAGACAAGCAATCAAGTAATTCCACCATGCTCTATACCCCTTCATACTGTCATTTCTACCATATTGATTTATTGTTCTATCTGCAGCTTGATGAGCCTTTTCCCAATCTCCATCCCAAAGAGAGTAAAGATAATCAACTTCATTTATTACTGCTTGCATCATTAACTGGTTAGAAGGATTAATCTTCCTATCTTTATTTTTCTCTACAGTTTCATATTTAATGTAATCTTCTGCTTCTTTCCATGCTTTACCTTGTTCATAGAAGTCTTGTAACGATTTAAGCCATGATTCTTTATCTTTTATATGTTCAATTTGTGAGAATCCTAATGTCATTTCAGAATCAATTTCTGCGGGTAACAACTTTCTGAATTCATCTTTATATAGATACTTACCTATACGATTTCCGAAAAACAAAACGGCTGCATAATCTTTAGTTCCTCTGGTACATCTTCCTAAACCTTGTACAAGCCGTGTTAGCAGTTGGTTTTCAAAAATTTCGGTAGCTTTTAATCTATCTTGGAGAAATTGTTCGGGCAGCCCTAGTGCTGTAGGAAGCTCAACAAATAATTGAAGACGACAATCTGAATCTTTTAAATCTATACCCTCATATCTGCCGGATAATAATAAGATCCCATTCTGTGAAGTAGTAAATGGCTCCATTGTATCCTCCACATCTCTGGCATAAAATAACTTGTATTCTGGTACAATGGATTCAAGTAATTGCTTCATCTCATCCAAAATTGGTTCAGAAGGACACAAAACTAAGGCCCTTGGCTGCATTCTTATAGTATTGGCCAATACATCATCTATTGTCTCTGAGTCAAAATGATCTTCTGGAAATAAAATTAATCTCCTCCCCGATACTTTATTAGCACCGGATTCAAATTTAGATATTTTATAAATATTTTTAACCCCAAAAGTTCTTTCCATTTCTCCACCACTACCAACAGTAGCTGTCATATAGATACGTTCTTGGGCATGAGCAAAAGCAGGGTGACGAAGATTCGGTGGTAAAATTGGACCTATTACAATGGAACTATGTGATAAAAAAATTTGACATGCATGAAGATGTGAGCGAATGCGACTCCATGGAAAGTATAGATTTGTACCATCTACTTTCACATCTAAAATTGTTCGGATATCATCTAGTCTTTGCATCCACAAGCTTTGCGGTATAATGGACTAAGAAAATTAGACAGCAAAAAAGGAGTTTCTTAGTTGTATGGCAACGATGAGGAGAAAGTTC
>NZ_VEGP01000135.1 GCF_007679495.1 Paenibacillus sp. 32O-W | reverse complement strand
CTCCAACAATGGTTTGCTGGTTTACCCAGCTACATCAAGGCCTATCTGCCGAATTTAAGCTGCGAAAGTTGAGTTATTGAGTTATAAAACGCGCATTTCGGAAAGTGATGGAATGCTATATATTATGTAGGCCGCAGATTGTAAAACTATGTAGAAGCATCCCGAAGAATCAAAAGGATAGGATCAAAAAAATTTCTAAATGTTGGTCAAGATTTTCGTAAGGCTCAAGTAAAATGGATTAAATTAGTATATATTATAAAATAATGGTTTACAAATGAATTGTTTTGTCTTATCCTTAAAATAGAGTTGTTGTTAATATTTGGTGTTTTATTATAGCTCATAAAAGTTTGCCACAATGAGATAATCCCACTTTTCTCTTTTAACTTGCTAAGTTACCACTCTAAAAAATCTTAAAAACGAAATTTTCGACCTGTTTAAAATGGTTTCTATATGAATTGAGGAAGAAAACAAAATAATGCAAACAGCATAGAGATCGTTGATCAGGATTCGACACATATATCTCCCTGTAATTTATGAGGATGTGTTTAATGTCGCTTGATCAAAATTTGTGTGCTCATACCTTGGCTATAGATTAGGCAACCAGAGACTAATGCGTTACTCGTACTTTACAGTAGCAAAGGAAAATTAGGAGCCGCAAAAACAAGAAGAAAGGAGGGTAGTTACAGTTCGGTATCATTTTTTTCAATAAAGGAGGATGTCTGTGATAAAGAAATCAATGGCTATTGTCGCTTCCTGTATTATGATTTTTGGTTCGGGCTCTGCTTTGGCGGTAGAGAAAACAACAACATCTCAAGTTCAAGAAAAATATGCTTATTATACAATTGAAGGATTCACTTCATTAGATGAGAATGCACCTGAAGATTTTAAAGAAACAGATCAGTATGTTGAACACTATACTATTAATTTTTTTTACAATAATAATACTGCTTCAGAAGTCTCTGACAAAGTAGAAAGAGTTCTTTTAACGCCTGATACAAGCATCAAAATTAAACCAATTGAGTATATTGAAAATACTTTATTAACAGATGAAATTGAAATACCACTTTTTAAAGAACCAAAAGAATTCTATGCAATTTCAAATACTAATGAACAAGGTGGTGACAGTTATTTAACTTCAATTTCAACTAATGTTTTTTTTACTCCATTAAATAATGAGGAAAACGAAAACGATTTTTATAATAAGGAAAAAATAAGGACGATGGATGCTTCTCAATCCTTTACCTATTTGACTTCTTCAATATATGTAACTGATGAATATAATTCAGATAGAAGTCAAAAAAGACATCGGTTCTCTGCATATCATTCAAGACCTAATATTATCAATGATACACCTGGTTTTGCCAATACCACTTCTTATGATAGTAAGCCAGATGTTCTTGCATTAGCATGGAATGTAGGAGGGGCTATTCCTTTAAATGATCCTTCTATTAATATGACAGTTGCCTATAATAACCGTGTAGACGGCGACAACTACTACGCTGAATCTTCAACTCACTTAAATTCGACTAAACATAATACAATGTTTACTGGAACCTCAATAGGGTTTGAAATACCGGACACAAAGTATCGTGCGTTATGGCCACTTTGTTGGGCTTCTCAGTGGCATATTGAAGCTAAAAGTGGATGGTACAATGTAGGGTCTTATAATGGTGCAAACGGAACTGTTAGAACGGAACTTCTTCATACTTATACATCGCGAAATATTACAGTAACTCCTTCAATTGGCGGTCCTCCACTTGGAATTTCGCTATCGATTTCTGGAGAAACCCAAAGTAAAGTAGATATTGCATGGGTTTATTCGGTAGTAAGTCCGAACTAAAATAAAGAGGAACTAGGCTAAGCTCTAGTTCCTCTTTGCTATAATGATATACTACATAAGTATAAAATTGAAGGTGGAATAAAAATGAGGGGAAAAATCGTAGGAATTATTTTTTTTATATTTTTTATTATTTCAGCATGTTCTGGTGAGAAAGAGTACAAAAGCATTTATTATAGTGGAGAGAATTGGAATGTCCATATTGATAATAGGGTTTTGGAAGATCAAGGACAGAAATATTTTAATATTGAGTATACTTTCACAGGTACAATCGATGTGCTACAGGAGATAAAACATATTGCATTTGCTCAAGGGACTTCATTGGATACACAAGTGGTTAACCTATTTGATAATACTCAAAAAGAGAAACTGATAAAAGAAGGTAGTTATTCAGAAGAAGAAACTAAACGACTAGAAATTATATATATGGATTTACAACATAAAGTTGATAACAGTTTCATTATTTCATATAAATTCCTGGACAGTCAAAAGTTCTACAGCATTAAGAAGCGAGCGAATCGGCGTCAATATCAGTCGTTTCCTGCTTGGATTG
>NZ_VEGP01000134.1 GCF_007679495.1 Paenibacillus sp. 32O-W | reverse complement strand
GGCCCTTAAAAAAAATGAATTGGCAAGGGTCTAGTTTCGTATTGCCTAAAAGTTACTTTAAGCGTATCTAGATTTTCCAGTTAGTTTCCATATTTCTTCCGAATATAGAAATCTAACTGGATGAAATCCATTTAGTTTCCTCCTGCAGCCCACATCTGAAGCGGTACTATCCACCAGGCATGAAAATCATGGTTTCCTCTAACCAAAATCAGGTCTACTTTTCCCCGGTTGTCCAACTTTACTTGGCCGCAATCATGCCTTATGCTGCGGCTTCAGCTTCTCTTCCAGCAGCCCCATATAAAGCCCGGCGGAGATTTCTGCAACTGTCCATCCCGATTCGATCGCCCATGGGCCCCAGCCGACATCCGCCGGAGAGCCGAACACTTCCATCAGCTCCACGTCGAACGCCCGCGCCCACGCTCCATCGATCATCGGATCATCGCTTTCGATTTGTGCGTTCAGCATGAATCTTGCCGTCTCCATCCAACATTCCTTGAACCAGGCGTCATCGGTAATGAAATAGGCCTGCATCCAAGCGATGGGCAGCCAGTTGTTCGTGTACAGAAGGTCGGCGACGGGATCCCCGTTGCGTCCGAGCAAGGAGCTTTCTCCCGAGCCCGCTTGATGCCGCATGGACGCCTGATACCCTTCGTCCCATTCCAGATATGCCCCACTGGGATGGGCAAACTTCTGCAGATCGTGGGCTACCCGATACAGCCACTGGAGGTGCTGCTCTTCCTCCGTCACGGCATACAGCCAAGCGAGCGGAAGTATAAGCCTGCATAGCTCCTGGGTCTGGCTCTGCTCCCGTTTGGTCTCCGGGTACACTTTCATAATCGTCGTTAATCCCTTGACCGCGGCCGTTCTATATTCCTCGCGTCCGGTAAGCCGGTAATAGATGCACAGAGCGGCGAAGTAATAAGCGTTATAGTGAGCGCTCGGCAGATCGCCTGGCGTAGTGGCCAGCTTCTCCAGCTGCTCGGGCGTCAATTGGTTATTGTCGGTGCGGAATCGGCGGGTTCCATCCGTTCCTGTGGTGCGGATAAGGAAATCGAGAATGTCGGCACACTCGTCCAGCCGTTCGGATGTCCCTTCGTAGAAGCAGCGGAACAGGTGGGGAAGCAGTGCTCGCGCCACATCGTCCTGATAACAGACTCCCCAAGCTTCATCGGTCCAACGCATCATGCCGTATAGGGGACCGGGCTCCCGATTGACGTAATGGTCCAGGACGTAGCCGGTCAATTGGTTGGAAATTCGCTGGCTTCGGGTATTGCCGCTTATCAGCGAATGCAGCCAGAACGGCAAGGCCAACTCTCCTATGCAATCGACACGGCGGATGCGGCTGAGCCGCTGCCGGCCGGTATAGTCGATTTCCGTCCCGAGCCCTTCCAGGGCGCCGCCGCGTCCTTCATCGATCAGCATGCCGGAGCGTCTGACCCATTGCAGTGCCCGGTCGGCCGCCATAAGAATATCGGAAGCATCAAGTGCATCCGAAGAAGGACGGGCTTCGGCTCCAACTCGGTAGCTGCGAGGAAAATCGTCGATGTGGTTGGCGATTTCTTGACCATACAACCAGTTCAGGATAAAGCCGATCAGCTTCCGCACTCTTCGCCATGGAGCATGACGAGCTTTGGCAAAGTTCGCGAGGCGGAACGCACAAACGAGCAGCCGGTCGTCGGCCTCAAACCAAAGTGCCCGTTCTCGCATAACTTCAGGCTCCTTCATATCGGCTGTTTCCATTCGCCCATGGGCTTGTGCGATAAAGAAGGAAAGGAGCGGTCTGGTTGACGAGCACGTAAACTCATGCGGACGAAGCCGTTCCCCGAACTGATCGTCGATCAGCGCCCCGTCAGGCTCATTCTCCAGCCAGCCTGATGTCACGACAGCAAGCCTTTCGTAACGGGTAGGGACTGGAGGCTCGAAATATACATTTCCAATACTGCCGACGAATTCGGCAAAAACCCTTTTGCCTGCACAGCATTCCCGCTCAATCAGCGTTCTTGCGGGGGGAGGGAGGAGCATCGGCTTAGGGGCCGCCCCTCCCAGAAGGGCGATTGAATCCACCGCCGTCCAATCGACCGCCGCGGCATCGTCCGGTTTTACAATCAATAGGTCCGGGTCCAAGCTTTTCATCAGTGACAGCAAATCGCTTTCGGTATCAGTAATAACGGCTACACGCCGTCTGGAATGTGTCTTATCCAATTGAAAATAACCCCCTGCCATACTAAATTCGAAGTTTCAAAGAACTTGTACTGCTGCCTAGTGCCTAAAGTCGGCCTCCTAAACTCTCACAGAATAAAGTAGCATTCCGAGAATAAGGAACCTAGAGGAATAATGTTAGAAAATCAGGATTATTGTGATCACATCAAAGCTGCCTGGGGCAGCCGTATAGTGGCACAAGAAGTCAAGACAGTTTTTTTTAATTTTTAAGGTGTGAAATCATTCACGAAGCGTTCTTTTGATATATTGTTGGAGGGGAGATCCCCCGCCG
>NZ_VEGP01000133.1 GCF_007679495.1 Paenibacillus sp. 32O-W | reverse complement strand
AGTCCAGCAATGGATGAGCACCTTACCCAGTTATATCAAGGGTTTGTTTGCCAATCTAAGCTGCGAAAGTTGAGTAATTAATTTTCTTACGGCTATTGCTTATACTTGTGATGAATCACATGAAACTTTTGTTAATTTGCTTTTCAAGTCGCTTCAATTCCTTCGCTACTGCACCTTGCGATTCTGCGACTTTGCCTTCAAAGACACCGAACGGCATCCTTGGCTATGGCTTGCAAGTCATCTTTTACGGTTTTTTCAAAAACAACCAAATGGGTTGGGAGAGTAGTGGCATCTCGGCGCCGCGAGTACTTATAACAAAATACGATGTTAGAAAATTACAGAATCTTCTCGACAAAGCAATTCTACTTCAGTAGAATGTAAATAAAAAGTTCTACTAGAGTAGAACGATGGAGAAACGGGGGGTTTTCATTTGGTTATGAAGCTATTCGATAGCGAGCTTAATATTATGGAAATCTTGTGGAAAGAAGGCGATACCCCAGCAAAGAGAATTGCAGAAATTGCAAAAGAAAAAGTAGGTTGGAGTAAAACAACAACGTATACCATCATCAAGAGATGCCTTGATAAAGGGGCGATCGAGCGGCAGGAGCCTAATTTCGTTTGCCATGCGCTTGTTACACGAGAGCAAGCGCAAGAACACGAAACAACAGAATTAATAAATAAAATGTATGATGGCGCCCCCGATAGACTAATTGCGTCATTATTGGGGCAGAAACGGCTATCGACGGAGGAAATTAACCGCTTAAAACGTCTAATCGATAGTTTGGAATGAGGTGAGTGAATGTCGTTACTTCAAATAAGTATCTCGGCTTCTGTCTTTATTCTTGCAGTTATTTTCTTACGTTCCTTGCTTATTCACAAGCTGCCCAAAATGACCTTTATGTTTCTTTGGGGTGTTGCACTAATTCAATTGCTGGTACCTGTTTCAGTTCAATCGCAATTTAGCATTTTTACGGCAGTGGAACATTTAAGCAGAATGTTTACAACGCCAAAATTGGTTTCCACGACAGAAAGTTCAACATTTATTAATGGAACCACGGTAATCATGCCACCAATAACAGAACATTTGACCGAGCCGATTTTGCCATTGAAGACGGCTTCACAAATATCGCCTTTTGTATGGGTGTGGTTAGTTGGTTTTACATTGTGTGCTTTATTTTTTATCATTCCGCATTTAAGGTATCGCAAAATCTACAAAATGGCTGTGCCTATTAGAAACGAATTTATAAAAAAATGGCAGCATTCAAATTTGTTACGGCGAGATGTTCAAATCAGGCAACTAGATAATATTTCAACTCCGCTTACATACGGTATTTTTCGGCCTGTTGTACTCTTGCCGAAAAATTTAGACTATGACGAAGAGAAACAGCTTGCGCTTATCCTGACCCACGAATTTACGCACATCAAGCGATTCGACACACTAATGAAATGGATTCTTGCCACTAGCGTATGCGTCCATTGGTTCAACCCTTTGGTATGGGTTATGTATATCCTTGCCAACCGTGATATCGAGCTATTCTGTGATGAAACTGTCATACGAAAATTTGGGGAAAACACGAAACCTGCTTATGCTAGGGCACTTGTGCGTTTGGAAGAAAAGAAAATCGGTTTGTCGCCGATGATTAGTAGCTTTTCCAAAAGCTCGACCGAAGAAAGGATTATATCGATCATGAAAACCAAGAAAATCACCCTCGCTACGACGCTGCTCGCTATTGGGCTTGCAGCCTGTGTTGTTGTCATCTTTGCAACTTCTGCATTGGACAAAACGGAATCTTCTGCGGGTGTCGAAAATCCTATAGCCGAACCTTCAGCCGATATAATGCCTGCATTATATCAAGGTGCCCTCACTACCGAAATAGTGCCCGCATTATCTCAAGGTGCAACCATCACAGATTTAATGCCGCACGATTTAACATTCAACAAGAAACATGATGTACCGAAGTTGATAGACAGCCTAATGGCTTCAAAGTATCGTGCAGTTTATATGGACAACGAAATATATCTTCGTGTCATGATGGATAACACAGTACAGATAAGCAAAGATAATGGCGCAGTTTGGAAAAAATATGATACAGATGAAGTCGATGCAAAAGAATTTGCAAAATGGCTGCTGATCAATGATCCGATTCCGGGCTATTCCATGAAAGAAGTTCAGAGTCGCTTGGCAAACGGGGCAGAAGTAAAACATTTAGTGTTTGAAAATAAAAAGGAGATGTATTTCATAATCGACAGGAACGGCGTACAGATTGAGCTTGTACAGCCTGAAAAAATATCTTCTGTCCTGATCGACGGTCAAAGAATGATGATTACTTCCGCTATATCCGCCCAGATGCTGAAATCATTTTATGACTTGTTAGTATCGAACAATATCCTTTCGGAAACTCTTGCAAAACAAGATTATTCGGAAAGAATTAAGTATCTTGAAAAAAATCTCCCTAACTTTATCGTCACGAAATAAAGGTGGGTTGCCGTTTTTTGAAGAATTAATCGGCGTCGCTCTAAATGATCGGCGTCTATTCGTTTTTGAAACTGAAATTCAAACGTAATCGCGAAGGGGTACACCGGGGGAACGGGTGTATGTCGGCGCCACAAAAGGCGCACTTAAATTAACGCGCAATTTTTCGAAATGTCGTGTTCCATATTGTGACATTGTCAATCATAGTTAGGCCTTTTTATGATTCTTCGGTTTTGTTAGTTGGAAGCATTACACCCACCTCAAAGCCTAGGATGCTATTTACGGAAATTGAAAAGTCGTTACACTTAAGTGTTGCAAGTCCATGTGTTATTCATGCAATAACATACTCGGGATGTTTAACATTGAACGGTGTTGTGCAGGCATCAGAAAAAGCGACGGGTACCTCTTAGTCAACAAGAGGACGCTCCCGGACCTTCACTTTGGATACGTCCTCCTCACTATACTCCACTTCCAATTATTAATTAATGAACGTACTCGGGTAGCATGTAATACTTAAGGAGGAGCTCTATTTTAATCTAAGCACTAAGAAAACAGATTCATCATTTTTTCGAGCCTCACCATCATTATAGCTCTCGATTCCGGAGATTTCTAATCTGTACAAAGAGATTTCTTTCCTCCCTTGTCCACTTTTTTTCGGAAAAAGGTCAGTTTTAAACTTCAAAATGAAACGAATGATAGAGGGGCATGTTCCTATTCCCAACTCAACACATGCGGAGTGTACAGTGCTGCTTAAATGGAAGAGGGTTTATTTTCCGGAATGCTATTTGTTAATTACTCAACTTTCGCAGCTTAAATTCGGCAGATAGGCCTTGATGTAGCTGGGTAAACCAGCAAACCATTGTTGGAGTTG
>NZ_VEGP01000132.1 GCF_007679495.1 Paenibacillus sp. 32O-W | reverse complement strand
ACAAACATCGACGGCATCTGGGCCGCAGGCACTTGTGCGGGAGTTAGTGTACATACGATCATTACCGCAGGTGACGGTGCCAAGGTAGCCATCAATGTGATCAGCGAAATGAACGGAGAACGTTACGTGGACCATGATGTTCTATGAGTTGAGGTGAGGAGATCAGAAGCACTTTCTTCTTAGATGCCCGCTCCTCTGTTTAAAAGTAAAAATAACTCATTCCTATTTCATAAAAACCTCTGGCAGGCCGAAACACAGTCATCCAGAGGTTTCCTTATCCTGTATGGCAAGCAGTAGGTATTCCCATAAACGGCTTTGATCCTACCCGATCATCATATCGTTTTAACAGAGTCGAAGATATAAAAATTTGCTGCAGTTTAAAATCTTCGCGTAAGGAATTTTTCCCGTCGTCGAAGTACCTGTCGGTAATAATCTTGTTTTGGAGGTGGTGCCTATATGGTTAATAAATTATTGCAATTACTGTTGATTTTAATGATTGTTCTTACATTTGCTGGTTGTAAGGATAGAACGATTAATCAAGAATTAATCGATCTCCAAATAAAATATGATGAACTAACTTCTCTAACTAAAGAAAACAATAGTATACTTCTAGAAATGAAAAATAGATTAGGTGAACATGATGAGACAAACCCTGTAAAAGAAACAGAATTTTTGGAGTTTCTTAAATTACCATTTGACGAACAGAACGAATTAGTTGAACATTATGCTCATTCGGGAAGGGGAGGAAGTGGACTATCAAACTATGATTTGTATATGTTGGTTTTACTCTTGGACATATTCCATTATGATAATTTACAAGAGCGTTTTTCTTCTAGAGATAAAACGGAAATCGACAATAATCTTATTTTATCAGACCCAAATCTTTCCGAAATTTTGGATGATTACATTGTAATTCGTTTTTTTGAACCCATAAATATTCTTAATATGAAAAGCGATGGCCTATCGCTATATGTCTTCCATGATAACTTATATTTGTCGTTATACCAAAACAGTAAATTTATTAAAGGATTTACAGTAAACCCGATTTATTATAAAGAAATGTTCATTAAAGTTGGAATTTTGACAAGAGACCTATTAGAAATTCAATGTGGAAAAAGTCCAGACTGCTGAAAACATTTCCCTTAGCCATTTGATGCAACCAAAGTCAGTAAGTAATTTTTGCTTTGAAAGTCTTTAAATCGTAAAGCGGAAGGTTACTCTTGAAGTAAATGAAGCTCTCCGCGGCAAGCCGCGGGGAATTAGACCCCCAGAAATTAAATGTACGAAAGAATAGTACTTATTTCAGTGCTTAAGACAATGAGTTTGATCTCACTTTACATTTCTTCCTTTGCTAAACTAACTAAAAATTTAGGGGTAGAAAATTAGGCCCACATCTTAAACGATGGGGCCTGAAGATAATTTTTAAAAGTTATAACGTTCTGCAACAATATCTGTAGAGGATGGCCAGGTTCCAGGATTTTCACTTGCATCATTATAAACAGCATTCCAATGAGTATCGTACTCGTTAATATTGTTAAACCACTTCCCTTTAACATATATTATATACTCGACATAAGATTTAGAGGTATTAGCCGGAATCGAAAAATCGTATACATAACTTCCTTGGTGAACTCCATTTGCAACTCTCCAAGTGCTTTCTCCGTTATATCTCCAATATGCCTTCGGTGTTGAAGATGGTCCGGATCTTGATTGGTTATAAATCCCATAGATTGTCGCTTGAAGAGTTCCCGAACTTTTAAAATAATTTACGAAATTTACTGCTGAATGATCGGTGGTCCATTGACTTACATTATACTGATTTTGTAAATAAGGATATGGATCAACTGTTACTCTGGTTGATTTTAATGTATCTTCGCTAACCGTGTTTACTTCCCAATGCAGATGGGGAGCGACTCCCCCCGTTGAGCCCGAAACTCCAATTTGAGTATTTGTAGTAACTGTTCCCGATGTGACTGATACTGAACTAAGATGCATATATATTGAATACCAGGTAGTACCGTTATAGTTGTGTTTTAATATTATATATCTATTACCAGAACCGTTGTTAAAACCATAAACTTCTCCATTTGCAATAGGATATACTTCCCTGTTATAATTACCAGTATTAGGATTGTAGGTAGAATAGTCAACGCCACGATGAAATTCACCACTTCGAGGTTCATTGTAAACTCCCGTGACCTGTTCATTTTGAAAACCAATATGAAGTGGGCTAACAATTGACATATGCTTCAGACTTGTTGGATTTTTTGCACCGCCTTGGGTATATGAAACTGCACTAGCATAATTAACTGGAAAGGAACTCATAATTACTAACGCAAATAGAAGTGTAAATAGCTTCTTCATTATAGTTTTCGCCTCCTTTGGTTTTAATGTAATGACACGCTAACAAACTGATTATTAACTAAAGGAACTTTGATGACAGAATCATTTTCGAATAACAAATTATCCTGTCCAGCTTGAAACGTACCGTTTTTCGGTTCATTTATTTGAATTAGGCTTTCCTCTGTCAAATCGTATACCATCAAAATATGCCTCTCCTGGGTGTTTTCTAAATAGATTGACAAGAAGGCGTATTTTGTTCCAGAATTATTCCACGCTCCATAGTTATTAAATAAATGGTTATCAGGAATCCCTTCAATTTGTTGGCTTTTATTTTCAATAACGCTATAAATTCCAAGTTTATTGGCTAGAAGTCCCTCATCTTCATATACTCTATAAGTAATATTAGCGCCATTCGGAGAAGCTTTAATCACTAAGCCAGGGATTATGTGCTCTGTTACTGCCCCATTTTGACTTATTTCAAGAACCAACGTTGCTTTACTTATCTCTTTATCACTTTCTAAAAGGATTCTATCATCCGAAACAGAAATGAATGAGAGATTGCCGTATTGTTCTGCAGACAGTATTTTTTTTACATCCCTTGATTCTAAATCCATACTCCAGATACTATTCTTCCAATCTTTTGAATCGTAATTGCTCGCAAAAAAGAGCGTATTATCTAAAAGGTGTCCAGCTCCAATTACATTTCCAACATGTTTCTCATTCTCTTTATTAACCCTTACTTCCTCCATTTTTTTGTGTAGATCAGCAAGATCATCCAAAACCATTCCTTTATTATCTACAATGGATAATTTGTCATTTGTCTTGTTCATTACAACTGCTTTTGTTCCGTTAGCGTCAGAATTCACACCATAAGACCTCATGATTTTGTTATTTTCAACGAAAAGTTTGGTTCCGGCATTAGTACTTAATTCCTGAATGGCCTCAGGTTTTTCACTGCTTACTGTAAATGAATTAAATGCCGAAGTAGTACTAGAAAATACAACAAATACGGAAAGTACGCCTATTACAGCCATCCCTACAATACCTTTTAAATTATTACCCGATAGCATGATAAGTAGCCTCCCACTCTAAAATAGATTTTGCCAAATATTTAATTTCGATTAGCCTCTCTTTCCGAATAATTTTATGGATTCCCCCCCTTATAATTTTTATTGCAATCAACACGTTACATCCTAATTATACCGAAAATTCCAGATAAATGGATATAGTGACAAAGTATTGAAATCGATGCATATAATTACATTTTTCGTCATTTTTTTCACTTTTTTCGAAATTAAAACCATAAAAATTCTAGATATGGTAAAATCAGATTGTACCACCATACTCAGTTCATAAATAGAAAGGAGCCAATGAATATGTACGATATTGCCGTTATTGGATCCGGACCTGCGGGAG
>NZ_VEGP01000131.1 GCF_007679495.1 Paenibacillus sp. 32O-W | reverse complement strand
TGGACGCTTAGCTCAGCTGGGAGAGCATCTGCCTTACAAGCAGAGGGTCGGCGGTTCGATCCCGTCAGCGTCCACCATTATTGCCGCGGGGTGGAGCAGCCCGGTAGCTCGTCGGGCTCATAACCCGAAGGTCGCAGGTTCAAATCCTGCCCCCGCAATATTGTCCCCTGAAGACTAATTGTCTTCCGGGGATCCCCTTAAGGGGAATTTTTATATGGAGCTGTGGTGTAGAGGCCTAACATGCCTGCCTGTCACGCAGGAGACCGCGGGTTCGAATCCCGTCAGCTCCGCCATCTTTTGACAAATGAATAAGGCTCGGTAGCTCAGTCGGTAGAGCAGAGGACTGAAAATCCTCGTGTCGGCGGTTCGATTCCGTCCCGAGCCACCATTAGAATGACTGATATGCCGCTGTAGCTCAATTGGTAGAGCAACTGACTTGTAATCAGTAGGTTGGGGGTTCAAGTCCTCTCGGCGGCACCAGTGATCTCTTATGGAGGATTAGCGAAGTGGCCAAACGCAGCAGACTGTAAATCTGTTCTCTTACGAGTTCGGTGGTTCGAATCCATCATCCTCCACCATAGGGGCATAGTTTAAAGGTAGAACAAAGGTCTCCAAAACCTTTGGTGTGGGTTCGATTCCTGCTGCCCCTGCCAGCAAACCTATACGTGGCGGTCGTGGCGAAGTGGTTAACGCACCGGATTGTGGCTCCGGGATTCGAGGGTTCGATTCCCTTCGATCGCCCCATAATATACCCTTAAATATGACATTGGGGATTAGCCAAGCGGTAAGGCAACGGACTTTGACTCCGTCATGCCCAGGTTCGAATCCTGGATCCCCAGTTTATGCGGAAGTGGCTCAGCGGTAGAGCATCGCCTTGCCAAGGCGAGGGTCGCGGGTTCGATCCCCGTCTTCCGCTCCATTAAGGCGCCATAGCCAAGTGGTAAGGCAGAGCTCTGCAAAAGCTTTACCCCCAGTTCGAATCTGGGTGGCGCCTCCAACTTGCCGGAGTGGCGGAATCGGCAGACGCACAGGACTTAAAATCCTGCGGTAGGTGACTACCGTACCAGTTCAAGTCTGGTCTTCGGCACTTATCAGGTTAAGCATGGAAGGTCTGACTTGCAGCAATTGAAACACATCTTGTGCCCTTAGCTCAGCTGGATAGAGCGTTTGACTACGAATCAAAAGGTCAGGAGTTCGAATCTCTTAGGGCACGCCATAATTACTTTATGCCGGTGTGGCGGAATGGCAGACGCGTTCGACTCAAAATCGCTTTCGTCAGCCAAGGAATTTACCGCTTAAGCCTTGGTACAACTGAGTTTTTGTGATACAATGTTTGATAGTTCTCTCCTGTAGTTCTCTCCTTTATCCAGGAAAGAGTTGGAGATATTTATAATATGCTGGTGTGGCGGAATGGCAGACGCGGCGGACTCAAAATCCGCTTCCGGCGACGGAGTGGGGGTTCAAGTCCCTTCACCAGCACCAATAATAAAACTACGATGTTCTTTGGGATTAGCCCGAGGAACTTTTTTATTATTTAAAACTGTAAACATTCGCTCATTGCATGGGCTGATGTGATTTTCGTACTGACGTCCAAATGTGCATAGATATTTGCTGTTGTTGAGAAATCGCTATGCCCCAGCCATTCTTGAATTTCTTTCATACTCACTCCATTGGCGAGAAGTAGACTGGCGCAGCTATGTCTCAGATCGTGATAGCGAATTCTCCGCAATTTATGCCTAGAGAGTACGATAGGAAAATGTTGCGTAATATACCCCGGCTTGATCCGATGCCCCAGCTTGTCCAGATAAATGTAATCGAGGTAATCAGTACAGTAGGAGTCTCTATACAGGCGTCTGTATTGTTCTTGTTGTTCCTTTATTCGTAAAAGAAGTTCTTCGAACGCTGCAACCAATGGCAGAGAGCGATGACTTGATTTGTTTTTTGTACGATCCTTCTCCACGGTTATATACTTCCCTTCGACAGATACTTCAATTACCGTATGCTGAATGGTAATGGTTTTATTTTTGAAATCAATCGAATCCCACTTTAGCCCCACAACTTCGCTTCGACGTAATCCGTAAAATGCCGAGAGCAGAACCGCTAGCTCGATTGGATCGCCCTTTACCGCTTCGAACAGCTTCTTCATTTCTTCCCTGTCGTAAAAACTGCCGACAAATGTATTTTTCTTTGGACGTTCGACTTTATCTGCGGGATTTGAGGGAATCATATTCGTTTTGAACGCATATTGAAGCGCTTTGCGGATATTCGCGTGGAAATGGATAACTGTATTAGCTGTAACACGGCGAACTTCTAATTCATATTGATAAAATTCCTGGATGTGATTCGGTTGCAATTCTTGAAGCAAAATCCCTTTTTCCTTGAAGTAAGGTGCTATCCTGCCTTTTACAGCGTTAGAATAGGAAGCATAAGTTGTGATTTCAATACGGTGCTTCATCATTTCCAGCCATTGAAGCATGAAGTCAGAGAATAACAGGTCTTCTTTATCTGCTTGCTGAGGAGTTTCGAAATTTTTGCGAGCTTCAATAAGTAATGCTTCGGCTTTCTTCTTGTTGCCTTTTACGGGTAAACCCGTGGAAATCCATTTGTTTTTCCTTTTACCTTGCTCATCTTTATAATTTAAGACGATATAGAAATAACCTTTCTTCTCCTGTAGGTGGCCTGCTACCAAACCATGTCCCTCCTTGATATAGCAGCCCCAATCTCCTACCATTGACGATTCTAGTGTAACATAGTACAACTGGTAATTCAATGCACTAAAGCGTTGCAGTATGAAGGGGCATGATCTTTTGTCATTCGAAGGAGATAGAGGAGAATATTGATCTTGGGAATTTTATAAGCTCTGCCAATTTTGAAGTGTTCAATTTGATTTGCTTGCAACAGTTTATAGGCAGTTTTGGTACTGATGCCGCCCAACATTTCGCACATTTGAGTAACGTTGACGACATCCGGATAATTTTGAAACATTAAATCATAGGGTTCTTTTTGACATAATGTATCGAACGAACTGTACGACATCACAATCTCCTTTCTACGAAATTATGTATCAATACCGTGAACAGAAAAAAGCACATTTCAAGCTGCCGCTGGTTATACGGCATCATAGCTCCGATTTTTTACGGAAACTCCCCCTCATTCGAGCGGGCTGCCCCCAATGCAGTGATGCTGGCCGGGCAGAAGTATCATTATCCCTCTTGCAGGTCATGGCGATTCAACCCACCACAGATTGATTGGGACCAGAAGTTATCGCTCTTGCTAATAAGAACTGGCAGTCTTCGCGCTTCCGTCCGGTCGCTTTCCGCTTTTCGCGGGTACAAGAGGAATGTACTCGAAATGTGTATATGGAATTTTCAATGATCACGTGGATATCGGAGATCAAAGGCTTTTTGCATCTCCTACAAAATAAATAGGGGTATTCACTTTAAAAGGCAACTTGAGCGATAAATATTTTTATTAAATTGCGAGGGAAAGTTTGTAGTTTCGGAGAATCGGAGTAAAGCGAAGTTCCATCTTCAACCGAGAAATGCCGAGCAGCAGAATATTCATTCTACGGCTCGGCTTTTCCCTATTCCTTGTAACGGTCAAGATCAAAACGGCGAATCGCCAAAATAAACTCAATGACCAGTTGTTGTCTGCAGTCTTCATTGATCACACCATGATAGCGAGAGTATTTGTTGATCAGAGGCTCATAGCGCTCAATTAGTTCGGCTACTGCTTGTCGATCACCCTGCTGGGCTAAGTGAATTAATTCCATAATTTCACGCATTCCATGCTCCTCCTTTTTAGTAAGTTATAGTTCCAAAGCGGTTAGGAGGAGCACGGTATCTGATCAATGCTTTCTTAACAATCGATATAACTTTTAAGCCGAATTAACAAGTTGATTTTGGATTTCGTTATAGCTTGTCTATATAAGTGGCACTTAAGATTTAGAGTTGGATACAAAGGCGATCAATTACCTTCTGAGGCGACTTGTTAATTTCG
>NZ_VEGP01000130.1 GCF_007679495.1 Paenibacillus sp. 32O-W | reverse complement strand
TCCCTCCACCCGCATAGCGGGTGGTTTTTTGTTTCGCACGCTTCGCGAGCTCAACTGGCTAAAGCCATAATAAAAAGAACCCGCCGGTGCGCGGGTTCCTTTTCCATGTATTCTTATTGGGTCGGCCTTAGAAGACCTCTATACTTATACCTGAAGCAGCAGAAGAATAATCGAGGTCAGACTAAAGCATACACTGACCAGACATAAGAAGGTAACGATTTGCTTCGGGTTCAGCCCGGCGGACAGCAGCCGGTAATGAATCTGGGTGGCGTCCGCTTTGTAGATCGGCTTGCCGTCCTTAAACCTCTTGAGAACGACAAAAATATTGTCGAATATCGGCACACCCAGTGCCAGGATCGGTATGAATAACGACAGCACGGTCGCTTGCTTGAAGGCTCCGTCCAAAGCAATGACGCTCAGGATGAAGCCGAGGAAAGTGGCTCCTGCATCCCCCATATAGATCTTCGCCGGGGGCTTGTTGTATTTCAAATACCCGAGGCCGACTCCCACGAGAGTAATGGCCATAATTGCGGAATCGCTCTGGCCCATAGTGACGGCCACGATAAACAAGGTCATTGCCGAAATTACGGACAGCCCGCCGGCCAACCCATCCATCCCGTCGGAGAAATTGATAACGGTCGTCACTCCGAAAATCCACGTAACGGTCAGCAGAAATTGGAGAACGGTCGGCAGAACGACCATCTGCTCGGTAAACGGGTTGTAGAATCCGACAAACACGATACCGGCCTGATAAATGAGATAGGCGGCAAAGATCTGCACCAAGAACTTGGGCCAAGCCGGAAATTCCTTGCCCTGGGTCTTGTACCAATCATCGATCGTACCGATGGCGAGGATCAGCAGGGAGCCCGCCAGCACAGCCACAGTCTCTTCCCACGGCGCCTCGTTAAAAAGCAGATAGGAAACGACAAATCCGACAAAAATGGCGATGCCGGCCGTTAACGGAACCGGCTCTTTATGTAACTTCCTGGCATTATTTTCTTTAGGCTTGTCCACGAAGTCGATTTTAATTGCAAAACGTCTCAGAAGAGGAATAGACAAATAAACGATAAAAAGTGCTAATAGAAAAGCGGCAAGATAATGAATGACTGCTCCTCCTTCCTAAATTGCTAAAGGAAATATATTGCAGAGCCAGAATCATTATATCATGTTCCTGCCGCTTATTTAAATAAAAGTTTTGTTTTTCCGACAAACCCCGGCAGTCTTTGTGCCGCTCTTCGCCATTCCGGACGCTCTCCGCCCGGGCATCCGCACAGCTTCGCACGGGATTTGTCGACACCTGCATCGGCAGGCTTATTTATTTTTCCCTTTGCCGTTGTCGTTGTTAAAGACTTTGACCCGGATGACCGCCTTCTTCCCTCCGTATTCGACCGTAATGTCGGCGCGGCCCGGCTTGAGCGCGGTCACCAGCCCCGTTTCGGACACATCGGCTACCCGTACATGAGAGGAGCGGAAGGAATCTGCGGTGACCCGTTCGCGGGTTCCGTCCGAATAGACGGCTGTCACTTCCGTTTGATGGGTTTGTCCGACAATCAGGCTGTAATCGTTATCGTCCACTTCGATGCTTACTAATTGTGCCGCCGGAGTGACCCGGACCAAGGTCTCCGCCGCCCGATTCCCGTATACGGCTGTAATGACCGATTCTCCCTGTCTAAGGCCGGTTAATGTGCCGTCCGCAGCTACGGAGACAACCTCCGGCCGGTTGGAGCGGTATTCAACACCTGAGCCGGGAACGCTGCGGCTGCCGTCCGAATAGATCGCCGTCAGGCGGGGGTGTACGGATTCCCCGGTACGAAGCACATATTCGTCTCGTTCGAATTCGAGGCCTGTCAGCTCCGCCTCATTCCGCGTTACTCTAACCGTTTGGCTGTTCGTTTTTCTTCCATCGACCCACACGTCTATCCGGATGGTATTCAATCCCGGCCGCAGATCCACCCGGCCAACGAAATCGCCGTATTCGTCCATTTCCGCCTGCATGCCGTTCAGTGTCACCTGTGCCCTTCCCGGCCCCAGCACCTGAACATTCCCTTTCATTTCAAGCACGGACTCAGAGGTGGTGATTCCGTCATAGTCCAGATGTCCGCGCAGCGCGGCCGCCCTGGCGAGATCCCCTTCGCTGTATACGTAAGCCAGAAGCTGGCGCAAGGTCCGAACACCGTCATTGTCAAGGGCGGAGATGACGAAGCCTCCATTCGGAAGCACGCTGTTATTCGGCCGGTTGCCGCTCCAATTCCAACGGATCGCCTGCTGTTTGTTGACGACATCCAGCACCTTGCCGTCGGCGCCGACGACTACTTCAACCCCGTAGCTTCCCGACGTTCCCGTAGTCGGTCCGAATTCATCCGAATAGACGGCGATCGTGCCAATTCCCCGATTTTGGTTATAGAAATCCGCTTCTATATACCCGTCAGCGACATACTGCCGCAAATGCTCGGGAAGCTCATACTGGTCCGGGATGCTGAGGCCAAGCTGGTACGGCTTGACATAAGGCCGGTCTTCCAGCGCCGCTTTTTGCACATCCCAATTAATGACGGACAGATCAAACAGCTTAATGCCGTTGGTAAATTTGAGCGCGGCCTGGAATGATTCGCGTTGATCCTCGGGGTCCGGAAGCTGTTGAAGCTGAAAACCGGCATAAACCGGAAATTCTTCTTCCAGAAGCGTATGGATCATGGTAATGCCCCGCTTGACGGCCGAAGGCGTATTATAATAAGTGCCCAGAATCATATAATCAAAGATGTCCTTGGTGCCGAAGCCGGTTTGAGTATACTCCTCCGTATATAGCTCCGCCAGCGGCAGACCCAACCTGGAATCATACGGAATATTGGGATTGGCCCAGTTCTGCCCTACCTCGTAATAAGATGAGTACCAGGAGCCCATGGAGATGGCGAACGGAATTTGCTTCCCGGTTTCCGCATTGATCTGATCGATCCTCTCCCGCAAATTAATGAAAAATTGCTTGGAAACAGTGGAACGGTAGGTCAGCCAATCATAAAACAACGGTCCGTTAACGGTCTTCATATAATTGCCCTGTTCATCATACTGGTGCTCCATAACGTCTTGAGGCCATCGCTGCAATGATTTTCCTTTGCCGGCCAAATAGCTTTCGAACTGCAGCCTCGATAGGTCGCTGAAATCGGCATAGAGGTTATCATATCTGGCCCTGTCCAGCACAATCCCGTCGACATCATAATAGCGCATCACTTCTTCTATAACCTTCATCTGATATTGCTGTGCGCGTTCATTCGCCGGATTCAGAAAGTATACCGAAGGCTTATATCGGCTCTGCCGGATCGGAACGATTTTTCCCCCGTCCTCCGGACGGTAGACCCATTCCTCGAAATCGGCGAATTGCTCCGGGGTAAGACCGGTATCGACTGCAGTGCCGGAGCCATACAGATTGAAGACCGCATCAATTCTTAGTCCAAGCTCCCGGGAATGATCGATAAAAACCTGCAGAACGTCCATGTCCGCCGGAACTCCTCTCTTGGAAGGTTCCGTTATCCGGCTGATGTGGGGAATTCCCGAAATTTCGTTATGCAGATAGGAAGCGAATCCTTCGTGTCCTTTCACCGGAAAAGCGACCGCCGTCACCCCGGCCTCCTTGGCCTTGACCAGCATTCTGCGCACCGCCTCGGAGGAAGGGTACTTGTTAAGATTGGTCGATTGCTCAATCCACAAGTACACCTCCCGTTCATCATGCAGCCGCATATAACGATAGACAACGACCGAGAACCGGTTCTGAATCACCTCTCCCCGCTTCACCCTCACCTCGATATAATTCGTTTGCGGCTCCAAGTCGACTTCATGGGTAAAGGTGCCGTCATCCCGGATCGATACAGGCTGATTCGCAATGAAGATTTGATAAGAGCCTTCTTTATCATAGTTGGTGAGCTTTCCCGACAATATCGCCCGGTTTTGGTCTTGGGGAACCGTAAACATGTTATCCTGATCCAAGATCAGCGTAGAGGGCTGGGCCAGCTCTTCGGTCCTGCTCTTAAACTCCTCGATCGTTACGGCTTGTCCATCCAGTTTAAGCATGACCTTATCACCGACGTCGAAATTTTCGGCGGCGAATTTTTTGAAGCCCTTCTGCTGATAAGAATCGTCTACAGCCAGAAGAACGAAGCCTCCCGCGGGGATCTCCAGGTTGGGCGAATCCTGCCAGATCGGGGTTGCTCCCGGAGCAGGGGCCTTGTTGGCTACTTGGGTGACCGTGAAGCTGCTGTCTACTTGCACGGCTACATTATATTTACTCGTGTTGTTTGTTCTTTCTCCATAACGGTCCGTCAGCACCGCCAAGTAATCGCCGGAACCCGGTGCGTCCACCACCTGGATTTCTCTAGATATTCCGGAAGCGGTCTCAATTTCAATCTTAAGCAATTGTGATGCGGGCTCGTTGTTCCCGTTCTCGTCCATGGCGTCCCACGCCCCTGCCTGTCCGGCTCCCGCCAGACCAAAGACTAACGATAGCAATAGCAACCAATATACCTTTGTCCTCATTGCTTTTCCCTCCTTAAGGGTTAGACCGATGAATGGTGGGCCTTTATCGTATTCTTCCTTCCCCATTTCCCTCCTTTCACTTGCAAAAAATTCCTCCTCTCCCATCTTTACCAAAAGTATACTTCTAGAAATAGCAAATGACTATTTGAAAGCGATTACTTTTTCTGGTACTTTCATTACTTTCCTGAATCCGTGATCTTTAAAATCAAAATAGCTAGATAAAGAAAGGAAATCAATGATCGATGGAGAAATAGTAGGAT